>NZ_CP063832.1:3532500-4132500 GCF_023277925.1 Pseudomonas entomophila
ATCCTCAACACCAACAACACCCCACCAATCCCCGCATAGATCGCCCACTCCTTCAGATCCGAACGCACGATCCACAAGAAATGCAGCAGCCCCAACCCGAGAATCACATAAACAAGCCGATGCAGCTTCTTCCACCGCCCCCCTAACCGCCGCTGGCTATAGCGATTGGACGTGACCGCCAGCGCCAACAACCCAAGAAAACCGAGCGTCCCCACAATGATGTAGGGCCGCTTGCGCAACTCCACGCCGAACTGCCCCCAGTCCAGCCCCAGGATGAACACCATATAAGCAGTCAGGTGCAGCACTATATAAGCAAAGCACCACAGCCCCAGCTGCCGACGTACCACGATCCACCCCGACCACCCGGTAAGCCGTTGCAACGGCGTCATGCTCAGGGTGATCAGCAGAAACACCAACGCCCCCAAACCAAGCCGGTCCATCATGATCTTCCCAGGATCAGGCCCAAGCAGCCCCGTGGCAGCCTCATAGAACCACCACAACGGAAACACACACCCGACCACGAAGATCGCCAGGCGAAACCAGGGATAGCGCATCAGTAGTTCTTCCGCAAATCGAGCCCGGTATACAGCGAAGCCACTTCATCGGCGTAGCCATTGAACATCAGTGTGTCGCGCACATTGGGACTGAACAGACCACTGGGCAGCCGACGCTCCCGCGCCTGGGTCCAGCGCGGATGGTCGACGGTCGGGTTGACGTTGGCATAGAAGCCATATTCGCCCGGCGCCAGACTCTGCCAGGTGGTACGCGGCTGCTCCGCCACCAGGCTGATGCGCACGATCGACTTGATACTCTTGAAACCGTACTTCCACGGCACGACCAGGCGCAACGGTGCACCGTTCTGGTTGGCCAGCTCCCGTCCATACATGCCCACCGCCAGGATCGCCAGTGGATTCATCGCTTCGTCCAGGCGCAAGCCTTCCACATAAGGCCAATCGATCAAGGCGAAGCTCGATCGCTGCCCAGACATGCTCGTTGGGTCCTGCAGGGTTTCGAACCGGATATAGCGTGCTTTCGAAGTGGGCTCGACTTGCTTGAGCACCTCGGATAATGGAAAGCCCAGCCAAGGGATGACCATCGACCAGGCCTCGACACAACGCAGGCGATAGATGCGCTCCTCGAGCTGGTAAGGCTTGACGAAGTCTTCCAGCGCATAACGGCCGGGCTTTGCCACCTCACCATCGACCACCAGGCTCCAGGGCTCGGTTTTCAACGACCCGGCATTGGCCGCCGGATCGCCCTTGTCGGGGCCGAACTCGTAGAAGTTGTTGTAGTGGGTAGCATCCCTGAACGGCGTGATCGCCTCGCCCTGCACGGTCATCGCCTGCCAGCGCGTGGCGGCGAGCTTGTCGTTGAACCACGCGGGAGGGGTTCCCGGGACCGCGTCGGCATAGCGCGACGGCTCGGCTGCAGCACCCAGGCGTGGGATTGCACCCAAGGCCAGGCCGGCTGCAGCACCACCGAGCAGGGCACGACGAGAGAAGTAGATGTCTTGGGGGGTGATCTCTGACGGCTTGCAGTCAGAAGAGCGGGATAGTTTGATGAGCATGGCGGCTCCACAGTACTGGCAACTAATGTACCCATAAGACTATGGAGCCGGCAGGTTATCCCATGATTAAATCATTCAGACTTTGCGACGACGGCCGCGCAGCAGGTACTGCACTGGGCCGGAAATCGCGTAACCGAGGAATATCAGCAGCAGGATGCGGGGCGGGTCGCTGAACACTACGGCGAACACCAGCACCACGGCCAGGATCGCAACGAACGGCACGCGCCCCTTGAGATCCAGTTCCTTGAAGCTGTTGTACTTGATGTTGCTGACCATCAGCATGCCCGCGGCCGCCACCAGCAGCGCCACCAGGAACGACAGCTTGGAGCCCTGTATACCGTAGTCGCTGAACGCCCACACGGTGCCGGCCACCACACCGGCAGCGGCCGGGCTGGCCAAACCGATGAAATAGCGCTTGTCGGCGGTGCCGACCTGGGTATTGAAGCGCGCCAGGCGCAGTGCCGCGCCCGCCACATAGATGAAGGCGACCATCCAGCCAACCTTGCCCATGTCGCCCAGCGCCCAGCCAAAGGCGAGCAACGCCGGTGCCACACCGAAGGCGACCATATCCGACAGCGAGTCGTACTCTGCACCGAAGGCACTCTGGGTGTTGGTCATGCGCGCCACGCGGCCATCAAGGCTGTCGAGCACCATGGCGACGAAGATTGCGATTGCGGCGAAGGCGAAATACTTGCTCGCCTCACGCGGGTCGCCGGCGCTCTGCGCGCTCATCGAGCTGATAATGGAATAAAAGCCGGCGAACAGGTTCGCGGTGGTGAACAGGTTGGGCAGCAGGTAGATGCCGCGGTGGCGGACCTTGCGCCCTTCGGCATCGTGGCCTTCTTCGACATGCTCATCGACAGGTAGCAGGCTTTCGGCGTCGGAGGGCTTGTTCGGCTCTTCGGGACGTTCGCTCATGAAAAGTACCTTGCAACAGGGTGGAATATGTTCGACACGGGCTCGCGAAACGGGTTCTGATGGCGAGCCACTGGTCGCTTTATACCAGAAGCTGGCCGCGCAAACGAAAAAACGCGGCCGAAGCCGCGTTTTTCATTTATCGAAGCAGGACTTTAGTTCTTGGTCTTGTCGACGATCTTGTTGGCCGAGATCCACGGCATCATCGAGCGCAGCTGCTCGCCGATGATTTCGATGCCGTGGGCGGCGTTGTTACGGCGCTTGGCAGTCATCGACGGGTAGTTGGTGGCGCCTTCAGAGATGAACATCTTCGCGTACTCGCCGTCCTGGATACGCTTGAGGGCATTGCGCATGGCCTTGCGGGATTCTTCGTTGATGACTTCAGGGCCGGTGACGTACTCACCGTATTCGGCGTTGTTGGAGATCGAGTAGTTCATGTTGGCGATACCGCCTTCGTACATGAGGTCGACGATCAGCTTCAGCTCGTGCAGGCACTCGAAGTAGGCCATTTCCGGGGCGTAGCCCGCTTCGACCAGGGTTTCGAAACCGGCCTTGACCAGCTCCACGGTACCGCCGCAGAGAACGGCCTGCTCACCGAACAGGTCGGTTTCGGTCTCGTCCTTGAAGGTGGTTTCGATGATGCCGGTACGGCCGCCACCCACGCCCGAAGCGTAGGACAGGGCGACGTTCTTGGCGTTGCCCGAGGCGTCCTGGTAGATGGCGATCAGGTCAGGGATGCCGCCGCCTTTGACGAACTCGGAACGCACGGTGTGCCCCGGGGCCTTCGGCGCGATCATGATCACGTCGAGGTCGGCACGCGGAACGACCTGGTTGTAGTGGATCGAGAAGCCGTGGGAGAAGGCCAGGGTGGCACCTTTCTTGATGTTCGGCTCGATCTCTTGCTTGTACAGCTGGCCCTGGAATTCGTCCGGGGTGAGGATCATGACCAGGTCGGCGGCAGCGACAGCAGTGGCAACGTCGGTCACTTTAAGGCCATGGGCTTCGGCTTTGGCGACAGTGGCCGAACCTTTACGCAGACCGATGGTGACATCCACACCGGAATCTTTCAGGTTGCAGGCCTGGGCGTGGCCTTGCGAACCGTAGCCGATGATGGCGACTTTCTTGCCCTGGATGATGGAGAGGTCGCAGTCTTTGTCGTAGAAAACTTTCATGAAAATACCCCTGGTTATATCTCGGCCCCTGCGGAGCCATCGCTAATTTTTGAAGTTAGATGCTGAGCACTTTGTCGCCACGGGCAATGCCGGTGACGCCACTGCGCACGGTTTCGAGAATCGATGCGGTACCGATGGCCTGGATGAAGCTGTCCAGCTTGTCGCTGGTGCCACTCAGCTGCACGGTGTACACGCTGGCGGTCACGTCGACGATCTGGCCACGGAAGATATCCGTGGTGCGCTTGATTTCGGCACGCTGGGCACCGGTGGCCTTGACCTTGACCAGCATCAGTTCACGCTCGATGTGAGCGCTTTCCGACAGGTCGACAAGCTTGACCACTTCGACCAGCTTGTTCAGGTTCTTGGTGATCTGCTCGATCACTTCGTCATGGCCAACGGTGGTCAGCGTCAGACGCGACAAGGTCGGGTCTTCGGTCGGTGCCACGGTCAGGCTTTCAATGTTGTAGTTGCGCTGGGAGAACAGGCCGACCACGCGAGACAAAGCACCGGGTTCGTTTTCCAGCAGCAAGGAGATGATGTGCCGCATATCAGGTACGCTCCGTCTTGCTCAGCCACATGTCACGCATCGAGCCGTCCTTGATCTGCATCGGATAGACGTGCTCGGTCCGGTCGACCGCGATGTCGATGAACACCAGGCGGTCCTTCATCGCGAAAGCCTCTTCCAGTTTGGGCTTGAGGTCTTTCAGGCTGGTGATGCGGATCCCCACGTGGCCATAGGCCTCGGCCAGCTTGACGAAGTCCGGCAGCGACTCGACGTACGAGTGCGAGTGGCGACCGTTGTAGGCCATGTCCTGCCATTGGCGGACCATACCCAACACACCGTTGTTCAGGTTGACGATCTTCACCGGCAAACCGTACTGCATGCAGGTGGACAGCTCCTGGATGTTCATCTGGATGCTGCCTTCACCGGTAACACAGGCCACGTCCTGGTCGGGGAAGTTGAGCTTGACGCCCATGGCCGCGGGAAAACCGAAGCCCATGGTGCCCAGGCCACCGGAGTTGATCCAGCGGTTGGGTTTGTTGAAGCGGTAGTACTGCGCCGCGAACATCTGGTGCTGGCCCACGTCGGAGGTGACGAAGGCATCGCCTTTTGTCACTTCGCACAAGGTCTCGATCACCTGCTGGGGCTTGATGAGGTTGCCGTCCCCCTTGTCGTAGGGGAACAGCTCACCGTCGCCGCGCCATTCGTCGATCTGCTTCCACCAGGCGTCCAGCGCGGCCTTGTCGGGCTGCTCGCCGATCTCTTTGAGAATGGTGAGCATCTCGCTCAGCACGCTTTCGACCGGGCCGACGATCGGCACATCGGCCTTGATCATCTTGGAGATCGACGCCGGGTCGATGTCGATGTGGATGATCTTGGCGTTCGGGCAGAACTTGGCCGGGCCGTTGACCACGCGGTCGTCGAAGCGAGCACCGACGGCGAAGATCACGTCGGCGTGGTGCATGGTCATGTTGGCGGTGTAGCTGCCGTGCATGCCGAGCATGCCGAGGAACTGGCGATCAGTACCGGGGAAGCCACCGAGGCCCATCAGGGTGTTGGTGACCGGCAGGTTCAGCGACTTGGCGATTTCGGTGAGGGCTTCGGAGCCGCCACCCAGAATTACACCACCGCCGGAGTAGACGATCGGGCGCTTGGCCGCGAGGAGCATCTCGGCCGCCTTGCGGATCTGGCCGGAGTGGCCGCGCACGGCGGGGCTATACGAACGCAGCTTGACCTTTTTCGGGTAGATGTACTCGAACTTCTCGGCCGGGTTGGTCATATCTTTTGGAATGTCGACCACTACCGGGCCGGGGCGGCCGGACTGCGCAAGATAGAACGCTTTTTTCAGGACTTCAGGGATTTCCGAAGCGTGTTTGATCATGAAGCTGTGCTTCACGATCGGCCGGGAAATACCGATCATGTCGGTTTCCTGGAACGCATCGGTACCCACCATGGTGCTGGGCACCTGGCCAGACAGGATGACCATCGGAATGGAGTCCATGTAGGCGGTGGCAATGCCGGTGATGGCATTGGTCGCGCCCGGGCCGGAAGTCACCAACACTACGCCGGCCTTGCCGGTGGCACGGGCGTAACCGTCCGCCATATGGGTGGCAGCCTGCTCGTGACGAACCAGGATGTGCTGGACTTCCGGTTCCTTGAACAGGGCATCGTAAACATGAAGGAGAGCACCACCAGGGTACCCGTAGATGTGCTTAACGCCTTCGTCACGCAAGAAGCGGACGACCATCTCAGCGCCAGATAAAAGCTCCACGTTGTTCACCTCTAAAACGCCAGAATACCGCCCTCACTGAGCGGGTCTTAATAGGTTTACTGCCAAGCAGAGCATGAGCGAACGTCAGCACTGACTGAGCAAGTATTGGGACTGCCCTGGTGTGTTGCGGGCCTTCCCACCCAGCGCGAGGTAACGCGTTGCGGGGTGTTACAAGTCGGCGCGGGTGTGCGCCTCATGATCTGCTTAGCGGGTCTGCTTCTGGCAGTCCCTCTACAGCGGAATCTGGATTCTTGTGATTCGGCGCGCACAAGTCAAGAGAAATTATTGCCAAATTTTCGGCAAGATGAATTCCTGCAACCACTAAAAAGGCGAGCAGCAGCAGAATAATTAAGATTTCCATAAAAAAGGGCCACAATCTGCGGCCCTTAAAGGAAAAAGAGAAGAAATCAGGCTGATGGGCTGATCAATTGGTCGAATTCTGCCAGCAGCCGCCGTAGTTCGCGGCTTTGTTCCGGGCGGTCGACAAATACCGTTTCCGCCATCACCAGGATGCCGGAGGCGTTGGGCAGTAGGTGACCATGCTCGAGGATCAGCTTCATGCGCGGCAGGAAGATCCACTGCAGCCACTGTTCGAAGGCCATGCTGTCGACCGCGAACGGCACCACGCTGGCCAGCGCTTGTGCACTGGGTACCTCATCACTCCACCAGCCCTGGACCTTGAGCTCGCGCTCAATCAGCAGCAGATGGTCGGCGATGTCGAGGATGCGCTGCTCCATCACAGGTTGACCCGCGCCTTCTGCCGCGCCAGTGCCGCGCCAGCGCTGTCACCCTGCTTCTCGCGGGCCTGGGCGATGGTGCTCCACAGCTGCGCCTGCAGGTCGGGGCGGCCGTTGGCGTAAGTCAGGGCACGGCGGGCCAGTTGCTCCGATTGCGCCGCGTCGCCTTGCGACAGGCGCACCTGGGCCAGGCGGAACAGCACCTGCGGCTCACGCGGGGCGATGCGCTGGGCGCGTTCCAGGCTCGAAGCCGCGCCATTGAAGTCGCCGCTGCCCTGCTGCTGCTGGGCGGTGGTCAGCAACGCCAGCACCGGGCCGTCGAGCTGTTCGTCGGCGGACAGGCCGCCGCCGGAAACACTACCCCGCGGAATGCCGGTTGGCGCGCTGCTGACCGGCGCCGGGTTGCTCATCGACGCGATGTCGAAGGGCTCATCGGCGACCGGGTTGGGGTTGGTCGCGATCGGAGCGCTGCTGACCGGGCCCGGCGTGATCGGGCCGGTGCTGATCGGGGCTGCGCCGCTGCCCGCCGGGAACGACTGAATCGGCGCGCCGCCGGTGCCTTGCGGGATCATCACGGTCACGCCGGAATCCTCGGGCAACGCCTGCGCCTGGCTGCTGCCGCCGCTGGTCGGGTAGGCCGAGGTGCGGTTGGCGGCAATGCGCTCGCTGTTCGAAACCCGAGTGCTCGAATCGACCACCGGAATGTTGCCACGCGGGACGCTGGTACAGCCGTGCAGCACACTGACTGCCGCCAGGGCAGGTATCCACCACTTGTTCACTTCACACCCTCTTCAGAAGCTCGTGCTCAATTCATCCAGCCCTTGACCCAGTCCATCACCGACTCGGCCGGGTTCTGCTCGCCACCACAGGTGGCGCCAGCGGCTGGTTCACTGCCGCGAATATACGGCATCTGCACCGCTCCCGGACAGCTGCCGTCGGAACCTTGGCCGCTGTAAGGGTCGATCCACGACTTCACGACGTTGTCCGGCTGAGGCATGTCCAGCGGCAGCGGGTCGGCTTTTTTCATGAAGCTGGTCCATACCTGCAACGCACCGGTGGCGCCGGTGAAGGGTGTCTTGCCGTTGTCGTCGCGGCCAAGCCAGACCACTGCCAGCAGGTCCTGGCTGAAACCGGAGAACCAGCTGTCACGCGAGTCGTTACTGGTGCCCGTCTTGCCCGCCAGGGTCAGCGAGCTGGGCAGCACGTTGTACACCGAGCGCCCGGTACCTTCGCGCATCACCCGCTGCATGGCGTTCTGCACCAGGTAGATAGCGCCTGGGTCGAAGGTCTGCTGGATCTGGAACGGGTATCGCTTGAGCGGCTCGCCTTCGGCGGTAAGCACGCTGCGGATACCGCGCATCGGGGTGTTGAAGCCACCGTTGGCGATGGTCTGGTACATGGTCGCGACCTGCATCGGCGACATGCCGCCGGCGCCCAGCAGCATCGACGGGAATGCCGGCCAGTCGACCTGCACGCCCAGCCGGCCGATGGTCTTGATCACATTGGGCACGCCCACTTCCAGGCCGAGCTTGGCGGTCGACAGGTTGTAGGAGTTGGCCAGGCCCTGATAGAGGTAAATGGTGCCATGCGGGCGGCGGTCGTAGTTCTGCGGACGCCATACCTGGCCGTCAGCGCCCTTGACCGAGAACGGTTCGTCCTGCACCCAGGTGGTCAGGGTGTACTTGCTCGGTTGCTCCAGGGCGGTGAGATAGACTGCCGGCTTGACCAGCGAGCCGATTGGCCGCACTGCGTCGATGGCGCGGTTGAAGCCGGCGAAGCCCGACTGGCGGCTGCCGATCAGCGCCTGGACTTCACCGGTTTCGGGGTTGGTGACGACCATCGCCGACTCCACCTCGTCGGCGCCCTTGCGTCCGGCCAGGCGCTTGAAGGTCTCGCTCATGGCGGTCTCGGCCTTCATCTGCAGGATCGGGTCGAAACTGGTGAAGATGCGCAGGCCTTCTTCGGTCAAGTCTTCGTCGCGGTAGTCCTGGCGCAGCTGACGCTTGACCAGGTCGAGGAAGGCCGGGAACGAGCTGTCGGCCAGGCTGCCGCGCTTGGTCACGCCCAGCGGCATCTTCTTCGCCGCGTCGACCACGTCCTGGCCGACCACGCCTTGCTCGGCGAGCAGGTCGAGCACCAGGTTGCGCCGCTGCAACGCGCGCTCGGGGTAACGGCGCGGGTTGTAGTAGGACGGCCCCTTGACCATGCCCACCAGCAAGGCGATCTGGTGCAGCTTGAGTTCCTGCAGCGGCTGGCTGAAGAAGAACTGGCTGGCCAGGCCGAAGCCGTGCACCGCGCGCTGGCCGTCCTGGCCGACGAACACTTCGTTCAGGTACGCCTCGAGGATCTCACGCTTGTCGTAGTGTATTTCCAGCAGCACGGCCATCATGGCTTCGGTCAGCTTGCGGCTGAGGCTGCGCTCGTTGGTGAGGAAGAAGTTCTTCACCAGCTGTTGCGTGAGGGTACTGCCGCCCTGGCGCATGGCGCCAGACGAGGTGTTGACCCATACAGCCCGGGCGATGGACTTGGGCGAGACACCGAAGTGGCTGTAGAAATCGCGGTCTTCCGTGGCGATCAGGGTTTCCAGCAGGTACGGCGGCACCTGGTCGATCTTGATCAGGATGCGGTCTTCGAGGTTCTTCGGGTAGATGCCGCCGATCATCAGCGGCTCAAGCCGCACCACATCGAGTTTGCCGCCGTTGGCGCCGCTGAGGCCCGCGACGTAGTCGCCGGAAAAGCGCACGCGCACGTACTGCGCCGGCTCCATGCCCTCGTAGAACTGGAAGCCACGGGTATTGAGCTCGACATCGTTACCGTTGACCGACGCCGCGCCTGGGCCGTTGGCCGCGCTTTCGCGGCGGTAACCCAGGGCGTCGAGCTCGGTGAGGAAGTCGTTGCGGCTGAGCTTCTGGCCGACGAACAGCTCCAGCGGCCGCGCATACACCTTGGCCGGGATGGTCCAGCGCTTGCCGGAGAACTTCTCCTGCACGGTGGCATCGAGATAAACCGCGAAGCCGGCGATCACGACGAGGCCGACCAGGCTGAGCTTGAGCGCCCAGCCCAGCCAGGCGCGGGCGCGGCCGGTCGGGCGTTGTTTGGGGGTGCGGGGATTTCGGGTACGTGTCATGGCGGCGGATTATACGCACTTTGGAAAAGGGAGGCAGACGCCCCGCGGCGGTTTGCAGGGACGGCACCATTGACCATAATGGCGGATTCGAATTCCCTGCCCCCCAGAAAAGGAACCTCCGTGAGCCAAGCCCTGATCAGCGCGCTGCAGAACCCTGCCCTCTATCCACACCCCGTCGAGGGCTTCCAGCTCATCGAGACGCACATTTCCTGGGTCCTGCTCACGGGCGAGTTCGCCTACAAGATCAAGAAGCCGATGAACTTCGGCTTCCTCGACTTCACCGGCCTGGACCAGCGCAGGCATTTCTGCAATGAAGAGCTGCGCCTTAACCAGCGCCTGACCGACGGCCTGTACCTGGAAGTGTTGCCAATCACCGGCAGCGCCGAGGCACCACAGCTGGGCGGTGAGGGCACGCCGATCGAGTATGCGCTGAAGATGCGCCAGTTCCCCCAGGGGCAGATGCTCAACACGTTGCAGGCCAATGGCGAACTGAATGCCGGCCACATCGACCAGATGGCCGCGCAGATCGCTGCGTTCCACCTGCGGGCGCCGAAGGTGTCGCTCGATCACCCGCTGGGCACCCCGGACGCGGTCATGGCGCCGGTGGAGCAGAACTTCGAGCAGATCCGCCCATTCCTCACCGACAAGGCCGACCTGCAACAGCTCGACAACCTGCAGGCCTGGGCCCAGGACAGCTTCAAGCGCCTGCATGGCCTGCTCGAGACACGCAAGGCCAACGGTTTCATCCGTGAATGCCACGGCGACATCCACCTGGGCAACGCCACCCTGATCGACGGCAAGGTGGTGATCTTCGACTGCATCGAGTTCAACGAACCGTTCCGCCTGACCGACGTCTACGCCGATATCGGTTTCCTCGCCATGGACCTCGAAGACCGTGGCCTGAAGTGCCTGTCGCGCCGCTTCATCAGCCAGTACCTGGAGCTGACCGGCGACTACGAAGGCCTGGAGCTGCTGAACTTCTACAAAGCCTACCGCGCCCTGGTGCGGGCCAAGGTCGCCCTGTTCAGCATGCCGGCCGAGGCCGACGGCGTGCAGCGCGCCACCACCCTGCGCACCTACCGCAACTACGCCAACCTGGCTGAAAGCTACAGCGCCATCCCGTCGCGCCTGCTGGCCGTGACCCATGGCGTTTCGGCCGTGGGCAAGAGCCACGTGGCCATGCGCCTGGTAGAGGCGCTGGGCGCCGTGCGAGTGCGCTCCGACGTCGAACGCAAGCGCCTATTCGGCGAACAGCAGCAAAGTAATGCCGGCCAGTTGCAGGCGGGCATCTACGACAAGGACGCCAGCGCGGCCACCTACCAGCGCCTGCATGCGCTGGCGGCGACCATCCTGCGCGCCGGCTTCCCGGTGGTGCTTGATGCCACCTACCTCAAGCACGATCAGCGCAAGGCCGCGGCCGAGGTGGCCAGCGAGACCGGCGTGCCGTTCCTGATCCTCGATTGCCAGGCGCCCGAAACCGTCATCGCCAGCTGGCTGGCCCAGCGCCAGGCCGAGAACGTCGACCCCTCGGATGCCACTCTGGAGGTGGTCCAGGCCCAACAGGCCAGCCGCGAGCCACTGGACGCGGAAGAGCTCAAGCACAGCAAGCGCGTCGACACCCAGGAAAGCACCAGCATGGACCAACTGATCGAGCAGATTCGCCAGTACCTGCCCGGCCTTTGATGCATCAGGCGTGAAGCAGTCGACAGTTCACGCCTGAAGTTCGGCGCCTGCTCAGTGATGTCATTACAATATCATCACACCCACGAGGAGGCGCCGCCATGAATCAACCCCGCCAGCTGGACAACGTCCTGTACATCATGGTGCGCGATGAGAAGATCGCCGCCTTCAACCGCGAGAAGCCCGTGGACACGCCCATTGACTTTCGCGGTGGCGATTTCCGTGGCCTCGACCTGCGTGACCTGGATGTGCGCGGCATCGACTTCACCGACGCGTACTTCCGTGCTGCCGACCTGCGTGGGCTCGACTTGCGGGAGAACGGGATGGAGGGGGCGAGCCTTGCCCATGCGCAGATCTCCGGCACTTACTTCCCCAGCGAGCTGAGTGCCGACGAGATCCTCATGTCGGTGAAATTCGGCACGCGCATGCGCTACCGCACCACCCGCTGACCCCGACGCCCCTGTAGGAGCCAGCCTTGCTGGCGAATCGTCTCGAAGCCTGTCTTCAGCGGGGCGGCGGTTCGCCAGCAACGCTGGCTCCTACGGTGCATGCGTACCGCTGGCAGCCTGTCGGCGGCAGATGGCAAAAGGCCGCGCAATTGCCAACCCCCGCTACACTCCACGTTGACCTGCTCGCGATTTATCCCCACGACCCGTTCAGCCATCGCAAGGAGGCTCGATGAACGATGAATTGCAGCATCTGAAAAACCTTGGCAAGACCTCCGCGCAATGGCTGCACGCCGTCGGTATCCACAGTGCATCGGACCTACGCCGCCTGGGCGCGGTGGGGGCTTATCACGCCGTTAGAACGCGAGGGTTCCGGGCTTCTAAGGTGTTGTTGTATGCCATCGAGGGTGCCCTGCTGGACATGCACTGGAACGACCTGCCCGCCGAGCGCAAGCAAGCGCTCAATCAACAACTGGATGCGAAAAGCCACCCGCAGAAGATCGAGAAATAATCAGGCAAAAGGCATTGACTACGAAATGAGAATCGTTATGATTATCACAACTAGTCGCGAGACTGGTTGGGTAACCTGAAAGCTCCCTGGTTCGGACTCTCAGATTATCTCCTCATCAGGCTAATCACGGTTATTGACCCGGCACATTGCCGGGTCTTTTTTTGCCTGCAATTCAGCGGGTTTTGCGCAGTGGCGCGCAGTAGTCCTGCTCGGGGAGCGCCGCGGTGTACCAGACGAAGTCGGCCATGCCTGGTTCGACCGTCTCGCCGACCTCCGTCAGCAGTAGCACCATACCTTGCCCTTGCGCCCCCAGGTCGGCGAGGTGCAACGGCGCGCCCAGGTCCTTACGCGCATGATAGCTGCCGGTGAACAGCAAGGCCGGCTGTGGCGCCGCCAGCAGGCGTTCGGCGATGCGCCGGTCGCGCTGTTGCTGGACGCTGAGCATCGCCGGTAGCTGGCTCTCGGGCAGCAGGTCGCAATGGCCGGCGCGCACCTGCTCGCGCAGTGCCTGCACCACGGCCGGGGCATTCGACCGCTCACCCGCAGGCGTCACTGGCTGGCGATAGGCCTGGCGGACCTCCTCCGGCGACAAGTTGGCAGACAGCAACGGATAAGGGTGGGCCAGCGCTTCGCGGACAATCGGCCCATACAGCGCCCAGTCCCATCCCTCCTGCCAGCCGAGTGCCTTGGGCAAGTCCTGCGCCGGCCGTGCCTGGGCCTTTTGCGCATCGACCAAAGGCTGCTGCCCGGGCTCTAGCATCTCGAGCAGCAGGCTGCCCTGCGGGCGACGGCTTTCCAGGGCACGCAGCAACCAGAGCTGCAACGCGTGGTGATCAGGGTTGTCGTGCTTTTCGCCGACCAATACCCGAGGTGCGCACTGTAGCCGCTGCACCAGTTGCTCAGGCGTCAGCGTCTTACCGCTGGCCAGATCGACGATCTGCCCGAGCTGCGCGCTGTCACGCCCTTCACTGCTCTGCCAGGCCGGCAGGGGCATCAGTTGCGCCTGGCAGCCTGCCAACGCCAGCGCCAGGCAGATCAACAAGCCGGACAACAAAGGATGGCGCATGGGTCAGGCTCCTAGCGAGTGATGATCAACGGGTGCCCGCGCTCCGGGTGCGGCTGCACCAGCACATCGATACCGAACACGGCATGGAGTGCCGTCGGGGTCAACACCCGTTGCGGCGTGTCCAGGGCATGGCAGCGGCCATGCTCCAGCAGCAGGATATGGTCACAGTAGCGCGCTGCCAGGTTGAGGTCATGCAGGATCACCAGCACCGCCGCGCCGCGATCGGCGAAACTGCGCACCGCTTGCAGCGTGGTGTGCTGGTGCAAGGGGTCGAGGGCGGACGTCGGCTCGTCCAGCAACAGCGTGGTACCCGCCTCGCCCGGCCACAACTGGGCGAGTACCCGGGCCAGGTGCACACGCTGGCGCTCGCCGCCGGACAATGCCAGGTAGCTGCGGCTGGCCAGATGGCCGGCGTCCGCCGCCGCCAGCGCAGCCTCGACGATCTCGCGGTCGCGCTGGCGACCACTGGCATGGGGCAGTCGACCCAGGCCGACCACTTCGTCGACACTAAAGGCGAACCCCAGGCTGGACGCCTGGGGTAGCACGGCCAGGCGCCGGGCGCGTTCCTGCCCGGGCCAGGCGTCCAGGGTGCGCCCGTCCAGGCGTACCTGCCCGGCACTCGGTGAAAACTCGCCACACAACGCGCCCAGCAAGCTGCTCTTGCCGGCGCCATTGGGGCCGAGCACACCCAGTATCTGGCCGGGGTGTAGCTGCAAGTTGATATCGCGCAGCACTTCGCTGCTGCCGCGCTTGAGGTGGAGCCCCTCGACATCGAGCATCAGTTACGCACCTTCACCAGCAGGAACAGAAAGAACGGCGCGCCGATGAACGCGGTGACGATACCGATCGGCAGCTCCGCAGGCGCCAAGGCCAGGCGCGCGATCAGATCAGCGAACAGCAACAATGTGCCGCCTGCCAGCAGCGAAGCGGGTAGCAGCACCCGGTGATCCGGCCCCGCCACCAGCCGCACCAGATGCGGCACCACCAGGCCGATGAAGCCGATCAGCCCGGCAGCGGCCACCGCCGCACCGACGCCCAAGGCGGTACAGAACACCAGTTCGCGCTTCAGGCGCTCGACCTCGACGCCCAGGTGGCGCGCCTCGGACTCGCCCAGCAACAACGCATTGAGCGCCTGGGCCCGCCGTGGCAACCATAGCGCAACGAGTGCAGCCACCAGCAGCAGCGGCCACAGGCGCTCATAGCTGGCGCCGTTGAGGCTGCCGAGGTTCCAGAAGGTCAGGGTACGCAATGTGGCGTCGTCGGCCAGGTAGGTGAACAGGCCAACGGCTGAGCCGCCCAACGCGGTCATGGCGATACCGGCCAGGAGCATGGTGGCCACGTTGGTCTGCCCGTCACGTCGGCCTAGGCGGTAGACCATGGCCGTCACCCCCAGGCCACCGATAAACGCGCATAGCGACAACAGGTACGGTGCGAACCATTCAGGCATGCCGCCCAACCAACTACCACCAACGATCGCCACCGCCGCGCCCAGGGCGGCGCCACTGGCGACGCCCACCAGCCCAGGATCGGCCAGCGGGTTGCGAAACAGCCCCTGCATGGCCACGCCAGACAGCGCCAGCACCGCTCCGACCGCTAGGCCCAGCAAGGTGCGTGGCAGGCGGATCTGACCAAGGATCATTTCTGCCTGCTCGAGTCCATCACTGGCAAGCGGCAGGCCCATCAAACGCAGGCCGCCGCGCACGGTATCGAGCAACGGCAGGCTGACTGGGCCCAGGGCCAGCGACAGCCATACCGCCAACAGGCACAACAATGCGAGGCAAATGAACAGTGTACGAGGCGCGACCCGCTGTCTCATTGGCCAAGGCTATCCTTGGCCGCTGGGTAGAAGCGTGCCGCCAGGTCATGCAAGGTGGCGGGCAGGCGTGGCCCCAGGCCACCGACCAGCAGCGTCGGGTCGAGCGAGACAAGACGCTTGTCCCGCACCGCCCGCGAAGCGGCCAGGGCTGGGTTCTCTTTCAGCAGGGCTTGCAAGGCCTGCTCGCCGCTGAGGGTGCGGTCGGAGAACACCACTACGTCCGGGTCCAGGGCGGCCAGCGCCTCAACCGAAAAGTTCTTGTACCCCTGGTGGTCAGCGAGGTTGCGCGCACCGGCCTGGCGCAGCACCCAGTCGCCGGAGGTGCCCTGCCCCGCGATCAAAGGCTTGGCACCGGCATGCCCAACCAACAGCAACACCCCCGGCGCCCTCTGGCTGGCCTGGGCCTGCTTGACCTGGCTTTGCAGGGTGTCCAACTGGTGATGGTAATCGGCCGTCAGCGCCGCCGCTTTCTGTTCGTTACCCAGCAACACCCCCAATTGCTTGAGGTTCTCGTCAACCGCGCCCAGTTCGGCCTTGCTGGAGAACAGCTCGACGCGCACGCCCGCCTTGCGGATCTGCGCCAGCACCGGCGGCGGCCCCATCTCTTCGGTACCGACCAGCACATCCGGGCGCAGGCTGAGAATGCCCTCGGCCGACAACTGGCGCTGGTAACCGATGCTGGGCAGTGCCTTGAGCGATTCGGGGTGCTGGCTGGTGGTATCGACGCCGACCAGGCGCTGTTCGCCGCCCAGGGCGCTGATCCACTCGCTCAGCGCGCCCCCGGCGCTGACCACGCGTTGCGGCAGTTCGCCAGCCAGCACTTGAGTGGTCAGGGCAAGACCGGCGCACAGGGCGATCAGGGCAGCAGGACGGCGCATCTTCAGGTTCCTTTGCAGGTGGCGAGTCGCGCGCCTTGTGGCGGGCGACGCAAGTGCGCACCATAAGTAGCCTGGCGCGGCGAACACGGGCAATTTGATAATTATTCTCATTGAAGCGTCAAGCCATCCCTTTGTCACACGGCTTAACCGGAAGAACCTACCTCGATGCATTTTCTCTGTGCCTCCACCGCCCTCCCCGAAGGCCAAAGCCGCGCTTTCAGCGTAGCCGGCGTGTCGCTGTTCGGCGTGCGCCGCCAGGGCAAGGTCCACCTCTACCGCAACCGCTGCCCGCACCGCGGCATCCCGCTGAACTGGGAGGCGGACCAGTTTCTCGATGACAGCGCCAGCCTGATCCATTGCGCCCACCATGGCGCACTGTTCGTGATCGACAGCGGCGAGTGCGTGGCCGGCCCCTGCGAAGGCGAGTGGCTGGAGGCCCTGGACTGCCGGGAAGACAGCCAGGGCATCTGGCTCACGGATTGAGCAATACCGGCAGTGGCCGATCGATGACGATCCCGCGGGCATCCAGGCGCGTGCCGTAGGCCAGCACTTCGACGCCTTCCGCCACTGCGGCGCGTAGGGCCTGGGCGTAGGCGGCGTCAATTTCCTCGGCCGGGCGCACCGCTTCAATGCCGGTCAGGTTCACGCAATACAGCTGCACCGCGCGAATCCCTTGCCGAGCCAGGGCTGCCAGCTCGCGCAGGTGTTTGGCGCCACGCTGGGTGACGGCATCGGGGAAGGCCGCCACGGGCGTGTCAGGAAAGCCAAGGGTGACGCTCTTGACCTCGACGTAGGCCGGGCGGCCCTCGGCGAACTCGAGATAGAAGTCGATGCGGCTGCGCTCCTCGCCATACGCCACCTCACGCTTGAGCAAGTTGAAACCGGCCAGTTCGCTGATGGTGCCCGCGCGCAGCGCCTCCTCGACCAGGGCATTGGCGCGCCCGGTGTTGACGCAGGCCAGCCGGCCCTGGGGCGTTTCGCTGACCTCCCAGGTGCCGGGCAGCTTGCGCTTGGGGTCGTTGGAGCGGCTGAACCAGACTTGCCCACCTTCGCGCATGCAGTTGAGCATGGACCCGGTGTTCGGGCAGTGGATGGTCAACTGCTCGCCACTGGCCAACTCGATGTCAGCCAGGAAACGCTTGTAGCGGCGCAGCAGGCGCGCTTCTTCGAGTTCAGGGAAAAACACCATCAGCCCTGCCAGCTCCGCAGGCCCCGGGCAATGCGCTGCACCGCCTCTTCCAGGCGCGGCAGGCTCTGGGTGTAGGCGAAACGCACATGATGAGCGGCCTGGTGGCGGCCGAAATCCAGGCCCGGAGTGAAGGCCAGGTGCTCGGTTTCCAGGAAATGCCGACAGAAGGCGAAGGCATCACCACCGAACTGGCTGATATCGGCATACAGATAGAAGGCGCCCTGCGGCTCGACGGCGATGCCGAAGCCCAGTTCGCGCAGCGCCGGCAGCAGGTAGTCGCGACGGCGGGCGAACTCGGTGCGGCGCTCCTCGAGAATCGCCAGGGTGTCCGGCTGGAAGCACGCCAGCGCGGCGTGCTGGGCCATGCTCGGGGCGCTGATGTATAGGTTCTGTGCCAGCTTCTCCAGGTCGCCCACCGCCGACGGTGGTGCGACCAGCCAGCCGAGGCGCCAGCCAGTCATGCCGAAGTATTTCGAAAAACTGTTCAGGACGAAGGCCTGGTCGTCCACTTCCAGAACGCTGGGCGCGTCCATGCCGTAGGTCAGGCCGTGGTAGATCTCATCCACCACGAAATGGCCATGCCGCTCGCGGGTGGCCTTGGACAGGCTGGCCAGCTCGTCGCGATCGAGCACCGTGCCGGTCGGGTTGGCTGGCGAGGCCACCAGCACGCCGACGGTGTCTTTATCCCAATGGCGGTCGACCAGATCGGCGGTGAGCTGGTAGTTCACCTCCGGCCCCACCGGTACCAGCTGCGCGCCACCTTCTACCAGGCGCAGAAAGTGGCGGTTGCACGGGTAGCCCGGGTCGGCGAGCAGCCAGTGCTTACCCGGGTCGACCAGCAGGCTGCTGGCCAACAGCAGCGCGCCGGAACCGCCCGGGGTGATGAGTACGCGCTCCGGGTCCAGGTCCACACCGTAGCGCTGGCCATAGAACCCGGCGATCGCTTCGCGCAGTTGTGGCAGGCCACGGGCCGCGGTGTAGCGGGTGTGCCCCGCGGCCAGGGCCGCCTGGCCGGCGGCGACGATCGGCGCGGCGGTGGTGAAGTCCGGCTCGCCGATCTCGAGGTGGATCACGTCGTGGCCTGTGGCCTGCAGCTCGTTGGCGCGGGCCAGCAGGGCCATGACGTGGAAGGGTTCGATGGCGCGACTGCGCGCACTGTGTGGCTGAGCCATGGGCCTTCTCTCAATTGGGTCTAAACTGGTGATTCTACCTGTGCGCCGCAGCGAACGTGCCGCCCGCCCTGCTGTCAATAGCAGGAATAGGGCGGGGTAGCGCACCCCGGATCTATCTGGTAAGTTCGGCGGCTCGCAGTCGCAGGGCCGGCGGGCGCCGGAGATGGAAGCAAGCCTGCGCATTGGATCAGATGAGTGAGAGGCGGTCTATTCATGTCCACCGTAGAAAAGCAAAAAGTCCAGACCATGTACGGTGTCGAGCCCTACGTAGAGACCAAGGGCGAAGAGTACATGGGCAAACCCATGAAAGCGCACTTCACCAAGCTCCTCAATGCCTGGAAAGGCGAGCTGATGGTCAGTGTGGATCGCACTGTGGACCACATGAAGGATGAAGCTGCCAACTTCCCCGACCCGGCAGACCGCGCCAGCCAGGAAGAAGAGTTCGCCCTGGAACTGCGCAACCGTGACCGTGAGCGCAAGTTGATCAAGAAGATCGACAAGACCCTGCAGAAGATCCAGGACAACGATTACGGCTGGTGTGAGTCCTGTGGCATCGAGATCGGCCTGCGCCGCCTGGAAGCCCGCCCCACCGCCGACCTGTGCTTCGACTGCAAGGAGATTTCCGAGAAAAAGGAAAAGACGGTCGGCAAAGGCTGATCCCTCTCCCTTTCAGACGGGGCGCATCATGCGCCCCGTTTTCATTTATATAGCCTGCACAGCCCATGAACGACTCCCGCTACATCGGCCGCTTCGCCCCCACCCCCAGCGGCTTCCTGCATTTCGGTTCGCTGGTGGCCGCCCTCGCTTCCTGGCTCGACGCTCGCGCCGTGAATGGCCGCTGGCTGTTGCGCATGGAAGACACCGACCCGCCCCGGGAGATGCCCGGCGCCCGTGACGCCATCCTGCAGACCCTCGAACGCTACGGCCTGGAATGGGATGGCGAGGTGGTGTTCCAGAGCCAGCGCCACGAGGCCTATGCCGCCGTCGTCGACCGCCTGTTCAACATGGGCCTGGCCTACGCCTGCACCTGTTCGCGCAAGCAGCTGGAAGGTTATGACGGCGTATACCCAGGGTTTTGCCGCAATGCCGGGCATGCCCGCGAAGGTGCGGCGATCCGCCTGCGGGTGCCGGAGCTGATCTACCGGTTCAACGACCGGGTCCAGGGCGGGTTCGAGCAACACCTGGGGCGTGAGGTGGGTGACTTCGTGATCCAGCGCCGAGATGGGCTGTACGCGTATCAGCTGGCGGTGGTGCTGGACGATGCCTGGCAGGGCATCACCGACATCGTGCGTGGCGCCGACCTGCTGGACAACACGCCGCGCCAGCTGTACCTGCAAGAGTTGCTGGGCTTTTCGCAGCCGCGTTACCTGCATATCCCGCTGATCGTCCAGCCGGATGGGCACAAACTGGGCAAGTCGTACCGTTCGCCGCCGCTGGAAGCGGACCAGGCGACACCGTTGCTGTTACGGGCCCTGCGCGCGCTGGGGCAGCAAACGGATCCAGCGCTGATAGGCGCCAGCCCGGCCGAGGTGCTAGCCGTGGCGCGCCAGCAGTGGCAGCCGGACAACATTGCGCGGCAAATGACGGTACCCGAGGCCGACCTTCGTTGAGTGTCTCGCCGGCCCTTTCGCCGGCAAGCCGGCTCCTACAGGGTTTCGCGCCACCGGTAGGAGCCAGCTTGCTGGCGAAAGGGCCCTACCGTCCAACACCAGAATCCATTTGAAAACCCCAATCAATTCAACCTCTTGGCGAACCATATGGAATCCGGCTAGCATCGCCCCAGCCATTTGCGCCAATAATAAGTCCAAGCCCGCAGCGCCCAACCCATCGAGGCCAGCATGTACATCTATCGTTTGGTCCTGCTTCTGGTCGTGGGGATCTACCTGTTCTCCCCGGCCATCATGGACTGGTGGATCGAACCGACCGGTGCCTGGTACCGCCCCTACCTGCTCTGGCTGATCCTGATCGTCGTCACCTTCATCCTGCAGAGCCAACGAGATGCCGATGAGCTTTAGCCTGACCCAGATGATCCTGATCAGCGCCGCCTACCTGCTGGTGCTGTTCGGCGTGGCCTGGATCAGCGAACGTGGGCTGATCCCACGGGCGGTCATCCGCCACCCCCTGACCTACACTTTGTCGCTGGGCGTCTATGCCAGTGCCTGGGCCTTCTATGGCTCGGTCGGCCTGGCCTACCAGTACGGCTATGGGTTCCTTGCCTGCTATCTCGGGGTGTCCGGGGCCTTCCTGCTGGCACCGGTGCTGCTCTACCCCATTCTCAAGATCACCCGCACCTACCAACTGTCTTCCCTGGCCGACCTGCTGGCGTTTCGCTTTCGCAGCACCTGGGCCGGTGCGCTGACCACGGTGATCATGTTGATCGGCGTGCTGCCGTTGCTGGCGTTGCAGATCCAGGCGGTGGCCGACTCGATCAGCATCCTCACCGGCGAGCCTGTCAAGGCGCGGGTGGCATTCGCCTTCTGCGTGCTGATCATCCTGTTCACCATCTTCTTCGGCTCGCGCCATATCGCAACCCGCGAGAAACATGAAGGCCTGGTGTTCGCCATCGCCTTCGAGTCGGTGATCAAGCTGGTCGCACTGGGCGGTATCGGTCTATACGCCCTGTATGGCGTGTTTGGCGGCCCCCATGGGCTGGAAGTCTGGCTGCTGCAGAACCAGACCGCCCTCGCCGCCCTGCACACACCGCTGCAGGAGGGCCCATGGCGTACCCTGCTGCTGGTGTTCTTCGCCTCGGCGATCGTCATGCCGCACATGTACCACATGGCCTTCACCGAGAACTTGAGCCCGCGCTCGCTGGTCAGCGCCAGCTGGGGCCTGCCGCTGTTCCTGCTGCTAATGAGCCTGGCCGTGCCGCTGGTGCTATGGGCCGGCCTGCGCCTGGGCGCCAGCACCAACCCCGAGTACTTCACCCTGGGCCTGGGCATCGCCGCCAACAACGAGGCGCTGGCCCTGCTGGCGTACGTCGGCGGGCTGTCGGCGGCCAGCGGGCTGATCATCGTCACCACCCTGGCGCTGTCGGGCATGGCGCTGAACCACCTGGTGCTGCCGCTGTACCAGCCGCCGGCCGAAGGCAACATCTACCGCTGGCTGAAATGGACCCGTCGGGCGCTGATCGTCGCCATCATCACCGCCGGCTTCGTCTTCTACCTCACCCAGAACAACCACCAGAGCCTGGCCAACCTGGGTATCGTCGCCTTCGTAGCCACCCTGCAGTTCCTGCCTGGGGTGCTCTCGGTGCTGTACTGGCCGACCGCCAACCGCCGCGGCTTTATCGCCGGCCTGGTGGCGGGCACGCTGGTGTGGATGGTGACCATGCTGCTGCCGCTGCTGGGCAACCTGCAGGGTTTCTACATTCCGCTGCTGGACATGATCTACGTGCTGGACGACACCAGCTGGCACATGGCAGCCATCGCTTCGCTGGCGGCCAACGTCCTGTTGTTCACGCTGATCTCGCTGTTCACCAACGCCAGCAGCGAGGAAGTCAGCGCCGCCGAGGCCTGTGCAGTGGACAACGTGCGTCGCCCGCAACGCCGGGAACTGCACGCCGCCTCGCCCCAGGAGTTCGCCACGCAACTGGCCAAGCCGCTGGGGGCCAAGGCTGCGCAGAAGGAAGTGGAGCAGGCCTTGCGCGACCTCTACCTGCCGTTCGATGAGCGCCGCCCCTATGCCCTGCGACGCCTGCGCGACCGTATCGAGGCCAACCTCTCAGGCTTGATGGGCCCAAGCGTTGCCCAGGACATGGTCGAGACCTTCCTGCCGTACAAGTCGGGTAATGAGAACTATGTCACCGAGGACATCCATTTCATCGAGAGCCGCCTCGAGGACTACCACTCGCGCCTGACCGGCCTTGCCGCCGAGCTTGACGCCCTGCGCCGCTACCACCGCCAGACCCTCCAGGAACTGCCCATGGGCGTGTGCTCGCTGGCCAAGGACCAGGAGATCCTGATGTGGAACAAGGCGATGGAAGAGCTCACCGGCATTGCCGCCAAGCATGTGGTCGGCTCACGCCTGGTGACCATCGACGAACCTTGGCGCGGCCTGCTGCAAGGTTTCATCAACGTGCCTGACGAACACCTGCACAAGCAGCGGCTGGCCCTCGATGGCCAGCCGCGCTGGCTCAACCTGCACAAGGCAGCCATCGACGAGCCGCTGGCCCCAGGCAACAGTGGCCTGGTGCTGCTGGTCGAGGACCTGACCGAAACACAAGCGCTGGAAGACAAGCTGGTGCACTCCGAACGCTTGGCCAGCATCGGCCGCCTGGCCGCTGGCGTGGCCCACGAGATCGGCAACCCGATCACCGGCATTGCCTGCCTGGCGCAGAACCTGCGCGAGGAACGCGAAGGTGATGGCGAGATCATCGAGCTGTCCAGCCAGATCCTCGAGCAGACCAAGCGTGTGTCACGCATCGTCCAGTCGCTGATGAGCTTTGCCCACGCCGGCGGTAGCCAGCAGAACAGTGAGGAGCCGGTGTGCCTGGCCGAAGTGGCGCAGGATGCCATTGGTCTGCTGGCGTTGAACCGGCGCAACTTCGAAGTACAGTTCTTCAACCTCTGCGACCCGGACCACTGGGTCGAGGGCGATCCGCAGCGCCTGGCCCAGGTGCTGATCAACCTGCTCTCCAACGCTCGCGACGCCTCCCCCCCCGGCAGTGCCGTGCGGGTGCGCAGCGAAGTCAGCGAGCACACTGTCGACCTGGTGGTCGAGGATGAGGGCAGCGGCATCCCCAAAAGCATCATGGACCGGCTGTTCGAACCCTTCTTCACCACCAAGGACCCGGGCGAGGGAACCGGACTGGGGCTTGCTCTGGTCTATTCCATCGTGGAAGAGCATTATGGGCAAATCACCATCGACAGCCCGGCCGACATCGAGCGCCAACGTGGTACCCGGATCCGCGTGACCCTGCCCCGGCATGTCGTAGCGACGTCCCCTGAAATTCGAGACCGTCGAGAGAATTGAATCAATGCCGCACATTCTGATCGTCGAAGACGAAACCATCATCCGTTCGGCCCTGCGTCGCCTGCTCGAGCGGAACCAGTACCAGGTCAGCGAGGCCGGCTCGGTGCAGGAAGCCCAGGAACGCTTCAGCATTGCCACCTTCGACCTGATCGTCAGTGACCTGCGCCTGCCGGGCGCCCCGGGCACCGAGCTGATCAAGCTTGGCCAGGGCACACCGGTGCTGATCATGACCAGTTACGCCAGCCTGCGCTCGGCGGTCGACTCGATGAAGATGGGCGCGGTGGACTACATCGCCAAGCCGTTCGACCACGACGAGATGCTCCAGGCCGTGGCCCGCATCCTGCGCGACCGGCAGAATGCCCCGGCCGCCGCATCAACCGCCGAGCCACGCGCCGGTAACGGCAAGGCCGCCAGTGACAAGGCCAGCACCGCGCCGGCCAACGGCGAGATCGGCATCATCGGCTCCTGCCCACCGATGCAGGACATGTACGTCAAGATTCGCAAGGTCGCCCCGACTGACTCCAATGTGCTGATCCAGGGTGAATCGGGCACGGGTAAAGAGCTGGTCGCACGCGCCTTGCACAACCTTTCGCGCCGGGCCAAGGCACCGATGATCTCGGTGAACTGCGCGGCGATCCCGGAAACACTCATCGAATCGGAACTGTTCGGCCACGAGAAAGGCGCGTTCACCGGCGCCAACGCCGGCCGCGCCGGCCTGGTCGAGGCTGCCGACGGCGGCACCCTGTTCCTCGACGAGATTGGCGAACTGCCTTTGGAAGCCCAGGCCCGTCTGCTACGCGTGCTGCAGGAAGGCGAAATTCGCCGGGTCGGCTCGGTGCAGTCGCAGAAGGTCGATGTACGCCTGATCGCCGCCACCCACCGTGACTTGAAGAACTTGGCCAAGGCCGGGCAGTTCCGCGAAGACCTGTATTACCGCCTGCACGTGATCGCCCTGAAACTGCCGGCCCTGCGCGAGCGTGGCAGCGACGTCAACGAAATCGCCAATACCTTCCTCGCCCGCCAGAGCGCCCGCATCGGCCGCGACGACCTGCACTTCTCCCACGAAGCCGAACAAGCCATCCGCCACTACAGCTGGCCAGGCAACGTGCGCGAACTGGAGAACGCCGTGGAGCGCGCGGTGATTCTCAGCGAGAGCGCAGAAATTTCCGCCGACCTGCTGGGTATCGACATCGAGCTTGGCGATCTGGAAGACGACGACACGCTGGACAACCTGCCGACGCTCGCCAGTGCCAACAATGCCAGCCATGAGCCGACCGAGGACCTGTCGCTGGAGGATTACTTCCAGCATTTCGTCCTTGAGCATCAGGACCACATGACCGAGACCGAGTTGGCCCGCAAGCTCGGGGTCAGCCGCAAGTGCCTGTGGGAACGCCGACAACGCCTGGGCATTCCACGACGCAAGAGCAACGCCACCAGCGACAATTGATTCTGCATGATCTGATCGCGGGGCAAGCCCGCTCCCACGCACCAGACAAAGCTGGCGTGGGGGCAGGCTTGCCCCGCGATGCTTTGCGAGGGCGGTAACAGACCAGTTCCCGCAAAAATCTGTTACCCATGTTCGATGGCGTAACAGCCTTCGAGGCGTACGGTAACGAAATTTCTACATTTGCCCACCCTCGCACCCTGCCAGATTCGCCAGAACCCCCGGTTTCATTGGGTTTGCAAAAGTTGGCACGGCACCTGCTATATCTTTCGTACAAGAACAATAACAAGCACTGCAACTCAGAATAAGAACAAGACGAAACGGCTCACGCACAATAAGAACAAGACGGCGGAGGCGCAGCTAACTGATTCTTTTGGAGAGGAGTTGTGTTTGGGGCTTGCCCCACGATCAGGCAGAGAACAACAAAAACTGCACTCAAAAGCAGCACCTGAACTGATTGGATCGAAAGATCAGCATCATCTCGGCGACCAAAGCAATCCGTTTGCTCTTCACCCCAGGTTTTGGGGTCGTTCACAAGCTTCGAGATTTGTGAACAGGGCACTCAACAAAAACAAGAAGCCCAGCAGAAAAATAATAAGAGCACACAACGACTTGGTGGGGAGCTTCGGCTCCCCATGTCGTTTCTCCCCCTCCCGCATCACCGTCTACACAGCGCCTACACCATTCCCCCAGTAAATGCTAGAATCCCCGGCCATCATGCGGCCATTCTCCTATCCTTGGCCGAACATTCCTTCAAACAGTGCATCCCATGCTGAAGAAGCTGTTCCAGTCGTTCCGCCCGCCCGTCCGTGGCCAGCACCACAGGCGCACCACGCCTGAAGTGATCAACAAGAGCCAGCACTCGCTGCAGCGCAGCCAGTTCAGCCGCCATGCCGTGGGCATCGTCGAGCGCCTGCAGGCGGCCGGCTACCAGGCCTACCTGGTCGGTGGCTGCGTGCGCGACCTGCTGCTGGGCATCACGCCCAAGGACTTCGACGTCGCCACCAGCGCCACCCCTGAACAGGTGCGCGCCGAGTTTCGCAACGCCCGTATCATTGGCCGGCGCTTCAAGCTGGTCCACGTGCATTTCGGCCGCGAAATCATCGAAGTCGCCACCTTCCGCGCCCCACACTCAGATGAAGACCAGGCCGACAGCCACCGCTCGTCGCACAACGCCAGTGGTCGCATCCTGCGTGACAACGTATACGGCACCCTGGAAGAAGACGCGCAGCGCCGCGACTTCACCATCAACGCCCTGTACTACGACCCGGTCAGCGAACGCATCCTCGACTACGCCAACGGTGTGCACGATATCCGCAACCGCCTGCTGCGCTTGATCGGCGACCCCACCCACCGTTACCAGGAAGACCCGGTGCGCATGCTGCGGGCCGTGCGCTTCGCCGCCAAGCTGGACTTCGGCATCGAGAAACACACCGTGGCGCCGATTCGCAAGCTGGCGCCGATGCTGCGTGATATCCCGCCTGCCCGCCTGTTCGAGGAAAGCCTCAAGCTGTTCCTCAACGGCCAGGGTGCGATGACCTTCGAGATGCTGGTCGATCTGGAGTTGTTCGAACCCTTGTTCCCAGCCAGCAGCCATGCGCTGGAAGAACGCCCGACGTACACCCACACCCTGATCAGCCAGGCGCTGATGAACACCGACCTGCGCGTCAAGCAGGGCAAACCGGTAACACCGGCGTTCCTGTTCGCCGCGCTGCTCTGGCCAGCCCTGCCGGGCCGCGCGCTGTACCTGCAGAGCCAAGGCGTACCGCCGATCCCGGCCATGAACGGTGCGGCCCACGACCTGATCGCCGAACAGTGCCAGCGCATCGCGATCCCGAAACGCTTCACCCTGCCGATCCGCGAGATCTGGGACATGCAGGAGCGCCTGCCACGGCGCAGCGGCAAGCGCGCCGACATGATGCTGGACAACCCGCGCTTCCGCGCCGGCTACGACTTCCTGCTGCTGCGTGAAAGCGCGGGCGAGGAAACCGACGGCCTGGGCCAGTGGTGGACCGACTACCAGGACGCCAACGACAGCCAGCGCCGCGACATGATCCGCGAGCTCGGCAGCCGTGACGAAGGCGCCAGCGCCGGTGCCGGCCCGCGCAAGCGCAAACGCAGCGGCTCCAAGCGCAAGCGCGACGACGAGCAGGCCTGGGACTGAGCATGGCCACCCGTGCGTTCATCGGCCTGGGCAGCAACCTCGACCAACCCACCGAGCAGCTACGCAGCGCCTTCCAGGCACTGGACCTGATCGCCGACACCCGCCTGGCAGCGGCATCGGCGCTCTACACCAGTGACTCGCTGCTGCCCGGCCAGCCGCGCTACACCAATGCCGTGGCAGCCCTCGATACGACGCTGGCACCACTTGAGCTGCTCGACGCCCTGCAAGCCATCGAGAACGACCAGGGCCGGGTGCGCAAGGAACGCTGGGGCCCACGCACCCTCGACCTCGACGTACTGCTGTTCGGTGACGAGGTCATCGATGTGCCGCGCCTGAAAGTGCCGCACTACCACATGCAGGCACGCCCCTTCGTGCTCTACCCGCTCGCCGAGCTGGTACCCGCCGACTTCCGCCTCGCCGACGGCCGCCATCTGCAACACTTGCTCCAGGATTGCCCGTTCGTCGGCCTGGAACGCCTGTAATTCGGGCGTTCCAGAGGGCGGTAACGCCAGTAACACCCACGGCGTAACATTGCGGTAACACGGGTCATTGACTTCCCCCACCTCGCTCACGACTATAGGCGTCCCGTGGCGCCACTATGCCGCAATCACCCATTTAGGCTCGGACGGACCTGCACCCGAACATCACGATCGATGATGTGCCGCTCCGGAAGATGAATGCACGCGTTGTACGCAGTTGTTGTTCACAGCGCCTGAACGAGGATGCCCCTACATGCCTGAAGTAACCCTGACCACCCTGAACGGCCTCAAGGCCAAGGGTGAGAAAATCACCATGCTGACCTGCTACGATGCGACCTTCGCCAAGGCCGCGAGCGAAGCTGGCGTCGAAGTGCTGCTGGTAGGCGACTCCCTGGGCATGGTCCTGCAGGGCCATGACAGCACCCTGCCCGTCTGCAACGACGACATGGCCTACCACACCGCCAGCGTCAAACGCGGCAACGATGGTGCGCTGATCCTCACTGACCTGCCCTTCATGGCCCATGCCACTCCTGAACTGGCGTTCACCCATGCCGCCCAGCTGATGCGCGCCGGCGCCCACATGGTCAAGATCGAGGGCGCCGCCTGGCTGGCCGAGACCATCCGCCTGCTGGCCGAACGCGGCGTGCCTGTGTGCGCGCACATGGGCCTGACCCCGCAGACGGTCAACGTGCTCGGTGGCTACAAGGTCCAGGGCCGCCAGGAAGCCCAGGCGCGGCAGATGCGCGCCGACGCGATCGCCCTGGAGCAGGCCGGCGCCGCCATGCTGCTGCTCGAGTGCGTGCCCAGCGAACTGGCCGCCGAGATCACCCAGGCCGTCGGCATTCCGGTGATCGGTATCGGTGCCGGGAGCGCCACCGATGGCCAGGTACTGGTGCTGCACGACATGCTGGGCCTGTCGCTCAGCGGCCGTGTACCGAAGTTCGTGAAGAACTTCATGGCTGGCCAGCCTGACATCCAGAGCGCCCTGGCCGCCTACGTCCAGGCCGTGAAAGCCGTCAGCTTCCCCGCCAGCGAACATGGGTTCAGTGCATGAATACCGTCAAGACCGTCCGTGAACTGCGCGCCGCCGTGGCCCGTGCCCGCGGCGAAGGCAAGCGCATCGCCTTCGTCCCGACCATGGGCAACCTGCACAGCGGTCACGCCGCGCTGGTGACCAAGGCCGCCCAGCGCGCCGACTTCGTGGTCGCCAGCATTTTCGTCAACCCGCTGCAGTTCGGTGCTGGCGAAGACCTGGACACGTACCCGCGCACTCTCGCCGCCGACCAGGAGAAGCTGCTCCAGGCCGGTTGCCACCTGCTGTTCGCCCCCTCGGTCGAAGAAATGTACCCCGACGGCATGGCAGTGCAGACCCGCGTCAGCGTACCGCAGCTGTCCGAAGGCCTGTGCGGCGCCAGTCGCCCCGGGCATTTCGAAGGCGTGGCGACGGTGGTCAGCAAGCTGTTCAACATGGTTCAGCCCGACCTGGCCGTGTTTGGAGAGAAGGACTTCCAGCAGTTGGCGGTGATCCGCGCCATGGTGCGCGACCTGAACATGCCGATCCAGATCATCGGCGAGCCGACCGTGCGCGCCGAGGATGGCCTGGCGCTGTCGTCGCGCAATGGCTACCTGAGCCCGGAACAGCGCGCCGCCGCGCCGGCGCTGTACCGCACCCTGTGCGGCATTGCCGAAGCCATTCGGCGTGGCCAACGGGACTTCCCGGCACTGGTCGCCGACGGCCAGGCGCAGCTGGATGCGGCCGGTTTCCGTAAGGACTACCTGGAGGTGCGCCACGCCGTCACGCTGCGCCCGGCGCAGGCCGACGACCGTGACCTGGTGGTGATCGCGGCGGCTTATATGGGGAGCACGCGGTTGATCGACAATCTCTACCTGCACCTGGAAGAGCAGACCGCCTGACCGGCCCTGTTCGCCGGCAAGCCGGCTCCTACGAGGAGCGGGTTGCCGGTGAACCTGCGGCAAAAACCCCGCAAAAAATTCATAGTTCCCCCACCCGCCCCCCATTCCCGCCAAACGGCCAATGCCTATAATGGGCGACTTGCAACTGGCAAAGGTTGCCGGTGTCGAACCCTGACAATGCATTAAGGAAATCATTCGCAATGGCGTATTACCGTACCCCCCACGACGTGACGGCACTGCCCGCCTGGCAGGCGCTCCAGCAACACCGCGACGCCATGCAGGGCTTCAGCATGCGCGAAGCCTTCGCCGCCGACGGCAAGCGCTTCGAACAGTTTTCCCTGAGCAGCTGTGGGTTGTTCCTCGACTACTCGAAGAACCTGATCAACGAGCAGACCCGTGACCTGCTGGTGGGCCTGGCCAACGAAGTGGGGCTGGCGGACGCCATCCAGTCGATGTTCAGCGGCGAAATCATCAACGCCTCGGAAGGCCGCCCGGTGCTGCATACCGCGCTGCGCCGCCCGGTGGGCGACAAGCTGAGCGTGAACGGCGTCAACGTGATGCCCGAAGTGCACAAGGTGCTGAACCAGATCACCGAGCTGGTCGGTCGCATCCATGATGGCCTGTGGCGCGGCTACAGCGAAAAGCCAATCACCGATGTGGTGAACATCGGCATCGGCGGCTCGTTCCTGGGCCCCGAGCTGGTTTCCGAAGCCCTGCTGCCCTATGCCCAGCGCGGCGTGCGCTGCCACTACCTGGCGAACATCGACGGCAGTGAATTCCACGAGCTGTCGGCCAACCTGCGCGCCGAGACCACCCTGTTCATCGTCTCGTCGAAGTCGTTCAACACCCTCGAAACGCTGAAGAACGCCACGGCCGCGCGCACCTGGTACCTCGCCCAGGGCGGCTCGGAAGCCGAGCTGTACCGCCACTTCATCGCCGTGTCGAGCAACAAGGCCGCCGCCGTGGCCTTCGGCATGCGCGAAGAGAACATCTTCCCCATGTGGGACTGGGTGGGTGGGCGCTACTCGCTGTGGTCGGCCATCGGCCTGCCGATCGCCCTGGCCATCGGCACCGCCAACTTCAAGGAACTGCTGTCCGGCGCCTACACCATGGATCAGCACTTCCAGACTGCGCCGTTCGACAAGAACATGCCGGTGCTGCTGGCCTTGCTGGGCGTGTGGTACGGCAACTTCTGGGGCGCCCAGGCCCACGCGATCCTGCCGTACGACCACTACCTGCGCAACATCACCAAGCACCTGCAGCAACTGGACATGGAATCCAACGGCAAGAGCGTGCTGCAGGACGGCAGCCCGGTGAAGACCGATACCGGCCCGGTGATCTGGGGCGGCGTCGGCTGCAACGGCCAGCACGCCTACCACCAGTTGCTGCACCAAGGCACCCAGCTGATCCCGGCGGACTTCATCGTACCGGTGGTGAGCTTCAACCCGGTCGCCGACCACCACCAGTGGCTGTACGCCAACTGCCTGTCGCAGAGCCAGGCGCTGATGCTCGGCAAGACCCGTGACGAGGCCGAAACCGAACTACGCGCCAAGGGCATGAACGAAGACGACATCGCCAAACTGGCGCCGCACAAGGTGATCCCGGGCAACCGCCCGAGCAACACCCTGGTGGTCGAGCGCATCAGCCCGCGCCGCCTTGGCGCGCTGGTGGCGATGTACGAGCACAAGGTGTTCGTACAGAGCGTGGTCTGGGGTATCAACGCCTTCGACCAGTGGGGCGTGGAGCTGGGCAAGGAACTGGGCAAGGGCGTTTACCAGCGCCTGGTCGGCAGCCTGGAAGACAGCGCCGAGGATGGTTCCACTCAAGGCCTGATCAACTACTTCCGCGGCCGTCACCGCGGCTGATCGCCTTACCCCTGTAGGAGCCAGCCTTGCTGGCGAAGCGGCCAACACCGAAATTTCTGTGAACCGCCGGTTCGCCAGCAAGGCTGGCTCCTACAGGAACATCGCCCGACGCTACACTGTCCTATCGAATAGCCGCCGCAGTCCCTCGCTTCCACAAGAGCAGGACCACCCGCCATGTTCGATATCCGCAACTACCCCCAGGCCCTGGCCGTCAGCCAGGCCGCGCAACTCTCCAACGACGACTACCGCCGCCTCTATCGCCAGTCGATCGACGACCCCGACACCTTCTGGGCCGAACAGGCCAAGCGCCTGGACTGGATCAAGCCCTGGTCGACCGTGCAGCAATGCGACCTCAAGACCGGCAAGGCCCGCTGGTTCGATGGCGCCCAACTGAACGTCAGCCACAACTGCATCGACCGCCACCTGGCCCAACGCGCAGATCAGACCGCCTTGCTGTGGGAGGGTGATGATCCCGGCGACAGCAAGGCCATCAGCTACCACGAACTGCACCGCCAGGTCTGCCGCCTGGCCAACGCACTCAAGGCGCGCGGCGTGAGCAAAGGCGACCGGGTGTGCATCTACATGCCGATGATCCCCGAGGCCGCCTACGCCATGCTCGCCTGCACGCGCATTGGCGCCATTCATTCCGTGGTATTCGGCGGTTTCTCGCCCGATGCCCTGCGCGACCGCATTCTCGATGCCGACTGCCGCACCGTGATCACCGCCGACGAAGGTGCGCGCGGTGGCAAGCGTATTCCGCTCAAGCAGAACGTCGACAAGGCGCTCGCCAGCTGCCCGGCAGTCAGCAGCGTGCTGGTGGTCAAACGCACGGGGGCTGAAGTGGACTGGAGCCAGGGCCGTGACCTCTGGTATCACGAGGCGACCGCAACAGCGGGCGACGATTGCCCGGCCGAACCCATGGAGGCCGAGGACCCGCTGTTCATCCTCTATACCTCCGGCAGCACCGGCAAGCCCAAGGGCGTGCTGCACACCACCGGCGGCTACCTGCTGCAAGCCACCCTGACCTTCAAGGTGGTGTTCGACTACCGCGACGGCGAGGTCTTCTGGTGCACCGCCGATGTCGGCTGGGTCACCGGCCACAGCTATATCGTCTACGGCCCTTTGGCCAACGGCGCGACCTCGCTGATGTTCGAGGGCGTACCCAACTATCCCGACTCCTCGCGCTTCTGGCAGGTGGTGGACAAGCACAAGGTGAACATCTTCTACACCGCGCCCACTGCCCTGCGGGCACTGATGCGCGAGGGCCCGGCGCCCTTGCAGAGTACTTCGCGCCAGAGCCTGCGCCTGCTCGGCAGCGTGGGTGAGCCGATCAACCCGGAGGCCTGGGAATGGTACTTCGAGGCAGTCGGGCAAAAACGCTGCCCCATCGTCGACACCTGGTGGCAGACCGAGACCGGCGGCATCATGCTCACGCCCTTGCCCGGCACCCCCAGGCTCAAGCCCGGTTGCGCGACCCAGCCCATGTTCGGCGTGCAGCCGGTGCTGCTGGATGAAAAGGGCAAACTCATCGAAGGCCCCGGCGCCGGGCTGCTGGCGATCAAGGCCAGTTGGCCGGGGCAGATCCGCAGCGTCTACGGCGACCACCAGCGCATGGTCGACACCTACTTCAAGCCCCTGCCCGGCTACTACTTCACCGGTGACGGCGCGCGCCGCGACGCCGACGGCGACTACTGGATCACCGGGCGCATCGACGATGTGATCAATGTCTCTGGCCACCGTATCGGCACCGCCGAGGTGGAAAGCGCCCTGGTACTGCACGACAGCGTCGCCGAAGCTGCCGTGGTGGGCTACCCCCACGACCTCAAGGGCCAGGGCATCTATGCCTTCGTCACGCCCATGAGTGGTGTCACCCCGGACGATACGCTCAAGCAAGCATTGCTGGCGCTGGTCAGCAAGGAAATAGGCAATTTCGCCAGGCCCGAACTGATCCAGTGGGCACCAGCCTTGCCCAAGACGCGCTCGGGCAAGATCATGCGGCGTATACTGCGCAAGATTGCCTGCAACGAACTGGACAACCTGGGAGACACCTCCACCCTCGCCGACCCGAGCGTGGTCCAGGGCTTGATCGACAAGCGTCTCAACCAATAGCCGCGGCCCGGGTGGGCTGCCTTGAAGCAAAGGTCGCCATGGAAACCCTACGCCGTCGCATCGAAACCCAGGTCATGAGCCTCACCGGGGTGGCCCTCGGCCAGCTCGACCTGGAATCGCCCAAGGGTGACCCGGGCCTGTTCGGCCCGCAGAGCATCAGCTGGCAAGTGCACGGCGACTTCCCCAGCATGCTGGTGGGCGGCATCAGCGCGCTGATGCTGCAGGTGCTGCACCCCCTGGCCCTGGCTGGTGTCTGGGACCATTCGAACTTTCGCCAGGACCTGCTCGGCCGCCTGCGCCGCACCAGCCAGTTCATCTCTGGCACCACTTTCGGCTCGACTCGCGATGCCGAATGGCTGATCGACAAGGTGCGCACCATCCACCTCAAGGTGACCGGCACCGCGCCGGATGGGCGCCCCTATGCCGCCAGCGACCCCGACCTACTGACCTGGGTGCATGTGGCCGAAGTCAGCAGCTTCCTCGCCGCCCACCTGCGCTACCGCAACCCCAGCCTGCCACGCGCCGCCCAGGACCAGTACTACGACGAGATCGCCCTGATCGCCGAGCGACTGGGCGCCCGTGACGTGCCGCGCTCCTGCACGCAGGTCGATGAGTACCTGTACCGCATGCGCCCACACCTGCACTGCAGCGCCCGCAGCCTGGAAGTGGTCGACATCCTGCTCAAGGCGCCCGCGCCCAGCCGCCTGGCGCAACCGGTGGGCAAGCTGATGCTCAACGCGGGTATCGACCTGCTGCCAGAGTGGGCCAGCGACATGCTCGGCTTGCACCAGGGCGAACTGTCCCGGCGCATGATCCGCCTGGGCCTGAACAACACCGCGCCGGTATTGCGCTGGGCCATGCGCAATGGCTCGGCGCATCGCGCCAGACGGCGCATGGGCATCGAGTGAGGCTTTTTGGCCGGTTCAGCGGAACCGATTTAACGTGCCATACTCCAACCACTCCAGCCTGATACAGACGAAGCGACACATGCCCAAAGGATTGACCCGCGCCGTCGGCGCCCTGCTGGCCCTGGTGGCCCTGTACAGCCTGCTTGGCTTCCTGATAATTCCTGGTATTGCCCTGCGCATCGCCAATCAGCAACTGGCCCAGTACGCCACCGTGCCGGCCCACCTGCAACGCATCGAACTCAACCCGTTCAGCCTTGAGCTGACCCTGTGGGGGCTGCAGATCGGCGAGCCCGGCCAGGAGCAAGTGGGCTTCGAGCGCCTTTACGCCAACCTGTCCCTCGACAGCCTGTGGACCAAGGCCCTGCACCTGGAAGCGGTGGCGCTGGACAAGCCGCGCACCGAGCTGCTGTTCGCCAAGGACGGCAGCCTCAACCTCACGCAGCTGTTCAAGCTGCCGCCCAGCGAAGCCAAGCCTGACGAGCCGCCCAGCGACCCATTCCCGCTGCGCATCGGCAGCATCAAGCTCAGCGAAGGCTACCTGCACTTCCAAGACCTGCGCCCGAGCGAACCGATCGAGTTCCTCTACGACTCGATGAACCTCGAGCTGAAGAACCTCAGCACCCTGCCCGACGACAACGCCGACATGACCCTGGTGGCCAATGGCCCGGCCGGTGGGCGTATCGACTGGAGCGGCACCCTGAGCCTGGCCCCGATTGCCTCCGAAGGCACGCTCAAGGTCACCGAGGGCAAGATGAAGGCGTTCTGGCCCTATGTGCGCGATGCCGTGCCCCTGGTGCTCGAAGAAGGCGTGGTCAGCCTCGACACCCACTACAAGCTCAACCTGGCCAAGGAAACCGAGCTGCTGCTGGACAACACCTCGGTGCGTGTCGCGCCTTTCGCCATCAAGGCGCCGGATGGCCGGCCACTGGCGCGCCTGGCCAGCCTGGAGGTGAGCGAAACGTCCATCGACCTGGCCAAGCAGCGGGTCACAGTCGGCAAGATCCGCAGCGAAAAACTCGAAACCTGGGCGGCCCTGGAAAGCGACGGCCAGCTCGACTGGCAGAAGTTGTTCGCCAGCCAACCAGCAAAAGCCACGCCCAAGGAAAAGGCCGAACCTGCCGCCGCCGAACCAAGCGAACAGGAGAAGGCCGCCAAGGAGCCGAGCAAGCCCTGGCAGGTGCTGCTCAAGGATGTACAGGCGCGCAACTACCTGGTCCACCTGGCCGACCGCAGCCAGAAGGCGCCGGTGGCGCTCGATGTCGGACCGCTCAACCTCGACCTGCAGAACTTCGACAGCCTCAACCAATCGCCCTTCACCCTCAAGCTCGACACCGGCGTGGGCAAGCAGGGCAAGCTGCAGGCGGCCGGCCAGGTCAACCTGGCGCGGGTCAGCGCCAAACTGGATGTCGCCACCCGTGACATCGACCTGCGCGTGGCCCAGGCCTACATCAGCCCGTTCATCCGCCTTGAACTGCGCAGCGGCATGCTCTCCAGCGACCTCAAGGTCGACCTCAAGAGCACCGAGCCACTGGCCTTCACCATTGGTGGCAAGGCTCAGGTCGACCAACTGCACACCCTCGACACCATCAAGAACCGCGACTTCGTCAAATGGCAGCAGGTCAACGTCGATGGCTTGAGCTACGTTCACGGCGACGCCCTGTCGATCGACAAGGTGACCCTGCTGCAACCCTATGCGCGCTTCATCATCAACGAAGACCGCACCACCAACATCGACGACCTGCTGATCCCGCAGCCGGCCGGCGCACCGGCGGCCACCCAGGCCAAGCCGGCCGGTGGTGGCAGCACCAAGCCCCTGGGCATCCATGTCGGCCAGATCAGCATCAATGACGGTTCGGCCAACTTCGCCGACCTCACCCTCACGCCCAACTTCGCCACGGCCGTGCAGCAGCTCAACGGCCAGATCGGCACCCTCGACAATCGCAAGCCGCAGCCGGCCAAGGTGGACATCAAGGGCAAGGTCGACCGTTATGCACCGGTGACCATCAAGGGCGCGCTCAACCCGTTCAACCCGCTGGCCAGCCTGGACATCGCCACCAGCTTCAAGCGTGTCGAGCTGACCACCCTGACGCCCTACTCCGGCAAGTTCGCCGGGTTCCGCATCCGCAAGGGCCGCCTGAACCTCGACCTGCACTACCTGATCACCAATGGCCAACTCAAGGCCGAGAACAAGGTGGTGGTCGAACAGCTGCAGTTGGGCGAGAAGGTCGACAGCCCCGACGCCGTGGACCTGCCCATCCGCCTGGCGATCGCGTTGCTCAAGGATACCGACGGCAAGATCTCCATCGAGCTGCCGGTCTCCGGCGACCTCAACAACCCACAGTTCAGTGTCATGCCGATCGTCTGGCAGACCCTGCGCAACCTGGTGCTGCGCGCGGCTCAGGCGCCGTTCAAGTTCATCGGCGGGCTGGTCTCGGGCGGCGGCGCCGAGGATCTCGGTACCGTGGCCTTCGCCGCGGGCTCGAGCGACCTGACCCCTGATGCCCAGTCTGCCCTGGACAAACTGGCGTCCGCGCTCAAGGAGCGCCCGGCGCTTCGCCTGGAGATCGAAGGCACCGCGGCCCAGAACAGCGATGGCCCGCTGATCGCCCAACAGCGCCTGGAGCGCGAGTACCAGGCCACCTGGTACAAAATCCTCCAGCGCCGTGGTGACAAGGTCCCGGCCAATGCGTCTCTGCTGGTGGTCGACGACAGCGACAAGCCGGCGATGCTCGAGGGCATCTACCGTACACGCCTGAAGCAGCAGCCACCGGCCGAGTGGGACAAGCTGGGGCGTGACGAACGCACCGCCAAACTGCGTGAGGCGGTGATCAAGTCCTGGGCCGAAAGCGCCCCGCTGCTGCGCACCCTCGGCCAGGAACGGGCCGCCAGCATCAAGGACTACCTGGTCGACAAGGGGCAATTGGCCGATGACCGGGTGTACTTCATCGACACCACCCTGGGTCAGGCCGAGAGCGATGGCCGGGTAATCACGCCGTTGCACCTGGACGCCGAGTAAGCGCCCGACGCTTTGCCTGTAGGAGCGGCTTCAGCCGCGATGAGGACGCCGCGGTGTATTGCACCCGCTTCGCGGGTGATCGCGGCTGAAGCCGCTCCTACAGAGTCCGTCTCAGATCACCAATCCCAGCCGCTGCCCCGACACCGCCGGGTGATACAGCGGCTGCACCTTGTTCCCCGCTGGGTCCAGCAGATGAAAGCTGCGTGCGCCATCACCATGGTTGAAAGGCCGGTCCAGCAGGGTCACGCCATGGGCCTTGAAGTACTGGTACCAGGCTTCCAGCTCTTCCACGCTGTCGACGATGAATCCATAGTGATCCAGGGTCTGCAAGCCATTGGCGGCACCCGCGCCACGCCCCAGCGAGAGGTTGTCGTTACCGCAGGTGAGGTACACCAGGTCTTCGTTGGCACGGTTGAGTACCTCCATGCCCAACACGTCGACGTAGAAGCGCTCGCACTCCTCCAGGTTGGGCACCAGCAGGGCGATGTGGCGCAGGCCGTTGAGGCGACCGGGACGGGCAGGTAGATCGGACATGGTCGTGACTCCTTTTTTGTATACAATTCGAAAGCGAATTTAAAACAAAAGGAGACACCTGTGTATAGCCTGTTCATCAAGACCCGCGTCAAGCCTGGAACGGCAGAAGCCTTCCTCAGCGCCATCCAGCTCAATGCCGCCGCCTCGGTGGCCAACGAGCCCGGTTGCCTGGTGTTCGATGTGTCGCAGGATCGCGAGGACCCGGAGGTGATCTACCTGTACGAGATCTACCGCGATGACGCGGCGTATGAGGCGCACACGCAAACCGCGCACTTTCGCGACAGCCGTCCGCTGGTGGAGCCGCTGATCGTCGAGCAGGTGTGTTTCGAGGGCGAGGTGGTAGCGCACAGGTATTTGTAGGCGCGGCTTCAGCCGTGATGCAGGCAACGCGGTGCCTGGCACCCGCTTCGCGGGTGATCGCGGCTGAAGCCGCTCCTACAGAGGTCGCGCCCAATCAGTGGATTGCGATTTGTTTCATGAGCGCCGGTTGCTGCAGCAACCACTGCGCAATAGCTTGGCTGCCTTCGCGGCCAGGATGCAGGTGATCGCCAGAGTCGTGGCAAGCCTGCAGACGGTCCGGGTGGTGCGGGTCCCTCAGCAATGCATCCAGGTCCAGCACGCCGTCAAACCCGCTGTCCTCACGCATCCATTGGTTGAGTCGATGGCGCAAGAGCTCCTTGCCTGGTTGATGGAATGCCTCGAACGGCGTGCCGGCGAACGCGCCCTTGAACGGGGTCAGCGTCATGCCTAGCACGCTGATGCCACGCCCATGGGCGGCTTCGATGAGTGCGGTGTAACCGGCCTGCAGCGTTTCCAGCGTGGGCAACGCACCGTCAGGATCGATGATCGAGTCGGCCCACCCCAGGTCGTTCAACCCCACCTGCACGATGACCATGGCCACGCCTGGCTGACTCAACACATCCCGCTCGAATCGATTGAGCACGCTGATACCCAACCGGTCACGCAACAATCGGCCACCCGACTGCCCGGCATTGATCACGGCGATGCCCTGCGGTGCCAAGTGGCTGGCCAACAGGTCGGCCCAACAGCCATGGCTGTTCTTTTCCAGGCCATGGCCATTGACCAGCGAATCACCGATCACCGCCAGCGCCACGCCCTGCCCCAGCACCTCGACCGCGTTGACCAGCACCCGCACGTTCAACGGCTGCGCGTCGGGCAGCGGTACGTCGTTACCCGTCCGGTCACCGGGCTCGATGCTGCCGGTCTGGCGGGCGTCCCAGTGAAAGGTCGTGGGGGTGAAGTCGCTCGGTAGGTAGACAGCCAGCTCCAGGTCGGCCAGATCGGGTACCGGCAGCTCCAACGGGTCACAGCGCAAGCGTTCACCGGCAGCCAAGGTGACGCGATGACTACCGCCAAAGGTGAGGTCTGCCCAGGCACTGACCTGCCCTTGTTCACGTAGGGCCACCCGGCAGCGACCGAGGGTTAGCGGGGTATCGCCATACTCGTTGGAGAACACCAGTCGCACCCTCTGCCCACCCCGGCTGATACGCAGGGGCTGGCGCACGGTACACGCACCGGCCATCGACGGCAGCTGGGTGGGAAATGGCAGTTCAGTGCCCCAGGCCGGTTGGGCCGGAGCCGTCCAGGTGGAAATCCAGGCGGCGCCCACCGAGGGCGAGAATTCGGAGGAGGAAACAGACACGCGGAAAATCCCTTTCGCAGTAGCTGGCACACAGGCCAACGGTGCCAGATGCGACCGTCGCCAGAGGCTACTGCAGGAGCCACTAAAACGCCACCAGCCGAAACAGGAATGCCCACGGGGTTTCATCAACCCCGTGGGCAAAGCCCCTGATCAGGCAATCAACGCCTTCACCACGTCATCGTCCGCGGCTGCGGCGATGGACGCCAGGTACTGCCCATAGCTGGTCTTCTTCAGCGCCGAGGCCCGGGCCAGCAACTGCGCCTGGTTGATCCAGCCGTTCTGGAAGGCGATCTCTTCCAGGCAGGCCACTTTCAGGCCCTGGCGGTTCTCAATGGCCTGGACGAAATTGCCGGCTTCGAGCAGCGAATCGTGGGTGCCGGTGTCGAGCCAGGCGAAGCCACGGCCCAGCACGTTGACGTTCAGCGTGCCACGCTCGAGGTACGCGTTGTTGATGTCGGTGATCTCCAGCTCGCCACGGGCCGACGGCTTGACCTGCGCCGCGATATCGAGCACCTGGTTGTCATAGAAGTACAGCCCGGTGACCGCGTAGTTGGACTTGGGCGCCTTGGGCTTCTCCTCGATGCTGATCGCCTTGCCCTGGGCGTCGAACTCCACCACGCCGAAGGCCTGCGGGTCGGCCACGTAGTAGCCGAACACCGTGGCGCCGTTTTCACGGCTGGCGGCCTGGCGCAGGGTGTCGCTGAACTGGGTGCCGTAGAAGATGTTGTCCCCCAGCACCAGGCAGACGTTGTCGTCACCGACGAACTCCTTGCCGATGATGAAGGCCTGGGCCAGGCCATCCGGGCTTGGCTGCTCGGCGTAGCTGAGCTTGATGCCGAACTGGCTGCCGTCACCGAGCATGCGCTGGAAGCCCGGCAGGTCGGTTGGGGTGGAGATCACCAGGATCTCGCTGATGCCGGCCAGCATCAGCACCGACAGCGGGTAGTAGATCATCGGCTTGTCGTAGATCGGCAAGGATTGCTTCGATACACCCAGGGTGATCGGGTGCAGGCGAGTGCCCGAACCGCCAGCCAGCAGGATGCCCTTGTATTTGGTCTTGTTCATGAAACAGCTCCCTTGAAACATGAATGAGGTGGGGGTTCAGGCAGCGTTGCCCAGGCGTTCCAGGCGGTAGGCGCCATTGAGCACGCGCTGCCACCAGCCACGGTTGTCGAGGTACCACTGCACGGTCTTGCGCAGCCCGGTCTCGAAGGTCTCCTGCGGGGTCCAACCCAGCTCTTCGGCGATCTTGCTGGCGTCGATCGCATAGCGCAGGTCGTGCCCGGGCCGGTCGCTGACGAACTCGATCAGGTCGCTGTAGGCCTGGACGCCCTCGGGCTTGTTCGGCTGCAACTCCTCGAGCAGCGCGCAGATGCCTTGCACCACGTCCAGGTTGCGGCGCTCGTTGTGGCCACCGATGTTGTAGGTCTGCCCCACTTCGCCACGGGTCAGCACGGTGTACAGGGCGCGGGCGTGGTCCTCGACATGCAGCCAATCGCGGACCTGCGCGCCGTTGCCATACACCGGCAGCGGCTTGCCGTGCAGGGCGTTGAGGATCACGTGCGGGATCAACTTCTCGGGGAAGTGGTGCGGCCCATAGTTGTTCGAGCAGTTGGTCACCAACACCGGCAGCCCGTAGGTGCGGCCCCAGGCGCGGACCAGGTGGTCGCTGCCGGCCTTGCTCGCCGAGTAGGGCGAGCTGGGCGCATAGGGGGTCTGCTCGGTGAAGAAGTCATCGGTGCCTTCCAGGTCGCCGAACACTTCGTCGGTGGAGATGTGATGGAAGCGGAACGCCGCGCGGGCTTCAGGCGCCAGGCCGTTCCAGTAGCCACGGGCCACTTCCAGCAGCGTCGCGGTGCCCAACACGTTGGTGCGGATGAAGGCGTCCGGGCCCTCGATCGAGCGGTCGACGTGCGATTCGGCCGCCAGGTGCATCACCGCCTGGGGCTGGAACTCGGCGAAGATCCGCTGCAGGTGCGCCTTGTCGCAGATATCGGCCTGGTAGAAGCGGTAGCGCGGGGAGTCGGCCACGCCGGCCAACGACTCGAGGTTGCCGGCATAGGTCAGGACGTCGACGTTGGCCACGTGGCAGTCGGTGTTTTGGATCAGGTGGCGGACCACGGCCGAGCCGATGAAGCCCGCGCCGCCGGTAATCAAGATGTTCACGCAAGTACTCCTGTAATTCGTGTGGTGAGTCCGTTCACGGTGTTCAGTTGACCAGGGCGACCCAATACTTGTTGAGGGCGCCTTTGAGGATCAGCAACGACTGGATGCAGGTGAAGCTTTCGTCGGTGGTGGCCGAGGTGGTGTTCAACGGGCCGAAGCCGCCGTCTTTCTTCTGGTGCCGGGCAATCCAGTCCGACACCCCTTGCTTGTCCCGCGGCTCGGCATCGAGCAGGTACAGGCCGGCCACTGCCATGTAGCTACCGACCAGGCTGACCGCCTTGCCCGGGCGATACAGGAACGGCCCGTCGGCTTGCTGCAGCCCTTGCAGCCAGGCCACGGTGGCCTGGGCATCCACCAGTTCGCGGTCCAGCGCATGCAACAGCGACAGGGCGCGATAGGTGGAGAAGGTGTCGGGCGGGTTGCCTGGGCGGTTGGCGAAACCGCCATCGGCGTGACGGCAAGCCAGGATGAAGTCCAGCAGCGCCTGGGGTTGGTTCGCTTGTGCGCCCAGTACGTGCAGCGACAACGCCGCCAGGTTGCTGTGCCAGATATCGGACTGGTAGCCCGGCACGTTGCCAAAGCCACCATCGGCCTGCTGGCACTGGCGCAGGTAGGCGACGCAGGCTTGTTCCGCACGTGGCGCGCTGCCCAGCAGACGCAGGGAAATCACCGCGCAGTAGGTGGCGAACACGTCGCTGAGCTGACCAGGTTGCTCGGAGAAGCCACCATCGGGGTTCTGCGAGGCCTGGATGCAGGCTACCAGGCTGGCACTGTCCTCGATGTCCGCCTTCAGCGCGTACAAGTCGGAAATCACGTGCAACGCGGAGAACACCTGCCAGCAACGGTCGGCGCGGAAGCCCTGGGGCGCCAACTCGGCGGTCAGCCCATAGGGTACCGCGAGGGAGGCGCGCGACTGGCTCAGCCAGTCGTAGTAGGCCGGCAGGTTGACGTCCAGGCTCGGCATCTGCCCCAGGTGGGGCTGCTCCAGTGGACGGCGGTTATCCACCACCCGCAGGGCATTGCCATCGACCGGGGCCCAGGCTTGCGGCGCCGGCAAGGCCGCCGCGTGCACTGCGAGTGCCTTGAGGCAGGCCAGCTGGCTTTCCAGGCTCTTGATGTGCAGGGGCAGGTACGACAGGTTGCCGATGTGGAACACGCCCAACTGCCGAGGCGGCGCCCAGAACTGGCGGATGAAGGGCACCGTCGGATCGACCGGGGTCGACCAGAAGTAACCCTTGCCCAGGAAGAACCCACCATGGTGACTGTCGTGGAAGCCCCCCAACGCCTTGAGCAACTGGTCGCGGCGGGCAGTGGTGTCGTGTGGCTGCGCCAACTCCAGCGCCTCCAGCAGCAAGGCGACGTCCAGGCTGGTCTTGATCGGGAACGGCGATTCGTTGCGCTTGAACGAAGCAAGCCAGTCCGCGCCGACACGCTGGTCGTAGCGCAGGCGATCCCAGAAGCCGCCATAGGCGCTGTCGTGCAGGCGCGCGAAGGTATCTTCAAGCAGCTTGCGCGCCAGTTGCAGCATCTCCTGGTGGCTGTTGGCCCGCGCCCAGCGGGCCAGGGCCGCCACGGCACGCGCCCGGCTGGCGGTGTTGCGCAAGGTGCCGGCGCCCAGGCCATCAAGCTCGGCACGCACTTCGTCCTCGAGTTTCCAGACGTGCTGCTGCAGGTGGGTGAGCAGCGCCTGGTCCCCCTTGCAGGCGCACAGGCTGCACAACAGGTTGACCGCGCCGATGTCCACCTCGATCGGCATGTGCCCATCGATCACCGCGCGCCAGTCGCTGCTGAGCACACCCCCGAACAGACGGTTGTCATAGACCTGCTGCAGGCGCTGGCTCAAGCCCACGGTCACGCTCTTCAACTGCGCATCGTCACGCCGCAGGCGGCGGAACTCGAGTACTGCGCGCAGGGCATCGAACTGGACCGCCAGGGTCCGGCAGCGCCCAGAGCCATGCGGGTTCCAGAAACGGTCGCCCAATTCGATGAAGCCATCCTGGCTGGCATCGTGCAGCGCCAGCAACCCGGCCAGCGCGAACTCGGCCTGCTCGGCCTCGCCATGGGCGGCGAAGAACAGCGTCGCCGCCGCCTGGTCCTCCAGGCGCTTGTCGCTGCTGATGCGTAGCGCACCGGTAGCGTCGGTGACTGCCAGAAAGCCACCCTCTTCCCTGTCCATCAAGGCTTCGGCCATGAAGGTATATGAGGCGCTGTGCATTGCCCTCTCCCTGAATAATGCTGTGGATGATGTTGCTTACTGAGCCAGGCTGAGAATCCGGCTGGCGGCACGCTGGGCACCCAGGCCATCGGGTGCGGCGACACGCTGGTGAGCACCGAAGTAGGTTGGCGCCGCGGTATCCTTGTCCAGCTCGGCGCCGATCAGCTCGGCAATCCGCGCGGCCTCGCAACCCAGGTAGGTCGGGAAGCCCAGGCGCCCCAGGCGGTCGAGCGCCTCGGCCTCGTGGTACTCGGACTTCGACGGCAGCACGAACAGGGTCGGAATGTTCAGCGCGGCGATCTCGGTCACGGTGATCCAGCCCGGCGCCGACACCAGCAGGCTGGCTTCGCGCAGCAGGCCCATCCAGTCCGGGTAGTACGGCACGCTGATGACGCCTTCGCGCGGGGCGATATCCTGACGGCCGAGCAACACCATCTTCAGCTCCGGGCGCTCTGCGCGCAGACGCTCGAAGGCCTCCAGGTAGCCGTTGAGCAGGTTCTGCTTGCTCTCGGCGAACATGGTGGTGCCGCTGATGGAGGCGACAACGAACGGACCGTCACCCAGGCCCAGGTCGGCGCGTACGGTAGAGGCGTTGGTCTGAGTGAAATCACGGATCATCGGCCCAACGAAATGCGCCTTGCCCGAGTGCAGCGCGCTGGCCACCGGCGTGCCGTTGTCCATCTCCGGGATGTAGGGCTTGTCGGTCAGCACCAGTTGGCTCTGCTCGATCATCCACGAAAACTGCTTGTGCAAGGCAAGGCGCGCCCGGTTCAGGTCTTCGGCGTTGAGTTCGAAACCACCTTCGCTCAGGTCCTCGTCGGTTAGCTGGCACAAGGTGAAGTCGTAGCGCTCGGTGACGAACACCAGGGGCGTGCGGCTGAAGATCGCCGCCAGGCAAGCCGCCATGTTGAAGTCGGAAATCACCACGCGAGGCTTGTGTTCCTCGATGATCGCCAGGTAGGCCAGCATGCGTTCGCTGGACAGGAACGTGTTGGAAATGTAGCCGGCGATATAGCTGCCCCAGTCAAGCTGGCGCGACAGGTTGCTCTTTTTCGAATAGTCCATCAGTTGCCCGGCGACATCGATCACCTCGATGCCCGAGCCTTCGAACATCGGGGTGAACACGTCCTGCAGCGAGGCCAGGGCCACCTTCAGGTCGATATCGGGGTTGCGATCCTTCAGGGCACGGCCGATCGACAGCACACGCATGTTGTGACCGGAACCGGTGGGTGCGGGGGCGAACAGAATCATGCGACTTCCTCCTTGAGTTGAATGATGCCTTTGACTACCGAGTGTGCAGGTACATCGCGAATGACGACGGCGTAGGGTTCGACCACCACGTCGTCGCCAAGGGAAACAGGGCCGACGATCAATGCGCCGGTACCGATACGGCAGCGCTTGCCGATGCTGATGGGGGCGGCCTTCCAAGGCAGCGAGCGGTAGCCATGATCGTGCGAGGACGACACCAGGGTGACCTGGTCGTCGAGCTGGCTGTGCTCGCCGATGACGACACCACCAGCCCCTTCGATGACCACGCCACGCCCCAGGCCGACGTGCTCGCCAAGGGCGATACCGCCTTGATCGTGCATGCCACCGCGCCGAATGCTACGGCCGATCAGCACGCAGTCCTCACCGATATGTACAGAAGCGCCACCGGACAGTTCGGCGTCGATCAGCGCACTGTCGGCGATACGCCAAGCACTAAGCTGCGGGTTTTGCTGATGCACGAGAGGCAATGCGCAGGAGGCACGATCGAGGAAAGAAGGTAGGCCCTCGCGCTGACGCTTGAGCACTTTCTGCAGGACCGGCGCGGGGTCGGGCCAGCCATCCTCACTGACCTGGCGACGGGCGATCAGCCGTGCCGGGCGGCCGACGACGATGCAGTCCTGCTCGACGTCTTCAGTGACCAGTGCGCCTGCGGCCACCACCGCTCCGGCACCGATGTGCACGCCGGGCATAAGGGTTGCCCGGGCACCGATCCAGGCGCCACGACCAACACGGATGGGGTGTTCCTTGCTGCCGCGAGCGACGACGCCGGTGGCCAGCATGCCGCGATCGGCGACATCCAGGTGCTCGAGGCGGCACTTGAAACCGATGAAGCACCCCTGACCCAGGGTCACGCCCTGGAGGTGGTTGCCAGCGCGAACCCAGCTGGCGTCGCCAATGCGGGTGTCGGACGAGACGCGCGTTCCGACTTCGACAAGCCATGTTGTCTGCATCACACAATCCCTTGCCTGTTCGGATGCAGCGCGTGGTTTCGCCATGGCGAAAGTCAGACGTGCATCCCGGTTGCGAATCCTTGCATGGGGTGTCGCCACTCTGGCGTGACCTGCTGTCCAGGCCTGCCGATTTCGAGGGGTTAGAGCCGCCCTGCGAAGCTAATAATGTACTAGTCAATTAGTACTGTTCGCATATCCTAGTACAGACAAAATGCCTAGGCAACACGTTTTCTGTGCCGGTCGTTAGAAAATTTCAGGGCAGTCAAGATGCACAAAAAGGTTTCGATAATGTGAAAAATGGCTGAATTTAGCGTGGAATCTGCACAAAAATCCACAGACACAGCAAAAACGCAACCGGCCACTCATGTGGCCGGTTGCGTTGAGATAAACACAGAGGCTGGCCAAAGGCCAGCTAGCGGATGAGCGGTCAGTGCGCGAGACGATCCGGGACGATGGTGTCCCAATTGCCCATGGCATGGCCTGCCACTTTCTCCAGCGCATCGCGTGGTGAACCGTCACGCGCCACCATGGCCATGCCGCGCTGTACCACGCCGTAGTAGTTGGCCAGGCTCTCGCAGTCGACATGCTCGCCGATCTCACGGCTGGCCTGCCCGAGGCGCAGGCGGTTCTTCAACATCTCGAAGGGCTTGCAGCGCAGCACCTTGAGCCCGACCCTGAGGTTGGGCAAGGGGGAATTGAGGTCGGTCTGGGTGACGAAACAACCGTGGGGACGGTCTTCACGGGTGAGGATCCTGGCGGTTGCCAGCAGGACGGCCTGGATCGAGTCCTGCGCCCGTTCATACTTGTACAGCTCGCTCCAGATTTCCTCGCCAACCGTGGACCAGTAAAGCTCCAGCGCTTCGAGGAACAGGTCCTCCTTGGAGCCGAAGGCGGCATAGAGGCTGGGCGACTTGATCTTCATCACCCCCATCAGCTCACTCAGCGACGTGCCATCGTAGCCCTTGTCCCAAAACAGCAGCATGGCCTTGACCAGCGCTTCGTGACGATCGAACTCCCGGGGTCTTCCACGACCACTCATATCTACTTCTCCCTTCTAACAACGGGTGGATCGCAACCTGGGCAGTCACAACCCGGATCCCACTGCGCCGCCCAGGCCACCCATGACCTGCAGGCCTTGCGCGGCAGGGCGTGCAGCGGCAATACGTGAACGGCGTTACAAAAAGAATTGTATTGTACTAATACATCCGTACAATCAGCGGTGTGCGAATGATATGCGGTCGCCTGCGGGGTACGTCAACCCCGGCTTACAAACAATAAGTCATGGCGTACATGCATGATCGCCAAAGCTTTTTTAGCGAAGATCACTCACCGAAGGAGCGTCTCAGCAATGGATGTTGCAACCTACAGAAATGCCATGGCCCGGCTTGGCGGCGCCGTCTCGATCATCAGCACCGACGGCCCCAGCGGTCGCCATGGCTTCACCGCGTCCGCCGTGTGCAGCGTCACCGACACCCCGCCCACCCTGCTGGTGTGCATGAACAACCAGTCGCGCCAGCGCAGCAGTTTCGAAGAAAACGGCGTGCTCTGCGTGAACGTGCTGCGCGGTGACCATCAACATCTGTCGGGTATCTTCGCCAACAAGCACCTGGACATGGAGCAACGTTTCCAGGCAACCCCCTGGTCTATCGGCCACAGTGGCGCACCGACCATGGACGAGGCGCTGGTCTGCTTCGACTGCCGGATCAGCGAAATCCATACGGTCGGCAGCCACAGCATCTTCTATTGCCAGGTACTTAATATCGACAGCGCCCAGCATCCGGAAGGGTTGATCTATTTCGACCGTGCCTATCATCGCGTTGCCGCGCCCGACCAGTCCGCAGCCTGAAGACTTCCGGAGAACACGCGTCATGGACAATCTCTGGACTTCGCTGCCGCTACCTGGCCTGAGCGACGATCAAAGGCACTGGCTGTTCGCCCCAGGCTCGCTGACCTTGCGCCTCAAGGCGCTGGGCCGGTTCAGCATGGATGTGACCCAGCAGCGGATCGATTTCCCCGAACCCGGTGAAGCCCATGCCCTGGGCTGCACCACCGACAGCCCTGCCTGGATCCGTGAAGTGGCCTTGAAAGTCGACGACCAGGTCATGGTCTGCGCCCGCAGCCTGACGCCGATGCGCGAGAGCCGGCCGGCCTGGCCGGAGCTTGCCGGCTACGGCGCCGAGCCATTGGGCAGCATGCTGTACAACTCGCAGGATATTCAGCGCGGTGCTTTCGAATGCCAGCGCCCGCAGGCCGATGACCCGCTGTGGCGCCTGGCCACGTCGCTCGGCCAGCCAAACGGCAAGCTGCTGGCCCGCCGCTCGCGCTTCCTGCGCGACGGCCAGCCACTGCTGATCGCCGAATGCTTTGTCGAGCGCTTCTGGGTTTTACTACAGGAGAGGAGCGCGCCGCTGAAACTGGCGATCTGAGCCAAGGGCGCGCTTGTGGGGGGAAGGCGAATCAGCCTTCTTCCAGGCGGGCTTCGTTGTCGCGGATGACCTGCGAGGTGTGCGGGTCTTTGTCGACGGCCTCGAGCAGGGAGCTGAGCAGGCCAGGGAAACGGGCTTCCAGGTCATCCCGGCGGATCGACAGCAGGTTCTCACGGCCATAAGGGCGTTGCCAGATCACACCGCTGTCGCGCAGCACGCGCCAGTGGTGGGTCATGGTCGACTTGGAGGCACCTTTGAGGATGCGCCCGCAAGGGTGTTCTTCGCCATCGGAGAGGACCTTCAGCACAGTCAGGCGCAACGGGTTGCCAAGTGCTGTCAGGACGTTTTCCAGGCGGATCTGCTCGATGCTGGGGTGGTTGGCAGTGTACATGCAATAACCTCAATAGCTTTACAAGGATCACCACGCGCCGGATCGCCTGCGCGGTACCGTCCGTGGTTTCCCCGTATTGATCAGGCGCGATTCCATGTCGCGCTCCTGGGAAGCCGAGTCCGAACCTGGCAATACCCCATAGGGACAGCATGTTCCCAACTATCTAGGGCCATCAGTCGATGGCTGCCTGCCTCTGGAATCACGACTGTTTGTTAGTACGAACAGTGTAGGACTATACACCATTGTTACAACCGTTCGCGAGTCAAACTCGTTCCATGTGCTACCTGCAAGCATCAAGGCGCAACCCATTTACCCTTGTAAAACAGGACGTTGTGCAAAGGGACGAATTTAAGAAAGGGAGTGTTTCAAGGTGTAAAGCCTGCGCCGGGTGCAACCCCGGCGCAGGCTGAAGGGGCACTCAACGTACAGCGTTTGGCTCAGGCTGGTAGCCGCCCCCCAACGCTGTGACCAGGCTCACCGCCGAGTCGATCTGCTTGCTGCTGAGCAGGGCCAGGCGCATTTCATCTTCGATCAACTGCTCTTCGATGTTCAGCGAGTCAAGGAAGTTGTTTTCCCCGACTTCGAAACGTTCGACAGCCAGGTCGAAGGACGACTGCGCCGTGTCGCGTGCGGTGCGTTGCAGGCCGATCTGTCGGTTCACCGCCTGCAACTCGGTCACCGAGGTCGCCACCTGGTGCAGTGCCGTGTTCAGCGTGGCGTTGTAGCCGGCGATCGCCAGGTCCAGGTCGGCGTTGCTCTGCTTGAGCTCGGAGCGCAAGCGCCCGGCATCGAACAAAGGCAGGGTCACGGTCGGCGCGATGTTCCAGAAGCGGCTGATGCTGTCGTTGAAACTGTCACCGGACATGGCATGAATCCCGCCCCCGGCGCGCAGATTGATGTTGGGGTAGAAACGCGTCTTCACCGACGCCACGGTCTGGGTCTGCGCCTCGACCCGCCAGCGCGCCGCGACGATGTCGGGGCGGCGCCCCAACAGTTCGGCGGGCAGGTTTTCCGGCAAGGCGGCTTCGTCACTCTTGAGCGGCTTGGGCCGGGCGATGTCATGGGCGCCATCGACGCCAGTGCCCAGCAACGCCGAGAGCTGCAGACGGGCCACCTGCACATCGCTCCTGGCACCCAGCAGGCTGGCCTCGGCGCGTGCCACAAGGCCATCGACCCGCTGTAGCTGGGACTTGTTGTCCAAGCCATTGTGGAAGCGATCGCCAGTCAGGCTCTGCAGGTTGCGTAAGCGCTTCAGATCACGCTCGCTGAGGTCGACCACATCCCAGGCGTAGGTCAACTGGTTGTAGGCCTTGACCACGTTGGCCGCCAGCAGCAGGCGCGCCGACTGCAACTCGACCTCCGCCGCCCGCGCCTGGCTGACCGAAGCCTCCCAGGCGCTGCGCTTGCCGCCCCACAGGTCCAGATCGTAGTCGAAGGTCACGCCCAGGCTGCGCACGGTGACATAGCGGTTGCCCTGCCCGGCGTAATCCTCGCTGCGCGACAGCCGCGAGCGCTTCACGTCGCCGAAGGCGTCCACCTGCGGCGCCCGGTCGGCGCCGTAGTACTCCTGGTAGGCGTTGGCTTTGTCGGCCCGCGCCCGCACTTCCTGCAACCCGGGGTTGTTCTGCCAGGCCTTGGCCACCAGCCCGTCCAGCTGGGCGTCGCCGTAGCGCTGCCACCATTGCCCTTGCGGCCAGGGGGCGGCCGGCAAACGGGCGTCGGCCAGGGTGCTCGAAGGCGCGCCTTCGGGGGTCAGCAGGGTTTGATGGTGGTCGATGCCGGCGTGGTTGACGCAACCGCTCAGGGCCACCAGGGCCGCCAGCGACAGCGGCCATGCACAACGTGTGATTTTCAACATGCGATTATCCCCGTGCCGGCGCGTCGATGGCCTGGCCTTCAGTGCTGTCGGCAGGCGTAGGCTTGGGCTGCCTGGCGGTGCTGAGCAGGCTGTAGACCGTCGGCAGGATGAACAGGGTGAACAGGGTGCCGATCAGCATCCCGACGACGATCACCAGGCCCAGGCCGAAGCGGCTGTTGGCCCCGGCACCGGTGGCGAAGATCAGAGGGGCCAGGCCCACGACCATGGCCGCGGTGGTCATCAGGATCGGCCGCAGGCGCACTTCAGCGGCGTGGCGGATCGCTTGCAATTTGCCCATGCCGTGGTGCATCTGCAGTTCGTTGGCGAACGCCACCATCAGGATGCCGTGCTTGCTGATCAAGCCAATCAGCGTGATCAGGCCGATCTGCGTGTAGATGTTCAACGAGGTGTAGCCCAGCGCCAGCGGCAGCAGTGCCCCGCAGATCGACAGCGGCACGCTGATCAGGATGATGAACGGGTCGATGAAGCTCTCGTACTGCACCGCCAGCACCAGGTAGATGATCACCAGGGCAAAGGCGAAGGTCAGCACCAGGGTGTTGCCCTCCTGCACGAACTGGCGGGTATCCGACTGCCAGTCGTAGGTGTAGCCGGCCGGGAACTGCTTGGCCTGTTCGCTGAGGAAGGCCACGGCATCGCCCAGGGTCACGCCCGGTAGGGGGATGGCCTGGAAGGTCGCGGCGTTCTGCTGGTTGAACTGTGGGCGCAGGTTCGGCTCGACCTTGACCTTGATGGTGGCCAGGGTCGACAGCGGCACCAGGTTGCCGTGCTGGTCCTTGACGTAGTAGCGGTTCAACGCCTCGGGGGTCAGGCGATCCTGTGGTACCGACTGCGGAATCACGTCGTAGGAGCGGCCGTGGTAGGCAAAGCGGTTGACGTACTTCTCGCCGATCAGGCTGTTGAGGGTCTTGCCGATGTCGCTCATGCGAATGCCCATGGCGTTGGCCTTGGCCCTGTCGACCTGCACCTCGACCACCGGGTTGTTGAAGTCCAGGTCGCTGTCGACCACGGCGAACAGGCCGCTGCTGCGGGCACTGGCCTTGAGCTTGTCCATCACATCGAACAGCGATTGGTAGTCCTGGTCGCTGCGCACCACCATCTGCACCGGCAGACCGCCCGTGGAGCCCGGCAGTGGCGGCATCTGGAAGACGAAGATGCTGGTGCCTTCGATCTGGCTGACGCGTTGCTGCAGCAAGGGCTGGATCTGGTTGGCGCTACGTTCGCGCTTGTCCCAGTCGACCAGGTTGATGCCACCGACACTGTTCGACAGGCCGTCGGTGCCGTTGGCCACCCAGTCGCTGTAGCCTTCCGGGAACTCCTTGAACACTTCGTGGAGCTTTTCCGAGAACGCCTCGACGTAATGGATGTTGGCATGTTGCGGTGCCTTGATCGCGGTCAGCAGGATGTTCTGGTCTTCCAGTGGCGCCAGCTCGCTCTGCGCCGATTTATACAGTACCGGCAGGCTGAAGAAGATCACCAGGGCGATGGCCAGGCTGATCCAGCGCTTGGACAACGACACCCCCAGCAACTTGCCATACCGCTCGGCCAACCAGTGGAAGAAGGCCTCGGCCTTGCGCGCCATGTAGCCTTCGCTGGACTTGGCATCGAGCAAGCGGGTGCTCATGATCGGCGACAGGGTCAGGGCGACGATGCCGGACACCACCACCGAGCCGGCCAGGGTCAGCGCGAACTCCTTGAACAGGGTGCCGGTCAGGCCGCCCATCAGACCAATCGGCGCGTACACTGCAGCCAGGGTGAAGGTCATCGCCACCACCGGCCCCGCCACTTCGCGGGCACCGAGCAAGGCGGCTTCGAACGGCGTCTTGCCCTCCTCGATATGCCGGTGAACGTTCTCCACCACGACGATCGCGTCATCCACCACCAGGCCGATCGCCAGCACCATCGCCAGCAGCGTCAGCAGGTTCAGGCTGAAGCCGAACATCTGCATCAGCACCGCGGCACCGAGCATCGACAGCGGGATGGTCACCAGCGGGATCAGCACGGTGCGGAAGGTACCCAGGCACAGGTAGATCACCAGGACCACGATCACCAGCGCTTCGATCAGGGTGTGGGTCACCTCGTCAATGGACGACTGGATGAAGTGCGCCACCTCGAACGGGATCTGCACTTTCACGCCTGGCGGCAGGGTCTTCTCGATTTCCGGGATCAGTGCCTTGACCGCGTTGACGATAGTCAGCGGGTTGCCGGTGGGCGCGGCGTCGAGGCCGAGGAACATCGCCGGGACCGCGCTCATTGCGCCGCTGGTGTCGAACGATGCGGCGTTGAGCTCGACGGTGCCGACATCACGCACGCGGATGATGTTGCCGTTGTCGTTGCGCAGGACCATGTCCTTGAAGTCTTCGACGCTGGTCAGGTCGGTGTTGATGCGCAGGTTGCTGACCACATACAGGCCTTTGACCTGGCCGGGCGCGGCCTGGAAGTTGTTCTCCTTGATCGCATCGGCCACGTCCTGGCCGGTGATGCCGTAGCCGGCCAGCAGGTCCGGGTCCAGCCACAGGCGCATGGACATGGTCTGGCCGCCCAGCACGTTGATCTTGGCCACGCCATCGATGCCCGAGAACATCGGCTCGACCACCCGCGAGATGTAGTCGGCCACTTCCGGCATCGACAGTTGCTCGCTGGAGAACGCCACGTAGGCGACGCTGGTGAAGCCGCCGGAAGTGCGCTCGATCACCGGGTCATAGGCTTCGGCGGGCAGCTTGTAGCGGATCTGGTTGACCTTGGCCATCACCTCGGTGAGGGCGTTGATCGAGTTGCTGTTGAGCTGCATGCGCACGGTGACCAGGCTCTTGCCCTGGGTCGAGCTGGACGACAGGTAGTCGATGCCCTCGACCGAGGCCACGGCCTGGCTGATCGGCTGGGTCACGAAGCCCTGCATCAGTTCGGAGGAGGCACCGGGGTACTGGGTGGTGATGGTGATGGTGGAGGTTTCCAGCATCGGGTACTGGCGCACCGGCAGCTTGGTGAACGCCATGACCCCGAACAGCAGGATCAGCGTGCTGACCACCAGCGCCAGCACGGGCCGGCGCAGGAAAATATCGGTGAAATGCATGATCGTTCCTCAGCGCTGGACATTGAGCCGCACGGTGTCGGCCACAGGCTCGATGGCGACGCCGTCCTGCAGCTTGATCTGCCCGGAGGTCACCACTTCGTCGCCCGCCTGCAGGCCCTTGGCGACCACCGCCAGGCCATCGCGGCGCTCGCCAATACTGATGTTCTGCCGGCGGACCTTCTTCAAGCCGTTCTCTTCGTAGGTGACGAACACACTCTCGCCATAGGCGTTGTAGGTGATCGCGGTTTCTGGCACTACCAGCTCATCCTTGCCCGGCAACTGCACCTTGACCTTGGCGTACATGCCCGGGCGCAGCTTGCCCTGGTGTTCCTTGAGCAGCGCCTGGACCTTGATCACGTGCGAGTTGTTCACCTGCGGATCGATGGCGCTGACCGTGCCTTCGAACTTCATGCCACTCCATGCATCGACAGCCAGCTCCACGGCCTGGCCCTTGACGATGTTGGCGCTGTCACGCTCGGAAACGGTGAAGTTGACCCGCAGGCCATTGAGGTCGGTGAGCGTGGCCAGTGGCCGACCGGCCTGCACGTAGTCCCCCAGGTGCACCTGGCGAATCCCCAGCTCACCGGAGAACGGCGCGCGGATGGTCTTCTGCGCGATCTGCGCCTGGATGTTCTCGAGATTGCCCTTGGCCGCATCGAACTGCGCCCGCGCGCTGTCCAGCGCGCGCTGGCTCTCGGCGCCATTGCGCGCCAGGGCCTGCAGGCGCCCGTAGTGGGTCTTGGCGGCTTCGAACTCACCGCGCAGGCGCGTCAGCTCGCCCTCTTCCGGCGAGGTGTTGAGCCTGACCACCACGTTGCCGGCCTTGACCTGGTCACCCGAGTCGAAGGCCAGGGCGACCACCTGGCCGCTGACTTCGGCCGACAGCAACACCTGCTGGCGGGCCTCGATCTGGCCGATGGCAACCTGGTAATAGGTGTACGGCACCTGCTTGACCTTGGCCAGGGCCGCGGGTACCAGAACGGGGGCGGGCGCCGGCTCTTCTCCATGAGCCATGTAACGCAGCGTCAAGCCCCCCAGTACCGCAAGCGTGACTACCGACGCCGTTACCTTCCCTAGATAGTGTTTCGCCCGCATGACTTACCCCCTGTCGCCTGAATCGGCAACCGTCTGGAAATTCAACATTTAAAAACTCCAACTGCACGCTGCTGGCCCGGTCGGGCTGACCGGGGTTGCATCGGCTGAACGTCGGTGACTGGCGATGACCGCCAGATCAATAGATTTTGCTGGTCTGCGCCTTGGCCAGGTACAGCTTGCCCAGGCCGAACAGGTTCAACGGCGACAGGACGAAGTGCTTGGAGCCGACATGAATGTCGCGCAGGCTGCGCTCAAGCGCGCAGGTCTTGTAGACCGCCTTGGAACCCGTCAACCCGTGCAGCTGGTTGACGGCATTGAGCGCGTGCTCGTTGAGCAGCGAGCCGGCCAACCCGACCCGCACGTTCATGCCGTCGCCGTCGGCCAGCTGGGCCTGGGTGATGGCGTCCTCCAGCAGCAGCTGGGCGGTGTGCAGTTGCGCCAGGACGATACCGGTCTTCTCGCTGGTCAAGGCGGCCACGCCCTCATCGGCGGGTACGGTGCGCTCGTCGCGGAAGTACTCCAGTGCGGCCTTGGCCACACCCAGCACAGTGCCCATCGCGGCGATGGTGCCGAAGTCGTAGTAGCCCACCTTGTAGGCCAACGAGGCGCGCGGCGCCGGAGCCTTCTTCAGCGATTCGGGGTCGACACAGTAATGTGCCGGCACGAAGACATTGCTGCATTCGAAGTGGTTGCTGCCGGTGCCGCGCATGCCCATCACATCCCAGGTCTTGAGGATGCGGCATTCGCTGCGTGGCACGAAGAGCATGCGCACCTGTGGCTGCGAGCCATCGGCGACTTCCTGCTTGAGGGTGGCGGTACACACCAGCCAGTCGGCATGGGCCGAGCCGCTGGCAAAGCCCCATTTGCCGCTGACGCGGTAGCCACCTTCGACGGCAATGGCTTCGCCGCCCGAGTGGATCGCGCCGACCACGAAGCCGTTGCACCCGCTATAGATCGCCTGCGCGGCCTGCTCGGGGAGGTAGTCGGCCAGGCGGCCCATGGCAACCTGCACCATCACCTGCCACGACACCGAAGCGTCGAGGGCGGCGAGGCGCTGGACGATCTGCGAGATGACCCGCATGTCCAGTTGCTGGCCACCGAAGGCCTTGCTCACGCACAGGCGGGAAAAGCCCAGCTTGAACAGCTCGGCCATGACTTCAGGGTGGGTTTCGCCGTGCTCTTCGGCGTAGTCGCGGTGCCGCAGGATCAGCGGCCTGACCGCCTCGATACGGGCCATCCATTCTTCTGCCTCGGCAGGCAGGTCACGCCACTGCATCAATGTCTTCATGTTCAGCTCCTTGCTGTGTGGGATGAATCCTGGGTCCGTGTCGACATCGAACGAGGCCAATGTACGCATACAGTCGTACTGTTGCAACCCCCTCGTACAATCTTTCTATAAAGCGTGTTTGGAAACTCTGGAGACAGGTATTCAGGCGTGAGCGCCGGCAAACATCAGGCAACAGCTTCGATCGGCGGGATATCTGTAGGGCTGCCGACAGAAAGGCACGGCGCCTCGCGCCGTGCCCTGGGGCGGGTTTCAACGTTCGTCGAAGGGGATACCGCCCTTGGCTTTGTCGCCGGGCGGAGCCTCGACGATCTGCACCACCACGTGCTCACGGGCGATCTCGAAGCTGTTGGCCACCGCCTCGGTCACCGAGCGCAGCAGTTTTTTCTTCTGCAGGTCGGAACGGCCTGCGGTTGCATAGACGATCACTTCTGGCATGTCGCTTTTCCTTTGCATGGGGTCCATGGGTGCCGCCAGCGGTGTGCCAGCGAAAGGACGATCATACGCCGGGGAAAAGGAGTTGAACAGTTCGCGTACATGCGTACAATCACGACATTCGTCACACTTCAGGAGGCAAGGATGCAATTTGGAATCTACAGCGTTGGCGACGTGACCCGCGACCCGACCACAGGCCGTATCCCCAGCGAGGCCGAGCGCCTGTCGGCGATGGTGCGCATCGCCCTCAAGGCCGAAGAGGTCGGCCTGGACGTGTTCGCCACCGGCGAGCACCACAACCCACCGTTCGTGACCTCGTCGCCCACCACCCTGCTGGCGTTCATCGCCGCGCAGACCTCACGCCTGATCCTCTCCACCTCGACCACGCTGATCACCACCAACGACCCGGTGCGCCTGGCCGAGGAATACGCAGTGCTGCAGCACCTGTCGGGCGGGCGTATGGACCTGATGCTCGGCCGCGGCAATACCGCGCCGGTCTACCCCTGGTTCGGCAAGGACATCATGCAGGGCCTGCCACTGGCGCTGGACAACTACGACCTGCTGCACCGCCTGTGGCGAGAAGAGAACATCAACTGGGAAGGCCGCTTCCGCACCCCACTGCACCGGTTCACTTCGATTCCCCGACCGCTGGACAACCTGCCGCCCTTCGTCTGGCATGGCTCGATCCGTACCCCGGAGATCGCCGAGCAGGCGGCGCGCCATGGCGATGGTTTCTTTGCCAGCCATATCCTCTGGCCCAAGGGGCACTTCCAGCGCATGGTGGCCTTCTACCGCTCGCGATTCGCCCACTACGGCCACGGCACCCCGCAACAGGCCATGGTCGGGCTGGGCGGGCACATCTACGTCAACCGCCAGTCCCAGGTCGCCCGCGAACGCTTCCGCCCGTTCTTCGACAACGCGCCGGTGTATGGCCATGGGCCTTCACTGGAAGAGTTCATGCGCGAGACGCCACTGTCGGTTGGCAGCCCCCAGGAGATCATCGACAAGACCCTGACCTTCCGCGAGCAGTTCGGCGACTACCAGCGCCAGCTGTTCCTGTTCGACCATGCCGGTATTCCCCTGCCGGAGGTGCTGGACATGCTGGAGCTGTTCGGCAGCGAGATCCTGCCGGTGCTGCGCCGGGAAACCGCCAAGGGGCGCAACCCCGGCGCGGCCGAGCCGCCGACCCACGCCGGGCGCCTCGCCCAGCGCGAACAACGCGTGGAGTAACCAGGCCCGGGCGGCTTACTCGAACAACGCATCCAGCGCCTGTTCAAGGCGGGTCACGGCGATCACCTGCAGACCCGCCGGTGCTTCCTTCGGGGCGTTGCCCTTGGGCACGATGGCGCGCTTGAAGCCATGCTTGGCCGCTTCCTTCAAGCGCTCCTGGCCACTAGGGACCGGGCGCACCTCGCCCGACAGGCCGATCTCGCCGAACACCAGCAGGCCGTGGGCCAGCGGTCGGTTGCGCAGGCTGGACATCACCGCCGCCAGCAGCGCCAGGTCTGAAGCGGTCTCCAGCACCTTGACCCCGCCGACCACGTTGAGGAACACATCCTGATCGTGGGTGGGGATACCGCCATGCCGGTGCAGCACCGCCAGCAGCATGGCCAGGCGGTTCTGGTCCAGGCCCAGAGTTACCCGGCGCGGGTTGGCCAGGTGGCTGTCGTCGACCAATGCCTGCACCTCCACCAGCATTGGCCGGGTCCCCTCCCAGGTGGCCATGACCACGCTGCCTGGCACTTCTTCCTGGGTGCGGTTGAGGAAGATCGCCGAAGGGTTGGAGACCTCTTTCAGGCCGCGGTCGGTCATGCCGAACACGCCCAGCTCGTTGACCGCGCCAAAGCGGTTCTTCACCGCCCGCAGCAGGCGCAGGCGGCCATCGGACTCGCCCTCGAAATACAGCACGGTGTCGACCATGTGTTCCAGCACCCGTGGGCCGGCGAGCGAACCTTCCTTGGTGACATGGCCGACCAGGAAGATCGCCGTGCCGCTCTGCTTGGCGTAGCGCACCAGCAGCGCCGTGCTCTCGCGCACCTGGGCCACGCCGCCGGGGGCCGACTGCAACTGCTCGGTGAAGATGGTCTGGATCGAGTCGATCACCATCACCCGCGGCTTTTCCACGCGCGCGGTGGCGATGATGGTCTCGATGCAGGTCTCGGTCATCACCTTGAGCTGGTCCTGGGGCAAGCCCAGGCGCCGCGAACGCATGGCCACCTGCTGCTGCGACTCCTCGCCGGTGACGTACAGCGCAGGCATCTGCACGGCGATGTTGCACAAGGTCTGCAGGAGGATGGTCGACTTGCCGATGCCAGGGTCGCCACCGATCAACACCACGGAGCCATCCACCAGGCCTCCACCGAGCACTCGATCCAATTCGGTGCTGCTGGTGGTGAAGCGCGGGATCTCCTCGACGCTCACCTCGGCCAGGGTCTTGATCTGTGCCTGCTGCCCGGTCCAGCCTGCACGGCCGCTCGGTGCGGCAGCGCCACCGCTTTCGATCATGGTTTCGACCAGGGTGTTCCAGGCACCGCAGTCGCCGCACTGGCCGGCCCACTTGGGGAACGTCGCGCCGCACTCGGTGCAGCCATACAAGCGCTTGGCCTTGGCCATGGGCGGGGTCTCCTGGAAAAAACCGCCATGATAGCCGAACACGGACGTGTCCCGGAGGCCTCGAAGGGCGACAAAACTATTCGCTCTAAGCACAGTCATTAGCTGCGAACGTCACGCATGAAGCGTTTTAGTGGCTTACACTGCGTTTACCTCTCCATTCGTAACAAAGGAATACAGCATGGGCATGCTCAGTGAATTCAAGGCCTTCGCGGTCAAGGGAAATGTCGTCGACATGGCGGTGGGTATCATCATCGGCGCGGCGTTCGGCAAGATCGTCTCGTCCTTCGTCGGCGACGTGATCATGCCCCCCATTGGCCTGCTGATCGGCGGTGTGGACTTCAGCGACCTGGCCATTACGCTCAAGGCCGCCGAAGGCGATGTGCCGGCCGTGGTGTTGGCTTATGGCAAGTTCATCCAGACCATCCTCGACTTCATCATCGTCGCCTTCGCCATTTTCATGGGGGTCAAGGTGATCAACCGCCTCAAGCGCGAAGAAGCCGTGGCACCGACCGCACCGCCGGTACCAAGCGCCGAAGAGACCCTGCTGACCGAGATTCGCGACCTGCTCAAGACGCAGAACCGCCAGCCCTGACCTACGACGCACCCTGTAGGAGCCAGCCTTGCTGGCGAACGAACGCGCGACGGTTTCAATGACATGCCATGGCCGGTTCGCCAGCAAAGCTGGCTCCTACAGAGAAACACCGCGCATCACCAGTAATTCTCCACCGCCACCTGGCCAGGACGCTTGCTCAGGCTCAGTTGCAGGTCGCGGGCCTTCAGCACCTTGCGCGTCTCATCGATCATGTCCGGGTTGCCGCAGAGCATGATTCGCGAGTGTTCCGGTGACAACGCCAGCCCCGCAGCTTTCTCCAGCTCGCCATTCTCGATCAGTGTGGTGATACGTGCATTCAATGCACCCGGGTGCTGCTCGCGGGTCACCACCGGAATGAACTGCAACTTGCCGGCGAACTCGGCCAGATGGTCACGTTGCTCCAGGCCGGCGATCTCCTCCCGATAAGCCAGTTCCTTGACCTCGCGCACCGAGTACACCAGTTTGATGTTGTCGAAACGTTCCCAGGCCTCGAAGTCCTGGAGAATCGACATGAAGGGCGCAATGCCAGTCCCCGTGGCCAACAACCACAGGTCACGGCCACCGACAAACCGATCCAGGGTCAGGTAGCCAAACGCCTGGCGGTCGATCAGCAATGTGTCGCCCTCGCCCAGTCGGCTGAGTTCGCTGGTGAACTCGCCGCCTGGAACCACGATGGAAAAGAAATCGAGGAATTCGTCGTGAGGGGCACTGACCATGGAGTAGGCACGCCAGACCACGCTGCCGTCAGACTTGGTCACCCCCAGGCGAGCGAACTGCCCGGCGCGAAAGCGAAACCCGGCGTCGCGGCTGACCCGCAGGCTGAACAGGTTGGGGGTCAAGGGCTGGACGTCGAGCAGGGTCTGGCGGGTGAACTTGTCGGCACTGGCGGACATGACGGGCTCCATCGATCGGGTACGCCCAGTGTCGCGCAATGCGGCCAGGATAAACACCGGTGGTTTGTAGGGTATCGTCAATGGCCTACAACAAACTACTTAAAAACCGACACAGCTATAGCAAAAAAACTGAGCACAGAACGAGGACATTTCCTACACTTCGATCCGTGCGGCGTAAATATTGGATCCATGGCATACCTACGGAGCTTCACCGATGCCTTACTGGAAGAGCGAAACCATGCAGTTATTGCTGGAGGAGCGTGACCCAAAGAAGCTGTTTGATCGGGCAGCGGACATGGTTCAAGCATTGGGCATGGATTACCTGGGCCTGACGCTGCATCTGCATATCGCTGCCCATAGCCCGCAGGTTGTGCTCTACAACAACTATCCACCCGAGTGGAACACACGTTACCAGCAGGGTAATTTCTTCACCATAGACCCAATAGTGTCAAAGTGCCACAAAACGCTCAAGCCGTTGGTCTGGAACGACGACCTGTTCCGTGAAGTACCGCACATGCGTGAAGCGGCGACCCGCCATGGCATCACCCACGGCTGGACCCAGTCGGTATTCGACCAACGGCATAACCAAAGCCAGCTGAGCGTGTGCCGCGGCAATGGAGTGGTCGGCGTGGAAGAAGTCTATGAGAAGGGGTCGCTGGTGATGTGGCTGTGCAGCACATTGCACGCAACACTCAGCGAGTACCACCTGGAGAAGTTCAGCCCGACACCTCATTTGAGCGAGCGTGAACTGGAAGTGCTGAAGTGGTCGGCAGCCGGCAAGACTGCGTCAGACGTGGCGACCATCCTGTCACTGTCGACCAGCACGGTGAACTTCCATATTCGCAGCGTGATCGGCAAGACCAACGCCGCCAACAAGGCTGGAGCCATCGCCATCGCCGCCCTGCGTGGCCTGCTCTGACAGCCCATCCCCCTTCGGTATGCAAAGCCCTGTAGAATCGCCTACCGCAAGCCTGCCGCACAGCGCGCCAGGCAGATTCGCAGCTGAGCCCATGTCATGCCCCTGTTCAACAGCCCCTTCGCCGACCTCGACCTGATCCGCCAGCCGGAGCAGGCCAACGACCCGCTGCTGGCTTTCGATGCCGCCGACCAGTATCTGCTGGAACACCTGGCGACCCAACTGCCGGTCGCCAACGGCAAGGTACTGGTGCTCAATGACAGCTTCGGCGCCCTGGCGGCCAGCCTGGCTGGCCAGTTGGAGGTGATCAGCAGCGGTGACTCGCACCTGGCGCGCATGGCGCTGGAGAAGAACCTGGCACGTAACGGCAAGGGCTTTGACAGCGTGCCGTTCGTTCCTGCCAACGAAGCCTGGCAAGGCCCGTTCGACCGGGTGCTGGTGCGGGTGCCCAAAACCCTGGCACTGCTCGAAGAGCAACTGATCCGCCTGCAGGGCCAGTTGGCTCCAGGTGCCCAGGTGATCGCCGGCGCCATGATCAAGCACCTGCCCCGTGCTGCGGGCGACCTGATGGAGAAGTACATCGGGCCGGTCCAGGCTTCGCTGGCGCAGAAAAAGGCCCGCCTGCTCACCGCCACCGTCGCCGAGCGCCCATTGGCGCGCTCTCCCTACCCTAGCCGCTACCGCCTGGACAGCCCCGCCCTGGAGCTGGTCAATCATGCCAACGTGTTCTGCCGCGAAGGGCTGGATATTGGCACCCGCGCCTTCCTGCCCCACCTGCCGCGCAACCTGGGCCAGGCACGGGTCGCGGACCTGGGCTGCGGCAACGGCGTGCTGGCCATCGCCAATGCCCTGGCCAACCCCGATGCCCACTACACATTGGTGGACGAGTCGTACATGGCAGTGCAGTCGGCCCGTGACAACTGGCAGGCGGCGCTGGGCGAACGTACAGCCGAGTTTTACGCAGCCGATGGCTTGGCCGGGCAAGAAAAGCAGTCGCTGGATGTGGTGCTGTGCAACCCGCCATTCCACCAGCAGCAGGTGGTCGGCGACTTCCTCGCCTGGCGGATGTTCCAGCAAGCCCGTGAGGCGCTGGTGGTAGGGGGGGCGTTGTATATCGTCGGCAACCGGCACCTGGGCTATCACAGCAAGCTGGCGCGGTTGTTCCGTGGCGTCGAGCAGGTGGCGGCAACACCGAAGTTCGTGGTGTTGAAAGCCCGGAAATGAAAAGGGCCGCTGTGCGGCCCATCGCGGGTAAACCCGCTCCTACAGGAACTGCGCCGAACCAGAGTCTTCGCGCAATCCTGTAGGAGACAGCCTTGCTGGCGAACAGCGACAACGCCGGCGCCAAACACTGCGATGTCGTAATCCGCGGATCAGTGGGTACTCAACCCCGCCGCGCTCATGAACATGCGCATGCCATAAGCCACCACCCCCAGCGCCGCGACACTCAGCGCCCAGATCAGCACTAGCCAGCCCAGGCGTTGCCACAGCGGCTTCTTCTCTTCGATGTTCATCACGGCGCGCTCCTAGTGATAGCCATCTTCATGGGTCACCTTGCCGCGGAACACGTAGTAGCTCCAGTAGGTGTAACCCAGGATGAACGGCAAGATGAACAGCGTGCCCACCAGCATGAAGCCCTGGCTCTGCGGCGGCGCCGCGGCGTCCCAGATGCTGATCGACGGGGGGATGATGTTCGGCCACAGGCTGATGCCCAACCCGCTGTAGCCCAGGAAGATCAGCACCAGGGTCAACAGGAACGGCGTGTAGTGCGCGTTACGCGCCACCGCCCGCAGCAAGCCGTAGAAGGTCACCAGCACCAGGATCGGCACCGGCATGAACCAGACCAGGTTGGGCATGCTGAACCAGCGCTCGGCGATCTGTGGGTAGGCGATCGGCGTCCACAGGCTGACGATGCCGATCACCGCCAGTAGCACCAGCGCCAGGGGCCGGGCGATGTCATGCATCTTCTGCTGCAGCGGTCCCTCGGTCTTCATGATCAGCCAGGTGCAACCCAGCAGGGTATAGGCCACGATCAGGCCCAGGCCGCAGAACAGCGTGAACGGAGTCAGCCAGTCCAGGGTGCCGCCGGCGAACTTGCGGTCGACCACCTTGAAGCCTTCGATGAAGGCGCCCAGGGCCACGCCCTGGAAGAAGGTCGCCACCAGCGAACCCCAGATGAACGCCTTGTCCCAGATATGCCGCCGGTTGGCGCGGGCCTTGAAGCGGAACTCGAAGGCCACGCCCCGGAAGATCAGGCCCACCAGCATCAGGATCAACGGCAGGTACAGCGCCTCGAGCACCACCGAATAGGCCAGCGGGAAGGCGCCGAACAGCGCAGCGCCACCCAGTACCAACCAGGTCTCATTGCCGTCCCAGACCGGGGCGACGGTGTTCATCATCACATCGCGATCACGCTCTTCGTTGACGAAGGGGAAAAGCATGCCGATGCCCAGGTCGAAACCATCCATCACGACGTACATCATGACGCCGAAGATGATGATCACGGCCCAGATCAGCGGAAGATCGATACCCATCTCAGTTCCCCTTGTTCAGGCTGGCGGAGTCGGCCTCGTGGCCATCGTCGGCGGCGGACAGCGGTCGCGCCGGCGTGCGTTGCTGGCCAGGGCCACCCGGGGTGTGCTCCTCGCCTTCGCCGGTCTTCGGCCCCTTGCGCACCAGGCGCATCATGTAGCCGATGCCGGTACCGAACAGGGCGAAGTAGACCACCACGAACATCACCAGGGTGAAGCCCAACTGCGCATAGCTGTGGTTGGACACCCCATCGGCGGTGCGCATCAGGCCATAGACCACCCACGGCTGGCGCCCCACCTCGGTGGTGAACCAGCCGGCGAGGATGGCGATCAGCCCCGAAGGTCCCATCCACAGGGTGAGGTAGAGGAATGGCCGCGAGCTGTACAGCGTGCCGCGCTTGCGCAGCCACAGGCTCCACAAGCCGACCAGGATCATCAGCATGCCCAGCCCGACCATGATCCGGAACGACCAGAACACGATGGTCGAGTTGGGCCGGTCCTCAGCTGGGAATTCCTTCATCGCCGGGACTTGCTTGTCCAGGCTGTGGGTGAGGATCAGGCTGCCCAGCGCCGGGATCTCGACTTTGAAGCGCGTGGTCTCGGCTTTCATGTCGGGGATGCCGAACAGGATCAGCGGGGTCGGCTCACCGGGCTTGTTCTCCCAGTGGCCTTCGATGGCAGCGATCTTCACCGGCTGGTGCTTGAGGGTGTTGAGGCCATGGAAGTCACCGATCACCGCCTGCACCGGCGCGACGATCAGCGCCATCCACATGGCCATCGACAGCATCTTGCGCACCGCCGGGTTGTCACGCCCGCGCAGCAGGTGCCAAGCCGCCGACGAACCGACGAAGAACGCGGTGGCGACGAAGGCCGCGGTGGCCATGTGCATCAGGCGATAGGGGAACGATGGGTTGAAGATCACGGCGAACCAGTCCACCGGGATCACCTGGCCATTGACGATCTCGTAGCCCTGGGGGGTCTGCATCCAGCTGTTGGAGGCGAGGATCCAGAACGTCGACACCAGCGTGCCAAGCGCCACCATGCAGGTGGCGAAGAAGTGCAGGCCGCGGCCGACACGGTTCCAGCCGAACAGCATGACACCGAGGAACCCGGCCTCGAGGAAGAAGGCGGTCAGTACCTCGTAGGTGAGCAGAGGGCCGGTGATGGAGCCGGCGAAATCGGAGAACTGGCTCCAGTTCGTACCGAACTGATAGGCCATGACCAGGCCGGAGACCACGCCCATGCCGAAGTTGACGGCGAAGATCTTCGACCAGAAGTGGTAGAGGTCACGGTAGGTATTGTTGCCAGTCTTCAGCCAAAGACCTTCGAGTACTGCCAGGTAGCTCGCCAGGCCAATGGTGATGGCTGGGAACAGGATGTGAAAGGACACGGTAAAGGCAAACTGGATTCGGGCGAGCTCTAGGGCTTCTAATCCGAACATGGTGCTTCCTCTTCAGATAATCCGGCGGCCGGGCTCAAGGCCCTGGCGCCCACTGCCCCCACGGGATGTCGAGTGTGGCCTGTTCTTTTTGTTCTGTTCGATCGCAGGGATTCCGGCCCGAAGGCCAAATCGTTGCTTGTGGAACGATTGATCCAGATCAACGACTGTTTGGAAGCATAGTCCTGAATGACCTATCCGGATGTGTGGTTGATTGCCGCGTGACCCATTGCCTCACCCTCTTTTGCGAAGTGCCGGGGACTGATCCACTCGGCTTTCAGCAACCAATTGTTACAAACAGATGTTACTCTTCAGCCCCCTCTAGCACCGAGGTCGCAGGCTCCCCGATGTCCGATTCCGCCCCGCAATTGCTGCGCCATCACCGCCCTTTCATTGCCTTCTGGCTGGCCCGCGTGTTCACCGCCAGTGGCTTCCAGATGCTCACCGTGGCCATCGGCTGGCACCTCTACCAATTGACCGGCAATGTGCTCGACCTGGGCCTGGTCGGCCTGGCCGAGTTCGCCCCCCGCGTGCTGTTCATGCTGCACACCGGCCACGTCGCCGACCGCTACGACCGGCGCAAGGTCGCTGCCCTGTGCCAGACCCTGCAGGCGCTGATCGCCCTGACGCTGGCCCTGGGCAGTGCCACCGACAGCGTCAGCCGCGAGCTGATCTTCGTGCTGGCCTTCCTGCTCGGCGCCACCCGCTCGTTCGAGATGCCGGCAACCCAGGCCTTGCTGCCCAACGTGGTGCCGCCCGGGCTGTTCCCACGCGCGGTGGCGGCTTCGGCCTCGGCTTCCCAGGCGGCCACCATTGTTGCCCCGGCAGTGGGTGGCCTGCTGTATGCCTTCGGCAGCACCTGGGTGTATGGCCCGACCGTGGGCCTGTATGTGATTGCCTGCCTGCTTACCTTGAGCCTGGACGCCCGCCAGCAGATCCCGCAACGCGGCCGCGCCAGTCTCGACTCGCTGCTGGCCGGGATCCGCTTCATCCGTAGCCGCCCGGACATCCTCGGCGCCATCTCGCTGGACCTGTTCGCCGTGCTGCTGGGCGGCGCCACCGCGCTGCTGCCGGTGTTCGCCAAGGACATCCTGCTCACCGGCGCCTGGGGCCTGGGCCTGCTGCGTTCGGCGCCCGCCGTCGGTGCACTGCTGATGTCACTGTGGCTGGCGCGCTTCCCGGTGGAACGCAAGGTAGGGCTGACCATGTTCACCGCGGTGGGTGTGTTCGGAGTGGCGACCATCGCCTTCGGCCTCTCGACCTCCTTCTGGTTCTCCCTGGCGGTGCTGGTGGTACTGGGTGCAGCGGACATGATCAGCATGGTCATCCGCAGCGCCTTCGTGCAGTTGGAGACACCAGACGAGATGCGCGGCCGGGTGAGCGCCGTGAATGGGTTGTTCATCGGTGCCTCGAATCAGCTCGGCGAGTTCGAATCGGGCATCACCGCACACTGGTTTGGCACAGTACCGGCGGTGGTGCTCGGTGGCGTAGGCACGCTGGTGGTAACGGGAGTGTGGATGAAGCTGTTCCCGACCTTGACCCATCGCGACCGCATGCACCAAGGCCCCCTGTAGGAGCCAGCCTTGCTGGCGAAGCGTTTCCCCGCCAGGCCGCTCCTCCCGAATGGCCATAGGCCCCCGCCATCCATGCTGGTATGATGCGCGGCTTTTTTCCGCCCCGCACAAAACCACGGCATCCGGTACGGTCTGTGCTTTGCTGTTGGGGTCGATACATTCACGGCGCGAGGGCGCCCTGGGGAGCAGGCATGCTGGAAAGGCTGTTTCAACTGAAAGCACACAACACCAACGTGCGCACCGAGATTCTCGCGGGCGTCACCACCTTCCTGGCCATGGCCTACATCCTGTTCGTCAACCCGAGCATCCTCGGCGAGACCGGCATGGACAAGGGCGCGATCTTCGTCGCCACCTGCCTGGCCGCGGCCATCGGCTCGGTGACCATGGGCATCATCGCCAACTACCCGATCGCCCTGGCACCGGGCATGGGCCTGAACGCCTTCTTCACCTACACCGTGGTCCTGCACATGGGCCACACCTGGCAGGTGGCGCTGGGTGCGGTGTTCCTCTCCGCCGTGCTGTTCTTCCTGCTGTCGATCTTCCGCATCCGCGAATGGATCGTGAACAGCATCCCGCTGCCGCTGCGCTCGGCCATCGCCGCCGGTATCGGCCTGTTCCTGGCGTTGATCGCCTTGCATAACGCCGGCATCGTCGTCGATAACCAGGCCACCCTGGTGGGTTTGGGCGACCTCAAGCAGCCGGCGCCGATTCTCGCCACCCTGGGTTTCTTCCTGATCGTCGCCCTTGAAGCGATGAAAGTGCGTGGCGCCGTGCTGATCGGCATCCTCGCCGTGACCGTGGCCTCGATCGCCATGGGCGTCACCCCATTCGGTGGCGTGGTGTCGATGCCGCCGTCGCTGGCCCCGACCTTCCTGCAGCTGGACATCAAGGGCGCCCTGGACGTCGGCCTGATCAGCGTGATCTTCGCCTTCCTGTTCGTCGACTTGTTCGACAACTCCGGTACCCTGATCGGCGTGGCCAAGCGCGCCGGCCTGATGGGCAAGGACGGCCACATGCCGAAGATGGGCCGCGCCCTGATCGCCGACAGCACCGCCGCCATGGCCGGCTCGCTGCTGGGCACCTCGACCACCACCAGCTACATCGAATCCGCCGCAGGCGTGAGTGCCGGTGGCCGCACCGGCCTGACCGCCATCGTGGTGGCCATCCTGTTCCTGCTGGCGCTGTTCTTCGCCCCGCTGGCTGGTAGCGTGCCGGCCTTCGCCACTGCGCCTGCGCTGCTGTTCGTCGCCGTGCTGATGGCCTCGGGCCTGGCCGAGATCAACTGGGACGACGTCACCGAGGCCGCACCGGTGGTGGTCACCGCCCTGGCCATGCCGTTGACCTACTCGATCGCCAACGGCATCGCCTTCGGCTTCATCGCCTGGACCGCCATCAAGCTGCTGTCCGGCCGTCGCCAGGACCTGAACCCGGCGCTGGTGATCCTGTCCATTCTGTTCGTCATCAAGCTGGGCTGGTTCAACGCATGAGTGCTGTCTTCGACCCGACGCAATACGACGCGCAACTGGCGGCCAAGGTCGCCCGCCTGCGCGAGCTGCTGGCACCGTTCGGCGCCCCGGAGCCGGCAGTGTTCGACTCGCCGCGCGAGCACTACCGCCTGCGCGCGGAGTTCCGCCTGTGGCGCGAAGACGGCCAGCGCCACTATGCGATGTTCGCCCCGGGCGAGAAGCACAAGGCGATCCTGATCGACGACTTCCCCATCGCCAGCCAGCGCATCAATGAATTGATGCCGCGCCTGAAAGCCGCCTGGCAGGGCAACGAAGACCTGAACAACCGCCTGTTCCAGGTCGAGTTCCTCACCACCCTGGCCGGTGATGCGATGGTCACGTTGTGCTACCACCGCCCACTGGATGACGCCTGGGAAGCGGCCGCGCAGCAGCTGGCCAGCGACCTGAACGTCAGCGTGATCGGCCGCTCGAAGGGCAAGCGCCTGGTGATCGGCCGCGACTACGCGGTAGAGAAGCTGGCCATCGCCGGCCGCACCTTCAGCTACCGCCAGCCCGAAGGCGCTTTCACCCAGCCCAACGGCGCAGTGAACCAAAAGATGCTCGGCTGGGCTTTCGAGGCCATGGGCGAGCGTGACGACGACCTGCTGGAGCTGTACTGCGGCAACGGTAACTTCACCCTGCCGCTGGCCACCCGTGCCCGCCAGGTGCTGGCCACCGAGATCAGCAAGACCTCGGTCAACGCCGCGCTGCACAACCTCGAAGAAAATGGCGTGGACAACGTGCGCCTGGTGCGCCTGTCGGCCGAGGAGCTGACCCAGGCGTTGAACGACGTGCGGCCGTTCCGCCGCCTGGAAGGCATCGACCTGAAAAGCTACGACTTCGGCACCGTGTTCGTCGACCCGCCCCGCGCCGGCATGGACCCGGACACCTGCGAACTGACCCGGCGCTTCGAACGCATCCTGTACATCTCGTGCAACCCCGAGACCCTGGCGCAGAACATCGCCCAGTTGCAGGATACCCACCGCATCGAACGCTGCGCGCTGTTCGACCAGTTCCCGTATACCCATCACATGGAAAGCGGTGTCCTGCTGGTACGGCGCTGATGCAATCTGCGGCGGGGCTGCAACGGCCTCGTCGCACTCACCGAAGTTCCTCGAGCCTGAGCACGGGCAGAAAACCATTCTTAGCGATAACTACAGCCTCTGGCACCTGACAGTTTTGCCAGGGGCATATTGCGCTCGATTCCCCTAGCCTGTGGCCTGAGCACCGCCCCCTTTGCAAAGGGAACGTTCATCTTCTGCAGCAAGCGTTGTCGCCACTGGTGGATTGCACCCGCTCAGCAATCCTCAGCGTTGTTCCTGGATGGCCACAGTGCCTGCAAGAACCACGACTATTGATTGAGGAGCAAGCCCATGCGTCTTTTGAAAGTCCTCCTTGCACTCGCCATCGCCACCCCTCTGGCGGCTGGCGCGAACGAGTGTTCGCTGCTCGATGCAGGCAATCTCAACCACACGAGCATCCCCACGAACGGCTGGAGGGACGTGCCAGGCACCAACGGGGCGGTGAGGTATGTCAACGTTCAAGGCAATATCCTGCTCGGAGGCCCTTACATGGCCTATGTCCGTTTTCGCGCGGGTACCGATAATGGCCTGCACACGCATAGCCAGGCGTTAGCGACGGTGGTGCTCAAAGGCAACTTCTACGTGACATACGGCACGAATCGCATCGTCTTCCATGACGGCGGGTTCTACCAGCTGAGGGCGAATAGAGAACATGAAAGTGGCTGTGCCGCTGGCGCCGAGTGCTTCCTGTTCCAGTTTCAGTGCGACAGGTTCGACCTGCACCCGGTGAGCCCGCCCAGTTCCTGATCGCCAACGACACCAGGCCCTGGGTCGGCTCAGTGGTCTGGTGTCACGCGTGGCGATGCTGCTGCCCTGCTTGCCTTCAAAAATCGAAGAACACCGTCTCCCCTTCTCCCTGAATACGGATATCGAACCGATACGCCGTCTTCCCATCCACCTCGCAACGCTTGGCGATCAACGTCTGACGCCGTTGCGGCTGCTCGATCAGATTGAGCACCGGGCATTTGGCGTTGGCCTCGGCCTCGTCTTCGAAATACAAGCGCGTGTGCAGGTGGAGGTTGATGCCCCGGGCAAACAGGCTGATGTTGATATGCGGCGCCATGGGCACGCCCGCGGCGCTGTTGACCACGCCCGGCTTGACCGTGTGCAGGGTCCATTCACCGGCATCGAACGTCGTGGCGGTGCGGCCGAAGCTGTTGAACAGGTTCTCCTGGTTGTAGTCGTCCTGGTACAGGCCCTTGGCATCGGCCTGCCAGATTTCCAGGAACGAGTCGCGCACCAGGTGGCCGTTACCGTCGTACACCTGGCCGATCAACAGGATGTGTTCGCCGGGAGCATCAGCCTTGGCCAGGCGATTCCAGATTTCCTGGTCGCGGGTGGGGTTGCCGGCCGCTTCCAGGGCGAGGCCGATGTGTACGTAGGGGCCAGCGGTCTGCGAGGGGGTTTCCGGCAGCAGTTCGATAGGCATGGCGGTACTCCTCAGCGGTTTTCGAAGTGGGTCTGGCGCTGGCCGCGCAGGACGATGTCGAAGCGGTAAGCCAGGCAATCCATGGGGTTGGCATGGCTCATGTCGAGCTTGGCGATCAGCCGCTCGACCGCATCCGGGTTGGCGATCGACTTGACGATCGGACACATCGGGATCAGCGGATCACCCTCGAAGTACAGCTGGGTGATCAACTTGGTCGCGATCGACGGGCCGCTGACGGAGAAGTGGATATGGGCCGGGCGCCAGTCGTTGGGGCCGTTGCGCCAAGGGTACGGGCCGGGCTTGATGGTGCGGAAGCTGTAGTAGCCGTCGCGATCGGTCAGGCAACGGCCGACCCCGCCGAAGTTGGGGTCGAGCGGCGCCAGGTAGCGGTCGTTCTTGTGCCGGTAGCGGCCACCGGCGTTGGCCTGCCACATCTCCACCAGCGTATTGGGCACCGGCTTGCCGTACTGGTCGATCACCCGGCCGGCAACAATGATGCGCTCGCCGATCGGCAGGCCACCGTTGTTGAAGTTCAGCAGCAGGTCGTGGTCATGCTCGCCGAAGCGCAGGTGGGAAAAGTCCGGGCCGGTGGTTTCACTGATCGACTGCGGGATGCTGACCAGGGCCTGGCGCGGAGAACGCGCCACCGAGGTCTTGTAGTCGGGAGTAAGGGCCTTGGGGTGCCAGTTGCGATCACGGATCACGAAGCGGCTGGTGTCCTGGGCGGGCATGCCGATGTCCTCTCTTGGAATTGTCGAACGCCTGGGCGTGGCAGGCGGACTTGCAGTTTCCGACAGGCTCGTGGTGATGAATATTGAATTTCAGGGTCACAGGCATAACCATTTGGTTATGCATAGTCATGCAAGGCACCCGCCTGTGCGGCGCTGGGCTAATCTTTGACTTCATGTTTCACAAACCGGAGAGCAGTACATGGAATGGCGAAAAGGTCGACGCAGCGACAACGTGGTCGATGCCCGCGGCGAAGGGGGTGGCGGCGGCGGGATGCGCTTCGGTGGTGGCAAAGGCCTGGGGCTGGGCGCCATCCTGCTGATCGTCGGTATTGGCTGGTTGACCGGGCAGGACCCGCTGCAGATCCTTGGCCAACTGGCCGGGCAGATGGAACAGCAACAGACCGCGCCAGCCAATGTAGGCAACAAGGCGCCACCGGCCAACGATGAACAGGCCGAGTTCGTCGCCTCGATCCTCGGCGACACCGAGGATACCTGGAAAGCCCTGTTCGCCCAGGCCGGCAAGCAATACCGTGACCCGAAGCTGGTGCTGTTCAGCGGCCAGGTCAATTCCGCTTGCGGCTTCGCCTCATCGGCGGTCGGGCCGTTCTATTGCCCGGGCGACCAACGCGTGTACCTGGACATGACCTTCTTCCGCGAAATGGAAACCCGCTTCCGTGCTGCGGGCGACTTCGCCCAGGCCTATGTGATCGCCCATGAGATCGGCCACCACGTGCAGACGTTGCTCGGGGTTTCGGCCAAGGTCGACGCCGCTCGACGCAATGGCCAGCGCATGGAAGGTGACAATGGTTTGCTGGTACGCCAGGAGCTGCAGGCCGACTGCCTGGCCGGGGTGTGGGCCTACCAGGCGCAAAAGCGCTTGAACTGGCTCGAGCCCGGGGATGTGGAAGAGGCACTCAATGCCGCCAACGCCATTGGCGACGATCGCTTGCAGCAGCAGGGCCAGGGCCGCGTGGTGCCAGACTCGTTCACCCATGGCACCTCGCAGCAGCGGGTGCACTGGTTCAAGGCCGGGTTCTCCAGTGGCGACCTGAATCAGTGCGACACGTTCAGCGCGCGTAGCCTTTGAGGTCCGCAGGGCCGCTTCGCGGCCCATTCGCGGGTGAACCCGCTCCTACAGGCCCTGTGTTGCTGCAATAGCCGCTACTTGCACATTTCTTCCTTCAACCCCGCTGGCTGCTCCGGTGCCTTGCGCCACTGCGGCAAACCGATGAGCACCACCGCACCGATGATCACCGCCATCGCCACGCACTCCTCGGCGCCAATCTGCTCACCGGCGAAGACAATCCCCAGCAGCACCGCCACGGCCGGGTTGACGTAGGCGTAGCTGGTGGCCGCCGCTGGGCGCACGTGCTTGAGCAAGTACATGTAGGCGCTGAACGCCAGAATCGAACCGAAGAACACCAGATAGGCCAACGCCCCCCAACCCGCGGCGGTGGGCATCTGCGTCATGCGCTCACCGCTCAGGGCGCTGGCGATCAGCAACACCACGCCACCGACCAGCATCTCGGCAGCACTGGCCATGGCCCCCTGGGGCAGGGGCAAGTTCTTGCTCCACACCGAGCCAAAAGCCCAGGCCGCCGCCGCGAACAGGATCAACGCCGCGCCCATGGGGCTGGCCTGCAGGTTCGACCCCATGTTCAACATGCCGATGCCGACCAACCCAAGGGCGATCCCCGCCCATTCCAGGCGCGAGTTGCGGTGGCCGAACATCAACCCGAATACCAAGGTGAACAGTGGCACGGTCGCCACCGCCAGGGCCGCCACGCCCGAGGCCACCCCCGCGTGCTCGGCCAGGGTCACGCCACCGTTGCCGCAGCTGAGCAGCAAAAAGCCGATCGCCCCCGCCGCCCGCCATTGCGGCCAAGTCGGTGCTGGCACGCCGCGCCAGCGCAGGAAGCCGTACAGCAAGCAGCCCGCGATGACGAAGCGCACGCCGGCCATCAGCATCGGCGGCCACGACTCCACACCGATGCGGATGACCAGGTAGGTCGAACCCCAGACCAGGTACAGGGCAAGGAAGGCACCGACAAGCAACAGCGGGAAACGACGGGAGGCAGACATGGTGTTGGGCTCGAAATCCGTTTACGGGTGACCTAGTTTAAGAAGGGCACCCGGCAAACATAAGTTACAAAACACGTTTAAATCACCCGAACACTTTGCTATGAACGGTTATTCACGCCTCTTACCGTCGATTGCAAAGCCACCAGGAAACACCATGGACAAATACGACCGCATGCTGCTCGCCGCCTTGCTGGAAAACGGTAGAGCCACCTACGCCCAACTGGCGCGCCAGGTGAATCTCTCAGCCCCCGCAGTGGCAGAGCGAGTGGCCAAGCTCGAAGCCAGCGGAGTGATCAGTGGCTACACGGCCAAGGTCGACCTGGAGAAGATCGGCCTGCCGATCCAGTGCGTGATCGAGTTGCGCCTGGCCAGCCATGGCAACCAGCAGGCCTACGACGCCCTGACCCGCATCCCCGAACTGATCGAATGCCACCGGGTCACCGGCGACCCCTGCGTGATCATGCAGGCGGCGGTGGCGTCGATGGGCGAGCTGGAGGCGCTGATCAACCGGGTGTCGCAGCTGGGGTTCAGCAAGACCTCGATCGTGCTATCCAGCGCAGTGGAGCGTCGGGTGCCGCTGGCACACCTCGAAGCCACCCCCAAAAAACCCTGACACCGCGCCCCCGTAGGAGCCAGCCTTGCTGGCGAACGCAAGGCAACGCCTTGTCGGGGTTTCCCCACTTGCCGCGGTTCGCCAGCAAGGCTGGCTCCTACAAGGCACGTCAGTGGCGCAGGAGCAGCTTGCCCTCGATCGGTACATAACGACTGGCCGAGCGAATCAACGACAGCGCCGTGAGCCCCGGCACGCCATACACCACGGTCTCGACCCCATGACGTTTGGCCGCCCGCTCCAGCAACAAGTCGAAATCGCCATCACCCGAGGCCAGCACCACCTGGTCGACCCGCTCCGCCGCTTCGATTACATCGAGGGTGATGCCCACATCCCAGTCGCCTTTGGCCGAGCCATCGGCGCGCTGGATGTAAGGCTTGAGGCGCACCTCGAAACCGAGGTTACGCAGGATCTGCTGGAACTGTTGCTGCTTGCTGTCGCCGCGGTCGATCGCATAAGCCACCGCCTCGACGATCTGGCCTTCGCGGCTGACTTCGGCCCACAGCGTGGCGTAGTTGAAGTGGCAACCGTGGGCCTGGCGCACGGTGTAGTAGAGGTTCTGCACATCGGCGAACAGCGCGATCTTCTTCAAGCCTGGGGACCTCGTCGAGTCTTCTAGGGGGCCAATGCCGCAGCCCTTCGTGACACGACACGCCCCCGGATGCCCGAGAGTATGCCAGAGCCCTCAGACGAAGGTGTCGTCGTCCGAGAAGAAGCCGCCATCGTCGTTGCCATAGTCAGTGTCGGCATATCCACCCTGGTCGTTGCCCCAACCGCTGTTGTCGGCCACCTGACGTTGGCTGTCCTGGTCATTCCAGCCGCCATGGTCGCTGGCCGGGGCCGGCTCCTCCTTGATCACCTCGACGATCTGCTCAGGCTGCGAATTGTGGTTGAACAGGCTGCTGATGCCTTGGGCCAGCAACACGCCGCCGGCAACACCGGCAGCGGTCTGCATGGCGCCACCGAGAAAACTGCTGGCACCGCTGCGGGCGGGTGCTGGCGCCGCGCCGAAACCGGGCTGGGACTGGGGCTGGGCCTGCGCATAGCCTTGTGGCGCAGGCTCGCGCCAGCCACCGCCGGACGATGGCGGCGGCGCGACCGAACGCTGCGGCTCTGGCGCCGGGTTGCGGGCACCTGCGCCGAAGAGGCTGGAGAGGAAACCGCCACTGCTGCTGCTCGAGCGGGCCGCCTCAAGCTGCGCGCGGGCCTGCTTCAGGTCGGCCTCCAACTGCTTGTTCTGCTCGTCCAGGCGCTTGATCGCCGCGTCCTGCACCAGGATCGCCTGGGCCATGTAGTACGGCGCCGCCGGTTGTTGGCGCAGGCGTTCCTCGATATGCGCCTGGGCCTGGGCATCACGCGGCTGGGCCGGATTCTCGGCTTGCTTGAGACGGCTGAACAGGCCGTCGATCAGGGTTTGTTCTTCAGTGTTCATCAGGGCAACCTCGTGCGCGGAACAGGACTTCGGACAGCGTCAAAGATGGGGGGCCGGGCGCCGCGATTCAATTAACGGGGCCATGAAACTTTTTTCAGCAAGCGGGCGGTCTGGGCTAAAGTGATGCCCTGCTTTTTCTGCCATGCGATGTTGACCGATGAATCCGCTGAGCGTTCTGCGCGACTCCCTGTACTTCTTCCGCCGTCACCTGACGAGCATCCTCCAGCTGTGCCTGCCATTGGTGGTACTGGAGGCCCTGGGCACCCAACTCCTCTACAACCAGCTGGGCGAACAGGCCTCCCCCGCCTTTGGCATGCTGGTCAGCCTGCTGTTCTACCCGCTGTACAGCGCCGCGCTGATCCTCTACCTCGACACCCGCAGCAACGGCCAGATGATCGCCAAGCGCGACCTGTTCGCCCGCGCCGTGCAACTGTGGCCGGCTTTGGCCCTGCTGATCCTGATCAGTTCGCTGCTGATCATGGCAGGCCTGGCGCTGTTCATCTTCCCAGGTGTGTGGATCATGGTGAACCTGGTGTTCGCCGAGTACCTGCTAGTGCTGCGCGGCCTGCCGGTGATCGAGTCGATGCGCACCAGCGCGCGCATGACCACCGGGCACTTTCTGCGCATCATGGTCTGCATGCTCTCGGTACTGGCCCCGCTGTGGCTGATCGATGGCCTGCTACTGACCGCCTTCCCCGAACCTCAACCGGCTGTACAGCTGGTGCTGGACAGCCTGAGCGGTTTCCTCCAGCTGTTCAGCACCGTGGTGCTGTATCGCCTGTTCATGCTGCTGGAAGGCGAAGCCGGCGCCTGACCAAGGTCAGGTGCCCCTCGGCTTGGCCCGCGCCGTGGCCTCGGCCACCAGCGGGTCATCCGGCCAGTAGTGCTTGGGGTAACGCCCCTTCAAATCCTTCTTCACCTCGGCGTACGTCGTGCGCCAGAAGTTGGCCAGGTCCTGGGTGACCTGCACGGGGCGGCGCGCCGGCGACAGCAGGTGCAGCTTGACCTGCTGGCGGCCATTGGCGATGCGCGGCGTATCAGCCAGGCCAAACAGCTCCTGCAGGCGTACCGCGAGGATCGGCGGCTGTTCACTGTAGTCCAGGCGGATGCTGGAGCCTGACGGCACCGCCAGGTGCGAGGGGGCGAGCTCCTCCAGGCGCTGGGGCAGCGGCCAGGGCAACAGGTTGCGCAAGAGCGACGGCAGGTCCAGCGACGCGAAATGGCTCAACCGCGAAACCTTGCCCAGGTAGGGCTGCAGCCAGTCTTCCAGACTGGCCAGCAACGCTTCGTCGCCCAGGTCCGGCCATTCGCTCGTGCCCTGCTGCTGTAGGTCGAGCTGGCGCAACAGGGCGACACGGGCCTGCCACTGGCGCAGTTCGGGGGTCCAAGTCAGCAGGTTCAGGCCCTTGCGCCGCACCAGGCCCAGCAGCGCCTTCGCGCGGGCTTCGTCATCCAGGCCAGCCAAGGGTTCGCGGCCGAGCACCAGTTCGCCAACTTTGCGCTGGCGTTCGGCGCGCAGTACCTGCTCACGGTCGTCCCAGTCGAGCAGGTCAAGGCATTCGACCTGCTCGGCCAGCACGTCTTCGAACAGACGCGGATCGAAGTCGGCGGCCAGGTAGATACGCTCCTCGCGCTGGCCCTGGCGGCTGCCCAAATCGGCGATCACCAGCCAGGGGCATTTCATCAACGCATCGACTTCGCTGAACATCGCCGCGCGACCGTTGGCCAGGCGGTATTCGGCGCCACCTTCGCGGCGTTGCTGGGCCACGCGGTCCGGGTAGGCCAGGGCCAGCAGCGCCCCCAGCCAGCGCGGGTGGTCGGGGTCGGCCACCGCCGTGCGCGGTTTGCCGCGCAGTTGCCCGCGATACTGGCGCGCCAGCTGGCGAGCGCGCTGCACGCCGCCCTGGCCGCCACGGCTGGCACGCGTCTCACCGCTGAGCAAAGCCAGGCGGGTGTGCAAGTCGGCACCACCGCCACGCAGGATATCGCGCTCACCGAGCAAGGCCGCCACGTCGCAGGCCATGTCGGCCAACCCCAGGTCCTGGCCACGCAGCAGCAGGTGGGCGATACGCGGGTGCGCAGGCAAGCCGGCCATGGCTTGGCCATGGTCGTTCAGATTGTCTCGGCTGCCGGGTTTGAAGGCGCCGAGCCGCGCCAGCAGGTCCTTGGCCTGGGCGTAGGCGGCGGCCGGTGGCTGGTCGAGCCAGCTCAACTGCTCCGGCGGCACGCCCCAGCGCGCCAGTTGCAAGGCCAGGCCGGCCAGGTCGGCCTGGAGAATCTCGGCACTGCCGTGGGCCGCCAGCTGGTCATGTTGCGCCTCTGACCACAGCCGGTAGCACACGCCCGGCTCCAGGCGCCCTGCCCGGCCGGCGCGCTGAGTGGCGCTGGCACGGGAGATGCGCTGGGTGTCCAGGCGGGTCATGCCGCTGCCCGGGTCGAAGCGTGGTACCCGGGCCAGACCTGCGTCAATCACTACGCGCACACCGTCAATGGTCAGGCTGGTCTCGGCGATGTTGGTGGCCAGCACGACTTTACGCTGGCCCTTGGGCGCAGGCTCGATGGCCGCGCGCTGGGCATTCAGGTCGAGCTCGCCGTGCAACGGGCAGAGCAGGATGCCGGGGCGATCGCCCAAAGCCTCCTGCAAGGACTGGTGAACACGGCGAATCTCGGCCTGACCGGGCAGGAACACCAACAAGCTGCCACTTTCCTCCGCCAGCGCTTGCAGCACGCAATCGACCACCCGCGGCTCGATGAATTCGCCAGGCTGGAATGGCCGGCTCCAGCGGATATCCACCGGGTACATGCGCCCCTGGCTGCTGACTACCGGCGCCTCATCGAGCAGCCGTGAAAGGCGCTCGCCTTCCAGCGTCGCTGACATCAGCAGAATCTTCAGTGGCGGCTCGTCGCGCAGCAGCGCGCGGCCATTCAGGCTCAGTGCCAGGGCCAAGTCGGCGTCCAGGCTGCGCTCGTGGAATTCGTCGAAGATCAACAGCCCTACGCCTTCCAGCGCTGGGTCGGCCTGCAAGCGTCGAGTGAGGATGCCCTCGGTCACCACTTCGATGCGGGTATTCGGCCCGACCTTGCTGTCCAGGCGAATGCGATAACCGACCGTGCCACCTACCTGCTCCCCCAGTTCGCTCGCCAGCCGCTCGGCCGCGGCGCGCGCGGCCAGGCGGCGCGGTTCGAGCATGAGGATGGTCTGGCCGGCGAGCCACGGCTCCTCCAGCAAGGCCAGGGGCACGCGGGTGGTCTTGCCGGCGCCGGGCGGCGCCTCGAGCACCGCCTCGTCACGCAGGCACAGGGCCTGGCGCAGTTCGGGCAGTACTGCATCGATCGGTAATGAATTCATGGTGGTCCTCGAACAATCGTCCGAGTATAACGGCGAACCGAGCCTGCCCTATCATGGTCTTAGCTTCAGGCGTTGGCGCGAGCCTTCGCCCCTGTAGTGCCTACTTTCCGGAGATTCACATGCGCATCCCTTCCCGCGTCATTGGTGGCCTGCTCATCGCCACGATGCTGACCCAGCTGACGGCCTGCGGCACCCTGTTCTACCCCGACCGCCGCGGCCAGATCGAAGGCAAGATCGACCCGGTGGTCGCGGCTCTGGACGCCATCGGCATTCTCTTCTACGTCATCCCCGGCCTGATCGCTTTCGGCATCGACTTCGCCAGCGGCGCTATCTACTACCCCGGTGGCCAGACCGCACACATCGACCCGGCCAAGCTCAAGCCCGCCATCAACGCCGACGGCCAGGTCGACAAGGTCAAGCTGCAGGCCATACTCGAGAGCGAACTGGGCCAGCGCCTGCCGCTGAACGACCCACGCTTGATCCAGCACCGTGGCAGTGTCGAGCAACTTGCCGCCTACGGCCTGGTTCCGACTGCCTGATGTCTTCAAGGACGCACACACGCACATGATCGCGGCCGCCGAACACAAGCGCCTGCTACGTCTGGCCACCCGCGCCTCGCTCACGGTGGCCAGCCTGCTGGTACTGGCCAAGGCCGTGGCCTGGTGGCTGAGCGGCTCGGTGAGCCTGCTGGCCGGGCTGACCGACTCGGCGCTGGACACCATCGCCTCGTTCCTCAACCTACTCGCCGTGCACTACGCGCTGCGCCCGGCCGACGACGACCACCGTTTCGGGCACGGCAAGGCCGAGGCCCTGGCCGGCATGGCCCAGGCACTGTTCATCGCGGTCAGCGCGGTGTTGATCGGGGTGCAGGCAGTGGAACGGTTGCAAGCGCCGCGGCCGCTGGGTGACACCGCCGCCGGCATCGTGGTCATGCTGCTGTCGCTGGTACTGACCCTGGCGCTGCTGGCCTTCCAGCGCAAGGTCATCCGCCTCACCGGCTCCACCGCGGTGCGCGCCGACTCCCTGCACTACCGCTCCGACCTGCTGCTCAACGGCAGCATCCTGCTGGCACTGTTGCTGGCGCGCTTCGGCTGGCCGCAGCTGGATGCGCTATTCGGCCTGGGCATCGCCCTGTACATCCTATGGAGCGCGATCCAGATCGCCCGCGAGAGTACGGCGATCCTGATGGATCAGGAACTGCCAGCCGATATCGGCGAACGCATGCTCGAAGTGGTGCTGGCGATTCCCGGAGTGAAGGGCGCGCACGACCTGCGCACGCGGGTGTCGGGCAGCCAATGGTTCGTGCAGTTGCACCTTGAGCTGCCCGGGGAACTGCCACTGCATCAGGCCCACGAACTGTGCGTGCAGGCTTCGCAGGCGATCCGTGAACGGTACCCGCGGGCGGATGTGATGGTGCACGCCGATCCGGTCTGAACACAGACTCACCCAGAACCTGTAGGCGCCAGCCTTGCTGGCGAACACCGGTAAAGCCGGTGCCAGGCACCGCGGTGTCTGCATCGCGGGTAAACCCGCTCCTACAGGCATCGTTCAAGCCCGACTCAGTTGATGCTGTAGCCCCGCCCGCTCAGGCAGGCGCCCAGCGCCCGCCGATAGTTGTCGGCCACGTTGGCCGGTGGCGCGTAGGTCGCGGTGGCAGGGTCGAAGCCTGTCTGGCTGACCGCCCAGCGATGACACTGGTAACGATCCTGCTCCTGCTGCTCCGGCCCCTGCCCATAGGCTGGATAGGCGATCACGTTATAACCGTTGTACGGTTGCGGTACGGGCGTTGGCGCCGGCATGGCGGTGGGCGGATTGACCACTACGTACTCACGGCTATCGGCCTGGTACTGGTAGTAGGTGTCGGCCACCAGGAAGAACAACGCGCCCCCCAGCCACACTTCACGCGCATAGGGCGGCAAGTAACCGACCCTCACGCCATAGGGCGGCCTGACCACCACATAGCCGCCACCATGCGGGCGATACCAGTAGCCACCGGAGTAGAAGTAGTCCTGCCCGCGATAGGGCACTTTCCAGTAACGGTCCGGGAAGCGATCGACGCTATGGCCAGGGTGATACTGCGGCCCCGGGCCCCAACCATTGCCGTGGCCGTCCGGGCGGCCGGCCCAGTCACCGCCCGGCCGCTGCCCGTAATAGCGGTCGTCACCATGACGACGCGGGATGTCCTGGTAGTAACCCTGGCGCGGCGGCTGGGTCTGGCGCACTTCGTCACGGGAATTGAGCGGCGAGCCCCGCCCGCCATTGGGGTCCTGCGGACCATCACCAGGCCCTTGGGCCAAGACACCCAGGCTGCCCCCCATGCCCAGCAAACCAACACCTGCCAACTGCCAGATGCGCCACCTCATGTTGTTCCTCTCGCTCGGAAAGACTGCGTGGCGCCCAGTTTACCGTGGCGCCTGGCCAGGCAGATGAAATCGCAGGCATAAAAAAGGGAGGCCTTGCGGCCTCCCCTCGGTAATTGTCGTCCGTGCTCGGCGCTTGTGACACCGGCTCACCTCGCGCCGTCTTCTGGACAGTGCGTAGCCCGGGGGCCTGACGGATCCTGTTGGATGGCCGGCCGCGACCGCCCGTCTGGGGCGCGTCGCCGTGGACTGATGTCCGGGCAGTGATTCTGGTGATAAAGATAGGCCGGATGGTGCGGCAGGGGATTGCGAAGATTGCTCTGATAAATAGCACTTGCGCAATTTTTCACCCTGGATTGATAATTCGCCGCAATCCGAACAGAAAAGGCCTTTTCCATGAGCAAGCTCGACCGCTACGACCTGAGCATCCTCGCCGAATTGCAGCGTGACGCACGCATCTCCAACCAGGAGCTGGCGGAGCGCATCGGCCTGTCCCCCTCCCCTTGCTCGCGTCGGGTCAAGCAACTCGAAGACGATGGCTACATCTCGCGCCAGGTGGCGCTGCTGGACCGCAAGAAGCTCGGCCTGAGCCTGACGGCCTATGTACTGATCGGCATGGACCGCCACACCCCCGAACGCTTCGAGACCTTCGAGGCAGCGATCCGCAGCCTGCCGCAGGTACTCGAATGCAGCCTGGTCACCGGAATGGACGCCGACTACCAGCTCAAGGTGGTGGTGCCGGACATGGACCACTACCAGAAACTGCTGCTGGGCAGCCTGACCCGCATCGAAGGCGTGACCAGCGTGCGCTCCAGCTTCGTGCTCAACCAGGTGCTGGCCAGCACCGAGCTGCCCTTGACCCATCTGCGTTGAATCCCCCGACGCAGGGCGTATGATCGGGTGCTCAGCCTGCCTGGAGTGAACTGATGGATCCCGCCGTATTCGAAGAGTGGATGATGATTGTCCTGGTCACCGTGTTGATCGCTTTCATGGGCTTCATCGTCTGGGACCTGGCGAAGAAGTCCAAGGCGGGGCGCTTCGGCACCCTGATCCTGTTCTTCGTACTCGGCCTGGGGGTGCTGGCGTTCATCATCAAGAGCGTGGTGGTGGGGTTCCTCGAAGGCGTCTAGAACCCGTTCGCCGGCAAGCCGGTTCCTACCCTATTAGGAGCCGGTTTGCCGGCGAAGCGCGCACGGTCACAGCTTCGCCGCCACTTCCCGCCAGCACCCCTGCTCCAGCCCCTCGATCGTCCAGTCGCCGATGCGCACCCGCACCAGGCGCAAGGTCGGCAACCCCACCGCCGCCGTCATCCGCCGCACCTGGCGATTTCGCCCTTCACGAATCACCAATTCCAGCCAGGCCGTCGGCACGCTCTTGCGAAAGCGTACCGGTGGATTGCGCGGCCAAAGTTCGGGCTCCTCGAGCAAACGCGCCTCGGCCGGAAGCGTCGGCCCGTCATTGAGCTCGACCCCCGTGCGCAGACGTTGCAGTTGTTCTTCGCTCGGATCACCTTCGACCTGCACCCAGTAGGTCTTGGCCAGCTTGTGCTTGGGATCGGCGATGCGCGCCTGCAGGCGGCCATCGTTGGTCAGCAGCAGCAACCCTTCGCTATCGCGATCCAAACGCCCGGCCGGGTAGATGCCTGGGATATCGATGTAGTCCTTGAGCGTGGCGCGCCCCTCACCGTCGCTGAACTGCGTCAGCACGTCGAACGGTTTGTTGAACAGGATCAGTCGGGGTTCGGCCGGCGGCGCCTTGGGCTCGCGACGCGGGCCGGAAGGCCGCGCCGTCGGGCGGCGCGGTTTGTTGCGGGGTGGCAGGGACATGGATCCTCAGCGGAACGGCGGCTCATCGAAGCTGCGCAGTTTACGCGAGTGCAGCGAGTTGAGCTCGGTGCGCAGCAGGTCGAGGGCGGCGATGCCGATCTTCAGGTGCTGGCTGACCGCGCGGTTGTAGAACGCGTTGGCCGAACCCGGCAGCTTGATCTCACTGTGCAGCGGCTTGTCGGACACGCACAGCAAGGTGCCGTAGGGCACACGCAGGCGGTAGCCCTGGGCGGCGATGGTGCCGCTCTCCATGTCCACGGCCACGGCGCGGGACAAGTTGATCAGCGGCCGCTCCTGGGCCCAGCGCAACTCCCAGTTGCGGTCGTCGTAGGTGAGCACGGTGCCGGTGCGCAGGCGCTTCTTCAACTGGTCGCCACGCTCGCCGGTGACCTGCGCCGCCGCCTCCTGCAGGGCCAGTTGCACTTCGGCCAGGGCCGGGATCGGGATGTTTGGCGGCACCACACGGTCGAGGATGCCGTCACGGCGCATGTAGGCGTGGGCCAGCACGTAGTCGCCGATGGTCTGCGACTGGCGCAGGCCACCGCAGTGGCCGATCATCAGCCAGCAATGCGGGCGCAGCACGGCCAGGTGGTCGGTGATGTTCTTGGCGTTGGAAGGGCCGACACCGATGTTGACCAGGGTGATGCCATCGCCATCGGCGGCGATCAGGTGGTAGGCCGGCATCTGGTAGCGGTGCCAGACCACGCTGGCGACCAGGGCCTGGGCCTCGCCGTGGTCCATGCCTTTGTCGATGATCACGTTGCCCGGCAACACCATGCGCACGAAGCGCGGGTCCTCGCGCAGCTGCTCCAGGCCGTGGCCGATGAACTGGTCGACATAACGATGGTAGTTGGTGAGCAGGATCCACGGCTGCATGTGCCGCCAGTCGCTGCCGGTGTAGTGCACCAGGCGGCGCAGGGAAAAGTCCACGCGGGCCGCGTCGAACAGCGCCAGCGGCAGCGTGTCGGCGCCTTCCCAATCGCACAGGCCGTCGGCGATGTTATCGGTGGCCGCCGACAGGTCGGTGCTGGGGAACACCCGCGCCAGTTGCGCGGCGGTGATGCCGCTGCCAGCCAGTTCGTCGCCCTGGTCGACCACGTAGGGGTATGGGATGTTCTGTTCGCTGACACCCACTTCCACGCTCACGGTGTAGTCGTGCATCAACGGGCGCAGTTGCTCCAGCAGGTAGCTGCGGAAGGCCGCGGGCTGGGTGACGGTGACGCTGTAGGTGCCGGCCACCTGGACCTTGGCATAGGCGCGGGTGGTGGCGGCGACTTCGCCCAGGCTGTGGTAGGTGAGGCGCAGGGCCGGGTAGCGGAACAACGCGCGCTCGGCCTCGGTCGGTTCGGTGCGGTCCTTGAGGTAGCGCTTGAGGGCCTGGCTCAAGGCCCCGGTGGCCTGTTCATGCAAGGCCGCCAGACGGTCGACGGCCTGTTCGGGGGGAGCAACGACTGCAAACGCTTGGCTCACGCTGGGCTTCCTGTCTTATGGACATGCATGCCAGCCATCTTGCCTGCGTTCACGGGCAAATACACCCCCGGATGTCGGCCGCACGCCGTTCCCATAGGAGCCGGCTTGCCGGCGAAGCAGGCGACGCGTTAACCCGAGGGTTCGCTGGCAAGCCGGCGCCTACGGGCACTCAAGTCGGCGTCGCACGCGCCACCAGTGCCGCAGTGTCCACCCCTCGCGGCAAGGCGCCATAGGCCCGGCCACTTCCGCTCAATCGGCTGCCGATGAACGCATCGCTGACCGTCGCATTACCCGCCTCGAGCAGCAGCTTGGCCTGCAACGCCAGGGCAATGTCCTCGGTCAGCTGGCGCGCGCGGTACTGGCTATCGCCGGTGTCGGCGAAGGCGCCTTTCAAGTTGCCGATGAACGCCGCCAACCGCGCGTCGCCATGGCCATCCCCCAGTTCAGTGAACAGCGCATCGAGCACGCCAGGCTCCTTGGACAAAGCACGCAGCACGTCCAGGCACTGCACGTTGCCCGAGCCCTCCCAAGTGGAGTTGACCGGCGCCTCGCGGTACAGCCGCGGCAGGATACTGTCCTCGACATAACCGGCACCACCCAGGCACTCGGCGGCTTCGTTGATCATTCCCGGCGCCCGCTTGCAGATCCAGTACTTGCCCACCGCCGTCATCAAGCGTGAGAAGTGCGCCTGCTGCGGATCGTCCAACTGGTCCAGCGCCTGGCCCATGCGCAGGCTCAGGGCCAGCGCGGCCTCACTCTCCAACGCCAGGTCGGCGAGCACGTTCTGCATCAGGGGCTGCTCGTTGAGCACACGGCCACCGACCTTGCGATACGCGCAATGATGCGCCGCCTGGGTCAGGGCCTGGCGCATCAGCGCACTGGAGCCGACCATGCAGTCGAAGCGGGTCATGGCCACCATCTCGATGATGGTCGGCACGCCCCGGCCCTCTTCGCCCACCATCCACGCCAAGGCACCACGGAACTCCACTTCGCTGGAGGCGTTGGAGCAATTGCCGAGTTTGTTCTTCAAGCGTTGGATATAGAACTGGTTGCGCTGGTCGTCGGGGCGGTGGCGCGGCAAAAGGAAGCAACTCAGGCCCTTGTCGGTCTGGGCCAAAGTCAGGAAGGCGTCGCACATCGGTGCGGAACAGAACCACTTGTGCCCCACCAGTTCGTAAGGCTGGCCCGGACCCGGCGCGCCCACCGGGTAGGCGCGGGTGGTGTTGGCACGCACATCGGTGCCGCCCTGTTTCTCGGTCATGGCCATACCAAGGGTGACACCGGCCTTGTGCCGGTCGCCGATGTTGCGCGGGTCGTACTCCCGGGCAAGGATCTTCGGCAGCCAGTACCCGGCCAGCTCCGGCTGCAACCGCAGCGCCGGCACGGCGGCGAAGGTCATGGTCAGCGGGCAGCCGGTGCCAGCCTCGGCCTGGCTGTGCAGGTAGGTCATCGAAGCACGCGCCACGTGGGCGCCTGCGCGCGGCTCGGCCCAGGGCAGGGACGGCAGGCCATGCTCGACAGCCGTGCGCATCAGCTCGTGATAAGCAGGATGAAACTCCACCAGGTCGACGCGGTGGCCATAACGGTCGTGGCTGCTGAACTCCGGCTTGTGGGCATTGGCGAGAAAACCTGCGGCCATCAGCGGGCCACCAGCCAGGGCACCGTAGGCGTCGATGCGCGCCTCGGCCCAGCCGGCGCCAAAGCGCCGCGACCACTCCTGGAGCGGCAGGTCGAGGCGGTAGAGATTGGCACCGTCCAGCGAGGGCGGCTGGTTGGTGACTTCGTGGGTTTCAGCGAACTGGTGCAGGTTCATCGGGGTCTCCTGGTTCCGGTCGTGCCTGAAAGCCCCAGTGAAGCACCACTGCCCGGTGAGTCAAAGTGACAAAACGGACGACTAGGGGGGCACTTCGCCGGCGTGCCGGCGAACGGTTGCCCTCAGAAGCGGCTCAGGCCAGAGGCCACCCGGGTCGGCGGCAGTTGCACCTGCGCCACTGCCAGCGTCAGGCTCAATTCGAAACGGCTGCCCAACCCCGGCGTGGACTCATGGGACAACTTGGCATCGATCAGCTCGCCCAACTGTCGGCAGATCGAAAGGCCGACCCCCAGCCCGCCGTAGCGTCGGGTCATCGACCCGTCCACCTGAGCGAACCGCTGGTACAGCACCGCCTGGTCCAGGTCGTCGAAACCGATGCCGCTGTCGCTGATGGTAATGCTCAAGGCCAGGCTGTCCGGACCAGTGCGGCGGCCCCGCACCTGCACGGTGACGCCCCCCTGGTGGGTGAATTTCAAGCCGTTGTCCACCAGGCAGGCCACGCAGCGAGCGAGCTTCTGCGCATCGCCTACCAGGCTGTCGGGCAGGTCGGCCGGAACATCCAGGCTCAGGTACAGGCCTTTGGCCAAGGCCTGGCTGGCATAACCGGCACGCAACTCCTGCATCAAGCGCCGCAGGCTGAACGGCCCATTCTGGTTGCGCAGGTGGCCGGCCTGCAGCTCGGTGAGGATGAGAATGTCGTCGACCATCGCCATCATGTCCTGGGCGGAGCCAGTGGCGGTGCGATGGTACTGGGCCTGCTCCGCGCTCATGGGCAGGGTGTGCAGCAGCTCGAGCGAGCCGATAACACCGTTCATCGGCGTGCGCAGCTCGTGGGTCACGGTGGCCAGGAACTCATCCTTGAGCCGATTGCTGCGGGCCAGTTGCAGGTTCATCTGCTCCAGGGTGCGGCCAGTCTCGCGCAGGGTCTGGGCCTGCTGCTCGCGCAGGCTGTTGATACGGTCAGCCAGGGCCAGCGACAGCAGCGCCACCTCCAGCGCCGAGCCCAACTGGCTGGCGTACATGGTGATGAACAGGTTCGGCAGGTAGCCCAGCACCATCAGGGTGTTCACCAGCCCCCCCAGCAGGAAGGCGGTCCAGGCGATGATGAACCAGCGCGCCACCCGCAGCCCACGCCACCAGGCATACAGCCCGGCGCTGAAAATGCTCACGGTGAACAGCAGCGCCAGCAGCGTGGCCATGCGCAGCGCCACGCCGTAGCGCAGGGCCAGCGCCAGCACCATGACCAGAGCGCCGCCGGCCATCAGCATCATCAGCAGGCGATCGAAACCTCGGCTCAAGCGCCCCAGTTGCAGGAAGTGACGGGCGAACTGGCAACCGAACAGACCGGCGGCACCAATGAAGAACGGGGTGGCGGCATTGGCCCACCAGGGGCTGTCCGGCCAGAAATAGGCGATACCGGCGCCATTGACCGACACCTGATAGAGCCCGAACGAGGCAATGTACAGGATGTAATAGAGGTAGCTGACATCGCGCACGCTGAGGTAGATGAACAGGTTGTAGGCCAGCATCACCAGCAGCACGCCGTAGATCATCCCCAGCACGTACAGGCGGGTGGGCTGGTCTTCGAGGTAGGCTTCGGCCGACCAGAGGGTCAGCGGCGCCTGGATCGAGCCCTGGCTGTGCAGGCGCAGATAGGCGGTGGTCGACTGGCCGGGGTGCATGGGCAGTTCGAACAAGTAGTTGTTCTGGCGGATCTGGCGGCTGGCGTAAGGCAGGGCGTCACCGGTGCGCTGGGCCAGGTGATAGCTCCCTTGCTCATCCGGCAGATAGAGTTCGAGATGGTCCAGGGGCGGATAGGCCAGCTCCAGCAGCCACTGACGCGGCGCGGCGGAGGGCGGGGCGGCGTAGTGGAGGTCGATGCGCAGCCAGAACACCGAGGTCGAATAACCGGCATTCAACACCTCGTCCTGATGCTGCACGAACTGGCGGGCAAAAGCGGGAGCGCTGACCTGGGCAATCGTGGCGTTGCCGTCGTGGTCCTCGTAGACCAGCATGGAACGGCCCAGCGGCAGACGACCGGTGCTGCCGTCGAATTCGACCGCTCCGGCGAGCAAGGGCAAGCAGCCCAGAAGCACAATCAGCAAATAGCGCATACAGCCCCAGCATGGCCTGTCCAGTCGCGTCGCGGTTGCCTCCTTTCCCTTTGAGACGACGTGATCCGGCAGAACCCGTTTATCGAGTTATCCGAGCACTCTAGCATAGCTTTCCGGCATGGCCAGAGGCCACTGCGAATTTGCATACAGAAGCTCTAGCATGCATCTTTCAGAGACTCTCACAATTGCATCCTGACCACTTGATCAGCAAATCTTGCGCAGCGACCGATCCGCGCAAAAAGGTTTGGTGATAAGCTCGCCGACCATGAATACCTACAGCTCCCGCCCCGTTGTCCTCTGTCTGTCCGGCCACGACCCCAGTGGTGGCGCCGGCCTGCAGGCAGATATCGAAGCCCTGCTCGCCCAGGGCTGTCACGCCGCGCCTGCCGTGACCGCCCTGACCGTGCAGGATACCGTCAACGTTTCCGACTTCCGCGTGCTCGACCGCGAGTGGGTGCTGGCCCAGGCCAACGCCGTGCTGGCCGACTCCACGGTGGCCGCGGTCAAGCTGGGTATGCTCGGTTCGATCGAGATGGTCGATACCGTCGCCGAACTGCTGGCCGCGCATCCGCACCTGCCGCTGGTCTGCGACCCGGTGCTGCGCGCCGGCGGCGGCGGTCGCCTGGGCAAGGACGAGGTCGGCTACGCCCTGCGCGAACGCCTGCTACCCCTGGCCACCATCGCCACGCCCAACCTGCCGGAAGCGCGCATCCTCGCGGAACTGCCGGAAGGCACGGCGGACGAATGCGCCGAAAAACTGCTGCCGTTCTGTAGACACCTGCTGATCACCGGCGGTCACGGCGACGAGGACGAAATTCACAACCGCCTGTACAGCCGCAACGGCCAGCCACACACCTGGACCTGCCAGCGCCTGCCGGGCAGCTACCACGGCTCGGGCTGCACCCTGGCCAGCGCCCTGGCCGGTCGCCTGGCCCTCGGCGAGCAGCTGGAAAGCGCCGTGCGCAGTGCCCTGGACTACACCTGGCGCACCCTGCGTGACGCCGAGCAACTGGGCAAGGGCCAGTACGTGCCGCGCCGCCTGCCCCTGGATTTCTGCTCCTGACACGAGGCTACCCGATGACGCTCCGCGGTCTGTATGCCATCACCGACAGCCAGCTGCTTGCCGGCCGTTTTCTATCCCACGTGGAAGCGGCGCTGGAAGGCGGCGTGTGCCTGCTGCAGTACCGCGACAAGGGCGACGACGCGGCCCGCCGCCTGCGCGAGGCCGAGGCGCTGCTGAAACTGTGCGAGCGCTACGGCACGCAACTGATCATCAATGATGACGCCGAACTGGCCGCGCGCCTGGGGGGCGGCGTGCACCTGGGCCAGACCGACGGCCCGCTGACCCCGGCCCGTGCGCTGCTCGGCCGCCAGGCGATCATCGGCTCCACCTGCCACGCCAGCCTCGAGCTGGCACAGCAAGCGGCCAGCGAAGGCGCCAGCTACGTCGCCTTCGGCCGCTTCTTCAATTCCGTCACCAAGCCGGGGGCCCCGGCCGCCAGCCTCGACCTGCTGGGCCAGGCCCGCGCCCGCGTGAAACTGCCGATCGCAGTGATCGGCGGCATCACCCTCGACAACGCCGCACCGCTGGTCGCCCATGGCGCCGACCTGCTGGCGGTGATCCACGGCCTGTTCGGTGCCGACAGCGCGCAGGAAGTCACCCGCCGCGCCCGCGCCTTCAACGCCCTGTTCGCCTCCTGATTTCGAGAGAAGATCCCATGTCCCGTTCCGAAGCCCTGTTCGCCCAAGCCCAGAAGCACATCCCCGGCGGCGTCAACTCGCCCGTGCGCGCCTTCAAGAGCGTTGGCGGCACCCCGCTGTTCTTCAAGCACGCCGAAGGCGCCTATGTCGTCGACGAGGATGACAAGCGCTACGTCGACTACGTCGGCTCCTGGGGCCCTATGATCCTTGGCCACGGCCACCCGGACGTGCTGGACGCCGTGCGCCGACAGCTGGAACACGGCCTGTCGTACGGTGCGCCGACCGCCATGGAAACCGAGATGGCCGACCTAGTCTGCTCGATCGTGCCGTCGATGGAGATGGTGCGCATGGTCAGCTCCGGCACCGAAGCCACCATGAGCGCCATCCGCCTGGCCCGTGGCTACACCGGTCGCGACGCGATCATCAAGTTCGAGGGGTGCTACCACGGCCACTCCGACAGCCTGCTGGTCAAGGCCGGTTCCGGCCTGCTGACACAAGGCGTACCGAGCTCGGCCGGCGTGCCCGCCGACTTCGCCAAGCACACCCTGACACTGCCGTTCAACGACATCGCCGCGGTCGAAAAGACCCTCGCCGAAGTCGGCCAGACCGTGGCCTGCATCATCGTCGAGCCAGTGGCCGGCAACATGAACTGCGTGCCACCGGCGCCAGGCTTCCTCGAAGGCCTGCGCGCGCAGTGCGACAAGCATGGCGTGGTGCTGATCTTCGATGAAGTGATGACCGGTTTCCGCGTGTCGCTGGGCGGCGCCCAGGGCCACTACGGCATCACCCCGGACCTGTCGACCTTCGGCAAGATCGTCGGTGGCGGCATGCCGGTTGGCTGCTTCGGTGGCAAGCGCGAGATCATGGGCTGCATCGCCCCGCTGGGCCCGGTCTACCAGGCCGGCACCTTGTCGGGCAACCCGCTGGCCATGGCCGCCGGCCTGACCACCCTGAAGCTGATCAGCCGCCCTGGCTTCCACGACGAACTGACGGCCTTCACCAGCAGCATGCTCGACGGCCTGCAGCAACGCGCCGATGCCGCAGGCGTACCGTTCGTCACCACGCAAGCGGGTGCCATGTTCGGCCTGTACTTCAGCGGCGCCGACGACATTGTCACCTTCGACGACGTGATGGCCAGCGACGCGGAACGCTTCAAGCGTTTCTTCCACCTGATGCTTGAAGGTGGCGTGTACCTGGCCCCCAGCGCCTTCGAGGCCGGTTTCACCTCCATCGCCCATGGCGACAAGGAGCTGCAGATCACCCTGGATGCGGCCGAGCGCGCCTTCGCCAAGCTCAAGTGATCCGAGCCAGTTCGCCGGCAAGCCGGCTCCTACAGCCCCCCGTAGGAGCCGGTTTGCCGGCGAACAACCCGCAAAGCGTGACACCGCTCACAAACCCAAGCTGAAGCTTCGCCTTCCCTGACGACGCAGAAATTCGAGTAAATCTTTGTAAGGTTGGCGCTGCTTATCCCATAATGTGCCACCAGAGATATTGGCCGCAGCTTTGCAGAGGTAAGTCGATCCCCATGAACCGCACCGGCCGCGCCCTGACCTTGGGCTGCCTGTTGCTACTTCAGCCCCTGCTGGCCCTGGCGGAGGGCGGTAACTCGTTGCTGATTCCGGCGGCGGGCCGCTGCACCCTCAATACAGCGCCCGAAGAGCTGGAGAGCGCCCTGAAGGCCTGCGAGCGGACGGCGGAATCCGGGGATGCCGAGGCGCAGTACGAACTGGGCGAGTTCTACTACAGTGGCACGCCACGTCACCTCGACTTCGCCCTCAAATGGTTCGAGAAGGCCTCGCTGCAGGGCCAGGCCCAGGCGCAGTACCGTCTAGGTTCGATGTTCTTCCATGGCGAAGGGGTCAAGGCCAACAACGTGCAGGCCTACATCCTGCTGAAGATGGCCGCGGTCAACGGGGCGGAGGACGCCCTGGACATGGCCGACGAAGTCACCGAGCAAATGCCCCGCGACGAACTCGAGCACGCCACTCAGGTGCTCGGCCAGATCTTCCGCAAATACCTGCTCGAATTGCAGAACGCCGAAGGGCGCACGCCCTTTTCACCTCTGCCGTGACCTGCGCTCTGCAACTCAGCGCAATCCCCAACATCATCGAACCGTCAACTTGCCCTGTCACAATCAGCAAGCGAATCGGAGCAATCGCCCCCACCCTTGATCGTTTCAGTGCTTTCGCCACTGCCATTCAAGGGTTATTCTTGAGTTCACATCCATCGCCGTCGAGCGGCTAGAAACGACCTTGAACGCACCCATAGAACCCCATCGTTTCATCCTCGAACCTTTCGAGGCCCACCGTTTCGCCAACCTGTGCGGCCAGTTCGACGAGCACCTGCGCCTGATCGAACAACGCCTGGCCATCGAGATCCGCAACCGCGGCAATCAATTCGAACTGATCGGCGAACCCAAGACCACTTCCGCAGCTGAACAGCTGTTGCGCCGTCTCTACCGAGAAACAAAGGCCAGCGATCTGTCGCCGGAAACCGTCCACCTCTATCTCCAGGAGTCGGCCGTCGAACACATCGACAATCCCGCCGTCAACGAGGTCAGCGTCTCGCTGCGCACACGCAAGGGCAACATTCGCCCGCGCGGGCTCAACCAGCAGCGCTACGTCAAGGAAATCCTGGCCAACGATATCAACTTCGGCATCGGCCCGGCCGGTACCGGCAAGACGTACCTGGCGGTCGCCTGCGCCGTCGACGCCCTGGAGCGCGAACAGGTGCGGCGCATCCTGCTGGTGCGCCCGGCGGTCGAGGCCGGCGAAAAGCTCGGCTTCCTGCCCGGCGACCTCGCCCAGAAGATCGACCCGTACCTGCGCCCGCTGTACGACGCGCTCTACGAGATGCTTGGCTTCGAACACGTGGCCAAGCTGATCGAGCGCCAGGTGATCGAGATCGCCCCATTGGCCTACATGCGCGGCCGCACGCTCAACAACAGCTTCATCATCCTCGACGAAAGCCAGAACACCACCCTCGAACAGATGAAGATGTTCCTCACCCGCATCGGCTTCGGCTCGACCGCGGTGATCACTGGCGACATCACCCAGGTCGACCTGCCCCGTGGCACCAAGTCGGGCCTGGCCCACGTGATCGAGGTGCTCAAGGACGTGCCAGGCATCAGCTTCACCCATTTCCAACCCAAGGACGTGGTACGCCACCCGCTGGTGCAGCGTATCGTCGAAGCCTACGACCGCTTCGAAGCCCGCCAGTCGAAGCCCGAGGCAACCGGCAAAGATGCTTGAACTCGACCTGCAACGGGCCACGGACGCCGCTGCCCCCGATGACGCCGCCTTCCGCAGCTGGTGCGAGCTGGCCTTGCGTCAGCGCACAGCCGACTCAGAGATGACCATCCGCCTGGTCGACGAGACTGAAGGCCGCGAGCTGAACCACACTTACCGGCACAAGGACTACGCGACGAACGTGTTGTCCTTCCCCGCCGACGTTCCCGACGACCTGCTCGACATCCCGCTGCTGGGCGACCTGGTGATCTGCGTGCCGGTGGTCGAGCGCGAGGCCCGGGAGCAGGGCAAGTCGCTCGAAGCGCATTGGGCGCACCTGGTCATCCATGGCTGCCTGCACCTGCTCGGCTACGACCACATCGAAGACGATGAGGCCGAGGAGATGGAGGCACTGGAACGAGAATTGCTGGCCGAACTGGGTCATCCAGACCCATACGCCGACGACGAAACCGATTCACCCACACACTGAACACTGCAAGGATCACGAGTAACCGCCATGAGCGAAGATCGATCGAGCAACGGGCAAAAGTCCTGGCTGGGTAAACTGACCCAGGCTTTTGCCCATGAGCCGAAAAACCGCCAGGAGCTCCTCGAGCTGCTGCGCGAAGCCCATCAGAACAAGCTGCTCGACAGCGAAGCGCTGACCATCGTCGAGGGTGCCATCCAGGTCGCCGACCTGCAGGTGCGCGACATCATGGTGCCGCGCTCGCAGATGATCAGCATCAAGGCCAGCCAGTCGCCACGCGAGTTCCTGCCGGCGGTGATCGACGCCGCGCACTCGCGCTACCCGGTGATCGGCGAGAGCCACGACGATGTGCTCGGCATCCTGCTCGCCAAGGACCTGCTGCCACTCATCCTCAAAGAGAACGGTGACAGTTTCAACATCAAGGACCTGCTGCGCCCGGCCACCTTCGTACCCGAATCGAAGCGCCTGAACGTGCTGCTGCGCGAGTTCCGCGCCAACCACAACCACATGGCCATCGTCATCGACGAATACGGCGGCGTGGCGGGGCTGGTGACCATCGAAGACGTGCTCGAGCAAATCGTTGGCGACATCGAGGACGAACACGATGTCGAGGAAGACAGCTACATCAAGCCATTGCCCAGCGGCGACTTCCTGATCAAGGCACTCACGCCCATCGAGAACTTCAATGCGTTCTTCGACAGCACATTCTCCGATGACGAGTTCGACACCGTCGGCGGCCTGGTCATGAGTGCCTTCGGCCACCTGCCCAAGCGTAACGAAACCACCGAGATCGGCAGCTACCGCTTCCGTGTTCTCAATGCCGACAGTCGCCGGATACACTTGCTGCGCCTGACACCGATCACCCGCTAAGGAACGACATGCGCTGGATCACCCGCCCCGGCTGGCCCGGTAACCTGCTGGCCTTGGCGGCCGGCGCCTCCACCCTCCTGGCCCTGGCGCCCTTCGACATCTGGCCGCTGGCCCTGCTGTCCCTGGCGCTGTTCTATGCCGGCCTGCGCGAGCTGAGCCCGCGCCAGGCGCTGGGCCGTGGCTGGTGTTTCGGCTTTGGCCTTTACGGCGCCGGCACCTGGTGGATCTACGTCAGCATGAACACCTACGGCGGCGCCTCGCCGCTGCTGGCAATCGCCCTGCTGGTGGCGTTCTTCGCCTGCCTGGCGTTCTTCTTCGCCCTGCCCGCCTGGCTTTGGGCGCGCTGGCTGCGCCGCGACGAGGCGCCATTGGCTGACACCTTGTGCTTCGCCGCCCTGTGGCTGTTGCAGGAGGCCTTCCGCGGCTGGTTCCTTACCGGTTTCCCCTGGCTCTATGCCGGTTACAGCCAGCTCGACGGCCCACTGGCCGGCCTTGCCCCGCTGGGTGGCGTCTGGCTGATCTCCTTCGCCCTGGCGTTGACCGCCGCCCTGCTGTGTAACCTCCATCGCCTGCGCGAACGCCGTTCGTTCCTGGCTGTGGGCGTGCTGTTACTGGTGGCGCCATGGGTCATCGGCCTGGCCCTCAAGGATCATGCCTGGACCAAGCCAGCGGGCGACCCGCTGAAAGTCGCCGCCCTGCAGGGCAATGTGGAACAGGACCTGAAGTGGGACCCAGCCCACGTCAATGCACAACTGGCGCTGTACCGCGACATGAGCTTCAGCTCGAGGCCAGTCGACCTGCTGGTGTGGCCGGAAACCGCGGTCCCCGTGCTCAAGGACCAGGCCCAGGGCTACATCGACATGATGGGGGGCTTTGCCGCCGACCGTCATTCGGCGCTGATCACCGGCGTGCCGGTGCGCCAGGAAGTACACCACCAACGTCGCTACTTCAACGGCGTCACCGTGACCGGCGAAGGCGACGGCACCTACCTCAAGCAGAAGCTGGTGCCGTTTGGCGAGTACGTGCCGTTGCAGGACATGCTGCGCGGGCTGATCGAGTTCTTCAACTTGCCGATGTCGGACTTCGCCCGGGGCCCCGAGGACCAGCCACTGCTTCAGGCCAAGGGTTACCAGATCGCGCCGTACATCTGCTACGAAGTGGTTTACCCGGAGTTCGCCGCCAGCCTGGCGGCGCGCAGCGACCTGCTGCTGACCATCAGCAACGACACCTGGTTCGGTACCTCGATCGGTCCGCTACAGCACCTGCAGATGGCCCAGATGCGTGCGCTGGAGGCCGGTCGCTGGATGATCCGCGCCACCAACAACGGCGTGACCGCGCTGATCGACCCGTTTGGCCGAATCACCGCGCAAGTGCCGCAGTTCCAGCGGGCTGTGTTGTATGGCGAGGTGGTGCCGATGCAGCAACTGACGCCTTACCTGCAATGGCGCTCATGGCCGCTGGCGATCGTCTGCGCATTGCTGCTGGGTTGGGCGTTGCTGGCGGGGCGAATCGCCAAGACCGTCTGACCGACAACGCCCCTGTAGGAGCGACTTTAGCCGCTCCTAACAGAGGCCGCTGATCCCTGCGCGATCTCCTGCAGGGATCGCACACGCCAGGCTTCAATAGAACAACCGATATCCCAGCAACCCCACCGCCTCGTTCAGCAACTGCCCGCTCTGCCACATCGCCCGCCCTTCTGGCAGCAATCCGCTGAATGGCCGCGCATGTTCCTGCCCAAGGAAGCCCACCGGTGCCGGAACCACTTCAAACCCCGCTCGCTCGAAACTCCAGCGCGAGCGCTGCATATGCCAGGCCTGGGTCACCACCACCACACGACGAATACCCAACGGCTGCAGCAGCTTCGCCGTGAAGTCGGCATTCTCCCAGGTAGTACGGCTGGCCTCTTCCTTCCAGGCGACCTTCACCCCGAAATCGGCCTCCAGGCGATCAGCCATCAACTGCGCCTCGCTGGGTGGCGTGCCGTAGTGCAAACCGCCACTGGTCAACACCGGCAACCCTGAAACCTTGGCCAATTGGGCAGCAAAGCGCATGCGCTCCAGGGCGACATAGGTCGGCTGGTCCGAGCCGCCCCAGGCCGGATCACCCCGCTCGCGCCCAGCCCCGAGGATCACGATGGCATCAGCCTGCGTCGCCAGGTTTTTCCAGCTGGCCACCTCAAGCGGCGGTTCGGTCTCCAACACCCGCGCCGCCTGCTCCACCACCAGCGGCAGGCTCATCAGCCACAGCCCACCCAAGCCAACGGTGAAGCAGAAGGCCGCCAGGCGCGGACGTCGCCGTCGCCACCACCAGGCGGCCAGCAGCAGGAGCAGGAGCAGGCCCGGGGGCATCAACCATTGTTTGATGAAAAAGCGAATCGGCATGACATACCTCCATGGAAGGCATGCAGCCTAAGAGGATCGGCGCCGGGCCTCAAGGGCGACCGGCACCGATCGGAGTGTGTGTATCGAAGAACCGGCGCGTTGCCCTGCGCCTGCAACCCTGAACGGCTATCGGGACGGCAGCGTCCTGGATCTGGCTGGAGCGGTTGAACGCTTTCTATCCTTGAGCCAGATGATCCTGGCCGTGGACTGTTCCGGCTGCGTATACGCACCGGCGCTGGCATGACGGCCTTCCGGGAGGGATTCCAAGTAGGCCTTGATAACCTCGAACTCGGCGTGGCTCAGACCACGTAGTTCCAGTTCGGCGGGCATCTCATCGCGCAATCGTACCGATGTCCTGGCAATTTCCAGTGCCAGGCCCAGGCGGTCGATCAGGCGCTCGTACAGCTCCGGTTTGTTTGCAGGTAGTTGCGACTCTCCCATCCGTTCACCTCATTGAAGGTAAGAATTTCTCCCCCCACAAAAGAGCTTAGCGTCGCTGGCAAAAGCAGCCGTCCGTCACGACCAACGGCCCGCGCGGCGCGCGATGCAAACTGGGTTTCCCACGACGCGCGGCGCTCATGTATGCTACGGCGTTCACTCTATTACGACACCGGAGTGCCGGACGCAGCGAGGTCGCGCTGCCTGGAACATGTCTCTTATCTCTCAATACAAAGTAGCCATGCACGAACAATACACACCCCGTGATGTAGAAGCCGCCGCCCAGAATGCCTGGGACGAGCAACAATCGTTCGCTGTTACCGAACAGCCAGGCAAAGAGACTTACTACTGCCTATCGATGTTCCCGTACCCGAGCGGCAAGCTACACATGGGCCACGTGCGCAACTACACCATCGGCGACGTGATTGCCCGCTACCAGCGCATGCTCGGCAAGAACGTCCTGCAACCCATGGGCTGGGACGCCTTCGGCATGCCGGCGGAAAACGCCGCGATGAAGAACAACGTCGCCCCGGCCAAGTGGACCTACGAGAACATCGACTACATGAAGACCCAGCTCAAGAGCCTGGGCCTGGCCATCGACTGGTCGCGTGAAGTCACCACCTGCAAGCCGGACTACTACCGCTGGGAACAGTGGCTGTTCACCCGCCTGTTCGAAAAAGGCGTCATCTACCGCAAGAACGGCACCGTCAACTGGGACCCGGCCGACCAGACCGTACTGGCCAACGAACAGGTCATCGACGGCCGTGGCTGGCGTTCGGGCGCGCTGATCGAGAAGCGCGAGATCCCGATGTACTACTTCCGCATCACCGACTACGCCGACGAGTTGCTGGAAAGCCTCGACGAGCTGCCGGGCTGGCCCGAGCAGGTCAAGACGATGCAACGCAACTGGATCGGCAAGTCGCGCGGCATGGAAGTGCAGTTCCCGTACAACCAGGCCAGCATCGGCCACGAAGGCACCCTGAAGGTCTTCACCACCCGCCCGGACACCCTGATGGGTGCCACCTACGTGGCCGTCGCCGCCGAGCACCCGCTGGCCACCCAGGCCGCCCAGGGCAATGCTGCGCTGCAGGCATTCATCGACGAGTGCAAGAGCGGCAGCGTCGCCGAGGCCGACATGGCCACGCAGGAGAAGAAGGGCATGGCCACTTCCCTGTTCGTCGAGCACCCGCTGACCGGTGAGAAGCTGCCGGTATGGGTCGCCAACTATGTGCTGATGCATTACGGCGACGGTGCGGTGATGGCCGTGCCGGCCCACGACGAGCGCGACTTCGAGTTCGCCCACAAGTACAACCTGCCGGTCAAGGCCGTAGTGCGCACCAGCGCCGGTGACAATGTCGGCAGCGAATGGCTGGCCGCCTACGGCGAGCACGGCCAGCTGATCAACTCCGGCGAGTTCGACGGCCTGGACTTCCAGGGCGCCTTCGACGCCATCGAGGCTGCCCTGATCCGCAAGGACCTGGGCAAGTCGCGCACCCAGTTCCGCCTGCGCGACTGGGGTATCAGCCGCCAGCGCTACTGGGGTTGCCCGATCCCGATCATCCACTGCCCATCGTGCGGCGACGTGCCGGTACCGGAAGACCAACTGCCGGTGACGCTGCCGGAGAACGTGGTGCCGGACGGCGCCGGTTCGCCGCTGGCACGCATGCCCGAGTTCTATGAGTGCACCTGCCCGAAATGCGGCACTGCGGCCAAGCGCGAAACCGACACCATGGACACCTTCGTCGAGTCGTCCTGGTACTTCGCCCGCTACGCCTCGCCCAACTACGACAAGGGCCTGGTCGACCCGAAAGCCGCCAACCACTGGCTGCCGGTGGACCAGTACATCGGCGGTATCGAGCACGCCATCCTGCACCTGCTGTACGCGCGCTTCTTCCACAAGCTGATGCGTGACGAAGGCCTGGTGACTTCGAACGAGCCGTTCAAGAACCTGCTCACCCAAGGCATGGTCGTCGCCGAAACGTACTACCGTGTCGCCAGCAACGGCGGCAAGGACTGGTTCAACCCGGCCGACGTCGAGATCGAGCGCGACGCGAAAGCCAAGATCATCGGCGCACGCCTGAAGACCGACGGCCTGCCGGTGGAAATCGGCGGCACCGAGAAGATGTCGAAGTCGAAGAACAACGGCGTCGACCCGCAATCGATGATCGAGCAGTATGGTGCCGACACCTGCCGCCTGTTCATGATGTTCGCCTCGCCGCCCGACATGAGCCTGGAGTGGTCCGACTCCGGCGTCGAGGGTGCCAGCCGCTTCCTGCGCCGCGTCTGGCGCCTGGCCCAGGCCCATGTGGCACAGGGCCTGCCGGGCCAGCTGGACATCACCACCCTGAACGACGAGCAGAAAGTCATCCGCCGCGCCATCCACGCCGCGATCAAGCAAGCCAGCACCGACGTGGGCCAGTTCCACAAGTTCAACACCGCCATCGCCCAGGTGATGACCGTGATGAACGTGCTGGAGAAGGCCCCGCAGGCCACCGCCCAGGATCGCGCCCTGCTGCAGGAAGGCCTCGAGGCCGTCACCCTGCTGCTGGCACCGATCACCCCGCACATCTCCCACGAACTGTGGAAGCAGCTGGGCCATGAGCAGGCGGTGATCGACGCGACCTGGCCGACGGTCGACGAAAGCGCCCTGGTGCAGGACACCGTGACGCTGGTGGTGCAGGTCAACGGCAAGCTGCGTGGCCAGGTGGAAATGCCCGCCGCCGCCAGCCGTGAAGAGATCGAAGCCGCCGCCCGCAATAACGAGAACGTCCTGCGTTTCACTGACGGCCTGACCATCCGCAAGGTCATCGTGGTACCGGGCAAGCTGGTCAACATCGTCGCCAATTGATGGCAACGCCCACCCGCACGGGTGGGCGTATTCGGCCCACGAGGGAGCTACAACATGATCAAACGCAATCTGCTGGTAATGGGCCTCGCTGTACTGCTGAGCGCCTGCGGTTTCCAGCTGCGCGGCACTGGCACCACCGAACTGACCATCAAGGAACTGGACCTCAGCGCCCGTAACGCTTATGGCGACACGGTCAAGCAACTGCGCACCACGCTGCAGAACAGCGGCGTGAAGGTCTACAGCGGCGCGCCTTACAAGCTCGTGCTTACCAACGAGCAGGAAACCCAGCGCGCGGCAACCTACACCGGCGGTTCCCGTTCGGCGGAGTACGAGCTGACCACCGTGCTCAACTATGCGATCGAAGGCCAGAACGACAGCGTTCTGCTGGAAGACAAACTGCAAGTGCAGAAGTACTACGTGTACGACGGCAACAACATCACCGGCTCCGGCCAGGAAGCCACCCAGGTTCGCAACGAGATTCGCCGTGACCTGGTGCAGGGCATGATGGTGCGCCTGCAGCAGCTGACGCCAACTCGCCTCGACGACCTGCAGCGCAAGGCCGACGAACGCGCCCAGGCCGAAGCACGCGCCCTTCAGGAAGCGCAACGCATCCAGGACGAGACGCCCCAGCAATCGCCGCTGGAAGTCCCGGCCAAGTAAGCCGGAACGGGGTGCCTGAGGCACCCCGCCTCTCTCTATGAAACTGTCCCCTGCCCAACTCAACAAGCACCTGCAAGGCCAGCTCGCGCCCGTCTATATCGTCAGTGGTGACGACCCGCTGCTGTGCCAGGAAGCCGCCGATGCCATCCGCGGCGCCGCACGCCAGCAGGGCTTCGACGAACGCCAGGTGTTCAGCGCCGACGCCAACTTCGACTGGGGCAACCTGCTCCAGGCCGGTGCCAGCCTGTCGTTGTTCGCCCAGCGGCGCCTGCTGGAACTGCGCCTGCCCTCCGGCAAGCCGGGCGACAAGGGCGCCGCCGCGCTGATGGAGTACTGCGCCAGGCCTGCCGAAGACACGCTCTTGCTGATCAGCCTGCCGAAGCTCGACGGCAGCGCGCAGAAAACCAAGTGGGGCAAGGCACTGATCGAGGGGGAACACTGCCAGTTCGTGCAGATCTGGCCGGTGGACGCACAACAGTTACCCCAGTGGATCAACCAGCGCCTGTCACAGGCCGGCCTGTCGGCCCAGCGTGATGCGGTCGACCTGATCGCCGCACGGGTGGAAGGCAACCTGCTGGCCGCCGCCCAGGAAATCGAGAAGCTCAAGCTGCTCGCCGAAGGCAACCAGATCACCGTCGAGACTGTCCAGGCCGCGGTCGCCGACAGTGCCCGCTTCGATGTCTTCGGCCTGGTCGATGCCATTCTCAACGGTGAAGCGGCCCACGCCCTGCGCATGCTCGAGGGCCTGCGTGGCGAGGGAGTCGAGCCACCGGTCATTCTCTGGGCACTGGCCCGTGAACTGCGCCTGCTGGCCGGGCTGGCCCTGCAGTTCAGCCAGGGCGTCCCCCTGGACAAGGCATTCAGCCAAGCCCGGCCCCCGGTATGGGACAAGCGCCGCCCCCTCGTGAGCAAAGCCCTGCAACGCCTTTCGGCGCAGCGCTGGGCCATGCTACTGCAGGATGCCCAGCGCATCGATGCGCAGATCAAGGGGCAAGCCGAAGGCTCGCCCTGGACCGGCCTGACCCGCTTGTCGCTGTTGATGGCCGGGCAACGCCTGACACTACCTGCCGAGTAGGAGCGGCTTCAGCCGCGATCACCCGCGAAGCGGGTGCCACATACCGTGTCGCATTCTTCGCGGGTAAAGCCGCTACAAGGACCGCTGCTGCCGCAACCCGCGAACCATATACACAATCAATTGGCCCTCTACCGCCAACAAGCCTAATGTCCGCCACGAAATCCACCCCCCGACCGGGAACCCACCATGAGCAAGAAACCGAAGAAGCACGGCCCCAACAAGGCCAAATCGATCATCGCCCAACCGCTGTTCCGCTGCCGACAAGAGCAACCGAACAAGGGCAAAGGCAGCTACCGCCGCGAAGCCTTCCAATCGAGAGATTGGGAGGCTTCTTGCTTTATGGCGGCCTGAAAGGGCATGAAAGGCACAGGCATGGTATGGTCGGCACCTGACCTGCAACTCTGGATCTGTGCATGCCCTCTCGTCTCACTCTACGCTGGCAACCGCGCCAGCTGATCGCTGCCACCAGCTTCATCCTGCTGGTCGCCTGCGCGGAGAAACCCACCGCCGCGGACGCCCTGCCGCTCGCACCCGCCCAGCCCGCCCCGGTCGTCGCACTGCCCAGCGCTAGCCCTGAAGTCAGCACCGAAATCCAGCCGCTGCAGACCTTCGCCCAGTGGCAAGCAGGCTTCCGCCAGCAAGCCCTGCAAGCCGGTATCAGCCCCAGCCTGTTCGATCGCGCCTTTCTCGGCGTCACACCAGACATGGACGTGATCAAGGCCGACCGCAGCCAACCCGAGTTCACCCGCCCGGTCTGGGAGTATCTCGACGGCGCCCTGTCGCCTCTGCGCGTGCGCAACGGCAAGAAGCTGCTGGAGCAGAACAGCGAACTGCTGAGCCGTATCGAACAGCGCTACGGCGTCGACCGCCAGGTGCTGGTCTCGGTCTGGGGCATGGAGAGCAACTTCGGCCAGTTCCAGGGCAGCAAGTCGGTGATCCGTTCGCTGGCCACCCTCGCCTATGAAGGCCGTCGCCCGCAATTCGCCCAGGACCAGCTGATCGCTGCGCTGCAGATCCTGCAGAACGGCGATATCCAGCCCGACGCGATGCGCGGCTCCTGGGCCGGCGCGATGGGGCAGACCCAGTTCATCCCGACCACCTACCTGACGCACGCCGTGGACTTCGACGGCGATGGTCGCCGCGACATCTGGAACAGCACCGCCGACGCCCTGGCGTCGACCGCCCACTACCTTCAAGCCTCCGGCTGGAAGCGCGACCAACCCTGGGGCTTCGAGGTGCAGGTGCCGGCGGGCTTCGACTTCTGGCTGGCAGACGGCAGCCAGCGCAAGAGTGTCAGCGAGTGGCTGCAGTTGGGGGTGAAGCTACCAGCCGGCACCCAACTGCCCGCAGGCAGCAGCCAGCTGTCCGCCGCACTGCTGTTGCCGGCCGGCGCACGCGGCCCGGCGTTCCTGGTGCTGGACAACTTCCGTGCGATCCTCAAGTACAACAATTCGTCTTCGTACGCGCTGGCGGTCAGCCTGCTGGGGGATCGCTTCTACGGCTGGGGCTTCATCGCCGGCGGCTGGCCCAAGGACGACCTGCCACTGAGCCGCAGCGAACGCATCGAGCTGCAGACGCTGCTCAATGCCAACGGGCACGAGGCGGGCAATGCTGACGGGATCATCGGTGCCAACACCCGCAAGGCCATCCGCAACGCGCAGCAGGCGCAGGGCTGGCCGGCGGATGGGTATCCGACGCACAAGCTGCTCGATAGCCTGCGTCGTTGAGACCTGTTCGCCGGCAAAGCCGGCTCCTACAGGCCTGCGCCAATCTAAGGACTTGCGCTGTACCTGTAGGAGCCGGCTTTGCCGGCGATGGGCCGCAACGCGGCCCCGACCACTTCAAGCCTTGAACAATCCCTGCTCCAGCACCACCCTCTGCTGGCCGGCATCCAGCTGCACCCTCGCCCCCAGCGGCAGGCACACGTTCGGGTTGCAATGCCCACTGCGCCACCCCGCCAACACCGGCACCCCAAGCGGCCCAAAGATATCCAGCAGCAACGGCGTCAATGATGCGAGCGTAATCCCCGCGAAATCCCCCACCAGCACACCTCGCACCCCCTCCAGCTTGCCCGCCAGGCGCAGCTGGGTCAGTAGCCGGTCCACGCGGTAAAGCGGCTCGTTGACATCCTCGATGAACAGAATGCTGTCGCGGGTATCAATCTCCGCCAGCGAGCCCATCGTGGCGCCCAGCATCGACAGGTTGCCCCCCATCAGGCGCCCGGAGGCCACTCCAGGTACCACAGTGGTAAGCAGGAAGGCGGCAGGATGGCCAATCTCATCACCCTTCCCCAACTGCCCGCCCAACTGTTCGAACAGCGAACCCACGGTAGGCTCGAGCTTCCCACCCAGCAAGTCGGCATTGAGCATCGCCCCGTGGAACGTGACGAGGCCTGAATACCGGTTGATTGCCGTGTGCAGGGCAGTGATATCGCTGTAGCCGATCAGCGGCTTGGGATGGCGGCGAATCAGCTCGAAATCGAGGTCATCGAGCAGGCGCATGCTGCCGTAACCGCCACGCATGCAAAGGATGGCGTCGATGTCGGGGTCACCAAAGGCATCGTGCAGGTCCTGGAGGCGCTGTTGGTCGCTGCCCGCCAGGTAACCTTCCGCCTGGCTCACCCCGGGATAGAGACGGCAGCGGTAGCCCCGCTGCTCGAACCACCGGCGTGCCTTGTCGGCGTCCACACGGGCCGGGCCGGCCGGCGCAACGATGGCGAAGCAGGCATTGTCGGGCAATGCCTTGGGCAACAGGGATTCAACGGTCTCCACGCAATTCATCGCGCCACTCCTTGCAGCTTGTCGCTTGGAACTTGCAGCTAAAAAAAAACCGATGCCGCCTTACGGCGTGCATCGGCATGGCTCGCACAAGCTCGTTTCAGAGCTTGATCTTGGCTTCGTGGGCCTGCTGGTCGGCGTGGTACGACGAGCGCACCAGCGGGCCGGAGGCAACGTTCTTGAAGCCCATCTTGTAACCTTCCTCGGCGAACCAGGCGAAGGTGTCCGGGTGCACGAAGCGCTGCACCGGCAGGTGGTTGCGCGACGGCTGCAGGTACTGGCCCAGCGTCAGCATGTCGATGTCGTGCTCGCGCATGCGGTGCATGACCTCGATGACTTCCTCGTCGGTCTCGCCCAGGCCCAGCATCAGGCCGGACTTGGTCGGTACGTGCGGGACCATCTGCTTGAATTTCTGCAGCAGGTCCAGCGACCAGTCGTAGTCCGAACCCGGACGCGCGGCCTTGTACAGGCGCGGCACGGTCTCGAGGTTGTGGTTGAACACGTCCGGGGGGGTCTGCGCGGTGATCTCCAGCGCCACGTCCATGCGCCCGCGATAGTCGGGCACCAGGGTTTCCAGCTGCACGCCTGGCGACAGCGCGCGGATCTCGCGGATGCAGTCGGCGAAGTGCTGGGCGCCACCGTCACGCAGGTCGTCGCGGTCCACCGAGGTGATCACCACGTACTTCAGACGCAGGTCGGCGATGGCGATGGCCAGGTTCTTCGGTTCGTCCAGGTCCAGCGGCTTCGGACGGCCGTGGCCGACGTCGCAGAACGGGCAGCGACGGGTGCAGATGTCACCCATGATCATGAAGGTCGCGGTACCGCCGGAGAAGCACTCACCCAGGTTCGGGCAGGAAGCCTCCTCGCAGACGCTGTGCAGCTTGTGCTTGCGCAGCAGTTGCTTGATACGGTCGACTTCCGGCGAAACCGGGATGCGCACGCGAATCCAGTCAGGCTTTTTCGGGAGTTCTTCGGTGGGGATGATCTTCACCGGAATACGCGCCACCTTCTCGGCGCCGCGCAATTTCACGCCGGCCTCGACTTTCTTCGGGGCAGGGCGCGGGGTGACGTCTTGCGTCGGGATCAGGTTCGGCACGGCTTCTTGCACAGTTGTCATAATCAGTCGATTCCGCCCGTCAGGGTCGTCTGCTCAGCATAGTCGAGGTGCCTGACCAGCTGTCCGCGCAGCCTTGTCCTGACCTCGTCGAGTTCGATCGGGCCTGCCAGGTCGCGCAGCTGGGTCATGGCCAGCCCCGCATACCCACAGGGGTTGATTCGGCGGAATGGCGCAAGGTCCATGTCCACGTTCAGGGCAAGGCCGTGGAAGGAACGGCCATTGCGGATTCGAAGGCCAAGGGACGCGATCTTCGCGCCATCGACATAAACGCCAGGGGCATCGGGCTTGGCCACCGCCTGCACGCCATAGCTGGCGAGCAGGTCGATCAGGGTCTGCTCGATGCGGCTGACCAGTTCGCGCACGCCAATGCTCAGGCGGCGCACGTCCAACAGCAGGTAAGCCACCAGTTGGCCGGGCCCATGATAAGTGACCTGGCCGCCGCGGTCGGTCTGCACCACCGGGATCTCGCCCGGGATCAGCAGGTGCTCGGCCTTGCCGGCCTGCCCCTGGGTGAAGACCGGTGGGTGCTCCACCAACCAGATTTCGTCCTGGCTGTCGGGGCCACGTTGCTCGGTAAAGCGACGCATGGCCTCCAGCACCGGTTCATAGGGCTGCAGGCCAAGATCGCGAAAACCGAGAACGCCGGACATCACAGCACCATTTTCACGATGCCGGTGGCACGCAGGGCACTGTTGATGTCGTGCAACTGGTTCTCGCTCTCGGCAACGATATGCAGTTGCACCGTGGTGTACTTGCCTTCCTTGCTCTGGCGCTCGGCCAGCGTCGACAGGTCGACCTTGGCGTGCTTGCTGAGGATCTCGATCACGGTGTCGCGGAAGCCGACGACGGTGTCGCCGATCACCTTGATCGGGTAATCCTCGCAGGGGAATTCGATTTTATGCGACTTGACGTCAGGTTCGCTCATGGCGGAAACGGCCTCGTAAGCCGTGGCAGCAACAGTGCCCCCGCCTGGTTCACGGGGGCATGCAGGTCACGTGTCAGTTGAACAACCCGTAGAAGAACAGACGGATGCTATCCCACATACGGCGCAAGAATCCGCCTTCCTCTACGCCGTCGAGGGCGATGAGGTCGGCACTGTGCACCACTTTCTCGTCCAGTTTGACTTCCACTTTGCCGATCACGTCACCTTTGTTGATCGGTGCGGTGAGCTGCGGGTTCATGGTCATCGAAGCCTGGAGGCGTTTCAATTGGCCTTTAGGCATGGTCATGGTCAGGTCGTTGGCCAGGCCGGCCTTCACCTGGTTGGTGGCGCCTTTCCATACCGGTGCCTGAGTCAGCTCGGTGCCCTTCTGGTAGAAGGTCTGGGTTTCGAAGAAGCGGAAACCGTAGGTCAGCAGCTTTTGCGTCTCGGCGGCGCGGGACTGCTCGCTGTTGGTGCCGAACACCACGGCGATCAGGCGCTGGCCGTCGCGAACGGCCGAGGCAACCATGCAGTAGCCGGCTTCGTCGGTGTGGCCGGTCTTCAGGCCGTCGACCGTCTTGTCGCGCCACAGCAGCAGGTTGCGGTTAGGCTGCTTGATGTTGTTCCAGAAGAACTCTTTCTGCGAGTAGATGGCGTAATGCGCAGGGTCTTCGTTGATGATCGCGCGCGCCAGCAGGGCCATGTCGTGGGCCGAGGAGTAGTGCTCCGGGTTCGGCAGGCCGGTCGGGTTCATGAAGTGGCTGTTGGCCATCCCCAGGTCGCCGGCGGTCTTGTTCATCATGTCGGCGAAGGCGTCTTCGCTGCCGGCGATGTGCTCGGACAGGGCCACCGAAGCGTCGTTGCCCGACTGGATGATGATGCCGTGCAGCAGGTCGCTGACGGTGACCTGGCTGCCGACCTTGATGAACATGCGCGAACCGCCGGTGCGCCAGGCATTCTCGCTGACGGTGACCGGGTCGTTCTCGCCGATCTGGCCGCGACGGATGTCCAGGGTGGCGATGTACGCGGTCATCAGCTTGGTCAAGCTGGCGGGTGGCAGGCGCTCGTCACCGTTGTTCTCGACCAGCACGTTGCCGCTGGACGCGTCCATGAGTACGTAGGACTTGGCGGCCAGTTGCGGAGGTGCCGGCATCATCTGCTCTGCCGCGAAGGCAGCAGGCGTGATCAGCAGCAGAACGGGCAGGCAGAGTCGTTTGGCAAGGTTGGTGATGTTCATCCGTCTCTCGTAAATCGCTAATGGTCTGATGTTTCGTGGGCAGGTTCGGTTGCCCAGCGCCCCGTCAGTCTAGTTTTATGGCCTGTGGCCTGGCCCGAATGCGCGACGTAATGCCGCTGCGGGCAAAAACGGGCATTGTACATGCCATTGCCCGGCAATTCATGAACAAACCGACAGATCGGTGTGCTCTGTTTCGCGGCTAAACCCGCTGCTACAGGGCCTGTGCAAATCCCTGTAGCAGCGGGTTTACCCGCGAAAGGCCCAATGCACGCGTCAGTCGGTCACGACCTTCGCCTGCCCAAGGTTCGCCAGGCGAATGCTGTCCTGCGCCTGCTGGATCTCGCCCTGGCTGCCGATCGGCCCCAGGCGCACCCGGTGAAGCGTTTGCTGGTTGCGCACGATGGAGCTGATGAACACCGGCGCGCTGACCATGGTGCTCAGCTTCGAACGCAACAACTCGGCGGCGTCCGGGTTGGCGAACGCGCCCACCTGCAGGAAGCTGCCACCATTGCCGCTCGGGACGTTGTTACCCCCCACCTGCACCGGCACCACAGGTGCCGCGTGCTGCTGGGGCGGCGGTGTCCATTGCTCGACCCGCCCGGTGCTGGCCGGAATCGGCTGGGCCTGGGCCACCTGCGGTTCCTTGAGCATCAGTGGTGGTTGCTGGCCACGCTGGGCCCACCATTGCTGTGGATCGATCCCCTCGACACGTACGTGAGCGGTACCGATCTCGGCATAGCCAAGCTTCTTCGCGGCCGCATAAGACAAGTCGATGATGCGATCGGAGTAGAACGGGCCACGGTCGTTGACCCGCAGGATCACGCTCCGACCGTTGGCCAGGTTGGTCACCCGTACGTAGGCCGGCAGCGGCAAGGTCTTGTGCGCCGCGCTCATGCCGTAGAGGTCATAGAGCTCGCCATTGGCGGTGTTCTGGCCGTGGAACTTGGTGCCGTACCACGAAGCGGTACCCTCGGCGCGGTAGCTGCGCGAGTCCTGCATCGGGTAGTAAGTTTTGCCCATCACCGTGTATGGGTTGGCTTTGTAGTTGCCGGTGTGCACGGTCGGGGTGGCGTCGGGGATCTTGTTGACATCCACGTCCCACCAGGGCGCACCATCCTTGTGGGCGCGGTTGATGTCCAGGCCCGGTTGCGCACGGACAGTATTGCTACTGCTTTGCGGGGTGGGGCGGCTGGACGAGCAACTGGCCAGCACCAGGCCCACGGCGAGGCAGGTCAGCAGCTTGGCGGTGTTCACTGTGAAGAATTCGCGCATTACTTGACGCCCCGTGCCAGAACCAGCTGTTGCGCAAGCTGATGCACCGCCATGGCGTACATCACGCTGCGGTTGTAGCGCGTGATCGCGTAGAAGTTCTTCAGGCCCATCCAGTACTCGGGGCCGTTTTCGCCTTCCAGGCGGAAGGCGGTGACCGGCAAATCATCGCGCAACGCATCATGGCTCGACCAGCCCAGCGCTCGCAACTCCCCGACTGTCTTCACCGGCTCGATACCCGTGGTCAGGCCCTCGTCGACGCGCTCGCCGCGCACCTGAGCAGAGCTGACCACGGGCTCGCCGGCCACCCAACCATGGCGCTTGAAGTAGCTGGCGACGCTGCCGATGGCATCGTCCGGGTTGTTCCAGATATTGATATGGCCGTCACCGTCGAAGTCCACCGCGTAGTTGCGAAAGCTGCTGGGCATGAACTGCGGCAGGCCCATGGCGCCGGCGTAGGAGCCCTTGAGCGTCAGCGGGTCGAGCTGTTCTTCACGGGCCAGCAGGAGGAACTCGCGCAGCTCCTTGCGGAAGAATTCGGCACGCGGCGGATAGTCGAAGCCAAGCGTCGACAGGGCATCGATCACGCGATAGTTGCCGGTGTTGCGACCGAAGAAGGTCTCCACCCCAATGATCGAGACGATATATTGCGCCGGCACACCATATTCCTGCTCGGCGCGGGCCAGGGCAGCCTCGTGCTGGCGCCAGAAATCCACGCCCCGGGCGATGCGCGCATCGGTGAGGAACATCGGGCGGTATTCTTTCCAGGGTTTGACCCGCTCGGCCGGCCGCGAGATCGCGTCGAGGATCGCCTGCTTGCGCTGCACCTCGCGGAACACGCCCATCAGTTGCTCGCCGGCAAAACCGTAGTCGCGGGTCATCTCGCCGACGAACTCGGCCACTTGGGGCGAGTTGTCGTAATCGCCGGCAACAGCCTGCTGGACAGCGCCGAACAGGCCCACCGCGCCGATCCACGGCACACAACGGGCAGCCCAGTTACGCACTGCTTGCATTGAATTCTTCACCTTTTTCAAACTTGCGCGATCCATTTGCGGTGCGTGTGGATCGACATCAGAACGCCAAACGCTGACAGCAGCGTCACCAACGAAGTTCCGCCATAGCTGATGAAGGGCAGCGGCACGCCCACCACGGGCAGAAGGCCGCTGACCATACCGATATTGACGAACACGTAAACAAAGAAGGTCATGGTCAGGCTGCCCGCGAGCAGCTTGCCGAACAGGGTTTGCGCCTGGGCGGTGATCATCAGCCCGCGGCCGATCAACAGCAGGTAGACGATCAGCAGCAGGCAGATGCCGACCAGGCCGAACTCCTCACCCAGCACGGCGATGATGAAGTCGGTGTGGCTCTCGGGCAGGAAGTCCAGGTGCGACTGGGTACCCAGCAGCCAGCCCTTGCCAAATACCCCGCCCGAGCCGATCGCCGCCTTTGACTGGATGATGTTCCAGCCGGTACCCAGCGGGTCGCTTTCCGGGTCGAGGAAGGTCAGTACACGTTGCTTTTGATAGTCGTGCATGACGAAGAACCACATGGCCACCGCCACCGGCACCGCCGCGGCGATCACACTGATGATCCAGCGCCAGCGCAAACCGCCCATGAACAGCACGAAGGCGCCGGAGGCGAGGATCAGCAGCGCCGTGCCCAGGTCGGGCTGGCGCACGATGAGGATGAACGGCACGCCGATCATCACCAGGCTGATCGCCACATGTTTCAAATGCGGCGGCAGGGTGCGCTTGGACAGGTACCAGGCAATGGTCGCCGGCATGATGATCTTCATGAACTCCGAGGGCTGGAAACGGATCACCCCGGGGATGTTGATCCAGCGCGTGGCGCCCATGGCGTTGTGGCCCATCACGTCCACCACCACGAGCAGGAACACCCCGGCCAGGTAGGCCAGGGGCACCCAGCGTGCCATGAAGCGCGGCTCAAGCTGGGCGATCACGAACATCGAGACCAGGCCGATGCCAAACGAGCTGGCCTGCTTCATCAGCAGGTCCCAGTTCTTGCCGCTGGCCGAATACAGCACGAACAAGCTGCCAGCCGCCAGCGTGAGCAGGATGAGCAGCAAGGGGCCGTCGACATGGATGCGCTGCAGGAAGCTGGCGCGCCTGCGCATCACGTCCTCGCTGGAGAGCATGCGATCGAAATTGTTCTTCACGGGGCCGGTTCCTGGGCGACTGTGGCGGGGCCGAACTCGGGCTTGAGGCGGCCGTTCTCGTCGAGCAGCCAGGCATCCATGACCTGACGCACCACGGGGGCGGCGACGCCTGAGCCGGACTCGCCGTTCTCGACCATCACCGAGACCACGATCTTCGGGTCCTCGGCGGGGGCGAAGGCAACGAACAGCGCGTGGTCGCGGTGCCGTTCCTGGAGTTTGTTGCGGTCGTACTTCTCGCCCTGCTTGATCGCCACGACCTGTGCCGTGCCGCTCTTGCCAGCGATGCGGTAGATCGAGCCGAGGGCGGCCTTGCGCGCGGTACCCCGGGCACCGTGCATCACCTGTTCCATGCCGTGGGTAACCTTGGCCCAGTCGGACTTGTCCCGCAGGACGATGTTCTCCATGGGATTTTCGTCCACCGGTGGCTGGCCTTCGATGGTCTTGGCCAGGTGCGGGCGGTTCCATACGCCCTTGTTGGCGATCAGCGCGGTGGCCTGTGCCAGTTGCAGGGGCGTTGCCTGCATGTAGCCCTGGCCGATACCGAGGATCAGGGTTTCACCCGGGAACCAGGCCTGGCGACGGGTAGCGCGCTTCCACTCGCGCGAGGGCATCAGGCCGGGAGATTCTTCGAACATGTCCAGCGAGACTTTCTGGCCAATGCCGAACTTGTTCATGTAGCTGGAAAGCCGGTCGATGCCCATCTTGTGCGCAAGATCGTAGAAGTACGTATCGTTTGAACGCATGATCGCCACATCCAGATCCACCCAGCCATCGCCAGTGCGGTTCCAGTTGCGGTACTTGTGATCGTAGTTGGGCAGTTGATAGTAGCCCGGGTCGAACACCCGGCTGCCCGCCGTGACCACGCCGCTGTCGAGGCCGGCGATGGCCACCGCCGGCTTGATGGTCGAGCCGGGCGGGTACAGGCCGCGTAGCACACGGTTGAACAGCGGCCGGTCGATCGAGTCGCGCAGCTCGGCGTACGCCTTGAAACTGATGCCTGTGACGAACAGGTTGGGGTCGAAGCTTGGTTGGCTGACCATCGCCAGCACCTCGCCGGTGCGCGGGTCGAGGGCAACGATGGCGCCCCGGCGCCCGCCCAGCGCCTGCTCGGCGGCTTCCTGCAGCTTGATGTCGAGGCTCAGGACAATATCCTTGCCCGGTTTGGGGTCAGTGCGCTTGAGCACCCGCAATACCCGGCCACGGGCATTGGTCTCGACTTCCTCGTAGCCCACCTGGCCGTGCAGCTCGGCTTCGTAGAAGCGCTCGATGCCGGTCTTGCCGATATGGTGGGTGCCGCTGTAGTTCACCGGGTCGAGGGTCTTGAGTTCCTTCTCGTTGATCCGCCCCACATAACCCACCGAATGGGCGAAGTGCGCACCCTGCGGGTAGTGACGCACCAGCTGTGCGGCCACCTCCACGCCAGGCAGGCGGAACTGGTTCACGGCGATGCGGGCGATCTGTTCCTCGTTGAGCTCGAACAGGATGGGTACCGGCTCGAAGGGTCGGCGCCCCTGCTTCATACGCTTCTCGAACAGGGCACGGTCGTCTGGCGTGAGTTCCAGCACCTCGACGATCACATCCAGCACATCCTGCCACTTGCCGGGGTTGCCGGCGCGCTCGCGGGTCATGACCAGGCTGAAGCTGGGGCGGTTGTCAGCGACCACCACGCCGTTGCGGTCGAAGATCAGCCCGCGGGTCGGTGGAATCGGCTGCACATGCACCCGGTTGTTCTCCGACAGCGTCGAGTGGTAGTCGTACTGGATGACCTGAAGAAAGTACAGCCGGGCGATCAGCACGCAGACGAGCGCCACCACCGCCACGGCGCCCACGACGACGCGGTTGCGCACCAGGCGGGCGTCTTTCTCGTGGTCCTTGAGGCGGATCTGCTGCGGCATCGGGCGGGCTTACAGGTTCATTTGTGGTAGGGATGCCCGGACAACACGGTCCAGGCGCGGTAGATCTGCTCGCCGATGAGTATCCTTACCAACGGGTGCGGCAGCGTCAGTGGCGACAGCGACCAGCGCTGCTCGCTGCGTGCGCAGACCTCAGGTGCCAACCCTTCCGGGCCGCCCACCATCAGGTTGACCGTGCGCGCATCCAGGCGCCAGCGGTCGAGCTCGCCTGCAAGCTGCTCGGTACTCCAGGGCTTGCCATGGACCTCGAGGGTGACGATGCGTTCCCCGGGCTGCACCTTGCTCAGCATCGCCTCGCCCTCCTGACGGATCAGGCGGGCGACATCGGCGTTCTTGCCGCGGGTGTTCAGCGGGATTTCCACCAGCTCCAGCGCAAGCTCCGAGGGCAGGCGCTTGGCATACTCATGCCAGCCTTCCTCGACCCATTTCGGCATGCGCGAGCCGACCGCGATCAGGCGCAGACGCACGGCGCGACCTTATTCCCGATCCTTGAGCTTGTCGGAATAGTCGTGGGTGTTTTCCGGGCTGTGGTGCTTGCCATCGGCGGCACGGCTCTGCTCGGCACCCAGCCACAGGCGCTCCAGGTCGTAGAACTGACGGGCGGCGGCGGTCATCATGTGCACGATGACGTCGTTCAGGTCGAGCAGCACCCAGTCGCTGTCGCCCTTGCCTTCTTCGCCCAGCGGCTGTGCGCCCTTGGCCTTGACCGCTTCGCGGACCTTTTCCAGCATCGCGTTGATCTGGCGGTTGGAGGTACCGGTGGCGATGATCATGTAGTCGGTCAGGCTGTGCTTGTCACGCACGTCGATGACCTGGATGTCCTGGGCCTTGACGTCTTCCAGCGCGGCCTTGGTCAGTTCGACCAGTTCTTCGCCACTGATGCCATTGATTTTTTGCTTGGTCATATAAAACTCGTTCAACTCATTGAATGAGGCGCTCGCTGGCGCCGTCAGTTGGACGCACGATACAGGTCGTGCGCCTCGATATAGGCCAGTACTGCGTCCGGCACCAGGAACCGCGCCGACTTGCCGCTGGCCAGCAGCTGTCGGATTTGCGTGGCGGACACCGCGAGCGGGGTCTGCCAGACGAACGAAATGTGCCCCGCCGGGCCGGACATGGCGGTGGGATCGCTCTCCGAGCGCGCCGCCAGCAGGTTGCGCAACTCGTCAGGGGGTTCGACATCGGCATCCGGGCGCTGCAGCACCAGGATGTGACAGTGTTGCAACAGTTCTTCCCATCGGTGCCAGCTGGGCAGGCCACAGAAGGCATCCCAGCCCAGCACCAGGAACAACTGGTCCTGCGTATTCAGTTCAGCACGAATCGACTCGAGGGTGTCGATGGTGTACGACGGCTTGTCGCGGGCCAGCTCGCGATCATCGACACTCAGGCAGCCGACTCCGGCCACCGCGCCGCGCACCATGGCCAGGCGGTCCTGGGCCGACACCTGCGGCGTGTCGCGGTGCGGCGGGCGAGCGTTGGGCAGCAGGCGCAGTTCGTCCAGGCACATGAACTCGGCCACTTCCAGCGCGCTGCGCAGGTGGCCGATATGCACCGGGTCGAAGGTACCGCCGAGAATGCCGACGCGCCGGACTGCCAAAGCGCTACTCAACTCAGCACGACTCCTGGCCGCGCAGCTGGCCGTCGCCGATCACCACGTACTTCTCGCAGGTCAGGCCTTCCAGGCCGACCGGGCCACGGGCATGCAGTTTGTCGGTGGAGATGCCGATCTCCGCACCCAGGCCGTACTCGAAACCGTCGGCGAAACAGGTCGGGGTGTTGAGCATGACCGACGCCGAGTCGACCTCGGCCATGAAGCGCCGGGCCTGGCCCTGGTGCTCGGTGATGATCGAGTCGGTGTGGTGCGAACCGTAGTGGTTGATGTGCTCGATGGCCTGCTCCAGGCCGTCGACGACGCGGATCGACAGGATCGCGTCGAGGTATTCGGTGTGCCAGTCGTCTTCGCTGGCCGGTTTGCTGTCGATGATCGCTTGGGTGCGCTCGCAACCGCGCAGTTCGACGCCCTTCTCCTGGAAGCGGCGCGCCATCTCCGGCAGGAAGCGTTCGGCCACGCGCTGGTCGACCAGCAGCGTTTCCATGGCGCCGCAGATGCCGTAGCGGTAGGTCTTGGCGTTGAAGGCGACGCGCCAGGCCTTGTCCAGGTCGGCATGTTCATCGACGAAAACGTGGCAAATGCCATCCAGGTGCTTGATCACCGGCACCCGGGCGTCACGGCTGATGCGCTCGATCAGGCCACGGCCGCCGCGCGGGACGATCACGTCGACGAACTCCGGCATGCTGATCAACGCGCCGACCGCCTCACGGTTGGTGGTTTCGACCACCTGCACCACCGCCGGCGGCAAGCCAGCCTCGGCCAGGCCACGCTGGATGCAGGTGGCGATGGCACGGTTGGAGTGAATGGCTTCGGAGCCGCCGCGCAGGATGGTGGCGTTGCCCGACTTGAGGCACAGACTGGCGGCGTCGATGGTCACGTTGGGGCGCGACTCGTAGATGATCCCGATCACCCCCAGCGGCACGCGCATCTTGCCAACCTGGATGCCCGACGGGCGGTAGCTCATATCGCGGATGGCACCGACCGGGTCCGGCAGGCTGGCGACCTGGCGCAGGCCGGTGATCATACCGTCGATGCGTGCGGGGGTGAGCGCCAAGCGGTCGAGCAGCGCGGGCTCCAAGCCACTTTCACGGCCATTGGCGAGGTCCTGTTCATTGGCTGCGGTGAGCTCGGCGCGGGCGGCGTCCAGGGCGTCGGCGGCGGCCTGCAGGGCGCGGTTCTTCTGCGCAGTGCTGGCACGGCCAATCACCCGCGAGGCCTCACGGGCGGCGCGACCCAGGCGGGTCATGTAGTCAAGAACGGACTCAGTCATGGGCTCGGTGTCTTGGCGAAAGGGGAAATCGGCTGATTATAACTGGCGCGCTCGGGTACGCCCAGCGGTGGGTGGCGGATGGTAGAAAATGGCCAAGGGGAACAGGTAGGAAAGATGTAACTGCTCTTATCGAAAAATCCCGAGCCTGCTTCGGCCTTTTCGCGAGTAAACCTGCGTCCACAGGGTTCGGCACCCTCCCTATGAGAGCGGGTTCACCCGCGAAAAGGCCAGGCATCGATTCAGCCTCGGTTAAGTCATTCATTGCTATCATCTGCGCCTTCACAGCCACGAACCGCCCATATGCCCGCCCCAGCCCCCTGCCCGGCCCGCGCGCTGCCCGACAGTTTCTTCGACCGCGATGCCCAGACCCTCGCCCGCGACCTGCTGGGCAAGGTCATCCGCCACCGCCACGGCGACCTCTGGCTGGCCGCACGCATCATCGAGACCGAGGCCTACTACCTCACCGACAAGGGCAGCCATGCCTCCCTCGGCTACACCGAAAAGCGCAAGGCGCTGTTCCTCGACGGCGGCCACATCTACATGTACTACGCCCGCGGCGGCGACTCGCTGAACTTCAGCGCCCAAGGCCCTGGCAACGCGGTACTGATCAAGTCCGCCTACCCCTGGACCGACGCCCTGTCCGACGAAAACAGCCTGGCGCGGATGCAGCTCAACAACCCAGACGCCAGCGGCAACCTGCGCCCGCCCGAGCGCCTGTGCGCCGGCCAGACCCTGCTCTGCCGCGCCATGGGCCTGAAAGTGCCACAGTGGGACGCACAACGCTTCGACCCCGAGCGCCTGTACGTCGAAGACTGCGGCATCGCCGTGAACCGGGTGATCCAGGCCACCCGCCTGGGCATCCCCCACGGCCGTGACGAACACCTGCCCTACCGTTTCGTCGACGCCGAGTACGCCCGTTACTGCACCCACAACCCATTGCGCCGTGGCCAGCACGAAGGCCGCGACTTCTTCATTCTCGAACAAGGAAACTGACCCATGGGCCAATGGCTCGACAGCCTGACCGCCTGGCTCAGCGCCAACCCGCAGTGGCTTGGCCTGGCGATTTTCGTGATCGCCTGCGTGGAATGCCTGGCCATCGCCGGCATCATCGTGCCCGGCACCGTGCTGCTGTTCGCCGTCGCCGTGCTGGCCGGCAGCGGTGCCTTCACGCTTGGGCAAACCTTGCTGCTGGGCTTCCTCGGCGGCCTGCTCGGTGACGCGATCTCCTATGGCGTGGGCAAGTATTTCCACCAGAACATCCGCCGCCTGCCGCTGCTGCGCAGCCACCCGGAGTGGATCGGCAGCGCCGAAGCGTACTTCCAGCGCTACGGTATCGCCAGCCTGCTGGTCGGCCGCTTCATCGGCCCGCTGCGCCCGATGCTGCCGATGGTGGCCGGCATGTTCGACATGCCGCTGCCGCGCTTCATCGCCGTCAGCCTGGTGGCCGGCGCCGGTTGGTCGGTCGCCTACCTGCTGCCCGGCTGGGCCACCGGCGCGGCGATGCGCCTGCCACTACCGGAGGGCTTCTGGCTGGATGCCGGGATCGTCTTCGGCACCCTCGCGGTGCTGGTCGGCCTGAGCCTGAACAGCAGCCTACGCGACCAGCGCTACGGTACACGGCTGATTGCCGCACTGAGCGGCCTGGCGGTAGCGGCGCTGTTCATCGGCTGGCCCTACCTCAACGAGTTCGACCAGGGCCTGATGACCCTGGTGCAGGAGCATCGCAGCCAGGCTATCGACGGCGCCGTGGTGGTGATCACCCGCCTCGGTGACTTCCGCACCCAATTCTTCCTGGGGGGGCTGCTGACCGGGCTGCTATTGCTGGCCCGGCAATGGCGTCATGCCCTGTTCGCCGGCGCGACGCTGATCGGCACGGCACTGGCCAATGGCTCGTTGAAATGGCTGTTCGCCCGCGCGCGCCCGGAAGTGCTGGCCGACCCGTTGACCAGCTACAGCATGCCCAGCGGCCACAGCTCGGCATCGTTCGCGTTCTTCCTGGTGCTGGCGGTACTGGCCGGCCGTGGGCAGCCGCCGCGCATGCGCCTCACCTGGATGCTGCTGGGCTGCTTGCCGGCGCTGGCCATCGCCCTGTCGCGGGTGTACCTGGGGGCTCACTGGCCGACGGATATCCTGGCCGGGGCATTGCTGGCGTGCTGCGTGTGCGCCGCGAGCCTGACACTGGTGCAACATCGCCAGCCGCTCATGGCGTTGTCACAACGGGTGTGGTGGCTTGTGTTACCGGCGTGTGTCGCGTTGCTGGCGTTCTTTGCCCTGCACGCATTGCCCAAGGCATTGTTGCGTTACCAATATTGAAAAGCTTCGCCGGCAAGCCGGCTCCTACGCAAAGCGGCCAGCGCTGAACCTGTAGGCGCCGGCTGCCGGCGAACAAGGCATGGCAAGACCTCAGGCGAACAACTCGCCCTGGATCCGCTCCAGCAGCGCCTGGATCGCCTCCAGCCGCTGCTGCGGCGAGTCGATCGCCAGCAGGCCCAGCTTGTCCTCCTCCATGAACGGCAGCAGGTACGCCAGCTGGTTGCCCAGCGCCTGGCGCCCATCGACATCGCGGGGCATGTCCAGCGCTTCCACCATCGGGTGCTCCCCCAGGGCCAGCAGCAACGCCAGCAGGTCATCGTCCTGCTCTACCAACGGGCTGTCCGCCTGGTCGGGCAGCCACTGCACCTCGGCGAGCATGAGCTGGTCCTTCTGCACCTCGGTCTGCCCAACAGTGAACCGCCTGACGCCTTCGACCCGGATACCCAGCAAGCCATTGTCCTGCTGCACGAAATCGCGGATCAGCGCCTCGCAGCCAATCGAAGCCACCGCTGGCGGGGCCTTGCCCACCTGCTCGCCTTCGAGGATGCACACCACACCAAAGCCCGTGCCCTGTTTCATGCAGCGGCCGATCATGTCCAGGTAACGCGCCTCGAAGATCTGCAGGTCGAGCAGGCAACCGGGAAACAGCACGGTATTGAGGGGAAAAAGCGGTAGCGTCATGTGTCTTCCTCAAGCCACCAGGCTGACTGCCAACGGCAGGAACACTGCCGTGGCCACACCCATCAGGCTCATCGCCAGCGCGGCGAAAGCGCCGCATTCATCACTTTCCTGCAAGGCCACCGAGGTGCCCACTGCATGGGCGGTCACCCCCAGCGCCATGCCCCGAGCCTCGGGGCTGAGCACACCGAAGCGGGTCAGCAGCGCCGGGCCGAAGATCGCCCCGATCACCCCTGTGATCAGCACGAACACCGCCGCCAGGGCCGCCACGCCACCAATCTGCTCGGCCACCAGCATGGCGATGGGCGAAGTCACCGACTTCGGTGCCATGGTCATCAGGATCATGTGCTCGGCGCCGAACCACCAACCCAGCGCCAGGCACGCGACGGTGGCGAACAGCCCCCCGACTACCAGCGTAGTAAATGTCGGCCAGAACAGTTGGCGGATACGCCGCAGGTTGAGGTACAGCGGCACCGCCAGGGCCACGGTGGCCGGGCCGAGGAGGATGTTCATGATCTCGGTGCTCTTGCGGTACTCGCTGTAGTCGATGCCGCACAACAGCAGTACGCCGATCACCACCAGCATCGACACCAGCACCGGCTGCAGGAAGATCCAGCGGGTCCTTTCGTAAGCTGCCAGCACCAGCTGGTAGGCGGCCAGCGTGATGCCGATGCCGAACAGCGGGTGGTGGACGACCGCATCGAGCGCGCCGTGCCAGTCGAGCGTCATGGCTGCTCCTCGCGCTGGCCCTGGCGATGGATGAGTTTCTGCATGAGCACGCCGACGAACACCAAGGTCAGCAGGCAGGAGATCAGCAGCGCGCCGACGATGGCCCAGAAGTCCGCGGCGATATCCTTGGCGTAGACCATCACCCCCACCGCCGGTGGCACCAGCAGCAACGGCAGGTAGCGCAGCAGACTGCTGGCGGCGTCGTTGAGCGGCTTGCCGACTTCGCCGCGGATCATCAGGAAGGCCAGCAACAGCAGCAGGCCGATGATCGGCCCGGGCAGGATCGCCAGGAACAGGTGATTGATCGCCGTCCCCAGCAACTGGAACAGCACCAGCCAGGTCAAACCACGCAACAGCATAAGGACCTCCCGAGAGCATGGCGGCCATTATAAGCACGCTAAGCAAGTGTCTATAAGGCGATATTCGGCGAAAAGCGGGCAACTTGACTGAATCCGTGGGCCGTGCTGATCTTGCACCTTCGTACCAAATGACAATCTGGAGAGTCGCGATGCCCTATGTACCCGTTACAGAGCTTTCGCAGTACGTTGGAAAGGAACTGGGACGTTCCGCCTGGCTGAAGATCGATCAGCAACGCATCAACCTGTTCGCCGAGGCTACCGGCGATTACCAGTTCATTCATGTGGACCCGGTGAAAGCGGCCAAGACCCCCTTCGGCACCACCATCGCCCATGGTTTCCTCACCCTGTCGCTGATCCCCAAGTTGATGGAAGACATCCTGGTACTGCCCGAAGGGCTGAAGATGGTGGTCAACTATGGGCTCGACAGCGTGCGCTTCATCCAACCGGTAAAAGTCGACAGCAATGTAAGGCTGAAGGTCGAGCTGGTCGACGCCACCGAGAAGAAGCCGGGGCAGTGGCTGCTCAAGGCGACTGCCACCCTCGAGATCGAGGGTGAAGAGAAACCGGCCTATATCGCCGAACCACTGTCGCTCTGCTTCGTCTGAAGCAGCACGATCCGGCACGAAAACCGTGGGAGCGGGTGAGCCCGCTTCCACAAATGCCCCTCATTCACGCTCCCCGGCATTCTGCGGCATACTCAGCGCATCGTTCGTCCGGACTCCACCATGCGCTCACTGCTCCCCTTCACCCTGATCGTGCTGCTCACCGCCTGTGGCGAAGGCGAACCGCTGTCGCCACCGGACGCACGCCTGCCCGATGGCGGCCGCTACCGTGGCCAGGTGGTCAATGGCCTGCTGCAAGGTGAAGGACGCATCGACTACCCCAACGGCAGCTGGTACGCCGGCACCTTCAAGGATGGCCAGTGGCACGGCCAGGGCGAATGGCACGGCAGCAATGGCGAGGTGTACCGCGGCCAGTTCAGCGAAGGGCTGTTCCAGGGCCTGGGCGACCTCACCACTCCCGGCAGCCACTACGCTGGTACGTTCAAACACGGCCGACGCGATGGCGAGGGCACGCTGAAGCAGCACGACCAGACTTACCGCGGCCAGTTCAAGGACGACCAGTACGATGGCGCCGGCCAACTGGAACTGGCTGACGGCAGCCGCTACCAGGGCCTGTTCGTCAAGGGTAAGCCCAATGGCGCGGGGGTTCGCAGCGACGCCAGCGGCAACCAGTTCAGCGGCCACTTCATCGACGGCAAGCTACAGGGCGCCGGCACCTACGACAGCACAGACGGCGAGCAATACATCGGTGAATTCAAGGACAATCGCCTGGAGGGTCGTGGCCGCTACGAGAACGCCGATGGCGATGTGTGGATCGGCGACTTCAAGGACGGCGTGCTGGCCGGTGAAGGCGAGCTGCTGGGCAGCGATGGCAGCCGCTACAAAGGCGGTTTCCGCGACTGGCGCTTCAACGGCTTGGGCACCCTGCAACTGGCCGATGGCAGCCAGTATGCCGGCAGCTTCGCCGACGACGCCTACCAAGGCCACGGCCGCTTGACCCGCGCCGACGGCAAGGCCGAGGGCGGCACCTGGGCCAATGGTGTGCGTGTGCGCGACGAGAAGGGCAAGCTGCTCCCCGACCCGCTCGACCTCGCCCTGCTCAACCAGGGCAAGCTGCTGGACGACGCACTGGCCAAGGTCCCACGCTCAGTCGCGCCGCTGCAACTGTACAGCCTGGTGGTGGCCGGGGACGGCCAGCAGAGCGTGTTCCTGCGCGAGGCCGACTATGTCAGCAACATGCTCAAGGTACGCTTCGGCGCCCAGGGCCAGGTCACCTTGGTCAACCACCGCGACCACCTGGCCGACCGTCCCATGGCCACCCGCGAGAACCTCACCCGCGCCGCCCGCACCCTGGCCGAACGCAGCGGCCCGGAAGACCTGGTGTTCATCTACCTGACCAGCCACGGCAGCCACGATCACCAGTTGGTGCTGGACCAGCCGCGCCTGCAACTGGCCGACCTGAGCGCCGACGAACTGGCAAGTGCCCTGGCGCCACTCAAGGAGCGCGACAAGGTGATTGTCATCTCGGCCTGCTATTCCGGAGGCTACATCGCTCCGCTCAAGGACGACCGGACCCTGATCATGACCGCCGCGCGCCCCGACCGGGTATCTTTCGGCTGTTCGGAAGAGGCTGACTTCACCTACTTCGGCGACGCCCTGTTCGCTCAGGCACTGAACCAGACCGACGACCTGAAACAGGCGTTTGAACTGGCGCGCAAGACCGTTGCCGAAAGAGAACGACGGGACGGTTTCGACGCCTCCGAGCCGCAGCTCTGGGCGCCGCCAGCGGTAATCGCACACTGGCAGCGCCTGCGCCGGCAACAGGCCGAGCAAGCCTTGGGCAACGACGCCCTCCCCGCAGCGGGTGACCGGGCAAAAACATCGGGCACCCACTAAGCTTTGAAGTAACAAGGGAGAGACATCATGTACTTGACGCCTCAGCATGTCCTGCTTGCCGGTGCCACGGGTCTGACGGGTGAACACCTGCTCGACCGCCTGCTCAGCGAACCCACCATCAGCCGTGTGCTGGCACCCACCCGCCGGCCGCTGGCCGAGCACCCGCACCTGGAAAACCCGGTGGGTGACCCGGCTGTGTTTCTCCCGCAACTGGCAGGTCGTGTCGATATAGCGTTCTGCTGCCTGGGCACCACCCTCAAGCAGGCCGGCTCCGAATCCGCCTTCCGCGCCGTCGACCTGGACATGGTCGTGGCCTTCAGCAAACGCGCCCGGGAGATGGGCGCGCGCCACCTGCTGGTGATCAGCGCGCTGGGCGCCGACCCGAAATCCTCGGTGTTCTACAACCGGGTCAAGGGTGAAATGGAAGAAGCGCTCAAACAGCAGGACTGGCCGCAGTTGACCATCGTGCGGCCGTCGCTGCTACTGGGCGAGCGCACCCCGCCACGCTTGGGTGAGCGCTTGGCTGCACCGTTCTCGCGGCTGGTGCCGGGCAAGTACCGGGGTATCGAGGTTTGCGCCTTGGCCCGGGCGTTGTGGCGCCTGGCGCTGGAGGAGGAGGATGGCATACGCGTCGTCGAGTCCGACGAGTTGCGCAAGCTGGGCAAGCGCTGACCATTACGCGCCCCATGGACCTGATGCGACCTCTGTAGGAGCAGCTTCAGCCGCGATGCGGGCAACGCGGTGTCCGGCATCCGCTTCGCGGATGATCGCGGCTGAAGCCGCTCCTACAGAGCATTGAGCAGCTTCACTCGCTGACCTGAAACTCCACTCGCGCTGTTTCGCCACTTTCATCCAACGCACTCAACTCGGTACGCCCGACCTGCTCGAAACGCACCAGCAGGCTGTCCTGCCCTCGGGTCTCGCCCAGTGGCTGACCATTGAGGAACCACCAGCGTTGCCCTCCCCCCCCCAACGCCGACACTCGCAGTTGCAGCGCTTCGTCGCTGGTGGCCGGCCTGCGCAAGTTGTCACCCGGGCGCACCCCGACGATCGACAAGGGCGGTGCGCTTGTCGCCACCTGTGGCGGGCAGGCAGGATCCACGGCCGGCAACCGCGCCAACCGTCGTTCGGCCCGGGGCAACCACGGCTCCAGCGGCGCCGGCCACAACGCAATGTCGCGGGCCGTGGCGCCTGGGCAACGGCTGTCCACGCGCAATCCCTGCTCATTGACCCAGACGGGCTCATGCAACCCAAGCCCCAACGGCTGGTCGGCCGCCTGCAAGGTCGGCGGCGTGGTGCCGTCGAGGGTCCAGGCGAAGCGCTGGCGGCGACAGTTGGGGTCCTGGCGGTTCATCGGCTGGCCCAAGGGCCAGCAGATCGCCGCAACCCCCACCGAATCCGGCACGGCCTCCACCGGTACGTTGATGCCACGCTGGGCATCGCGGTTGCTCAGCAGATCGTGCACCTGAAGCATCAACGGCGCCGCCGAAGCCAGGCCGAACTGCCCTGGCACCGGGGTGCCATCGGGGCGGCCAATCCACACGCCGATCAGGTAGCGCGGGCCGACGCCGACCGACCAGGCATCGCGAAACCCATAGCTGGTACCGGTCTTCCAGGCCAACTGTGGGCGCTGCACCAGCTCAGCGTGAGGGTCGCGGTCCGGACGGGCCAGGCCGCTGAGAATACGCCGGGTGATCCAGGCAGAGCCCGGCGACAACAACCGACGCTCCAACAACGGGTCCTGGGGTTGCAGGCGAATCTGTGCGCTACGCCCCTCCCGGGCGAACGCCGCATAGCCACCGACCAGGTCCTCCAGCCGACTGCCCGCGCCGCCCAAAATCAATGACAGGTTCGGTTCTGCCAGAGGCGGCAGGATCAACGGCACGCCGCCCATGCGCATCTGCGCGGCGAAACGCTTCGGGCCATAAGCCTCGAGCAACTGCACCGCCGGCAGATTGAGCGACAGCGCCAACGCGGAGCTGGCCGACACCGGGCCGCTGAAGCCCATGGAGAAATTGCCTGGACGATAGTCACCGTAGCGCCGTGGCACATCCTGCAGCAGCGACTCTGAGTGGATCAGGCCCTCATCCATGGCCATGGCATAGAGAAAAGGCTTGAGCGTCGAACCAGGCGAGCGCAGCGCGTGGATCATGTCGACATGGCCGAAGCGGCGTTCGTCACCCAGGTCGATCGACCCCAGATAGGCGCGTACCGCCATGCTCTGGGTCTCCACCACCAGCAGTGCCGCCGAAGTGCGCTCAGGCAGGCGCGCGCGCCAGCCCAGCAGCAGGTCCTCCAGACGCCGCTGCAAGGCGGCGTCGATCGTGGTGCGGATCAGCGGCAGGCTGTCCGGGCTGTTCAGGCGCCGGGCCAACAAAGGCGCCAGCGCCGGCTCCTGACGTGGCGCCAGCAGCAGCGGCTCCTCTCGCGCTTCATCGATGCGCTGGCCCGGCCACACCTGGTACTCGGCCAGGCGTTGCAGGACCTTGTCGCGGGCGCGCTGGGCACGCTCGGGGTGACGGTCCGGGCGCAAGCGGCTGGGGGCCTGGGGCAATACGGCGAGCAGCGCGGCCTCGGCGGGCGTCAGGTGCTTCGGCGACTTGCCCAGGTACGCCCAGCTGGCTGCCGCCACACCTTGCAGGGTGCCGCCGAACGGCGCGCGATTGAGGTAGATCTGCAGGATCTGCGGTTTCGACAGGTGCCACTCCAGCTGCGCCGTGCGCCACAGCTGGCGCAGTTTGCCCGCCAGCGTGCGGTCGTGCGGATCAAGCAGGCGCGCCACCTGCATCGACAGGGTGCTGCCTCCCGACACCACGCGCCCGCCGCGCAGGTTGAGCCAGGCCGCCCGGGCCAGGGCCATGGGGTTGACCCCTGGATGGTGATAGAACCAGCGGTCCTCGTAGGCCAGCAGCGCCTCGAGATACAGCGGCGACACCTCGTCCGGGCTGACTGGATAGCGCCATACGCCATCGGCGTCGGCGAAACGCCACAACGGTGTACCGTCCTCGGCCAGCACCACTCGGGCAAGGTCGTCGCCCGGCATCGGCAATGGCCAGATACGATCGGCCAACCACAGCAGGGCGACGACCAGCAAGGTCGCCACGCAGACGCGGCGCAGCACCCTGGCACGGCGTGGGCGCGCTAAGCTTGGCATCGGGAACCGACCGGGCCGGTGGATGGCCAAAGGCGGGGAGTCGCCGATTCGTTGATCAGGAAGCAACTATGCATGTAGAAGGTTTTTTCGAGTGGCTGGGCCAGGTTCTGGGTTCGGTGATCCGTTTCATCGTCGACGGCCTGGGCGGGTTGTTCAACCTGCTGGCCAACGCCGGCGGTAATTTCATCGACGGCCTGGCGCGCACGCTGGGGATGGACACCTCGCTGGTCAGCATCCTGGCACTCATCGTCGGCCTGATGCTGCTGTACTCGGCGATCCGCGCGTTCCTGCGGGCGTCGATCGTCCTCGGGATCATCTGGGCGTTGCTGGGGTTGTGGGTGTTGAGCTGGGTGGTGCATTGAAACCCTTGCGCCACCTTCTTGCAGGAGCGGCCTTGCGCCGCGAAAGGGCTGCGTAGCAGCCCCGGCGATCGTTGCCGAACCGTCTGGATCCTGGGGCCGCTCTGCGGCCCTTTCGCGACGCAAGGCCGCTCCTGCAGGGGGCGCGTTGGCTCAGCGGGCGCGCACTACCATCTCCCCTTGGCTCTCGCCAATCGCCTGCAGGTTCGGCCGGTACATCGACTCCACCTGCGGCGGCGGTATGCGGTAGCTGCCCGGCGTCACAGCACGTGCCAGGTACAGCAGGTGGGTGGTGCCGTAGCTGTCGAGTTTGAGCGCCGCCACGTAGCGATCGTCACGGTACTCCTGGTGCACCACGCTGGCGTTCTGCATCGACTCGCGCCACTGCTTCACCGCGCTGCTGGCGTTGTCCAGGCTGGCGGCGCTCTGGGCGAGGTTCTGGTTCTCAAGCTCCAGGCCTGCCGGCAGCAGGTCCACCACCAGCGCGTCCGGCACCTGGCTTTGCGCTTTGAGCGCCAGGTGCACCAACACCAGGTCACCACTGCGCAGGCTGCGCACATCCAGCGCCTGGCCATTCATGCCCAGGTACTCGCGGCGGATCTCCAGGCCATTGCCGCTGGCGGCCGGGGCCTGGCGCGGATAGCCGGACAAGGTCAGTTGCTGGTACAGCGTGTCGCCACCTTCGTTCTGCACAGACAGCGGCGAGGCCAGCAGTGGGCCTTCGAGCTTCATCCCCGAGTCGTTGTTGCTGAACTGGCGGATCTCCCCTGCGCTGTCCAGGCGTGCTTTCCAGTTACCTTCTGGCTTGCCCAGCAGGCCACGGCCGGCGAGAAACAGCGCGTTGCGCTCCTGGGTGGACAGCCAGCGGTTGGCGGCCAGTTCGTCAGACAGCGCGAACAGGCGCTGGTCGACCTGGTTACCTGCCAGGTTGTTCTCCTGCAACAACGCCAGGATCAGCGCCTGGTCACGCACGGCGCTGCCGTAGTCGGCCATCCAGCCCTTGCCGCGGCCGACCGCCAACCCGGCCTTGAGCACGTCCTGCGAGCGCTGCTTGTCGCCCATCTTGTCCAGCGCCACCGCCAGCTGCACCAATGGCAGGCCGGAGCGGGCATCGGCGCGGCGGTCATACAAGCTCCGCAGGGCACCCAGCGGCGCCTGTTGGCTGCGCGCCAGCACCAGGCCGGCGTAGGCTTGCACGGCGAAGCGGGTGTGGTCGGCGTCCTGGCTGTAATCGACTTCGATCAGGTTGCGCTCCTGCACATAGCGCAGCAGACGCTCGGTGGCCTTCTTCAGCACTTCGGCCGGCACGCCGTAGCCTTGCTCGCGAGCCCGCAGCAGGAAGTCGGTGACATAGGCGGTCAGCCAGTACTCTTCCTCGCTGTCGGAACTCCACAGGCCGAAGCTGCCGTTGTAGCGTTGCATCCCCAGCAGGTGCTCGATGCCCATCTCGATCTTGCGCTTGCGCACATCGGCCGGCTCGCCCTTGATCCCCAGGCGCTTGAGGCTGTCGGCATCGGCGTACAGCGACGGGTACAGGCCGCTGGTGGTCTGCTCCAGGCAACCGTACGGGTAGGCCTCGAGGGCACGGATCTGCTCGGCCAGGTTCAGCGGTGGACGGCTCGACAGTGCCAGGGTGGCTTCCAGGCCGGCCGGTTCGAATTCGGCCAGGTCGCTCTCCGGCAGGCTCCATGGCTGGTCTTTCAGCGCCACGCGGTAGTGCTTGAGCATCGCCGGGTAAGCAGGACGAACACCCAGGGTCCACTCGCGCTGGAAAGCATTGGCCGGTTCACCCGGCAGTTGCAGGCCATTGACCTGCACACGCACCTTGCCCAGGCCCAGCCCCCCTTGGGCCTGCACCGGGATCATCAGCGTGGTGCGCTGGCCTTCGCCCAGCGCAACGTTTTGCTGGGCACCACCGACCAGGCTCAGCTGGCCTTCGGTGGCCAGTTGCACGGTCAGTTGCTGGGTACGGCCGGACAGGTTGGCCAGGTCCAGCGCCAGGCTGGTACGGTCGCCCCCGGCGAGGAAGCGCGGTGCTGACAGCTCGGCGATCAGCGGCGCAGCGACCACGGTCTTGCCTTCGGCCACACCGAAGTGCTCCTCGGTCCAGGCCTGGGCCATCAGGCGCAGTTCACCGTTGAAATCGGGAATATCCACCGTGGCCTGGCCTTCACCCTTGTCATCGAGCGTCACCGGCACGCTCTGCTGGGCAACGATGGTCACCGTGGTGTTAGGGCGCTTGCCGCCCTTGGCCATCGCGGCGTCACCACCAAAGGCGAGGCTGGCCAGGCGGCCCTGGCCGGCTTCGATCAACTGGCCGTAGATATCCAGCTGGTCGGCGCCGTAAGCCTTGCGCCCGAACAGGCTGGCGAACGGATCGGGGGTCTTGAAGTCGGTGATGTTGAGGATGCCCACGTCTACCGCGGACAACAGCACGTGAATCTGCTTGGGTACGCTGCCATCGACGTTGGCAGCCTTGAACTTCACCGTCAGCGGTTGTTTGGGCCGCATCTTCTCCGGGGCCTGCAAGCTGACCGCGAGCTTGCGCTCGGTGCGGTCCAGCGGCAGGTGCAGCACGCCAACGGCGCGCTTGGGGGTGGCGTTGGCCTTGCGCTCGCCCGGGCGGATCACCAGGGCACTGATGTACAGGTCGTGGCGCGCCCATTTCTTGTCAAGCTCGACCTCGAAGGCCTTGCCCTCTGCCGGTACGTCGATTTCCTGCCACCACAGCGGGCCATCAGCGGACTCGATCATCAGGTAACCACTGCCGGCAGCCGGCGGGGTGACGGTGACCTTGGCGGTGGCGCCGTCCTTGTAAGCGGGCTTGTCCAGGGCGATCTTCACTTGGTCGGGGCGCACGGCGCCGCCTTCGGCATTGTCCTGGGCACGGTAGCCGGCCCAGAAGCGCTCGCTGGAGACCAGACCGGTCTGTGGGTCCTCCACTTCGACACGGTACGGGCCCCACTCCACCTGGAAGTTCAGCTTGGCGGTGGAACCGGCCTTCACACTGACGGTTTCCTCGGCCTGGGTGAGGAATTTCTCGTTGTAGTTGTAGCTCCAGCCGTCGCTCTGCGAGTAGTTCCAGTAGTAGTCGCGGCGTTCGCGGATCAGGCGCACCTTCAGGTTGTTGGCGGCAAGTTTCTTGCCGTCGCGGTCGGCGACCAGGAACTCGAACTCCACCGGGCCATCGCCGTCGGTCTCCTCGCCATCGAACAGGCCACGCAGGCCCGGCAGGCGCTCGGCGGGCCAGATCGGTTGCTCCAGGCGGCGGGTGATAGGCCGGCCACCGGACTCCTGCAGGCTGGCCTGTACGGTCAGCAACAGCGGCGAGCGGGCTTCGGCCCAGCGGCTGTCGATATCGATTCGCGACTTGCCGTTCTGGTCGAGGGTGACTTCGTCCAGCTCCAGGTCCTGGCTCAGGTCGGTCTCGGTGACCGCGCCGAACTGGTAGCCCGGCAGCGCCTTCACCGCTTCACGCAGCGGGCGCACGTAGGCCTGGCCGCTCAGGCGGTTGCCGGCGGCGGGCGCGCCATAGAGGTAGCGGCCATTGACCTGAATCGACGCGGTTTCGTCCGGCGACAGCGGCGTGCTGCTGCCCTTGAGCTCCAGCGCCAGGCGCTCGGGGAGGAAGTCCTCGACGAGGAACTCGTAGACCTGCTTGCGGCCGCCCCCCAGGTCCAGCAGCAGCTGCCAACGACCGGTCGGTGCCTCGGTGGCCAGTTGCAGTTGATACTGGAACAGGCCGTTCTGGTCGGCCTCCCAGACGAACTTGCGGCTGACCTGCTCATCGGGTCGACGCACTTCGACGCTCACCGGCTGGGCCTTGACTGGCTTGCCGTCCTGGTCACGCAGCAGGCCGTTGAGCAGTACGGTCTCGCCCGGGCGATAAAGGTCACGCGGGCCGAAGATGAAGAATTGCAGCGGGTTGGCCTGGGGGCCGGTGATATCGAACTCGGCCAGGTCCAGCGCGGCGGTATTCAGCCGCAACAAGGTGGTGTGCACGCCTTGTGTAGCGATCAGGGTGTCGGCCTTCGTGGTGATGGGTAGCTGGGCATGGCCATCGCCATCGGTCTTGGCCTGGGCCAGCAGCTTGCCCTTGTCGTCGTGCAGCTCGAGGGTGACATCCTTGAGCGCCTTGCCGCCCTCCAGGGCCTGGGTGAACACGTCCAGGCGATCACGATAGCGGTGGGCGGACACGCCGATGTCGCTCAGGGTGAACAGGGTCGCCGGCTGCGAGTAGTCGTAGGTGCCCGAGGCGCGCATCACCGCCAGATAGACGCCCGGTTCCTGCAGCGGCTTGATCCCGGCGATCGGCAGCAGCACGGTCTCGCGGGTGTTGCGTGCGGGGTTGAGGTCGAAACGGCCGCTGTAGACCAGCTCGGCCATGTCCAGGGTTTCCTTGGACTGGTAGTAGTACAGGCTGGAGTTACGGCCCCAGTTGACCAGGAAGGTCGAGAGCATGTCCGGCTTGATGCGGAAGAACTCGACGTCGACCTTGTCGACGTTCAGGGCGATCACCGGCAGGCCTTCGGCCAGGCGCGTGGGCAGCAGCGAGCCACGGCTGGCGAAGCCCACGGTGGGCTGCATGTCGCGGGTTTCGAAGCGGCTGACCGACTCCGCCTCCAGCACATTGCCGTTGACCGAAAGCAGACCCTTGTCGATGGTCAGGACCATCTTGCGCTGCGGTTCCAGGTGGCGCAGGCGCAGTTCCATCTGGTTATCGGAGAGTTCCCAGGCACCATCGACCTTGCCTTTGACGGTGTCCACCAGGTACAGCTTGGCGGCGAAGTCCTGGTTGGCGTCCAGCGGCGCGGAAACGCTGACCGACAGGGTGCTGGCGCCGTCGAGCTGCACCTCCGAGACGTCCAGCACGGTCAGCTCGCGGCCGGCGTAGCGCTTGGCGAGCGCGGCCGGGTCTTCGCGCGTGGCCGTCTTCGTCTCGGCGGGGGCGACGGCGGTGGCGGCGTCGGCGGGCACCGATGGCTTGTCCGGTGTGGAGGAATCACAGGCACTGAGCAGGGCCAGCGCGCAGGCCAGCAACAATCCTTTGTTGAACATTTGAGAGAGAACTCTTCGGCAGCGTGTACGTGAGGGCAGCAACTATAGCGTAACGGCGCAAGGCTTACCTGACGAAGCGCGGCAAGTGCGACGCTGTTCGCGCGAACGAGCTGCCGGACCGCTACAATGCGGCCACATCGAACACAGGGGCTGCTGCGCAGCTTTTCGCCGGCAAAGCCGGCCCCTACAGGTTTTGCACGGTCCTTGCCGGCGAAGCGGCCCCACCCTTTTCCAGGACCCCAGATGCCTTCACTGTCCAGCGCCTGGCGCGACCAGCCCACCCACCGCAAGGTCTGGGGCCTGGCCGTGCCGATGATCCTCTCCAACATCTCGTTGTCCCTGGTGGCCCTGGTCGACACCGCAGTGATCGGCCACTTGCCACACGCCCACCAGTTGGGCGCGGTGGCGGTCGGCGCCACCCTGTTCGCCTTCATCGTCGGGCCGATGGGCTTCCTGCGCATGGGCTCCACCGGCTTCGCCGCCCAGGCCGCCGGCCGCGGCGACGGTGCCGCGCTGCGCCAGGTACTGATGCAGGGGCTGTTGCTCGCGCTCGCCTTCGCCCTGGTGATCGGCCTGCTCGCCCTGCCCTTCAGCCAGTTGGCACTAAAGGGCATGCAACCCAGCGACGCCCTGCTTGCCTCCACCGAAACCTTCTTTCACACCCGCCTGCTCGGCCTGCCGGCAGCACTGGCCTGCTATGCCCTGGTCGGCTGGTTCCTGGGCACACAGAATGCCCGGGCGCCCCTGGCGATCATGCTGACCACCACCGTACTCAACATCGCCCTGAACCTGTGGTTCGTCCTTGGGCTGGACTGGGGCGTGGTCGGCTCGGCACGGGCCTCGGTGATCGCCGAGTGGAGCGCCGCCCTGCTTGGCCTGGCGCTCACCCGCCCGGCCTTGCGCGCTCATCCTGGGCGCATCGTCTGGGCCGCGTTGGGACGCTGGCAGGCCTGGCGCCCCTTACTGGCGGTGAACCGCGACATCTTTGTGCGCAGCCTGGCGCTGCAACTGGTGTTCCTATTGATCGCGGTGCAGGGCGCGCGCTTGGGCGAGGCCACCGTGGCTGCCAATGCGTTGTTGCTCAACGGCCTGTTGCTGACCGCCTACGCCCTCGATGGCCTGGCCCACGCGGTCGAAGCCCTGTGCGGCCACGCCATCGGCGCCCGCGACCGTAAGGCCTTGCAACGCACACTGGTGGTCGCAGGTGGCTGGTCGTTGATTGCCAGCCTGGGCTTCGCGGTGCTGTTCCTGCTGGGTGGGCACCTGTTCGTGGATCTACAGACCGATATCGCCAGCGTGCGCGAGGCGGCGTATCCGTACCTACCCTACCTGGCGGTGCTGCCGTTGATCGCGGTGTGGAGTTATCTGCTCGACGGGCTGTTCATCGGCGCGACACGGGCGCGGGAGATGCGCAATGGGATGTTGGTGTCGGTGTTGATTGCGCTGCCCGTGGCGTTTGCCCTGCGTGGGTTCGGCAACCAGGGGTTGTGGTTGGCGTTCCTGCTGTTCATGGCGTTGCGGGGGATGACGCTGGGGTGGGTGGGGTGGAGACTGCAGCAACGGGGGCTATGGGTTCGGTGAAGTTGGGGCCGCAAAGCGGCCCCCGGCGATTACGAAGACAGATAGGAAGACCGGGTCAAACCAAGACGCAACGCATCGAGGAACTGCGTCCGCTCCCGCGCGCTGATCCGTGCGCTGGCCACTTTGTCGCGGTAGTGGGTCATCAACTCCTCCGGCGACAGGTGCACATAGCGCAACATGTCCTCGATGGTGTCGTGGGTCTCGATACCGGCGTGGTACACGCTACCGTCGGCGTTCTGGTAGATGTTCACCGAGTCGGTGTCACCGAACAGGTTGTGCATGTCGCCCAGGATTTCCTGGTACGCGCCCACCAGGAACACGCCCAGCAGGTAGTCCTCGCCCACCTTGACCGCATGCACCGGCATGCTGGTCTCGATGCTCTGCTCGTCGACGTACTGGTTGATCTTGCCGTCGGAGTCGCAGGTCAGGTCCTGCAACACTGCACGGCGAAGCGGCTCTTCATCCAGGCGGTGCAACGGGATGATCGGCAGTACCTGGCCGATAGCCCAGGTGTCCGGCAGGCTCTGGAACACCGAGAAGTTGCAGATGTACTTGTCGGCCAGCTTGTCGTTCAGCTCGTCCAGCACCTGGCGGTGCGAGCGCTGGCGGGCCTTGAGCGAGTTGTGCAGGCGACGGCACACGGCGAAGTAGCATTGCTCGGCCAGGGCTTTTTCGGCGAGGCTGATCTTGCCGTCGGCATACTGCGCGGCTACATCGCCCATGTAGTGGGTAGCGCGCCAGTAGGTTTCGGTGACCATCTCGATGTCGGTTGGGCCCAGCAGGTCGGCCAGCCACTGCACGGTCTCGGGCAGGCTCTCCTTGTTCTCGATCACCGGCATTTCGTCGTTGTGGCTCTCGACGTCGGTCACCTGGATCACCAACATGGCGTGGTGCGCGGTCAGCGAGCGGCCGCTCTCGGAGAAGATGTGCGGGTGCGGCAGGCCCTGCGCGTCGCAGAACTCCTTGAGCATCCCGACCACCACGCCGGCATAGTCGTCCATGTCGTAGTTGATGGAGCTGGCGTTGCGCGAGTGGGTACCGTCGTAGTCGACGCCCAGGCCACCGCCGACGTCGATGTGATCGACCGGCAGGCCCAGGGCACGCAGCTCGCCGTAGTAGCGAATGGCTTCCTTGAAACCGTGCTGGTAGTCGGCCAGGTTGGCGATCTGCGAGCCCATGTGGAAGTGCAGCAGGCGGATGCCCTGGTCGAGCCCGGCGTCACGGAAGCGCTGCACCACTGAGATCAATTGGGCGGCGGACAGGCCGAACTTGGACTTCTCGCCCCCGGTGTCTGCCCACTTGCTCGAAGCCAGCGACGACAGGCGTACGCGCAGGCCGACCTGCGGCTTGACCTTCAGCTCCGCGGCTTCCTCGATCACCAGGGCGACCTCGGACTCCTTCTCGATCACGATGAACACGTTGTGGCCGAGCTTCTGGCCCATCAGCGCCAGGCGAATGAACTCGCGGTCCTTGTAGCCGTTACAGACGATGGTGCCGCCCTTCGGGGCCAGCGCCAGCACCGCCAGCAGCTCGGGCTTGGAGCCGGCTTCCAGGCCGATGGAGACATTCTGGGTAGCGATGATGTTCTCGACCACCGCCTCCTGCTGGTTGACCTTGATCGGGTACAGCGCGGTGTACTGGCTCTGATACTCCAGGCGCGCGATGTTGGCATCGAAGGCACCGGTCAGTTGGCGTACGCGGTCCTGCAGGATGTCCGGGAAACGGACCAGCAGCGGCAGCGACAAGCCGCTCTGACGCAGCTCCTGGACCTGCTCGAACAGGTCGATCGGGGCGCTGTCCGGGCCGTTCGGGCGCACTTCGACGCGCCCGGCTTCATTGATGGCGAAATAACCAGCGCCCCAATGGCGGATGCCATAAACACTGCGGCTGTCGGCCACGGTCCACTGGCTGCCATCGTCTTTGCGTGTGCGTCGTACGGACATTCAAGTCCCCTATAGATAAGTCCAAGACTCTACCCCGTCAGGTGGCGGGCGCAGTGTAGAAGCTGAAAATGACGAATCGTCCGTGCCCCCGGATAGACCCTGGCCACGGCATCGAGTTTAGAAAGCGCTGGGCGAAAAGTCGCGCGACGGCCTCAGCCGCCGGACTTCTTCGCCTTGAAGCCCTGTTTGATCAGTTCGCCGAGCAACAGTTCGACGTGGTCGCCCTGAATCTCGATGACCCCATCCTTGAGCGCGCCGCCGGTGCCGCAGCGACGCTTGAGCGTGCTGGCGAGCTCCTTGAGCTGGTCGAGGGGCAAGGGCACGCCGGTGATGGTGGTCACGGTCTTGCCGCCACGCCCCTTGCTTTCACGGCGCACACGGGCGATGCCATCCCCTTCGGGGATGAGCAATTGGCTGCAGATGCAGGCGTCCACCGGTTTGCCACAGTCGGGGCAGTGCCGACCGGCATCGGTGGAATATACGAGACCGCCTAGGGCGGCGAAGGAAGAAGCTTTCTTGGCCACTTTTGTTCCTCTGTGCCGAGGACAAAAAACTGGTCGACGGGAGCCGACCGCGAAGCCCCACTCTGGCAGGGGCGGCGCTACTGTCGCAAGGTCTTGCGACAGCCCGAAAAGGGCGCGCAGTGTAACGATAAATCCGGCGGTTGCTAAGTACAGGATTGCGCCATTTTACGAATGTTTTGCGACTTCGCTGGCCTGTTCGCCGGCAAGCCGTCTCCTACACCGTCCCGTAGCAGCCGGCTTGCCGGCGAACAGGCCCAATGCCGTCATCCCTGGCTCGCCTTGTACCGTTGCAAGGCCACCCGCGAATCCGGACAGTACGGCTTCTTTACACACTCGTCCTCGACCGCCTGCAAGCTGATGAACCGCGCCTCGCTCACCTCTTCGGGCTGCAGCCGCAACGGCCCGTCCCAGACTGCCGAATACACCGCACACCACAAGCGATTGCCCGGTTGCTCGAAGTAGAACGTCTCGTGAAAACGCAATTCGACGCCGCTCACGCCCAGTTCCTCGGCCAGCTCCCGGGCCGCCGACTGGTCATAGCTTTCCTGGCAGGCGACCATGCCGCCCGCCGCCACATCCCAGTACCCTGGGTACAGCGCCTTGCTCAGGGTGCGACGATGCACGCACAACTCACCGCGGCTGTTGAACAGCAGGATGAAAGTGCAGCGCCCGATCAGGCCGCGCTCGCGCAGTTCGGCCCGGGGCAGGGCGCCGAGCAGTTGGTCATGCTCGTCGACCCAGGCCACCAATTCGGCGTCGGAGGCCGCGCGGTGCGCGACCTCGGCAGGGTTGATAGGCATCTCAGCCCTGGGACAGCAGTTGGCGCAGGTCGATGACCGCGGCGTTGGCCCGGGAAATGTAGTTGGCCATCACCAACGAGTGGTTGGCCCACATGCCGAAGCCGCTGCCATTGAGCACCATCGGGCTCCACAGCGCTTCCTGCGAGGCTTCCAGCTCGCGGATGATCTGCCGCACGCTGACCGTGGCGTTCTTCTTCGCCAGCACGTCGGCGAAGTCCACCTCGATGGCGCGCAACAGGTGCGACAGCGCCCAGGCCTGGCCACGGGCCTCGTAGAACACGTTGTCGATCTGCAGCCACGGCGTCTCGACCACTTCCTCGTCGACCTGCGGTGCCTGGCCAGGTGCCACGGACTCGGTCTTCAGGGTGTTGTTGAGCTTGACCCGGCCAACGCTGGCCGAAAGGCGTTGCGACAGCGAGCCCAGGCGGGTGGCCACGTCACCCAGCCAGTTGTTCAGGTTGTCGGCACGGGTGTAGAAGATCGCGCCCTGGTCGCCCTTGGCCAGGCGAGTCTGGTAACGGCTCAGCGACTTGATACCCTCTTCGAACTCCGACTCGCTCGACGGCAGGATCCAGCTCTTGTTGTCGAAGTTGAAGCGCGGCTCGGCCTTGGCCAGGTCGGCATCTTCGGTCGACTGCGACTGGGAACGGGCGAAGTCCTTGCGCAGCGCGCGGGACAGGTCGCGGACCTGGACCAGCACGCCGTACTCCCAGCTCGGCATGTTGTCCATCCACAGCCCCGGCGGGAAGCGGTCGTTGGAGATGTAGCCGCCCGGCTTGTCGAGCAGGGTGCCGGCGACGGTCTTGAGGGTTTCGACGGTGGTATAGCCGACCACCATCTGCTGGCCGTTGCGCTCAGCGGCGGCCTGGGCATTCTGCTGCACCGGGAACAACGCCGGCTCCTGGCTCCAGTACCAGCCCAGGCCGACGCACACCAGCAGGTACAAGCCGATCAGGGTCCCCAGGGCACGGCTCCAGAGGCCGCCCAGGTAGCTACGGGTGGCGGCGCGACGGGTATCGACCCGCTCGCGGGGCTCGGCCTTGGCCTCGCGGTTTTTCCAATCCAGCATGGCATTGTCCTTAATCAGTCTCGACAGTTCAGGGCTTGGACCACAGGCCGCAGCCAGGGTGCCACGACAAGCCCGCGTCGCAGCACTATAAAGCAGACGCCGCCATTCGTATAAGCGACCAGTGGGTCAGCAACTGAATATTCGTCCCGTGAACACTTTGTTGACCTCGGGCACTCGCTTGTCGGAAAGCAGTGCTAGCATAGAGCCATCATCGAACCTGAACCCTCCCCTTATAAGTAGTCAGGACATGACCCAGTCAGCCGAGCCCAGCCACGAGCGCCTCAAGCAGCATTTCGCCCAACGGGTCATCCACCAGGCCCGGCAGATCCTCGAGATCTGGCAACGCCTGCAACGTGGCGAATGGTCCAACGGCGACCTGGGCGAGCTGTGCGAGGCCAACCTGCGCCTGCAGCGCTACGCCGAGCGTTTCGAACAACCCGAGCACGGCACCCTGTCGGCGGCCATCGGCCAGACCTTGCGCGCCATCGAGGCCAACAGCGCACGGCTGAACTCCGAGCTGATCGGCGAACTCAACCGCCTGATGCAGCGCCTGTCACGCACCGGCCTGCGCAAGGGTGACCAGCTCGACAACGTGCCGCTGCCGCCGCTGCGCAAGCCGGTGTACATCGTCCTGCAGGACCATGACCGCGCCGAGCGCCTGGCCCAGCAACTGGAGTTCTTCGGCCTGACCGTGCAGGCCCTGTACAGCGCCGAGGCGTTCCAGGCCTCGATGAGCGAACGCCTGCCGTCGGCGATCATCATGGACGTGGACTTCACCGGCCCTGGCATCGGCCTGCAATTGGCCGCCCAGGCCCAACAGGGGCTGGAGCAGCACATCCCGCTGCTGTTCTTCAGCCTGCACGAAACCGACACCCCGACCCGCCTGGCCGCCGTGCGCGCCGGCGGCCAGGAGTTCCTGACCGGCACCCTGGAGGCCTCCAGCCTGCTGGAAAAGGTCGAGTTGCTGACCAGCGCCACCCAGTACGACCCCTTCCGCGTGCTGGTGATCGACGACTCACGCGCCCAGGCCATGCACACCGAGCGCCTGCTCAACAGCGCCGGGATCATCACCCGCACGCTCACCGAGCCGATCCGTACCATGAGCGAGCTGGCCGACTTCCAGCCCGACCTGATCATCCTCGACATGTACATGCCCGAGTGCACCGGCACGGAGCTGGCCAAGGTGATCCGCCATAACGACCGCTATGTCAGCGTACCGATCATCTACCTGTCAGCCGAGGACGACCTGGACAAGCAGCTCGACGCCATGAGCGAAGGGGGTGACGACTTCCTCACCAAGCCGATCCGCTCGCGCCACCTGATCACCACCGTGCGCAACCGTGCCGCCCGCGCCCGCCACCTCAAGGCGCGAATGGTGCGTGACAGCCTGACCGGGTTGTACAACCACACCCATATCCTGCAGTTGCTCGAGGACTGCAGTTTCCGCGCCCGTCGTGAAGAACAGCCGTTGAGCTTCGCCATGCTCGACATCGATCATTTCAAGAAGATCAACGACCGCCATGGCCACCCCATGGGCGACCGGGTGATCAAGAGCCTGGCGCTGTTCCTCAAGCAGCGCCTGCGCAAGACCGACTACATCGGCCGCTACGGTGGCGAGGAGTTCGCCATCGTCATGCCCAACACCGCGCTCGAGGCCGCGCACAGGGTGCTGGACGAAATCCGCCGACGCTTCGCCGAGATCCACTACCCCGCGCAGCCTCACGACCTGCAATGCACGTTCAGTGCTGGGGTGGTGCAGCTGGACGACCGCCTCGATGCACTGACCATGGCCAGCGCGGCGGACGAAGCGCTGTACCGGGCCAAACACGCGGGCCGCAATTGCGTCGTGAGAGTCGACCCATGACCTCGGAATCCACACCGGCCTTGTAGGGGCGGGTTCACCCGCGATCACCAGCAAAGCGGGTGCCACACACTGCGGCGCCTGAATCGCGGCTGAAGCCGCTCCTGCAGGGATACCGGCACTGTGCCACTTTTTTAGAGCGACACCCCGCCACCGTCATCACCCCGTCACAAAACAGCAATAACTTCAGGCGCCTCCCCCCGCAGGAAGTTCGCGGCTATGCGCCTGAAGTGGCTGACCAATTTCAACACCCTGTTGCTGGTGACCGTGTGTATCGCCCTGGGCGCGACCCTGTGGTGGTCGCAGCGCGCCCTGGAACGCCCCTACCAGATGATGGAGCGCTACCTCGGCCTGTCGCAGCAGTTCCAGAACGATGCCGCGCGCAACACGCAAGCCTACCTGGCCAGCGGCGACGCGCTGCGCCATGCCTCGGCCATGGAGGCCAGCAAACAGTTGCAGGCGGCCCTGTCGAACTGGCCGGAAAACCTGTCGGCCAAGCTGCGCCCAAGCCTGGACAGCCTGCAAGCCTTCACCGCCAATGAACTGCTCGCCGCCGGCAAACTGGCCGGCGACCCCCAGGCCCTGTTGCTGCAAGCCGAGCGGGAGCTGGGAGCGAATCTGGAACAACTGGCCGGCTACGCCCGCGACAGCGGCAGCCCTGACGCCGGTCGCTACCTGGCGCCGCTGTTCGAGGCTTCGCTGCACCTCGGCCGCCTGTCCCTGGCCCGCGACAAGCTGGTCAGCAGCGGCCGCGCCGAGCTGGCCGACGAGGTAGAGCGCGAGCTACAACTGATCACCGCCCAGGCCCAGGCCATCGACGGCCTGCCACTGCTCGGTGTCACCCGCGCCGCCGAATCCAATGCCGACGACTTCGCCGCGATGATGGGCCTGGAGGCCCAGGCCAGCACCCAGCAGGAGGACATCGCCGTGGGCCTGAAGCGCGAGCTGCACAGCTTGCTCGGCCGCTACCCCGCCGAACTGCAGCGCACCCGCGAGCAGATCGAGCGCCGCGCCGCCCTGGCCGCCAGCACCGGCGAGCGCCTGGCGGCGGTGCAGCAGGCCATCGCCGGCCTCGAGCCCGAGGTGCGCGGCCTGCACGCCACGATCGCTGGCGAAGTACGCCTGATCCAGGGCCTGATGATCGGCCTGATCCTGCTCATCGCGCTGCTGATCGACACCCTGCAACGCCGCCTGGCCCGCACCCTCACCGGCCTGGCCCCAGCCCTGTCGCGCTGGGCCGAGGGTGATTTCGCCCAGGCCATCGCGCTGGGCAGGACCAACCGCGAACTGCATGACATCCAGGCATCGCTCAACCGCCTGCGCCAGTACCTGGTGGAACTGGTCGGCACCATTCGCCACAACGCCGAGCAGGTCGCCGGCAGCAGCCACGCCCTGGCGGGCATGAGCAGCGCCCTGCACGACGGCGCCGAGCGCCAGGCCGGCGACACCGCGCAGATCCGCGATGCCCTGGGCGAACTGGAGGCGACCATCCAGCAGGTGGCCGGCGATGCCAGTTCGGCCGCCGACGCCAGCCGCGATGCCGGGCGCGCCGTGGAACAGGGCCAGGCGGTGATTGGCCAAAGCTTGTCCGGCCTGCGTTCGCTGGTCGACGAGGTGCAGGGCAACGCCCGCATGATCGAGCAACTGGCCGAGGAGTCGGCGACCATCGGTGGCGTGCTCACGGTGATCCGCGCGATCGCCGAGCAGACCAACCTGCTGGCCCTCAACGCGGCCATCGAGGCGGCCCGCGCCGGCGAGATGGGCCGTGGTTTCGCCGTGGTCGCGGATGAAGTGCGCTCGCTGGCCCAGCGCACCACGGGCGCCACCGGGGAGATCCAGGCGTTGATCGACCGGCTGCAACAAGCCGCCCGCGAATCGGTGGTCGGCATGCGCGCGCAACTGGAGCATGCCGAGGCCACCGCCAGCCAGGCGCAATCGGCCGATGGCGCGCTGGACGAGATCGTCAGCGCCATTCGCACCATTTCCGACACTGCGGTGCGAATCGCTGATGTGACTGCACAGCAGACCGGGGCGGTGAGCGAGATTCGTGATCACAGCGAGCGGATTCACGAGTTGGGTGAGGACAACCTGCAGCGCATTGGTGAAGGGCGTGAACAGGGGGAGCAGTTGCTCAAACTGGGAGGTGAGCTGAACACGGCGGTGCGGGCGTTCCGCCTTTGAGAAAAACGCCAGCATTACCGGCCCTTTCGCCGGCGAAGCCGGCTCCTACAGCTACCCTGCCAGCTTCAAGATCGACGCCATACCTGGAGCCGGCTTTGCCGGCGAAAGGGCCTGCACAGACAACGCCAAACCAGAGACCATGAACCGCCCCCGCAGGCAACGTGGCCCCAACTGCAGCCAACTCCGCTATCATGCCCGCCACGTTCCACCTCGCGAGTCCGCCATGCGCCGCCTGTTTTTCCTGCTGTTCCTGCTGCTGGCCAGCCCCGCCTTCGCCACGGGCCTGCTCGACAACCGCCCCAGCGCCACCCTCGGCGCCGCCGCCAACAGCACCGATTTCCTGCCCGTGCACGAGGCCTTCAAGCTCAGCCTGGTCCAGGCCGACGCGCACAGCATCAAGCTGCGTTTCGTCGCCACCGACGGCTACTACCTCTACCGCCACCGCTTCCAGTTCCGCACCGAACCTGCGCACGTCAAGCTCGGCACACCGGACATCCCCAAGGGTGAAGCCAAGCACGACGAGTTCTTCGGCGACGTCGAGGTCTACCACGGCGTGCTCGACATCGAGGTGCCGCGCAACGACCCGCGCGCCTTCACCCTGCTGGTGGGCTACCAGGGCTGCGCCGACAAGGGCCTGTGTTACCCACCGGAAACCGAACGGCTGAGCATCGACGGCGAAGGCGCCCCGCTGCCAGCGGCCGCTGAGCAGGGCTGGACCTGGAAATCCCTGCTGCTGTTCTTTCTCGCCGGTGTCGGCCTGACCTTCACCCCGTGCGTGCTGCCCATGCTGCCGATCCTCTCCGGCGTGGTGTTGCGCGGCCAGGTTGGCGGCTTGCGCGGGCTGTCGCTGTCGCTGGCCTACGTGCTGCCGATGGCGGCCAGCTTCGCCGTGCTGGGCGCGTTGATGGGCCTGTTCGGTGCCGGGCTGAACCTGCAGGCGCGCCTGCAATCGGCCTGGGTGCTGGTGCCGTTCGCGGCGTTCTTCGTGCTGTTTGCCCTGGCCATGTTCGGGCTGTTCGACCTCAAGCTGCCGCTTGCCCTGAGCAGCCGCCTGGACACCCTCGCCCATCGCACCAAGGGCGGCTCGCTGGTGGGCGCAGCGGTGCTGGGTGTGCTTTCCAGCCTGCTGGTATCCCCCTGCGTCTCGGCGCCCCTGGCTGGCGCGCTGCTGTACATCAGTGCCAGCGGCGATGCCCTGGGCGGCGCACTGAAGCTGTTCGCCCTGGGGCTGGGCATGGGCGCCCCCCTGCTGCTGGTGGCCACCGGTGGCGCCGCCTGGCTGCCCAAAAGCGGCCCATGGATGAACACGGTCAAGAACGCCATTGGCGTATTGCTGCTGGGCTTGGCCATCGGCCTGCTAAGCCGCGTGTTGCCTGGCCCGGTCACACTGCTGCTGGTCGGCCTGCTCGCTGGCGGCGTGGCACTGTTCCTCGGTGCCCTGGAATTCGTGGTCAAGACCCCGCGCCAGCGCCTGGCGCAGCTGCTCGGCCTGGCCCTGCTGGTGTACGCCCTGGCCTGCGGGTACGGCGCCCTGAGCGGTCAAGGCGACCCGCTGCGCCCGCTGCCCCCGCCGGTCGTAGCCGGTACCGCGATGGCGGTGCAAACCGATACCTGGCAAACCATCACCACCCCCTCCGCGCTCGATGCGGCCCTGGCCGAAGCCAAGGCCGCAGGCCAACCGGTGCTGCTGGACTGGTACGCCGACTGGTGCATCAGTTGCAAGGTGATCGAACACGAAGTGCTCAACGCCGAGCAGGTACGGGCGCAACTGGGCGCCTTTCGCCTGCTGCGCTTCGACATCACCGAGAGCAACGCCGAGCAGCGCGCCCTGCTCGACCGCTATCGCCTGTTCGGCCCGCCCGCGCTGATGTTCTTTGCGGCGAACGGCAGCGAACTGACCACTGATCGGGTCATTGGCGAGATAAACGCCGGCGATTTCGCCCAGGTTCTGGCGCGCGTGCGCGGCCAACTCGGTCTATAACTCCCTGCGGGCGGTGAAAAATCTCGCTACAAGTGACCAGAGTTAATCATCTGGTCACATACTTTGCGCGAACCTCGGACATCGTGCCGGCTATTGCCGGGAACTGGACACCCATCGCTGGTTCCGGCATAGTCGCCGCGCTATGTCGAATTGCCCTACAAAACCAAGGAATCGCAGATGGCAACCCTACTGGTGCTGCACGGCCCCAACCTGAACCTGCTCGGGACCCGCGAACCGGGTCATTACGGCGCTGCCACGCTAGCGCAGATCAATCAGGACCTGGAGCAGCGCGCCCGCGCCGCCGGCCATCATCTGCAATACCTGCAGAGCAATGCCGAGTACGAATTGATCGACCGTATCCATGCCGCGCGCAACGAAGGCGTGGACTTCATCCTGATCAATCCGGCCGCTTTCACCCACACCAGCGTCGCATTACGTGACGCATTGCTTGCGGTGAGCATCCCATTCATCGAAGTGCACCTCTCCAACGTGCACAAGCGTGAACCGTTCCGTCACCACTCCTACTTCTCCGATGTCGCCGTGGGAGTGATCTGCGGCCTCGGCGCCACCGGTTACCGGTTGGCCCTGGAGTCGGCGCTGGAACACCTGGCTATGAACGCACAGCCCTGATGACACAAGGTCTTGGCCCACGGGCCGAGGCTCAGAAGAAACGTTTTCGACACGTTTTCAAATTACGTCCCCGACCGAACCTTGGGAGTTGATGATTAATGGATATCCGTAAAGTCAAGAAGCTGATCGAACTGCTGGAAGAGTCTGGCATCGACGAACTGGAGATCAAGGAAGGCGAAGAGTCCGTTCGCATCAGCCGTCACAGCAAGACCCCGGCCGGCGCCCAGTACTTCGCCGCCCCGGCGCCGATGGCCGCTCCGGTCGCCGCCGCAGCCCCGGTTGCCGCTGCCGCTCCGGCCGCTGAAGCCGCTGCCGCCGCGCCAGCCCTGAAAGGCACCGTGATCCGCTCGCCTATGGTCGGCACCTTCTACCGCAAGCCTTCGCCAACTTCGCCGAACTATGCTGAAGTCGGCCAGGCCGTGAAGAAAGGCGACACCCTGTGCATCGTCGAAGCCATGAAGATGATGAACCACATCGAAGCCGAGATCGGCGGTGTGATCGACGCCATCCTGGTGGAAGACGGCCAGCCGGTTGAGTTCGACCAGCCGCTGTTCACCATCGTTTGATTCGCGGAGAACCAACGATGTCTGGGAAGCTTGAAAAAGTCCTGATCGCCAACCGCGGGGAAATTGCCCTGCGGATCCTGCGTGCCTGCAAAGAGCTGGGCATCAAGACCGTCGCCGTGCACTCCACGGCCGACCGTGAACTGATGCACCTGGGCCTGGCGGACGAGTCGGTCTGCATCGGCCCGGCATCGTCCAAGGAGTCGTACCTGCACATCCCGGCGATCATCGCCGCCGCCGAAGTGACAGGCGCCACCGCCATCCACCCGGGCTACGGCTTCCTCGCGGAAAACGCCGACTTCGCCGAGCAGGTGGAAAAATCCGGCTTCGCCTTCATCGGCCCGAAAGCCGACACCATTCGCCTGATGGGCGACAAGGTTTCGGCCAAGGACGCAATGATCAAGTCGGGCGTGCCGACCGTGCCAGGCTCCGACGGCCCGCTGCCGGAAGACGAAGAGGTTGCCCTGGCAATCGCTCGTGACGTCGGCTACCCGGTGATCATCAAGGCCGCCGGTGGCGGTGGTGGTCGCGGCATGCGCGTGGTGCACAAGGAAGAAGACCTGATCGAGTCAGCCAAGCTGACCCGCACCGAAGCCGGTGCCGCGTTCGGCAACCCGATGGTGTATCTGGAAAAGTTCCTGACCAACCCACGCCACGTGGAAGTGCAGGTACTGTCCGACGGCCAGGGCAACGCCGTGCATCTGGGCGACCGTGACTGCTCGCTGCAGCGCCGTCACCAGAAGGTACTGGAAGAAGCCCCGGCCCCGGGCATCGACGAGAAGGCCCGCCAGGAAGTCTTCAAGCGTTGCGTCGACGCGTGCATCGAGATCGGCTACCGCGGTGCCGGTACCTTCGAGTTCCTGTACGAGAACGGCCGCTTCTACTTCATCGAGATGAACACCCGCGTCCAGGTCGAGCATCCGGTCTCGGAAATGGTCACCGGCATCGACATCGTCAAGGAGATGCTCAGCATCGCCGCTGGCAACAAGCTGTCGTTCCGCCAGGAAGACGTGGTCATCCGTGGCCACTCGCTGGAGTGCCGGATCAACGCCGAAGACCCGAAGAAGTTCATCCCGAGCCCAGGCAAGGTGAAGCACTTCCACGCCCCGGGCGGCAACGGCGTTCGCGTCGATTCGCACCTGTACAGCGGCTACTCGGTTCCGCCGAACTACGATTCGTTGATCGGCAAGCTGATCACCTACGGCAAGGACCGCGACGAAGCCATGGCGCGCATGCGCAATGCCCTGGACGAGATCGTCGTCGATGGCATCAAGACCAACATCCCGCTGCACCGCGACCTGGTGCGTGATGAAGGTTTCTGCAAAGGCGGCGTCAACATCCACTACCTCGAGCACAAACTGGCCAACCAGGAGTGATCGCGTTAGCGTGATGAAAAAGCCCCGGCCCCGTGCCGGGGTTTTTTATTGCTGCCTTGAGGGAGGCGGCACTCGACCTCACGGGCGCTAAATCTGTTACGGCGAACACCTTCTCCCCTACCTCTACAAACCCCCCGCACTCGCGTAAACTGGCGGCCTTTTCGCGCAGCCTCGGGCTGCCCCTGTCGATTTACCAAAGGTGCCCGCCATGCCCTGGCTGCAAGTACGCCTGGCCATCAGCCCGGAACAAGCCGAAACCTACGAAGACGCCCTGCTGGAAGTGGGTGCCGTCTCGGTGACGTTCATGGACGCCGAAGACCAGCCGATTTTCGAACCCGACCTCAACACCACCCCGCTGTGGTCGCACACGCACCTGCTGGCGCTGTTCGAAGCCGACACCAACCCCGAGCAGGTGTTCGCCCACCTGCGCCTGCTCACCGGCGGCGACCTGCCCGAGCACCAGGCCGAAGTGATCGAGGACCAGGACTGGGAGCGCAGCTGGATGGACAACTTCCAGCCCATGCGTTTCGGCCAGCGCCTGTGGATCGTCCCCAGCTGGCACGAAGCACCGGAGCAAGACGCGGTCAACCTGCTGCTCGACCCGGGCCTGGCCTTCGGCACTGGCACCCACCCGACCACCGCGCTGTGCCTGGAATGGCTCGATGGCCAGCAGCTCGACGGCACGCAAGTGCTGGACTTCGGCTGCGGCTCGGGCATCCTCGCCATTGCCGCGCTGCTACTGGGTGCCCGTGAAGCGGTTGGCACCGACATCGACGTGCAGGCCCTGGAGGCTTCCCGCGACAACGCCCAGCGCAACGGTATCGCCGACAATCTGTTCGCCCTGTACCTGCCCGAGCAGATGCCGGCCATGCAAGCCGACGTGTTGGTCGCTAACATCCTGGCCGGCCCGCTGGTGTCGCTGGCACCGCAACTGTCCGGCCTGGTACGCCCCGGTGGCCTGCTGGCGTTGTCGGGCATCCTCGCCGAACAGGGTGAGGAGGTGGCCGCCGCCTATGCCGCCGACTTCGAGCTGGACCCGATCGTCGTTCGCGATGGCTGGGTACGCATCAGTGGCCGCCGCCGCTAAGCGCGCCTAGACTCAATTCCTGCACAGCTCCCCGGATCGCCGCATGACCGACAGTTTCGTCACCCAGTGCCCGCATTGCCAGACCAGCTTTCGCGTCACCCATCACCAGTTGAGCGTGGCCCGCGGCGTGGTGCGCTGCGGCAATTGCCTGCAGGTGTTCAATGCGGCGAAGCAGCTGCTGGAGCAGAACCGCGCCGCCAGCGACCGGGGCGCCGCACCGCCAGCCGAGCCTGCCCCCGCTGCCCCACCGTTACCCGTGGCACCGCCGGTCGCCGAACCGCCCACAGCGGACGAAAACGACTGGGCGGTGACCGCCGAGGAGCTGGACGCCCTCGACCTGGACTCGGAGCTCGCGCGCCTGGAGCGTCGCAGCCCGGCCGAGCGCCAGGCGGCCATCCCAGGTAGCACGCTGCACGCCCGACGTGACGACCAAGGCACCGAGGAACCAGCAGACGAGCTGTTCGGCACCGCCACCGACGATGACCTAGCCCCGGCACCGGAGCGAGACACCGCCCCAGTGCTGGTGGAACAGGCACCGCTTGACCTGGACCCGATCACCGACGAACGCACCGAACCTACATTGGGCACGACGGATCTCGACCTGGACGACGAACCACCGGTACGCAACCAGGCGCTGGAGGACGACCTCGACACGCCGGGCATGCCCCTCTCCACCCACGACGAGCCGCTACCTGCAAAAGGCTTGTCCGCAGTGGACGATGAAGTGCGTGGCGAGCGCCTGTCGGCCCATGGCGACGACACGCTGGAAGATCACCCCATCGAGCGCCTGGAACCCAGCCTGCAGGGCAAGCCCGAGCGCCCGAACAAGGAACCCTTGGTCGACGTGGTCGACGATCCGCTGCAACTGGCCTGGGAAAAACCCGCACCGAATTGGGGCAAGCGTTTGCTGTGGGGTTTCCTGACCCTGCTGGCCGCCGGCCTGCTGGCGTTCCAGTACGTCTGGTTCCATTTCGACGAGATGGCTCGCCAGGACCAGTACCGCCCCTGGTTCCAGCAGCTATGCCCGATGGTCGGCTGCCAGGTGCCGACCCGTGTCGACATCTCACGCATCAAGAGCAGCAACCTGGTGGTGCGCAGCCACCCGGACTTCAAGGGCGCATTGATCGTCGACGCGATCATCTACAACCGCGCGCCCTTCGCCCAACCCTTCCCCCTGCTGGAGCTGCGCTTCGCCGACCTCAACGGCCAGCTGATCGCCAGCCGGCGCTTCAAGCCCAGTGAGTACCTGTCGGGCGAGCTGGCGGGCCGTGGCGAAATGCCCAGCCAGACGCCGATCCACATCGCCCTGGACATCCTCGACCCAGGGCCGAAGGCGGTGAACTACAGCCTGAGCTTCCGTTCGCCGGAGTAACCGACAGATGGCAGGGCCAGGTTCTGGCCCTTTCACCTGTAAGAGCGGCTTTAGCCGCGGTGCAAACGCCGCGGTGCCTGGCCCCCGCTTCGCGGGTGATCGCGGCTAAAGCCGCTCCTACGGGGGGCGCACCAGGTAAAAGGTTTCAACTTTGCCCCATGGAAGCGGCCCCAGCACCTCGTGTCATAACGCCGCAACTGTTCAGATTTTATCCAGATTCATCTTTATCCGGTCATCGAGAGCGGGTATCATGCCATCCCTTTTTCGAACTCCAATGATTCGGCCCCACAACAGGGAACACCTATGTCGGCGGTACGCATCGGCCCTTACACACTGCAGAACAACCTGATCCTCGCGCCCATGGCCGGGGTCACGGACCAGCCTTTCCGCACACTTTGCAAACGCCTCGGAGCGGGCATGGTGGTGTCGGAGATGGTCACCAGCGACATGAGCCTGTGGAACAGCCGCAAGTCGAGCCTGCGCCGTATCCATGAGGGCGACGCGGAGCCGCGCTCGGTGCAGATCGCCGGTGGCGACGCACAAATGATGGCGGCGGCGGCCCGGGCGAACGTCGAAGCCGGCGCGCAGATCATCGACATCAACATGGGCTGCCCGGCAAAAAAAGTCTGCAACAAAGCCGCAGGCTCTGCTTTATTGAGAGATGAAGCCTTGGTCAACGAGATTCTCCATGCCGTGGTCGGCGCAGTGGAGGTCCCGGTGACGCTGAAGATCCGCACCGGCTGGGACCGGGCGAACAAGAACGGCCTGAACGTGGCGAAGATCGCCGAACAGGCCGGTATCCAGGCGCTGGCGGTGCATGGCCGCACACGCGCCGACCTGTACACCGGTGAAGCCGAGTACGACACCATCGCCGCGATCAAGCAGGCGGTGTCGATCCCGGTTTTCGCCAACGGCGACGTCACCTCGCCACAAAAGGCCCGGGCGGTGCTGGACGCCACCGGCGCCGACGGCCTGCTGATCGGTCGCGCCGCCCAGGGGCGGCCGTGGATCTTCCGCGAGGTCGAGCATTACCTGCGCACGGGCGAGCACCTGCCTGCACCGGCGCTGGACGAAGTGGAACGCATTCTGCTGGAACACCTGGCCGCGCTGCATGCCTTCTATGGCGATGTGATGGGCGTGCGTATCGCCCGCAAGCACGTTGGCTGGTACCTGGCGACCCGACCCGGCGGCAAGGAGTTCCGCAGCCGGTTCAACGCCTTGGAAGACACACAAGCGCAGTGCGCCAACGTTCAGGCCTTTTTCGCCGAGCGTCGACAGAGCCTTGGGACAGAGGACGAACAAGGGGTGGCCGCATGACGATGATGACCGAGACATTAGTGAGTGGAACAACGCCCGTGAGCGACAACGCCAACCTCAAGCAGCACCTGAACACGCCGAGCGAGGAGGGGCAAACGCTCCGCGACAGCGTCGAGAAGGCGCTGCACAACTACTTCGCCCACCTGGAAGGCGCTAGCGTCACGGACGTGTACAACCTGGTGCTCTCGGAAGTCGAGGCGCCCTTGCTCGAATGCGTGATGAACTACGTCAAGGGCAACCAGACCAAGGCCAGCGAGATGCTCGGGCTCAACCGAGGCACGCTGCGCAAGAAGCTCAAGCAGTACGATCTGTTGTAAGGCCAGAACCCCAACCAGAAAAGGCGCTCATGCAAAGAGGCGCCTTTTTTGCTGACTCCACCGCGTTATGGAATCTGAAATGACCGACCAGACTACCCGCCTGCCGATCCGCCGCGCCCTGATCAGCGTCTCCGACAAGACCGGTATCCTCGAATTCGCCCGTGAGCTGCAGCAGCTCGGTGTCGAGATCCTGTCCACCGGCGGCACCTACAAGCTGCTCAAGGATAACGGCGTGAACGCGGTGGAAGTGGCCGACTACACCGGCTTCGCCGAAATGATGGACGGCCGGGTCAAAACCCTGCATCCGAAGATCCACGGCGGCATCCTCGGCCGTCGCGGCACCGACGACGCCATCATGAACGAGCACGGCATCAAGCCGATCGACCTGGTTGCGGTCAACCTGTATCCGTTCGAAGCCACCATCAGCAAACCGGGCTGCGACCTGCCCACCGCCATCGAGAACATCGACATCGGCGGCCCGACCATGGTCCGTTCGGCGGCGAAGAACCACAAGGACGTCGCCATCGTGGTCAACGCCAGCGACTACGCCGGCGTCGTCGACAGCTTGAAAGCCGGTGGCCTGACTTACGCCCAGCGCTTCGACCTGATGCTCAAGGCCTTCGAGCACACCGCCGCCTACGACGGCATGATCGCCAACTACATGGGCACCATCGACCAGGCTAAAGCGACCCTGTCGACCGAAGACCGCAGCGAGTTCCCGCGCACCTTTAACAGCCAGTTCGTCAAGGCCCAGGAAATGCGCTACGGCGAAAACCCGCACCAGAGCGCGGCGTTCTACGTTGAGGCGAAGAAAGGCGAAGCCAGCATTTCCACCGCCATCCAGCTGCAGGGCAAGGAGCTGTCGTTCAACAACGTGGCCGACACCGACGCCGCGCTGGAGTGCGTGAAGAGCTTCGTCAAGCCGGCCTGCGTCATCGTCAAGCACGCCAACCCCTGCGGCGTCGCGGTCGTCCCTGAAGACGAAGGTGGCATCCGCAAGGCCTACGACCTGGCCTACGCCACCGACACCGAATCGGCCTTCGGCGGCATCATCGCCTTCAACCGCGAACTGGACGGCGAAACCGCGAAAGCCATCGTCGAGCGTCAGTTCGTCGAAGTGATCATCGCCCCGAAAATCTCCCAGGCCGCCCGCGAAGTCGTGGCCGCCAAGCAGAACGTACGCCTGCTGGAATGCGGCGAGTGGCCAACCGAACGTGCCGCCGGTTGGGATTTCAAGCGCGTCAACGGTGGCCTGCTGGTGCAGAGCCGCGATATCGGCATGATCAGCGCCGACGACCTGAAGATCGTCACCAAGCGCGCCCCGACCGAGCAGGAAATCCACGACCTGGTGTTCGCCTGGAAAGTGGCCAAGTTCGTCAAGTCCAACGCCATCGTCTACGCCAAGAACCGCCAGACCATCGGCGTCGGCGCCGGCCAGATGAGCCGCGTCAACTCCGCGCGCATCGCCGCCATCAAGGCCGAGCACGCCGGCCTGCAGGTGCAGGGCGCGGTCATGGCCTCGGACGCGTTCTTCCCGTTCCGCGACGGCATCGACAATGCGGCTAAAGTGGGTATCAGCGCCGTGATCCAGCCGGGTGGTTCGATGCGTGACGCCGAGGTGATTGCCGCTGCCGACGAAGCCGGTATCGCGATGGTCTTCACCGGCATGCGCCACTTCCGCCACTAATCAGATACCAGGCCGGTCCCCGGCCCCTGTAGGAGCGATTCATCCGCGATTGCGATGCTGGACTCACCGCCGCGATCACGGATGAATCCGCGCCTGCAAGGATCGGGGATCGCCGCCACACAGAGGTTTTGACATGAAAGTTTTGATCATCGGCAGCGGCGGCCGCGAGCACGCCCTGGCCTGGAAAGTCGCCCAGGACCCACGCGTCGAGAAAGTCTTCGTCGCCCCGGGCAACGCCGGCACCGCAATTGAAGCCAAGTGCGAGAACGTCGCCATCGACGTCACCGCCCTGGAGCAACTGGCCGACTTCGCCGAAAAGAACGTCGACCTGACCATCGTCGGCCCTGAGGCACCGCTGGTCATCGGCGTGGTCGACCTGTTCCGCAGCCGTGGCCTGGACTGCTTCGGCCCGACCAAGGGCGCGGCGCAGCTGGAAGGCTCGAAAGCCTTCACCAAGGATTTCCTGGCCCGCCACAAGATCCCCACCGCCGACTACCAGAACTTCACCGAGATCGAGCCGGCCTTGGCCTACCTGCGTGAAAAAGGCGCGCCGATCGTGATCAAGGCCGACGGCCTGGCCGCCGGCAAGGGCGTGATCGTCGCCATGACCCTGCAGGAAGCCGAGGACGCGGTGCGCGACATGCTCGCCGGCAACGCTTTCGGTGAAGCCGGTTCGCGCGTGGTCATCGAGGAGTTCCTCGACGGCGAGGAAGCCAGCTTCATCGTCATGGTCGACGGCCACAACGTGCTGCCCATGGCCACCAGCCAGGACCACAAGCGCGTCGGCGACAAGGACACCGGCCCGAACACTGGCGGCATGGGCGCCTACTCCCCTGCCCCGGTGGTGACACCAGACGTGCACCAGCGCGTGATGGACCAGGTGATCTGGCCCACCGTGCGTGGCATGGCCGAGGAAGGCAATGTCTACACCGGCTTCCTCTACGCAGGCCTGATGATCGACAAGGCGGGCAACCCCAAGGTCATCGAGTTCAACTGCCGCTTCGGCGACCCGGAGACGCAACCGGTCATGCTGCGCCTTGAGTCGAGCCTGGTACTGCTGGTGGAAGCCGCGTTCGCCAAGGCCCTGGACAAGGTCGAAGCACAGTGGGACCCACGCCCGAGCCTGGGTGTGGTGCTGGCTGCCGGTGGCTACCCGGGCGACTACCAGAAAGGCGACGTGATCAGCGGCCTGGACGCTGCCGCCAAGCTCGAAGGCAAGGTGTTCCACGCCGGTACCGCACTCAAAGACGGCCAGGTGACCACCGCCGGAGGCCGTGTACTCTGCGCCACCGCCATGGGTGACACCGTCGAGGCCGCCCAGCAGCAGGCCTACCGCCTGGCCGAGCAGGTCAAGTGGAACGGCAGCTTCCACCGCACCGACATCGGCTATCGGGCTATCGCCCGCGAGCGCGGTGAACACCAGCAGTAATACTGCGCCGAATGGCCGCCGCGCCCGGTGCGTGCGGCCTTCGGCTCGTCGACAAGGCCCTTCGGGGCCTTGCCTTCGCCTTGGCGCGCCGCGCATAGTTGTTACCCGGCACATTAGCTAAGAAGGGATTTCGTCGTGCGTCGGCTTCGGATTGCCACTGCCCTGATCGTCAGCCTGCTGACCCTGCTCTGCCTGCTCCCGGCCCACGCCGACCAGGCCGGGGGCTGGTCCGCGCTGCTCGACGAGCAGGCCAACCTGCAGCTTTCCGACGTGCGCTCCGAGCGTTACCGCAACCAGTTCAGCCCACTGGCCCTCGAAGAACTGGATGCCGCCCTCCCTGACCAGGCCTTGTGGCTGCACTACCGCCTGGAACCGAACGACCAGGAGCAACTGGTCCGTATCTTCGCTCCCGACCTGTCCCGCCTGGACCTCTACGCCCTCGAAGACGGCAAGCTGTTGCGCCAGGTGCACCACGGCAGGCAAGGAGATGGCATCAGCCCCACCCAGCGTGGCCGGGACCATGTGCTGCCGTTGCCGCACAGCAGCCAAGCGCTGGATATCTACCTGCGGTTGGTCTCCGAGCACCAGCTGCGCCCGGCCATCAGTGTCGAGTCCACCGCCCACGCCGCCGCCGACCAGCGCCAGTCGCTGCTGTTCGGCCTGCTGTTCGGCGGGCTGGTGATGCTGATCCTGCACAACCTGATCCGCTTCGCCTACACCCGTTCCAGCACCACGCTGGTGCTGGCGCTGTACCACGCCTTGATGCTGCTCAGCGCACTTATCCTGCTCAACCTCAGCGGCCCCTGGTGGCACCTGTGGTACAGCGCCCAGACCCCGGCCGCCTACCTCACCCTGGTGCTGGCGGGCCTGGCCGGTCTGTACTTCACCGTGCATTTCTTCTCACCCTGCGGCTCGGCGCGGCTCACCCGCCTGTTGCATCTGGAAATGCTGGTGGCCGGTGTCAGCGGCCTGGTGTTGCTGTTCGTCGATACATTGCCGCTGAACCTGATGACCTATGCCCTGCTCGCCATCGGCAGCCTGAGCATGTTGCTGGTCAGTTGCTATCACTGGCATCAGGGCTACACGCCAGCGCGCCTGTTCGCCGTGGCCATGCTGGTCTACAACCTCGGTGGCCTGGTGCTGCTGCCGGCGCTGCTGGGCCTGACCCGCACCCCGACACCCTGGCTGCTGTGCATCCTCATGGCCTTGACCGTGGCCAGCGGCCTGCTGCTCAACCTGGCCGTCAGCGAACGCCTGCGGCGCATCAGCGAGGAACGCTTCCGCGCCAGCCGCGCCCTGGCCGCCAGCGACGCCGAGATCAACGCCAAGGCCGAGTTCCTGGCCAAGATCAGCCACGAGATCCGCACCCCCATGAACGGCGTGCTGGGCATGACCGAGCTGCTGCTGGACACCCCCTTGTCGGTCAAGCAGCGCGACTATGTGCAGACCATCCACAGCGCCGGCAACGAATTGCTCACCCTGATCAACGAGATTCTCGATATCTCCAAGCTCGAGTCGCGGCAGATCGAACTCGACGATGTGCAGTTCGACCTCAACGCCCTGATCGAGGACTGCCTGAATATCTTCCGGGCCAAAGCCGAGCAGCAGAACATCGAGCTGATCAGCTTCACCCAACCACAGGTACCACGCGTGATCAGTGGCGACCCGACGCGCCTGCGCCAGGCGCTGTCGAGCCTGCTCGACAACGCACTGAAAAACACCGACCAGGGCGAGATCCTGCTGGTGGTCGCCCTCGACCAGCGCGGTGACGCCCCGCGCCTGCGCATCGCCGTGCAGGACAGCGGCGAGCCCATGCCACCGGCCGAGCGCGACGCCCTGCTGCAGGCCGAACTGCACAGCCGCCACTTCCTCTCCAGCAACAAGCTCGGCGGCCACCTCGGGCTGGTGATCGCCAAACAACTGATCGGGCTGATGCAGGGCGAGTTCGGCATCAAGACCAGCACCAGCATGGGCAACACCCTGTGGCTGACGCTGCCACTCGACCCGCTGCGCCTGGAGCAACCGCCCACCGACCTCGACGGCCCGCTGCGCGACGCGCGGGTGCTGGTGGTCGACGACAACGACACCTGCCGCAAGGTGCTGGTGCAGCAATGCAGCGCCTGGGGCATGAACGTCAGCGCAGTGCCATCGGGCAAGGAGGCGCTGGCACTGCTGCGCACCAAGGCGCACCTGCGCGACTACTTCGATGCCGTGCTGCTGGACCAGAACATGCCCGGCATGACCGGCATGCAACTGGCGGCCAAGATCAAGGAAGACCCGAGCCTGAACCATGACATCCTGGTGGTCATGCTCACTGGCATCAGCAACGCACCCAGCAAAGTCATCGCGCGCAATGCCGGGGTCAAGCGCATTCTCGCCAAGCCGGTGGCCGGCTACACGCTCAAGACCACCCTCGCCGAAGAGCTGGCCCTGCGTGGCCGCGAGCAAGCGCCCCTGGCATTGCCGGGCAGCACCCCGCTGCCATTGGACCTGCCCAACGACTTCCGCATCCTGGTGGCCGAGGACAACAGTATCTCGACCAAAGTCATCCGCGGCATGCTCGGCAAGCTCAAGCTCGAGCCGGACACCGCCAGCAATGGCGAGGAAGCCCTGCTGGCAATGAAGGCCAGGCACTACGACCTGGTCCTGATGGACTGCGAAATGCCGGTGCTCGATGGCTTCTCCGCCACGCAACAGCTGCGCGCCTGGGAATCCGCCAATGGCCGCCCACGCACCCCGGTGGTGGCGTTGACCGCGCATATCCTCAGCGAGCACAAGGAACGCGCGCGCCTGGCGGGTATGGACGGGCACATGGCCAAGCCGGTGGAGCTGTCGCAGCTACGCGAGCTGATCCAGTTCTGGTCGGGGCAACGGCAGGTGGTCTCCGACGACACCACGCAGATCCTGTAGGAGCGGCTTCAGCCGCGATAACCCGCAAGGCGGGTGCCACGCAACGAGGTGGCTGCTTCGCGGCTGAAGCCGCTCCTACGCGTTCCGTGCTATACAGGTGCCACCCATCCCCGCCGCGGACTCACCTCCATGCTCCATGAGTTGTTCAGCGTCTACCTCAAGATGCTCGTGCTCTACAGCCCATTCTTCGTGCTGTCGTGTTTCATCGGCCTCACCCGCGGCCACTCCAGCAAGGAACGCAAGCAACTGGCCTGGCGCGTGGCGATCGCCACGCTGGTCGCCAGCGTGCTGCTCTATCTGTTCGGGCGAGTGATCTTCGGCGTGTTCGGCATCACCGCCGACGCGTTCCGCATTGGGGCCGGCTCGGTGCTGTTCATCTCGGCGCTGGGCATGGCCCAGGGCAAGTCGGCGGTGCAGACCGACAACGTGCAGCAGGACGTGACCATCGTGCCGCTGACCATCCCGCTGACGGTCGGCCCCGGCACCATCGGTGCGCTGCTGGTGATGGGGGTGGGCCAGCCACATTGGGATGACAAGCTTCTGGCCATCGTCAGTATTGCCCTGGCCAGCTTTACCGTGGGCCTGGTGCTGTACCTCTCGCACCGCATCGAGCGACTGCTGGGGGACCAGGGCCTGCAGATCGTCAGCCGCCTCATGGGGCTGTTCGTCTGCGCCCTGGCGGCGCAGATCATCTTTACCGGGATCAAGGGCTATCTGCTGCCCTGACCCCGACTCCGCTCAGGGCTTGCTGGGGTACCAGCGTGGTGTGTAGACCCACTGGGTACCATCGGCACGGGGGAAGGTGCACGTGGTCGAAGAGCCGACCAACACCATGGTGCGCATGTCGACCATCTCCGGCAGCAACTCGCCCAGGGTGACCACCCGCAGCGTCTGCCCCGGCCGCCCGATATCACGCCCCAGCACCACCGGTGTTTCAGCGGCGCGATGGCGGCGCACCACTTCCAGCGCCTGTCCCAATTGATGGGGCCTGGCCTTGGAGATCGGGTTATAGAATGCCAGCACCAGGTCCGCCTCGGCCGCCAGGTCGAGGCGTTTCTCGATGATCGACCAGGGCTTGAGGTTGTCCGACAGCGACATCACGCAGAAGTCGTGCCCCAGCGGCGCCCCCGCTTGCGCGGCGGTGGCCAGTGAGGCCGAAACCCCCGGCAGGATCTGCAGATCGACCTGCTGCCAGGCGGGGTCAGTGGACTCGTGCAAGGCTTCGAGCACCGCAGCGGCCATGGCGAACACACCTGGATCACCCGACGACACCACCACCACCGAACGCCCCGTTGCCGCCAACTCGAAGGCATGGCGGGCACGCTGCATCTCTTCGCGGTTGTCGGTGCAGTGCAGCACCTGGTCGGCGCGGAACGGGCCAGCCATGCGCACATAGGTCTCATAACCGAGCACATCCTCGGCACGCGCCAGCTCCGCCTTGACCGCTGGCACCATCAGCTCGGCAGCGCCTGGCCCCAGGCCGATCACACTCAGGCGGCCACGGCGGCGGCCGATGCGCTCAATCTCGAGCGGCGTGGCGGCAATCGCATGGGCCAGCCCGCTGGACGTCGCCACACGCGCCTGCGGCAGCGCGTCGATGAGCATCCGCTCCAGGTTTGGCGCGGCAGGGGCAAAGCGCAGCGCGACATTCAATGCCTGCGCGGCCTCGAACAGGGCTGGCTGCGCCATTTCGCTCTCGCTCGCCAGCAGGCACGCCAGTGCGGGCTCGGCGATGTTCGCCTGCAGCAGTTCCTCACGCACCTGTTGCACCAGATCGCAGGTGCCGGCCGTGACCGCCACCACCACGCAACGTGCATGGATCAGCAGTTCGTCACGGCTGGCCGGGCGACGCGCGCTCCCCACATGGATGGTACGTTGCGCGTCATCGCGAGCGGGTAACTGGGCGTGGTCAAGCCACGGCGCTTTGCCTTCGACACGCACCGCCTCGCCCGCCAGCAAATCGGATACGAAACGCTTGCCCTGCTCCAGATCGGCCAGTGCGTAGCCCTCGGGCGGATTGAGCAGACAGGTGCCAAAACGCAATTCGCCACTGGTGGTGATCGCCGCGCCAACACCCAGCGTCTCGCCGATCTCGCGGGCCATGACATTGACGCCACCCAGGCCACCGAGCAGCGGCACCACGGCGCTGCCATCCTCGGCGATGGCCAGCACCGGTGGCTCGACGCCTTTTTCCGTCAACAGCGGCGCCAAGGTGCGAATGACGATTCCCGCTGCGCACAAGGCGATGATCGGTGTGCCCTGCTGGTAAAGCGCGCGCAGCGTGTCGCCGAACGCGGCGTAGTATTGGTCCGCCCCCTCCACGCGACCTTCCAGGCCATGGATCACGGCCTGTGGATAACGCTGCCGGATACGCTGCGCGGTGGCCAGGCTGCCTGGCCCGAGAATGACGATTGCCGGTGCATTGTTCATCCCTGCCATTTTTCACCCGGCACGATAATCAGCGAGAAGTACGGCGAGGACTGCGGGTCGACCTCATCCAGCGCGACGATCTTCTGGTTGGCCATGGTCGCCCGCTCCACGTACAGCGCGCGCCCGTCCAGCCCCAGTTCCGCCAGCACCTGGCGCACCTTGGGGAAGTTGCGCCCCAGCTTCATGATCACCGCAGCGTCGGCATCGGCCAGGCGGCGCTTGAGCTCCTCATGGGGCAACACGCCGGAAAGCACGGTGAGGGTCTGGTTGCGATACACCAACGGCGCCCCAAGCACCGAGGCGCCACCGAGCATCGAACAGACGCCCGGGATCACCTGCGCTTCGTAGCGCGAGGCCAGGCGATCGTGCAGGTACATGTAAGAGCCGTAGAAGAAGGGATCGCCTTCGCAGATCACCGCCACATCGCGGCCGGCATCCAGGTGCGCGGCCACTTGCACGCTGGCTTCGTCGTAGAAGTCACTGATCACCTGTTCGTAGGAGAGCGGCGCCGGCAGCACTTCGGTGGTCACCGGGTACACCAGCGGCAGCAAGGTCTGTTCGGCTTGCAGGTGCGCCTCGATGATGCCGAAGGCGTTACCGCGCTTGCCCTTGGCCACGAAGTACGCCACCACCGGCGCCTCACGCAGCAGGCGCAGGGCCTTGAGCGTGATCAGCTCCGGGTCGCCAGGGCCCACGCCCAGGCCCAGCAGTCGTCCGCGTGCGTGCATCATTCCACCTCCGTGGCCAGGGCGTTGACCGCGGCGGCGGCCATCGCGCTGCCGCCCAGGCGGCCCTGCATGATCACGAACGGCACGCCACGGCTGTCGGCGGCGAGCATGGCCTTGGATTCGGCGGCCCCCACGAAACCGACCGGGAAGCCAAGGATCAGTGCCGGCTTCGGCGCGCCGGCGTCGAGCATTTCCAGCAGGTAGAACAGCGCAGTCGGCGCATTGCCGATCACCACCACGCTGCCTTCCAGGTGCGGGCGCCACAGTTCCAGGGCCACCGCCGAACGGGTGTTGCCCTCGGCCTTGGCCAGGTCCGGCACGCTCGGGTCGCGCAGGGTGCAGATCACCGGGTTGTTCGCCGGCAGGCGGGCACGGGTGATGCCTTCGGCGACCATGTGCGCGTCGCAGAGGATCGGCGCGCCCTTGGCCAGGGCTTCGCGGCCAGCGCTACCGGCACCTTCGGAGAACTGCAGGCCATCGATGGCCTCGACCATGCCGCAGGCATGGATCACGCGCACGGCGAGCTTTTCGAGATCGGCGGGGATCCGCTCGAGCCGGGCTTCCTCGCGGATGATCCGGAAGGAATTGCGATAGATCTCCTGACCATCGCGGATGTAGTCAATCATCAAGGTGCTCCGTCGGCAGGTCGAGCATGGCGCCTGCTTCTTCTGGGGTGAGGTCGGCTGCGCGCAGCTTGCCGAAGCCCGGCAGGCGCGCGTCGCGCAAGTAAAGGTCATAGCGGCCCGGGGCTCGGGCCAGCAGGGTAGCCGTGGCGGTGTGGGCCATGGCACAGGAACGTGGGCAGGCGGACAGGTGCACGCTGCCCGGTGCACCGTGGTGCAGCAGGCCGGCCAGGGTCACGGCATCGGCCTTGGTATCGGCCTGGGCCTTGGCGCAGCCGCTGGAGCCGGTGCAGGCAACGACCCGTGCCAAGGGGTGATCAGCGTGGCAGAGCAGGCCCAAGGCCGTCAGTCGCGCCTGGGCACTCTCCACATGAGCCGGGTTCACGCAGGTCACCACCAGGCTCTGCCAAGGCGTCAGGCGCAAGCGCCCGTCGCCCCACTGCCTGGCGATGCGGGCGGCGCCGCGCAGCATGGCGGGCGTCAGGCGCCCGAGAGGCGGCGCGACGCCCAGGGCCACGCCCTGGCGCTGGGGTAGCACGCCCAGCCAAGGGCTGCTCGCCGTCGGGCGCCGCGACGCCAGCTGGGTGGTGCCACGCTGGATATCCAGCCCGTCGAGAAAGTGCTCCACCGGGCAGGCCTGGAGCAGTTGGCGCATGCGCGCCTGCTCGGGCGTCGCCAGGTCGAGGAAGCGCTCCAGCACCGCGCGCACCAGCGCCAGCCCCTGCTCCACCGGCACCGCGCCCAGCACCTGGCCATTCGACAGGCTGCTCGCGAGCCCGAAGCGCAACCAGACCCGTCCTTCGCACTGCAGGGCGGACAGCCACAGATCGTGCGGGTGCTCGAGCATCGCCAGGCTTTCGCCGCCATCGAGCTGCACGGCGAACTTGGCCGACAGTTGATGGAACCTCGGTGTGCTTTCCAGCAGGTCGAGGATCTGCCCGGCCAACGGTCGGGTGTCGAACAGCATGGTAGGGTCGAGCCCGGCCAATGGGCTGAGCATGAGGTTGCGCACATCGTCACCGGCCGCGTCACGCGAGCCAAGCCCCGCCCCCAGCAGATGCTCGACCAGGCCGCGATGGTCGTCGCCGATGCCACGGATCTGCAGATTGGCCCGGTTGGTCGCCTCGATCACCCCGTCGGCGAAGCGCTCGGCGGCGTCGGCCACGGCATCGGCCTGCTCGGCCAGCAGCAGGCCACCAGGCAGCTTGATCCGGCAGATGCCACCGTCGCGCGCGGCGACGATGCGCCACAACCCCGGGCAGGCCGAGGGACGGGGCGAAACTTCAGGGGGCAGGGGCGGCTTCAAGGAGGCATCCGGCAATCGTGAAAGTGCGCTTCAGTGTAGAAGGCGCGGTATTATGCCTGCTTTGTCCGGCGGCATGAAAAACCGGTGGTCGAACGCTACGATAATTCGCGGGGCAAGCCCGCTCCCACGCCACCTCGTGGGAGCGGGCTTGCCCCGCGATCAATGATTGGTACGAGGCACAGATGGCCCCCTGGCTGACAGTAATAGGCATCGGCGAAGACGGTTTCAGCGGCCTGGGCAAACAGGCCCGGCGCGCCCTGCTGTCGGCCACCCGAATCATCGGCGCCCCACGCCAGCTGGCGCTGCTGCCACGCTGCGTGACCGCCGAGCAGTTGCACTGGCCCAGCCCGTTCTCGCTGGCCCCGGTCCTTGCCCTGCGCGGCGAGCCGGTATGTGTACTGGCCAGCGGCGACCCGATGTTCTTCGGCGTCGGCGCCAGCCTGGCACGCCAGCTACCCGCCGAAGAACTTCAGGTCCTGTCGATGCCCTCCTCCTGCGCCCTCGCCGCCGCCCGCCTGGGCTGGCCATTGCAGGAGGTGCAGGTGGTCTCGGTGGTGGCCCGCCCGCTGGCCGTGCTCAATGCCTATCTGCACAGCGGCGTGCGCCTGCTGGTGCTGAGCAACGACGAAAGCAGCCCGGCCACCATCGCCGCGCAACTGCGCGAACATGGCTTCGGCCCCAGCCGCCTTCAGGTGTTCGAGCATCTCGGCGGCCCGCAGGAGCGCCAACTGAGCGGCACCGCCGACGACTGGCCGCACACGGATATCGCCACGCTCAACCTGGTCGCCATCGAGTGCCAGGCCTCGCCCGACACCCCGCGCCTGCCCCGGGTCGCCGGCCTGCCCGACAGCGCCTTCCGCCATGACGGCCAACTGACCAAACGCGACGTGCGCGCCATCACCCTGGCCCGCCTCGCCCCGCAACCCGGCGAACTGCTGTGGGATGTGGGCGCCGGCTGCGGCTCCATCGGCATTGAATGGATGCGCGCCCACCCCAGCTGCCGCACCTTGGCCATCGAGGCTGACGAAGGCCGCCAGGGTTTCATCGAATACAACCGCGACAGCCTTGGCGTACCCGGCCTGCAACTGGTCCGTGGCAAAGCGCCCGACGCGCTGGCTGGGCTGGAGCGCCCGGACGCAATCTTCATCGGCGGCGGCGTCACCCGCGAAGGCGTGCTGGCGCTTTGCTGGGAACGCCTGTTGCCGGGCGGGCGCCTGGTGGCCAACGCCGTCACGCTGCAAAGCGAGCTTGCCCTCGCGCAATTGCGCGAGCGGCACGGCGGCGAACTGACCCGCATCCACATCGCCCACACGCAACCCCTGGGCAGTTTCGACACCTGGCGCCAAGCCCTGCCGATCACCCTGCTCGACGTGGTGAAACCCCTCGATGCGTGAAGAAACCCGCGAGCAGGCCGCCCCCCTTCGCAGCGGCCTGACCACCGGCAGCTGCGCCACCGCCACCAGCCTGGCGGCAGCGCGCCTGCTGCTAACCGGCCAGCAACACGACGCGGTGGAAATCACCCTGCCCAAAGGCAAGGTGGTGCAGATGCGCCTGGAGTTCTGCCACCTCAGGGGCGACATGGCCGAAGCCGGCACGTTGAAGGATGCGGGCGACGACCCCGATGTGACCCATGGCGCCCTGCTCTACAGCCAGGTGCGCCTGCTCGCCGAGCCTGGCGTTCGCTTCGTCGCGGGCGCGGGCGTCGGCACCGTGACCCGCCCAGGGCTGGTGCTGGCGGTCGGTGAGCCAGCCATCAACCCGGTACCTCGCAAGATGATCAGCGACCACTTGCAGCAACTGGCCAGCGACTGCGGCTATGGCGGCGGTTTCCAGGTCACGGTCAACGTGCAGGATGGCGAGCAGTTGGCCCTGAAGACCATGAACCCACGCCTGGGCATCCTCGGCGGGTTGTCGATCCTGGGCACCAGCGGCATTGTCCGGCCGTTCTCCTGCTCGGCCTACATCGCTTCGATCCACCAGGGCATCGATGTCGCCCACACCAATGGCTACACCCACATCGCCGCCTGCACCGGCAACGCCAGTGAAGACACCATGCGCCGGGTCTACAACCTGCCGGAGATCGCCCTGATCGAGATGGGCGACTTCGTCGGCGCCGTGCTCAAGCACCTGCGCAAGGTGCCCGTGCCACGCCTCACGCTGTGCGGCGGTTTCGGCAAGATCAGCAAGTTGGCGGCCGGACACATGGACCTGCACAGCCGTCATTCGAGCATCGACCTGCCGCAACTGGCGGGCTGGGCAGCGGCCATTGGCGCGGACCCGGCGCTGCAACAGGCGATCATCACTGCCAATACCAGCCAACAGGCCCTGGCCCTGGCCCATGCCGCCGGTATCGCCCTGGGCGACGAGGTCTGCCGTCACGCCCTGCTCTTCGCCCGCAGCGTGGTGCCGGCCCGGGTACAGGTCGAAGTGTTCGCCATCGATCGCCAGGGCGGCATCGTCGGCAAGGCGGGCGTGGCATGAACGGTCGCATCCTGCTGCTCGGCGGCGTCGCCGAAGCCCTGGCCATCGCCCGCCGGCTCGGCCCGCAGCATGTCTACAGCCTCGCCGGCATCGGCCGCATTCCCCAAGACCTGGCCTGCCAGGTGCGGGTCGGCGGTTATGGGGGCGCCGAAGGCCTGGCCGACTACCTGCGCGCCGAAGGCATCGACCTGCTGATCGACGCCACCCATCCCTACGCTGCGCAAATCAGTGCCAACGCAGCCCAGGCCGCCGCCCGCGTGGGTATCCCCTGCTGGGCGCTACGCCGCCCAGCGTGGCAGGCACAGCCGGGGGACGACTGGCGCGAAGTCGCTGACTGGGCCGAGCTGATCGAAGCCCTGGCCCCCTTCCAGCGCCCACTGTTCACCCTCGGCCGCGAGCCGCTGCGACACCTGGATGAAATTCCCCCGCATCAGTTCTGGACGTTGCGCGCCCTCGAAGCCTGCCCGGGCAATGAGCGCTGCGAAGTAATCGGCGCCCGTGGTCCGTTCCAGATCGAGGATGAACACACACTGTTCGAACGCAGGCAGATCGACGTGCTGGTGAGCAAGAACAGCGGCAGCATGGCCACCGAGCCAAAACTGGAGGTGGCGCGTGAGCGTGGGCTGCCGGTGCTGGTGCTTGCGCGGCCGACGCTGCCACATGTGGATCGGGAGTTTGAGAACACGAAGCGGGTTCTGGAGGCGCTCGACCTGATCGACGCCTGAGCGCCACGCGTATATCCCATTGACATATACATCACGAGAATTAAACTCCGGACATACATTTGCGCTTTCAAGGAGGCACATCATGGAGCAGGGTGCAGTCTTCAAGAGCAACCGCAGCCAGGCTATCCGCATGCCAAAAGCCCTCGCCCTTCCAGAAGACGTCACCCGCGTGGACATCGTCGCGGTCGGGCGTTCGCGCATCATCTCGCCCGCTGGCGAAAGCTGGGACAGCTGGTTCGAGGGTGACGATGTGAGTGCGGACTTCATGGCAAGCAGGGAGCAGCCAGCCGACCAGGAGCGCGAAGGATTCTGATGCTCAGGTACATGCTCGACACCAACATCTGCATTTTCACCATCAAGAACAAACCACAGGCGGTGCGCGAGGCGTTCAATCGTCATCATGGCCAGCTGGCCATCAGCACGGTAACCCTGATGGAGTTGATCTACGGCGCGGAAAAGTCCGCCACTCCAGAGCGTAATCTGGCCATTGTCGAGGGGTTTGCCGCACGCCTCGATGTACTTGATTACGACATCCAGGGCGCTGCTCATACCGCGCAACTGCGAGCAGAGCTGGCCAAGGCCGGCACCCCCATCGGCCCCTATGACCGAATGATCGCCGGCCACGCCCGTGCCCGCGGCCTCACCCTCGTGACCAACAACCTGCGCGAATTCCAGCGTGTTCCCGGGCTGCGTGTGGAGGACTGGGTTACACCGGCACGCTGACCACCGCGAGATGGCCCTATGCTTTGATCCTGCCTTACAATCACCTCCCCCTTCTGGAAGGCTCCACCCATATGGAAATGCAATGGTGGATCTGGCTCGTCTTCGGCGTGGCCTTGATCCTGCTTGAACTGGTGCTCCCCACCTTCTTCATTCTCTGGTTCGGCATCGGCGCCGTGCTGGTATCGCTCGTCTCGCTGCTTGCCCCCAGCCTGCAACTCGATATGCAGGGCCTGCTGTGGGTGGTGTTCTCGTCGATCACCACCGTGCTCTGGTTCAAGGTGTTCCGGCGCAAGAAGCCGGACGTGCGCTGGACCGCCGACAGCGTAATCGGCGAGGTCGGCCTGCTGACCGCCAGTGTGTCGCAGTTCCAGAAAGGCCGCGTGCGCTTCCAGAAACCGATCCTCGGCAACGAGGAATGGACCTGCGTCTCGGACAACGACATCCCCGCCGGCGAGCGCGTGCGCCTGGCCGCCATCGAAGGCAACACCGCCCGGGTCACCCGGGCCTGAATCCGCACTAAAAGGAAGTTTGCAAGCATGACCAGCCTCATCGTCGTCGCCACCCTCGCCGCCTTCGTACTGATCACCGTGTTCAAGGGGGTGCGCATCGTGCCCCAGGGCGAGGAATGGATCGTCGAGCGCCTGGGCCGCTACCACAACACCCTCAAGCCGGGCCTCAACATCGTCATCCCATACATGGATGTGGTCGCCTACCGGCTGCCCACCAAGGACATCATCCTCGACGTGCAGCAGCAGGAGATCATCACCAAGGACAACGCGGTGATCGTCGCCAACGCCCTGTGCTTCGCCAAGGTGGTCGACCCGCAGAAAGCCTCGTACGGCGTGCAGAACTTCTCGTTCGCCGTCACCAGCCTGACCATGACCTCGCTGCGCGCCATCGTCGGCGCCATGGACCTGGACGAAGCACTGTCCAGCCGCGAGCAGATCAAGGCGCGCCTGCGCGAGGCGATGTCCGAGCAGACCGAAGACTGGGGCGTGACCGTGCGCTCGGTGGAGATCCAGGACATCAAGCCGTCGCCGAGCATGCAGACCGCCATGGAGCGTCAGGCAGCCGCCGAGCGTGAGCGTAAAGCCGACGTGACCCGCGCCGAAGGCAACAAGCAGGCGGCGATCCTCGAGGCCGAAGCGCGCCTGCAGGCGGCCAAGCTGGATGCCGAAGCCCAGGTCAACCTGGCCGAGGCATCGGCGCGGGCGATCACCTTGGTCAAGGAAGCCGTGGGTAGCGAGACCGTGCCAGCCATGTACCTGCTGGGTGAGCGTTACATCGGCGCGATGGAGAACCTGGCGGCCAGCGACAATGCGAAAGTCGTGGTGCTGCCGGCCGACCTGCAAGAGACCGTGCGCGGGCTGCTGGGCCGCGGCAAGGCCTGATAGCGCCGGGGGCTGCGCAGCAGCCCCCAGGTGCGGCACTTCACCGCACCCCGGCATTTTTTCCTATACTCCGCCGTACAATAGCCACCACGATTCCTGACCGGATCTCTCCATGCCCCCACGTCGGCACATCGCCTGGATAGCCTGCCTCGCAGTGCTGTTCAACCTGCTGGCCATGCCGCTGTCTTCTGCCGCGCCGAAAGGCCCGGCCGAACAGCTGCTGTGGGGGGCTTTCTGTTCGAGCATGGCGAACAAGGCCAAAGTCGATGTGCAGGCCCTGGCCAAGATCGACCTAGGTACGCAAAGCGACGACAGCGCCAGCATGATGAACTGCTGGTGCTGCTCGGGCGCCGCGCCACTGCTGGCCCTGCCCGGCTACCCGCCACAACTGCGCAATCCGCCGTTGCAGCAGACGCGCGAACCCGCTCAACTCGCCGACTACCAGCCCACGCCGCGCCAGTTATGGCCCGCGCTCAATCCCCGTGCCTCTCCGCTGGTCTGAGTTCACTACGCTGTCCATCAGAACCTGAACAGACCGGAGACTCCCCCATGCTCAAGCAAGCCCTCGTCCTGGCCGCCCTGCTGCTGCCCGGCGCCTATGCCAACGCCCACGAGTACAGCAAAGGCGACCTGCACATCGCCCACCCCTGGTCGCTGGAGCTGCCGCCGAACGCGCCCAACGTCGCGGCCTACTTCGTCGTGCACAACAACGGCAAGGCCGATGACCGCCTGCTCTCGGCGGACACCCCGATCAGCGCCGACGCCCAACTGCACGAACATGCGATGAGCGCCGCCGGCGCCATGAAGATGCAGCAGGTGCAAAGCGTGGTGGTGCCCGCCGGCAAGGACCTGACCTTCGCCCCCAGCGCTTATCACGTGATGATCATGCAGCCCAAGGACCGCAGCCTGCTGACCGATGGCAAGCGCTTCCCACTGACCCTGCACTTCGAGAAGGCCGGTGACATCACCGTCGAAGTCGCCGTGCAGAAGCAGCCGCCCGCCGATCAGGCCGCGCACGAGCACGCGCACTGACCTGATCGACTGACAGGCGCTCGCCATGAGCCTGCCGCGCTACAGCTCCGCCCGCAGCACCCGCCCTGATCGCAGGCGCGTCGGTGGCGGCTGGCTGAGCCTGTTCGCCATGTGGATGATCTTCATCGGCCCGCTGGTTTCCCAGTCGATGCCGATGGAGCACCACGCCGGCATGGCCATGCCCATGGACATGTCGATGGGCATGCCCATGGCCCACGCTCACGACGAGCACCACGGCCACGGCAACGATGGCCAGTTGCATGTCATGTGGGAGAAGTGCGGCTACTGCAGCCTGCTGTTCAACTGCCCCGCCCTGCCCCAGGCCATCAGCCCGCTCAGCGCAGGCAGCGTCACCCCACCCACCCACCTCACCATCGCCACGCGCCAGGGCCATGCCCGGCAGGCTGTATTCCCCGGCGCCCGCAGCCGCGCGCCACCCCGTTCGATCGTCGCTTGAACACCACACGCTAAACGCCCGAAGCCAGGAGGCTTCGTGCTGACTCATGACTGATCGACTGGAATCATTATGTCCGGCTGCACCCCTGTTTTTGCCCTTTCCCTGCGCGGCACCGTCGCCGTGCTCTGCGGCTCGCTGCTCGCGCCACTGGCCTTTGCCGCCGAAACCGGCCATGAAGGCCATGTCCACGACCCGGCCGAACTGAGCCCGACGGTGATCACCGCCATCGCCCCCAGCTCGCCGCTGACCGTGGTCACCAACCCCAAGGACCCGCGCCAGCCCGTGCCGGCCAGCGACGGCGGCGACTACCTCAAGACCATCCCCGGTTTCTCGGTGATCCGCGCTGGCGGCACCAACGGCGACCCGGTGCTGCGCGGCATGTTCGGCTCGCGCCTGAACATCCTCACCAACGGCGGCATGATGCTCGGCGCCTGCCCGGGCCGCATGGACGCCCCGACATCGTACATCTCCCCGGAAACCTACGACCGTCTCACCGTGATCAAGGGCCCGCAAAGCGTGATCTGGGGCCCCGGCGGTTCGGCCGGCACCATCCTCTTCGAGCGTGAGCCGGAGCAGTTCGGTGAACTCGGCAGCCGGGTCAACGGCAGCATACTGGCCGGCTCCAACGGCCGCTTCGACAAGGTGCTCGACGCCGCGGCCGGCAACCAGCTCGGCTACGTGCGCTTCGTCGGCAACCAGTCGCACTCGGACGATTTCGAGGACGGCAACGGCGACACCGTGCCGTCGCGTTGGGACAAGTGGAACGGCGACGTCAGCCTCGGCTGGACCCCGGACGCCGACACCTTGCTGGAACTGACCGCCGGCAAGGGCGACGGCGAGGCCCGCTCCGCCGGGCGTGGCATGGACGGTTCGCAGTTCAAGCGCGAAAGCCTGGGCCTGCGCTTCGAGAAGTCCAACCTCGGCGAGGTGCTCGACAAGGTCGAGGCGCAGGTCTACTACAACTACGCCGACCACGTGATGGACAACTACACCCTGCGCTCGCCCGTCGGGATGGCGATGGCCAGCAACGTCGATCGCCGCACCCTGGGCGCCCGGATCAAGGCCACCTGGCGCTGGGCCGATGTACAACTGATCAGCGGCATCGACGCGCAGACCAACGAGCACCGCAAGCGCAATGGCATGGGCATTGATACGTACAAGGCCAAGCCCTGGGACAAGGACGCCGACTTCCATAACTACGGGGTCTTCGGTGAACTGACCTGGTACGCCACCGGCGAGGACCGATTGATCACCGGCGCCCGCCTGGACCGCGCCTCGGCCCGCGATTTCCGCAAGGACATCGCCACCAGCGGCGACACCCGGGCCGACACCTTGCCCAGCGGCTTCGTCCGCTATGAGCACGATCTGACCGACATGCCGGCCACCACCTACATCGGTCTGGGCCATACCCAGCGCTTCCCCGACTACTGGGAGCTGTTCTCACCCACCCTGGCACCAACCGGTTCGGTAAACGCCTTCGACGGCATCAAGCCGGAGAAGACCACCCAACTCGACTTCGGCATCCAGTACCGCGACGAACGCCTGGAGGCCTGGGCTTCGGGCTACGTCGGGCAGATCCGCGACTACATCCTGTTCGACTACGTGCCAGGCATGGGCGGCATGAGCAACCGGCTTGTTTCCCGGGCACAGAACGTCGACGCCCGCATCATGGGCGGCGAGCTGGGCGCGGCCTACAAGCTGACCGAGAACTGGAAGGCCGATGCCACCCTGGCCTACGCCTGGGGCAAGAACAGCAGCGACGGCAAGGCCCTGCCACAGATGCCACCGCTGGAAAGCCGCCTGGGCCTGACCTACAGCCGTGACACCTGGAGCGTCGGTGCCCTGTGGCGCCTCGTAGCCGAGCAGAACCGCATCGCCAAGAACCAGGGCAACGTGGTCGGCAAGGACTACGACACAAGCTCAGGCTTCGGTGTGTTCTCGCTCAACGGCGCCTACAAGATCAACCACAACCTCAAGCTCAGCGCGGGCGTCGACAACCTGTTCGACAAGGCCTACGCCGAGCACCTGAACCTGGCCGGGAACGCCGGGTTCGGCTACCCGGCCAACGCCACGGAACCGGTGAACGAGCCAGGCAGGACCTTCTGGACCAAGGTCGATTTCAGCTTCTGACAACAACAAACGGGCGCGGAACCTGACCGCGCCCACTTAAGGTCTAGGGGAGGCTCCCATGAGCAAACCAAACGTTTCCTTCTACAACCTTGCGTGGCGCTGGCATTTCTATGCCGGGCTGTTCGTGGCGCCGTTCATGATCTTGCTGGCGATCACCGGGATCATCTACCTGTTCAAACCGCAGCTCGACCCGCTGATGTACCGCGAGCTGATGGTGGTCGAGGCCGGCCATCACCGGCAGGCTGCCGACACGCTGCTGGCCAATGTGCGCCAGGCTTATCCACAGGGGCAGGTGGGCCAATACCTGCCAGCGATCAACGCCGAGCGCAGCGCGCAGTTCGTGGTGCACGACGGCGGGCGCGAGTTGAATGTCTTCGTCGACCCTTACAGCGGCAAGGTGCTGGGCGCACAAGACGGCAAGCAAAACCTGCAAGCCATTGCCCGCGCGCTGCACGGCGAACTGATGGTGGGCACGGTCGGTGACCGGCTGGTGGAACTGGCGGCCGGCTGGGGCGTTGTCCTGGTCGTGTCCGGCCTCTATCTGTGGTGGCCACGCGGGCGCAACAGCGCGGGCGTGCTGTGGCCACGTTTCAGCGCGCGCGGCCGGGTGCTGTGGCGCGACCTGCATGCCGTCACTGGCTTCTGGGGTTCGGCATTGCTGCTGTTGATGCTGATCAGCGGCATGACCTGGACCGGGTTGTGGGGCAAGCAGTACGCCGACCTGTGGAACAGGTTCCCGGCGGCCATGTGGAATGACGTGCCCAAGTCCGATAAACAGGCACGCGAACTGAATGAAGCCCATCGCCAGACCGTGCCGTGGGCCATGGAGAACACCCCGATGCCGGTGTCCGGCGCCCACGCCGAGCATGCCGGGCATCACATGATGGATCACGCCCCGGCGGCGCCGCAGGTCAGCCTGCAGCAGGTCGAGGATGTCGCTACCCTGCGCAAGGTCGAACCGGGCTACAGCATCACCCTGCCGACCAGTGCCGAAGGCGTGTTCACTATCGCCGTGTTCGCCGACGATCCGCGCAACGACGCCACCCTGCATGTGGACCAGTACACCGGAAAAGTGCTGGCCGATGTGCGCTGGCAGGACTACAGCCCGGTGGCCCGCGCCACGGAGCTGGGGGTGATGCTGCACGAGGGCAAGATGTTCGGGCCGCTGAATCAGCTCGCCATCCTGCTGGTGTGCCTGATGATCCTGCTGGGCTCGGTGAGCGGGCTGGTGATGTGGTGGAAGCGCAAGCCGGCCGGTGGGCTGGGCGTGCCGCCGCTGCGTCATGACCTGCCGCGCTGGAAGACGGCAGTGGGGGTGATGGTGGTGTTGGGCGTCGCCTTCCCGCTGGTAGGGTTGTCCATGGTGGTGATGTGGGTGGTGGATAACCTGGTGGTGAGACGCCGGGCCATGGTCCAGGCTTGAGAACTGTTCGCCGGCAAGCCGGCGCCTACAGGATCGTCGTAGGCGCCGGCTTGCCGGCGAAAGGGCCGGCGAAATCAACCATTGATTCCCGTCATGTCGAACACCGCGCTGCACCGCCAAGATCGTGTCGATCTGCCACGCCCGTGATCGGAACACGACGTGATAGCCTACGCGGCTTTCGCTCACAAAAAGACTGACCCTCAATGGAATGCAGCCTATGACCCGGACCTCCCAGACACCCCCTGAAGCGCAGCACCTGCAACGTAACCTGACCAACCGCCACATCCAGCTCATCGCCATTGGCGGCGCCATCGGCACCGGCCTGTTCATGGGCTCGGGCAAGACCATCAGCCTGGCCGGCCCGTCGATCATCTTCGTCTACATGATCATCGGCTTCATGCTGTTCTTCGTCATGCGCGCCATGGGCGAGCTGCTGCTGTCGAACCTCAACTACAAGTCGTTCATCGATTTCTCCGCCGACCTGCTCGGCCCCTGGGCCGGCTACTTCACCGGCTGGACCTACTGGTTCTGCTGGGTGGTCACCGGCATCGCCGACGTGGTGGCGATCGCCGCCTACACCCAATTCTGGTTCCCGGACCTGCCGCAGTGGATACCAGCGCTGAGCTGCGTGGCGCTGTTGCTGTCGCTGAACCTGGTCACGGTGAAGATGTTCGGCGAGATGGAATTCTGGTTCGCCCTGATCAAGATCATCGCCATCATGGGCCTGGTCGCCACCGGCCTGTACATGGTCATCACCGGTTTCCAGTCGCCGGCAGGCCATACCGCCAACCTGGCCAACCTGTGGAATGACGGCGGCATGTTCCCCAATGGCCTGCTGGGCTTCTTCGCCGGCTTCCAGATCGCCGTGTTCGCCTTCGTCGGCATCGAGCTGGTGGGCACCACCGCCGCCGAAGCGAAGAACCCCGAGCGCACCCTGCCGCGGGCGATCAACTCGATCCCGATCCGCATCATCGTGTTCTACGTGCTGGCGCTGATCGCCATCATGGCGGTCACGCCATGGCGCGACGTGGTGCCGGGCAAGAGCCCGTTCGTCGAGCTGTTCGTGCTGGCCGGCCTGCCGGCGGCGGCGAGCATCATCAACTTCGTGGTGCTGACTTCTGCGGCCTCGTCGGCCAACAGCGGCGTGTTCTCCACCAGCCGCATGCTGTTCGGCCTGGCCCAGGAGGGCGATGCACCCAAGGCGTTCGAGAAACTCTCGCGCCGCGCGGTGCCGGCCAACGGCCTGTACTTCTCCTGCACCTGCCTGCTGCTGGGCGCGGTGCTGATCTACCTGGTACCCAATGTGATCGAAGCCTTCACCCTGGTGACGACGGTGTCGGCGGTGCTGTTCATGTTCGTGTGGACGCTGATCCTGCTGTCGTACCTGAGCTACCGCAAACAGCGCGCGGCGCTGCATGAGCAATCCACCTACAAGATGCCCGGCGGGCGCTTCATGTGCTACGTGTGCCTGGTGTTCTTCGCCGGCATCCTGGTGCTGTTGAGCCTGGAGGCCGACACCCGCTCGGCGCTGGTGGTGACACCTATCTGGTTCGTCATCCTGGCGGTGACCTATCAGTTTGTGCGTAGCAGGCGTCAGCCGCGTGCGGCAGTGCGTGGGGCGTCGAACAGCTGATTGCGGGGGGCTGCTGCGCAGCCCATTCGCCAGCAAGGCTGGCTCCTACAGGTACAGCGCACGCTCCGAAACCTGCGCGAGACCTGTAGGAGCCAGCCTTGCTGGCGAATGGGCACACAACGCCCCTACTGTCTCAACCCCGCTCCAATCCCTCAAGCACCGCCTCGGCCAGCGCCAGGCCTTTCTCCAGCGAGTTCTCCGTCGCCGTCAGCAAACTGCGCAACGGCTCCCCCGCCTTTTCCAACGCGGCGGCATTGCTCTCATACGCCGCCTTCAACGCCGCCACGGCGCACACCAGCGCATCCTCGCTATCGACCCCGGCATGCACCGAAAGCATCGGATCGTGGGCGTGATTGCAGGTGCCGAAGTGGGAACTGGCGGTGACGGGACGTGATTTGCGGGGACTGTGGTTGACCAGCGATTCCTGGTTCATGGCTGCACCTCTCGATGAAAGGTGGCGATTTCAGCAAATGCGAACGGTGGATCTGGAACGATCTTCTTGAGCATGGTGCTACTCCTTGCAGCCTTCTGAAGTGTATCTCCGTGCCCATACGCCAATATGGGTGGACGGAGCCGTGCGGGTTGGCGTTGCCGGTCAGAAGGTCCGGTGAGCCCGAAGGCTCCCACACACGGCTCCGCCCATAACGGGTGCAACCATGCAGGACACGCTATCGCAAGTGCGATGTGCCCGGTTCTGACAGCGGGACGCCAATCCCGAACCGCAGAAACTACTGCGGTGCGGCACGGTACTCAAGTGCCGCTTGTGTGTCAAAATGTTGGGCGGCAAATGCCTTCAGAAGCCCCGTCATCGGACTGCGACCGCACACCTAAATGGGACTGCTTTGCAGTCCTTCGCGGATGAATCCGCTCCTACAGAGATAGCGTGGCCTTGAAGTTTGCGCTGTGCTTGTAGGAGCGGATTCATCCGCGATGGGCCGCACAGCGGCCCCAATCCTGTGCATGCTAATCGTCAAGGCACCATCCTGGCCCCACCCCACGCCCCGATTCGTCGCACAACCGCTCTATCACGCACCTTCCATCGCTCGGCACAGCCTTTGCAATCTCCGACCTGGCCAACCCCCACCATCACATCGGAGTGAGCACATGAAGCGACGCAGTCTGATCAAGGCCTTCACCCTCAGCGCATCGATCGCCGCGATGGGCCTGAGCTGGAGCATCCAGGCCGCCGAGACCATCAAGGTCGGCATCCTGCATTCGCTGTCCGGGACCATGGCCATTTCCGAGACCTCGCTCAAGGACATGGCGCTGATGACCATCGACGAAATCAACGCCAAGGGCGGCGTCAACGGCAAGATGCTCGAACCGGTGGTGGTGGACCCGGCGTCCAACTGGCCGCTGTTCGCCGAAAAGAGCCGCCAGCTGCTGACCCAGGACAAGGTGGCGGTGGTGTTCGGCTGCTGGACCTCGGTGTCGCGCAAGTCGGTGCTGCCAGTGTTCGAAGAGCTCAACGGCCTGCTGTTCTACCCGGTGCAGTACGAGGGTGAAGAGATGTCGCCGAACGTGTTCTACACAGGTGCCGCGCCCAACCAGCAAGCCATCCCGGCCGTCGAGTACCTGATGAGCGAAGACGGCGGCAGCGCCAAGCGCTTCTTCCTGCTGGGCACCGACTACGTCTACCCGCGCACCACCAACAAGATCCTGCGCGCCTTCCTGCACAGCAAAGGCGTGGCCGACAAGGACATCGAAGAGGTGTACACGCCGTTCGGCCACAGCGATTACCAGACCATCGTCGCCAACATCAAGAAGTTCTCCGCTGGCGGCAAGACGGCGGTCATCTCCACGGTCAACGGCGATTCCAACGTGCCGTTCTACAAGGAGCTGGCCAACCAGGGCCTGAAGGCCACCGATGTGCCGGTGGTGGCGTTCTCGGTGGGCGAAGAGGAACTGCGCGGCATCGACACCAAACCGCTGGTGGGGCACCTGGCGGCGTGGAACTACTTCGAGTCGGTGGATAACCCGGTGAACCAGCAGTTCGTCGCCGACTGGAAGGCCTACGCCAAGGCCAAGAACCTGCCAGGGGCCGACAAGGCGGTGACCAACGACCCGATGGAGGCCACCTACGTGGGCATTCACATGTGGGCGCAGGCGGCGCAGAAGGCCGGCAGCACCGATGTGGACAAGGTGCGCGAGGCGCTGGCCGGGCAGAGCTTCAAGGCCCCGTCGGGCTTCACCCTGACCATGGACAAGAGCAACCATCACCTGCACAAGCCGGTGATGATCGGCGAGATCCAGGATGACGGGCAGTTCAGTGTGGTGTGGCAGACAGAAGAGCCGTTGCGGGCGCAGCCTTGGAGCCCGTTCATTCCGGGGAATGACAAGCGGCCGGATTATGCGGTGAAAGGTAACTGAGTGCATTGGGGCCGCTGTGCGGCCCTATCGCGGATAAGTCCGCTCCTACAGGTCCGTGTAGGCGCGGATTCATCCGCGATGAATCCACCGCCGATTTCCAGGATGGCCCGCATGCTCAGACTCCTGCTCACGCTCTTGTTGTTACTGCCCCTGACCAGCCAAGCCAGCGAAGGCGAATTCTTCCTCAGCGCCAAGCCCGCCGAACAGGCCCGCCTGCTCGAAACCTGGGCCGCACAACCCGATGCCGCACGTCTGCCGCTGCTGGAAAACCTGCGCCAGGGCCGCATCGCCGCCAACGACACGCGCAAGCTGCGCCTGAACAACCGCCTGCGCGGCCTGATCGACAACGCCCTGGCCAGCCACCAGTTGCTCAGCGACAGCAGCGCAACCCGCCTGGCCGCCGCCCAGCAACTGCAGAAAACCGCGCAACCCGCGCAGATGGCCTTCCTCGACCGGCGCTTCGCCAGCGAACCCGACGCCGCCGTGCACGCCGCCCTTGGCCTGGCCCTGGCCAACCTGCAACTGGGCGCCAGCGAGCCCGCGGTACGCCTGGCCGCCGTGCGCCTGCTCGGCGAAACCGGCGACCCGCTGGCCCGCACTCGCCTCGAAGCGCTGCTGCAACCAAATGCGGAAACCGATGCCGGCGTGCGTATCGCCGCCGAAACCAGCCTGGCCCAGGTGCAGCGCAAGCTGCTGGTGGGCGAGCTGCTCGGCCAGGCCTTCAGCGGCCTGTCGCTGGGTTCGATCCTGCTGCTGGCGGCGCTGGGCCTGGCGATCACCTTCGGCTTGCTGGGGGTGATCAACATGGCCCACGGCGAGATGCTGATGCTCGGCGCCTACAGCACCTACATGGTCCAGGTGCTGCTGCAACGCTATGCCCCCGGCGCCATCGAGTTCTACCCGCTGATCGCGCTGCCGGTGGCCTTCGCGGTCAGCGCGGGCGTCGGCATGGCGCTGGAACGCACGGTGATCCGCCACCTCTACGGCCGCCCGCTGGAAACCCTGCTGGCCACCTGGGGCATCAGCCTGATCCTGATCCAGGCCGTGCGGCTGATCTTCGGCGCGCAAAACGTCGAGGTGAGCAACCCGGCCTGGCTGTCCGGCGGCATCCAGGTGCTGCCCAACCTGGTGCTGCCGTACAACCGCCTGGTGATCATCGGCTTCGCCCTGGCGGTGGTGCTGCTTACCTGGCTGCTGCTCAACCGCACGCGGCTGGGCCTGAACGTGCGCGCGGTCACCCAGAACCGCAACATGGCGGCCTGCTGCGGGGTGTCCACCGGGCGCGTGGACATGCTCGCCTTCGGCCTCGGCTCGGGTATCGCCGGGCTTGGTGGCGTGGCCCTGAGCCAGGTCGGCAACGTCGGGCCAGACCTGGGCCAGAGCTACATCATCGACTCGTTCCTGGTGGTGGTGCTCGGCGGCGTCGGCCAGCTGGCCGGCAGCCTGTGGGCGGCCTTCGGGCTGGGCATCGCCAACAAACTGCTGGAGCCGCAGATCGGGGCGGTGCTGGGCAAGATCCTCATCCTTGCGCTGATCATTCTGTTCATCCAGAAGCGCCCGCAAGGCCTGTTCGCCCTCAAGGGACGGGTAATCGACTGATGAACCAGCCATTGATTGTCACTGCCACGCGCAAGGCCGGCACACGGGTGTCGCTGGCCGTCGGCGCCGTTGTCGTCCTGGTGCTGCTGGCCCTGCCGCTGCTGTCGCTGCTGCCCGACGGGCACGCCTTGCAGGTCTCGGCCTATACCCTGACCCTGGTCGGCAAGATTCTTTGCTACGCCATCGTCGCCCTGGCCCTGGACCTGGTGTGGGGCTATGCCGGGCTACTGTCGCTGGGCCACGGCCTGTTCTTTGCCCTTGGCGGCTATGCCATGGGCATGTACCTGATGCGCCAGGCGGCCGGTGATGGTCTGCCGGGCTTCATGACCTTCCTGTCGTGGAGCGAGCTGCCCTGGTACTGGGCCGGCACCCAGCACTTCGCCTGGGCGCTGTGCCTGATCGTGCTGGCGCCGGGGCTGCTGGCGCTGGTGTTCGGCTTCTTCGCCTTCCGCTCGCGGATCAAAGGCGTGTACTTCTCGATCATGACCCAGGCCCTGACCTTCGCCGGCATGCTGCTGTTCTTTCGCAACGAGACCGGCTTTGGCGGCAACAACGGCTTCACTAGCTTCCGCACCATCCTCGGTTTCGACATCGCCGCCCAGGGCACCCGGGCGGTGCTGTTCCTGCTGACAGTCGGTCTGCTGCTGGCCAGCCTGTACCTGTGCTGGCGCCTGACCCAGAGCAAGTTCGGCCGCCTGCTCACCGCCGTGCGCGACGCCGAGAACCGCCTGATGTTCTGCGGCTACGACCCGCGCGGTTTCAAGCTGCTGGTGTGGGTGCTCAGTGCCGTGCTGTGCGGCCTGGCCGGGGCGTTGTACGTGCCGCAGGTGGGCATCATCAACCCCAGCGAGATGTCACCGACCAACTCCATCGAGGCCGCCGTGTGGGTGGCACTCGGCGGGCGCGGCACGTTGATCGGGCCGCTGCTCGGCGCCGGCCTGGTCAATGGCATGAAGAGCTGGTTCACCGTGGCGTTCCCCGAGTTCTGGCTGTTCTTCCTCGGCGCGCTGTTCATCCTCGTCACCCTGTACCTGCCCAAGGGCGTGGTCGGTCTTGTGAAGAAAAGGAGCCAGCCATGAGAAGCGTACCCCCGGTGCACCCGGAATTCATGCTGGAACCGATCTTCGACCAGATCGGCAGCGGCCGCGAGGCCATCGGCCTGGGCCGGCGTCGCGAGGCCGGGCTCGACACCCGCCATGGCACGGTGCTGAGCCTGGAGGGTATCAGCGTCAGCTTCGATGGCTTCAAGGCGCTCAACGACCTGAACCTGTATATCGGCGTCGGCGAGCTGCGCTGCATCATCGGCCCCAACGGCGCCGGCAAGACCACGATGATGGACGTGATCACCGGCAAGACCCGCCCCGACACGGGTAGCGCGTTTTTCGGCGACACCCTCGACCTGACCCGCATGAGCGAATGCCAGATCGCCCAGGCCGGCATCGGCCGCAAGTTCCAGAAGCCCACGGTGTTCGAGGCGCTGACGGTGTTCGAGAACCTGGAGCTGGCGCTCAAGGCCGACAAGTCGGTGTGGGCCACTCTGGCCGCGCGGTTGTCCGGCGAGCAGCGCCAGCGCATCGACGAGGTGTTGGCCACCCTGCGCCTGCTGCCCCTGGCCCAGCGCCAGGCGGGGTTGTTGTCCCACGGGCAGAAGCAGTTCCTGGAGATCGGCATGCTGCTGGTGCAGGAACCGAGGCTATTGCTGCTCGACGAGCCGGTGGCGGGGATGACCGATGCCGAGACCGAATTCACCGCCGAGCTGTTCCGCTCTTTGGCTGGCAGGCATTCGCTGATGGTGGTGGAGCATGACATGGGCTTCGTCGGCAGCATTGCCGACCATGTGACGGTGCTGCACCAGGGCAGCGTGCTGGCGGAAGGGTCGCTGGCGCAGGTGCAGGAGGATGAGCGGGTGGTCGAGGTGTACCTCGGCCGATAACCCCCACACGCCCTGTAGGAGCCAGCCTTGCTGGCGAACCACACACCCCGCATTCGCCAGCAAGGCTGGCCCCTACAGGGGTACAACCCAAGGACATGACATGCTGAAAATCGACACCCTGCACCAGTACTACGGCGGCAGCCACATCCTGCGCGGCCTGTCCTTCGAGGCCAAGGTCGGCGAGGTCACCTGCCTGCTGGGCCGCAACGGCGTGGGCAAGACCACCCTGCTGCGCTGCCTGATGGGCCTGCTGCCAGCCCGCGAGGGCCGCGTGGAATGGGAAGGCAAGACGATCACCACGCTCAAGCCCCAGCAACGGGTGCAGGCCGGCATCGCCTACGTGCCCCAGGGCCGGGAGATCTTCCCGCGCCTGACTGTCGAGGAAAACCTGCTGATGGGCCTGTCGCGCTTCCCCGCCCGTGAGGCACGGGAAGTGCCGGCGTTCATCTACGAACTGTTCCCGGTGCTGGAGCAGATGAAACAACGCCGTGGCGGCGACCTCTCCGGCGGCCAACAGCAACAGCTGGCCATCGGCCGCGCCCTGGCCAGCCGCCCGCGCCTGCTGATCCTCGACGAACCCACCGAGGGCATCCAGCCGTCGGTGATCAAGGAGATCGGCGCGGTGATCCGCAAGCTGGCCGACCGGGGCGACATGGCCATCCTGCTGGTGGAGCAGTTCTACGACTTCGCCGAGGAGCTGGCCGACCAGTACCTGGTCATGGCCCGTGGCGAAATCGTCCAGCGCGGCCGGGGCGAAAACATGCAGGCCGAAGGTGTGCGCGGCCTGGTTACCATTTAATCTGCAACCACTTCCCTTGCGAGATGCTGTCATGAGTTACCAGATCCGCGACGCCCTGATCGATGACGTGCCGGGCATCCTCGACATCTACAACGACGCCGTGGCCAACACCACGGCGATCTGGAACGAAACCCCGGTGGACCTGGGCAATCGCCTGGCCTGGTTCGAGGCCCGCGCGCAGCAGGGCTACCCGATCCTGGTGGCGGTGGACGACAGCGGTGTGCTGGGCTATGCCTCGTTTGGCGACTGGCGGCCGTTCGAGGGCTTTCGCCATACCGTCGAGCATTCGGTGTACGTGCGTGGCGACCAGCGTGGCAAGGGCCTGGGCCCTGTACTGATGGAAGCGCTGATCGAGCGCGCGCGCCGCTGCGACAAGCATGTGATGGTCGCGGCCATCGAGAGCGGCAACGCCGCGTCGATCCGCCTGCACGAGCGCCAGGGCTTCAGCATCACCGGGCAGATGCCGCAGGTGGGTGTGAAGTTCGGGCGCTGGCTGGACCTGACCTTCATGCAGCTGTACCTGGATGACAACACCCTTCCCCCTTCAAGGACCTGAAGCCATGAACACCGCCCAGCTGCACCGCGTGACCCACGAAGGCCTAGCGTACTACCGCGACGGGCTGGTGACCCTTTTGCTCGATGCGGTGCGCCAGGGCGCGTCGGTGGGGTTTCTGGCCGATATCGACGAACAGCAGGCCAAGGCCTACTTCGATGAGGTGAAGGCAAAGCTGGCCGGTGGCGAGCAGCTGCTATGGGTCATCGCCCAGGGGCAGGAAGTGCTGGGTAGTGTGCAGCTTGGGTTGTGCCTGAAACCCAATGGGCTGAACCGGGCCGAGGTGCAGAAACTGCTGGTGCACAGCGATGCACGGCGACGTGGGCTGGGGCAGCAGTTGATGGGGGCGCTGGAGGCCGAGGCGCGACGGATCGGGCGAGGGATGCTGTTTCTCGATACCGAGGCGGGATCTGGGGCGGAGGCGTTCTATCGGGCGCTGGGGTATGGCAAGGCGGGGGAGATTCCGGATTATGCCTGCGGCCCGGAAGGGGTGTATCGGGCGACGGCTTTGTACTTCAAAGTGCTTATTCCCGCCCATGAGCCTCATTAAGCCCATCACAGGCAAACACTCCCACAGATCTAAGGTAAGTCTCAGATCTGTGGGAGCCGCTCCAACCGCCCTTGGAATGGCAGCAGTTCAATCCGACTTAACATCGCGCAGCTTATCTTTGTACCAGTTGCTCGTAGAGTAATTACCCAACACCTCAAGTACACACTTCTTGCCCTTGAAGTAACAGATAGTCGGCGCGCTTTCGACATTATTGAAAGTGCTCTTATCCTCGCTAACCAGCGTCAAGGGAACACGTAGAAATTTGACATCTGAGTCTTCAACCGCCCATTTTTCGACGTATTCACTCACAGAAACACTGTGCTTTCGGCCCTCGCTGAACACCTCAACCACAACATAACCATTATTATTAATTACATTTAAATAATCATCACGGCTGCCTGCGACTTGAACACTCATTATATGGCCCTCTCCGTTTTGCCAAACATGCCGTATTCAAAATAAAGAGCCGGAACTCATGCGTCTACTGACAAAAATGATAGGTTGTCATCATCTACATCTGAGTAAACCGCCCCAACCGCTGGCGCAACATGCTGTTCTCACTGCGCAGCTGCTGTACCTCTTCCAGCAATTCCAACGCCAGCGCCACCCCTTCCCACTCCAGCTCCAGCTCCTGATGCAGCTTCACCGCGCGCTTGAGCGTTACCGGCGCGCGGTCGTCGAACACCCACTCCTCCGGCGTTCGCCCCGAAGGTTCAACAATGCCGTGCTCGACGATCTCGATCACGCAATCGGCCGTGAGGTCGGCCTCCTGACACAGGGTACGCATGTCCAGTTGAACAATCAGGGTGCTGCTCATGATCACTTACTCCATTGAGTCCTCGGGTTGAACGCGGCTTTCTCGGAGAGCTGGGTCCACAGTTCGCGCGCGGCGGCGTCGGACTGGGCGGGCATGACCACCTTGAGCTGGGCATACAGGTCGCCGCGCTCGCCCTGCTTGTTCGCAAGGCCCATGCCCTTGACCCGCAGGCGCTGGCCGCTCTGGCTGTCGGGACGGATGGTCAGGTTGATCTTGCCGGTCAAAGTCGGCACGGCCACCTTGGCGCCGAGCGCCGCCTCCCACGGTGCCAGCGGCACGGTAATGATCAGGTCATGACCTTCGACATCGAACAGCGGGTGCGGTGCCATGCGGATGGTCAGGAACAAATCGCCGTTGGCCCCGCCGCCCACGCCCGGCGCACCCTGGCCCTTGAGGCGGATGCGCTCGCCGTCGGTCACCCCGGCAGGGATCTTCACGTTCAGCGTTTTCGTGGTGAACCCGGTGCGCTGGCCGGCAGCGTTGGTCTGCGGCACCTGGAAGCTGATCTGCTTGGATTCCTTGTTCAGGGTCTCTTCGAGGAAGACTGCCAGTTCCAGTTCCACGTCCTGCCCTCGCCTGCCGGCACTGCGTTGTTGCCGGCCACCGCCGCCGAAGGGGTTACCGCCCCGGGCGCCGAAGATCGAGCTGAAGAAGTCGGAGAAGTCGCCGCCCTCGAAGCCACCGCCGCCGCCATTGCCACCACGGGACTGCCAACCTGGGGGGGCCTGGAACGGCCGGCCGTGCTGGCCGCCGTACTTGCGGATTTCGTCGTACTCGGCGCGCTTGTCCTTGTCGCCAAGCACTTCGTAGGCCTCGTTGGCCTCCTTGAATTTGTCCTCGGCGTCACGCTCCTTGCTGACGTCGGGGTGATACTTGCGCGCGAGCTTGCGGTACGCGGCCTTGATCGCCTTCTCGTCCGCGCTCGCCTCGACGCCAAGTATCTTGTAATAGTCTTTGAAGTCCATCTATGGATCACCAGTGTGAATGTACGTATTGCCAATGAAGATTGGGGTCAAGCATAGCCTTTCAAGGTGCACCCGGGGTTGCGCTATCGCAGACGGCCGGTCTTGATTTAGCCGCAGACTGGCATAAACTGCGCGGCCGTTTTGCCTCCGGAAGCTCTCCTTCATGTCTGACGTATCCCCGGCCCGCGCCCTCGGCATCGACTTCGGCACCTCCAACTCCACGGTCGGTTGGCACCGCCCGGGCGTCGAATCGCTGATCGCCCTGGAAGACGGCAAGATCACCCTGCCGTCGGTGGTCTTCTTCAACATCGAGGAGCGTCGCCCAGTGTACGGCCGCCTGGCCCTGCACGAGTACCTGGAGGGCTACGAAGGCCGCCTGATGCGCTCGCTCAAGAGCCTGCTGGGCTCCAAGCTGATCAAGCACGACACCAGCGTGCTGGGCAGCGCCCTGCCGTTCAAGGACCTGCTGGGCATGTTCATCGGAGAGCTGAAAAAGCGTGCCGAAGCCGATGCCGGCCGCGAATTCGAGCAGGTGGTGCTGGGCCGCCCGGTGTTCTTCGTCGACGAAGACCCGGCCGCCGACCAGGAGGCCGAGGATACCCTCGCCGACGTGGCGCGCAAGATCGGCTTCAAGGACGTGTCGTTCCAGTACGAACCGATCGCCGCGGCATTCGACTACGAGTCGGGCATCAGCCGTGAAGAGCTGGTGCTGATTGTCGATATCGGCGGTGGTACCTCGGACTTTACCCTGATCCGCCTGTCGCCCGAGCGCCACCTGGTGGCCGAGCGCCAGGACGACATCCTCGCCACCGGCGGCGTGCACATCGGCGGTACCGACTTCGACAAGCAGCTGAGCCTGCAGGGTGTGATGCCGCTGTTCGGCTATGGCAGCCGGATGAAAAGCGGCGCGCTGATGCCCACCAGCTACCACCTCAACCTGGCCACCTGGCACACCATCAACGCCCTGTATGCGCAGAAGTCGCAGCTGGCCCTGGGCAGCATGCGCTACGACATCGAGGACACCCTGGGTATCGACCGCCTGTTCAAGCTGATCGAGCAGCGCGCCGGGCACTGGCTGGCAATGGAAGTGGAAGCCAGCAAGATCGAGCTGACCGACCGCGACAGCCGCCGCATCGATTTCGGCCGCATCGAGCCGGAGCTGTCGGCGGAGCTGACCCGGGCGCTGTTCGAAGACGCCATCGGCGGGCTGCTGGAGCGAGTGCGCGGCAGCGTGACCGAGTTGCTGGCCAAGGCGGGCGTGAGCGAGGGGCAGGTGGACACGGTGTTCTTCACCGGCGGTTCCAGCGGCATCCCGGCGTTGCGCAACAGCGTGGCGGCGATGCTGCCCAATGCGCGGCATGTGGAAGGCAATATCTTTGGCAGCATCGGCAGCGGCCTGGCGATCGAGGCGCGCAAGCGTTACGGCACGATCTGACATTTGCGCCGGCCTCATCGCGGCTGAAGCCGCTCCTACAGGGAAAATGCGGTCCTTGTAGGAGCGGCTTCAGCCGCGATGAGGCCGGCACAGGCAATACATCTCAAACCAGCTCAGCCCGCTTCAACTCGCTCTTCAAGTAGGCGTAGTAGATCGGCCCCGCCACCACCCCCGGCAGCCCGAACGCCGCCTCGAACACCAGCATCGCCAGCAACAGCTCCCACGCCTTGGCACTGATCTGCCCACCGACGATCCGCGCGTTGAGGAAGTACTCGACCTTGTGGATCACGATCAAATACCCCAGCGCCGCCGCCGCCACCCAGATCGACAGCGACATCCCGACGATGGTGATCAGGGTGTTGGACATCAGGTTGCCGATCACCGGCAGCAACCCAAGCAGGAAGGTCAGCACGATCAGCGTCTTGGTCAGCGGCAGGTGCACGCCAAACAGCGGCAGCACCACCGCCAGGAAGATGCCGGTGAACACGGTGTTGAGCAGCGAGATCTTGATCTGCGCGAAGACGATGTTGCGAAATGCCTGCACCAGCAGGCTCAGGCGCTCGAACAGCGCCGCCGCCAGGGGCTTGCGCCGGGAGATGTCGGGGATGCGCTGCAGGGCGACGATGGCCCCGAGGATCATGCCGATCAGCAGCGTCACGAACATGTGCGCCATGCCCTTGCCCACCAGTTGCAGGTCGCTCAGGTGGCTCTTGATCCAGTCGCCGATGGCCACCTTGAACTCGGCGGCGCTGGCCGGCAGGTAGGCTTCGATGAACGGCGGCAACTGGCCACGGGCGCGTTCGACCAGGGCCATGAACTTGTCCAGCGAGGCACCGGGGTTCTCGGCCTCGTGCAGCAGGAAGCTGAAGGCGCCGGCGATCAGCAATGTGAGGGTGCTTACCACCAGGGTGCCGAGCAGCGCCACCGCCAGCCAGCGCGCGCGCTGCCCGGCGATCAGCGGTTGCAGCCGCGGCGTGAGCATGTTGACCAGCTCGAAGACCAGCAGGCCAGCCAGCAGGCTGGGCAAGAGCTTCAGGGGCAGCGCCAGCAACAGGCCGGCTATGACGATGACCCAGCTGGCGAGGGTGATCTGACGGGGGGTGAAGGTCATACAGCCTCGGCGGCAGACAGCGGAAGGACCCGCAGTCTGCCAGCCTTCAAGGCACAGGCATAGGCGCAGGTCATTTCTTCTTCAGGCAGTCGCTCATGAAGGTCTTGCGCTCATCGCCCTTCAGCGCCTTGGCCTTGGGGTCGGCGTTGCATGCTGTCATGCGTTCCTGTTGCGTCATCGGTTTGGCCGGCTCGGCCTTTTTCAGGCAGGTGCTCATGAATGCCTTGCGCTCATCGCCCTTGAGCGCTTGGGTCGTGGCGTCGGCGTTGCAGGTCTTCATTTTTTCCTGTTGCGCGGTGGCGGCGAATCCTTGCCCGGCGATCAACATGCCCAACACCAGCAGGGGTACGTGCAGCAGCTTCATGGAGTGGTCTCCTTGCCTGCGCGCCCGATGCGCGCTCGTCGAGCAGAGTGTAGACAAGTTTTCTTACATCTCCGTGCGGGCACGGCGCCGGTATTGCTCCGGCGTGCAGTTGGCCTGGCGCTGGAACATGGCGATGAAGGCCGAGGCGCTGCTATAGCCGAGGTCGAAGGCGATGGCCTGGATCGACAGCCCCGCTTCCAGGGCCTCGATGGCGCGCAGGAAGCGCAGGCGTAGGCGCCACTCGCCGAAACTGATCCCCAGCTCGTGCAGGAAACGTCGGGCCAGGGTGCGCTCGCTGACATGCACCTGGGCCGCCCAGTCGGCCAGCGGCCGGTTGTCACCAGGCTCTGCCTGCAACGTCTCGAGCACCTGGCGCAGGCCCTCGCTGCGGGCGAACGGCAGGTAGCAGGTTTGGGTCGGGGCCAGGTGCAACTGGTCGATCAGCACTTGTACAAGGCGTTGGTCGCGCGCGTCCTGGGCCACATGGAGGTCGCGGCGGGCAAAGTCGCCGAGGATCGCCTTAAGGATGTCGCTGATCACCAGGCTGCAGGGCTGCGTCGGCAGCTCGGCGCACAGGCTGCGCTCCAGGTAGACCGAACGGTAGATGATGGCCTGGGGGTTGTAGCAGCCGTGCTCGGTGCCTGGCGGCACCCAGACGGCATAGTGCGGCGGCGAGATGAAGCGCTGGCCTTCGACATCCAGGTGCATCAGGCCATGGGAGGCGTAGTTGAGCTGGCCCCACGGGTGGCGGTGTGGCGGGCTGTGGGTATCGGCGCCGAATTCGTCGTAGCGGAAGTAGACCGGCGCGGGGAGCTGGTCGAACCGGGGGATGTCGAGGTACTTGCGGGCCATGCTGTCTGCTTCGCGGGGTGGCTTGTCTGGATGGAAGTATAGGTTTTTATACAGACAATCGATAATACCGAGCCATCAGGGGCCGCCCTGCGGCCCCACTCTGTCACTGTGAGTACCCGTTGCATGAACTACCTCTTCCCCCTCATCGCCATCCTCATCTGGGCCGGTAACACCGTGGTCACCAAGATGTCCGCCGGGGCCATTTTCCCCGCCGAGATCGGCTTCTACCGCTGGCTGCTGGCCGGCCTGTTGTTCACCCCCTTCCTGTTGCCCCAGACTTGGCGCAACCGCGCGGCCATCCGTCCGCACCTGGGCAAGATCCTGGTGTTGGGCGTGCTGGGCATGGCCATCTACCAAAGCCTGGCGTATTTTGCCGCCGGCATCACCAGCGCCACCAACATGGGCATCATCCTGTCGTTGATGCCGTTGATGTCACTGGCCCTGTCCATCGCCTGGCTCGGCCAGCGCCTGAGCTACGGCGCGCTGCTGGGCGCGGTGGTGTCGTTCTTCGGCGTGCTGGAAGTGGTCTCGGCCGGGCAGCCCGGCGTGTTGCTGCACCAGGGGCTGAACAGCGGCGACCTGATGATGCTGGTGGCCACCTTGGCATATGCGCTGTACAGCTTCCTGCTGAAGAAATGGCAGTTGCGCCTGCCGCCGCTGCAACTGCTGTACTTGCAGGTACTGGTGGCGATCCTGGTGCTGCTGCCGCTGTTCCTGATGTCGCCCAAGACTGGTTTGAACGGCCACAACATTGGCTTGGTGCTGTATGCCGGCCTGCTGGCCTCGATGGTCGCGCCACGGGTATGGATGCAGGCTGTGCACCGCCTGGGGCCGAGCCGCACGACGCTGTTCTTCAACCTGCTGCCGGTGGTCACGGCGGTGATCGCGGCCGTAGTGCTGGATGAGCAGTTGGCCAGTTATCACCTGGTCGGTGGCCTGTTGACGTTGGTCGGCGTGCTGCTGGCCGAGCGCTGGACCACGCCGGTGCGGCGTTGACAGAGGGGGAGCGCTACGTGCCCAAGGTTGGTCACAAGCCGGCAGCCTTGAGCCGGGCGGCGTGCTCGGTAAACAACCGTACTGGCTCGGCGCCCTTGCCCACCGCGCCGAGGGACTGGTTGACGATGTCCAGGTGATCGAGCGGATAGTCGTCACCGATCACCTGGCCCAGGTGCGAACTGAAGCGCCCGACCATGCCATCGCACTGCCCCTTCTCCCTGACGAAGCTGCGGGCGAACAGGCGGCAGAAGTAATTGCTGCCGTCGAAGCGGTTCAGGCCCTGGTCGCTGCGCCCCGGCTGCAGGGTGCCGGACCAGGAGTAGTAGCGCACCCCGTTCACTGCGGGCGGCCCCTCGCCACCCCAAACCTGCGGCAGCCCCTGTGGATAAGCCTGGTTGAACAGCGCCACACCGGCGCTGGTCAGCGACTGGTGCGAGGCATGCACATCGATCGGTAACGGGTCGCGGCGCCAGCCGGTCTCCAACCAACCCAGCAGCACGGCAACGCCATGCAGCACCGCCTTGAGGATACGCCCCAGGGGTGAGCCGCCCGGCGCCGTGCGCTCCAGGTGGTCGGCCAGCTCGGAGCCCTGGTTGGGGCCGGCCACCGAGGTCACCGAGGCCACCCGGTCGGGGCGCTTCGCGGCCGCGTAGCGTGCACTCAGCGCCCCCTGGCTATGCCCGATCAGGTTGACCTTCTCGGCCCCTGTGCGTTGGCAGATCTCCTCGATGATGCCCAGCAACTGCTCGCCGCGCACTTCGCTGGAATGCAGCGGCGACACCTGCACCGGAAACACCTGCGCGCCACCTCGGCGCAACGCCGGGACGATGCCGAACCAATAGGGGTACAACAATGCCCGCACAAAACCGAGCATGCCCGGCACCAGCACCAGTGGATAACGCGTGGCCAGTTCCTGGCTCATCACCTTGCCCTCTTCCGTGAACAGACCGGCCCACCCTACAGCGTGATCGAAGACAAGCGCAATCGAACTCCCGGCGCGCCGCGCGGTTCCAAGCAGAACAGACCCTGAGCAAGGAGCGGGACCATGTACAAGCGAACCCTGGCCATCCTTCTGGCAAGCGCGACCCTCGCTGCCTGCGGCAGCCGCCCGGAAAACCCGGTGGACTACGTCACCTACCGCGACGAGCCGCTGGTCAAGCAGGTCGAGCACGGCATGACCATGCAGAAGGTCATCGCCATCGGCGGCAGCCCGTCGAAGGTCATCGACCTGCCCCACGGTGGCACCTGCAACGACTACATCCTCAACCGCGATGGCCACCAGCAGCCCTACTACGTGCGCTTCGACGCCACCGGCCATGTCGACGCCAAGGGCTTCAAGACCTGCAAGCAACGCCAGCAAGACAGCGACGCCGTACCCGGTGCCTGACCCTACCCAATGCCTACGGAGATGAACATGAGCGTTGAACTGACCGATGTGAAGACCCTGCGCGCCCGCGCCCGCAAACATGTCGAGCAAGGGGCGGTGACCGAGGGTTACCACGCCGACCGCGAAAAGATCCTGCGCCTGCTCAACGAGTCGCTGGCCACCGAGCTGGTCTGCACCCTGCGCTACAAGCGCCACTACTTCATGGCCAGCGGCATCAAGGCCAGCGTCGCCGCCGAGGAGTTTCTCGAACATGCCAATCAGGAAAGCGAACATGCCGACCGGCTGGCCGAACGCATCGTGCAACTGGGCGGCGAGCCGGACTTCAACCCGGACAACCTGAGCAAACACTCCCACGCCCAGTACGTGGCGGGCGAGTCGCTGAAGGAGATGGTGCTGGAGGACCTGGTGGCCGAGCGCATCGCCATCGACAGCTACCGCGAGATCATCCAGTACATCGGTGACAAGGACCCGACCACCCGGCGCATCTTCGAGGATATCCTGGCCCAGGAAGAGGAACACGCGGACGATATGTCCGATCTGTTGAAAGGTTTGTGAATGCCGGCACGCCCCTTGTAGGAGCGGCCTCAGCCGCGAACACCGGCGTCGCCGGTGCCAACCACCGTGTTGCCTGCTTCGCGGCTGAAGCCGCTCCTACAGTTACCGCTTCGCCGCTGCCGGTACCTTGCCGGTCTTCATCTGCTGCAACAAGGGCGTGCACTGGTTCGGCGCATCGCCACTGCTCGGCGCAATCAATGCCAGCAACCCGGCGGCCGGCCCGACCACCACGCCAAGCGCCACCATCCCCGCCCCACGCAATGCCAGTGGCACCGCCTGCACGCCGGCGCTGGGCTTGGCGAACGGCCCACGCACATACAGCGGTGAGCGTAGCGAGAACAGCCGCACGCCCTTGGACTCGGGGGTGATCTTCAGGTCCAACTGCTCGCTGGCGAAGTTGGCCGTACCGTTGATGTAGATGATCGCGTTCTCGGTGTCGAAGACGAACAACCGCGTGGTCGCCAGGCCATTCTTGAACCCAACGTCGGCCGCGGCGCAATTGATCTTCACGTCCTCATCGCCGAACAGCTTGCCGACCACGTAGTTGCCCACGTTGAGCCCGGCGATCTCCATCAGGCCACGGCTGATGGCGCCATCGTTCATCAACAGGCGCAGGTCGCCGTTGGCGGTGCCCAGCAACGCCGCCACCGAGTTGCCGCGCCCGCTGATGTCGGCGTCGCCGTTGAGTTCGCCGAAGCTGGTCTGCATCGGCGCAAATCCGGGGAACAGTTGCTTGAGCTTGAAACCGCGCGCGCTCAGCTGGGCACGGCCTTGCAGCGGTGCGTTGCGCCCGTCCAGGCGGATATTGGAGTCGAGGGTGCCACCGGCCACGCCGAAACGCAGCGGCTCCAGGCGCAGCAAACCGTCTTCGAGGATCACATGGGCAGAGAGGTCCTTGAACGGCAGCTTCTCACTGTGGACGATGCGCTTGCCGGCAAAGCTGACGTCGGCATCCATGGCCCGCCAGCGCTCGGTACGGAATTCCTCCACCGGCAACACCTTGCCCGCCGGCTGCTTGCTGGCGCCACCGCGCGCCTTCTGCGCGCTGTTGGAGTCGGCGCCGATCAACGGCGCCAGGTCCTTGAACAGCAGCTGGTTCGAGACCAGCTTGCCCGACAGTTTCGGCCGCGGCTGGCTGGCGACGAAGGCCAGGTCGCCATGGATATCGCTGTCGCCGATCTTGCCGTTGAAGCCTTCGTAGCGGAACTGCGCGCCTGCTGGATCGTGCAAGTTGGCGATCAGGTGGCCGTCGGTGGAATAGGCTGGGGTGTCCGGCAGGGTCACGCCGGTCAGCGGGTAGAGGTTGCCCAGGCTGCTGCCGGAGAGCGCCAGGCGCAAGTCCAGGGCGCCCAGGTTGCGTGGATCGGTCAGGGTACCTGCCAGGACCACGCGGGTATCGCCGATGCGTGCATCGGCCTGCAGCGGGAAGGGCTGGCTGGCATCCTGCAGCGCAAGCAACCCGCCGATCTTGCCGGTGGCGGCCACCGCCTGGCCTTTGTAGCGACCCTGGGCCTTGAAGCCAAACGCATAATCCTGGGCCTTGCCGGCTTTCTCGGCGCGCTCCTTGCCGACGATATCGCTGAACGGGATCGGCTTGCCCAGCGGGTCGACCTGCACCTTCATGCTGGTCTTCAGGGTTTGGTCATCGAAACTGACAGTGCCCTGGTCGAAACCGATGGCGCCGATGTCCAGCACCCATTTAGAGGGCGGGGCATTTTCGTCCTTTGGCCCGAGGTCGAAGACCCAATTGGCGCGGCCGTCGGCCAGGCGGGTGAGGCTGGCGCTGGGCTTGACCAGGTCGATACGCGGGATGCTGATGCGCTGGACGATCAGTGGCAGTGGCGACAGGCGGAACTCCACGCGCTCCAGCCCGACCATCCGTGGCTCCTTGAGCCAATCGGGGTTGCCGAGCGTGAGCGCTTCGGCGGTAAAGTGCGGCCAGGGCACGAAAGCCCGCCAACCGCCTTCTTCAGGTTCGGTACGCCAGTGGACAGCCAGGTTGCCATTGATCGCGAAGGGGCGATGCAGGGCTTCGGAGACCTTCTCGTTGAGCAACGGCTTGGCCCGGTTCCAGTCGAAGGTGGCGATCACCACCACCAGGATCGCCAGCACGGTGACCAGGGTGGCGAAGGTCCAAAGGAGGATTCTGGCGGGGCGCGTCATGCGGGGCTCTCCTGACTGCAGGGCTCGAAGCGGGTGTCGCGATGGCACTTAGTATGTCGGACTGATGAAAACCCGTCGGGTTTAATCCGGACGGCCATGATAACGAAGTTTTCCTGACGCTTTTCTCAACTTTGGGTCGACGGACGGCCACGGTGTTACCAGGCCAAAGGCTCGCACACAGGTTGATCGCCACCCCACAAGCACCGCGGTAGAGCCGTTGCAACTCAGTATCAATCCCGTCGATTGTCACCATTATCCCGATGAACTTCTCTCTGGCGTTACCGGGCGTAGCATTGGCTCCGTACCCACTTTCCCAGCCCCCCAGAGGAGCACCGAGATCATGAAACGCCATCTGCTGCTGAGCCTGACCCTGTCCGTCCTTGCCGCCAACGCCTTCGCCCTGCCGGCCGAAGACCAGCACCTGAGCGCCGAATCGCGCTCCAGTGCCGCGACCGTCGCCCAACCGCTGAACACCCTGGCCGAAGGCGGCGCCGAACGCCTGCAAGAACGTGCCGGACGCTTGGCGGAAGGGGGTTCTGACCGTCTGATCGAACGCACCAACCGTGTAGCCGAAGGTGGCTCGGACCGTCTGATCGAGCGCAACAACCGTGTAGCCGAAGGTGGCTCGGACCGTCTGATCGAGCGCAACAACCGTGTAGCCGAAGGTGGCTCGGAGCGTCTGATCGAACGCAACAACCGTGTAGCCGAAGGTGGCTCGGATCGTCTGACCGAACGCAACAACCGTGTAGCTGAAGGTGGCTCGGATCGTCTGGTCGAACTCAGCCGTGTGAGCTGATCACCATGGCCGAGAACAACAACCCGCCCCACTGCGCCAGCTCCCCTCCAAGCCCGGTCCATTGACCGGGCTTTGTTTTTTTATCCAGAATGCCCAGCCGTACAGTCACAGAATCCTGCCCCATGCTGCCGCGCGCCGAACAGAAGCTACAAACCCGCCAGGCCCTGCTGGATGCCGCCTGCTTGCTCATGGAGAGCGGCCGTGGCTTCGGCAGCATCAGCCTGCGCGAGGTGGCCAAGGCCGCCGGCATCGTGCCCACCGGTTTCTACCGCCACTTCCCCGACATGGACGCCCTGGGCCTGGCCCTGGTCGCCGAGGTCGACACCACTTTCCGCCAGACCATCCGCCTGGTGCGGCACAACGAGTTCGAACTCGGCGGCATCACCGACGCCTCGGTGCGCATCTTCCTCGACGTGGTCGTCGCCCACCGGGCACAGTTCCTGTTCCTCGCCCGCGAGCAGTACGGTGGCTCGCAAGCCGTGCGCCAGGCCATCGCCCGCCTGCGCCAGGACATCAGCAACGATCTGGCCACCGACCTGGCCCGCATGCCACGCTGGCAGCACCTCGACGGCGCCGCCCTGGCGGTGATGGCCGACCTGGTGGTCAAGACCGTGTTCGCCACCCTGCCCGAGCTGATCGACAGCCCCGAGCCGGGTTATCCACAGGCCTTGTCACCACAGGAAAAAATCACTCAGCAGCTGCGCTTCATCTTTGTCGGCGCGCGGCACTGGCAGGGCCTGGGTAATCCCGGCTGACACCTTCGCCCGCACCCACGAACCCCTCCCCACTTCTGCTACCATGGCGCCCTGCCCGACCGTCACGAGCGCCACCATGTCCGACCCCCGCCCCGCACTGACCCGTTTCCACCAGCACTTCGCCGAACGCATCGTGCCGCTGTGGCAGGGCCCTGGCTGGAACGCCGACATGGCCCTGCCCTACGAAGCCCTCGACGCCCAGCACCGGCCACTGCCCGTGCAGCGCTACCGGGCCATGGCTTGCGCCCGCCAGCTGTATTTGTTCAGCAGCCGCATCGAGCAGCCCGGCGCGGCCGAGCGCGCAGCGGCGCTGTTCCGCTCGCTGCAACGGCACTTCCACGACGCCGAGCACGGCGGCTGGTTCTACAGCATCGACGCCGAAGGCAAGCCGCTGGACCGGCGCAAAGACCTCTACACCCACGCCTTCATCGTCTTCGCCTGCGCCCATTACTGGGGCAAGGTGCGCGAAGGCCTGGTGGAGTCGGCCTTGGACGCAGCGCTGGAAATCGTTGCCGAGCAGTTCGCCCGTGATGATGGCCTGTACGAGGCCAGCCTCGGCGAAGACTGGTCGGACCTGGGCAGTGGCCCGTTGCAGAACCCGCAGATGCACCTGGCCGAAGCCTTCCTTCAGGTGCTGGCCGTGCGTGACGACGACAACGTTCACCATGCATTGCTGGACCTGTGCGAGGGGTTGCAGGCGCAGTTCATCGAACCGACCCACGGCTTGATGTTGGAGAAGCCACGCGGGGCTGTGGATAACTGGTTCGAGCCGGGCCACCAGTTCGAATGGTTCTACCTGCTGGACACCTCACGGCTGCTGCGCGATACGAACCTGCACGCCTCCATCACCCGCGCCTTCGACTACGCCGAGCAGTGCGGCGTGAAGGATTCGGCGGTGCTGGCGATGCTGGCTGTGGACGGCAAGGTCCTCGACGCTACCCAGCGGATCTGGGCCCAGGCCGAGTACTTGCGGGCGCTGCCCTTGCGGCCCCACAGCGAGGCGAAGCTGCTGAAGCAATTGCAGGCACTGGAAGCCCGGTTCCTGCATGAGGGCGGCTGGCATGAGTGCCGCAATGACATGGGCGAAGTCAGCCGCCACGACATGCCGTCGACCACGCCCTATCACCTGGCGACCTGCCTGGAAGGCCTGCAGCGCCTGAGCTGACGCATTCGCCGGCAAAACCGGCAGTCCACCGTGCATGACGCATCTTCCGTAGGAGCCGGCTTTGCCGGCGAATGGCCCGCAAAGCGGGCCCTGTCACAAAATTCAGCCCTTGGCCGACCGGTCGATCGAGAACCCTGCCCAGTCCTGGCTCACCGGCATCAGCTCAAGGCTGTTGATATTGATGTGCGCCGGTTGGTTGAGGATCCAGAAGATGGTCTCGGCGATGTCCTGCGGCTGGATCGGCTCGGCGCCTGCGTAAGTGGCGTCATACTTCGCCTGGTCCCCACCGAAGCGCACCAGCGAGAACTCGCTTTCGCACAACCCCGGCTCGATGTTGCTCACCCGCACACCCGTGCCGCGCAGGTCGCAGCGCAGGCTCAGCGAGAACTGGCCGACGAAGGCCTTGGTGCCGCCATATACATTGGCGCCCGGGTACGGGTAGTTGCCCGCCACCGAACCGACGTTGAGGATCGACGCCCCGCGACCGTGGGCGATCAACCGTGGCAACAGCAGGCGGGTGGTGTACATCAGGCCCTTGATGTTGGTGTCGACCATGGTTTCCCAGTCGTCCAGGCTGCAGTTCTGCGCAGCATCGACACCCAGCGCCAGGCCCGCGTTGTTGACCAGGCCCTGGAGCTTGTCGAAGCTCGACGGCAGGCTGGCGATGGCCGCCTCCATCGCCTGGCGATCCCGCACATCGACCACCAGGCCATGCACCTCGGTCTTGGCCGACAGCTCGGCGCACAGCGCATCCAGGCGCTCCTTGCGACGGCCGGTCAGCACCAGCTTCCAGCCGGCATCGGCGAAACGGCGGGCGGTAGCCTCACCAAAACCGGAAGTCGCGCCAGTGATGAATACGGTGGACGTCATGCTCTTCTCCTTGGGGTGTGATCGGCAGGTTTTGCAGCATGCCCGGCGCAAGCGTTGTCGACAACCGTTTCAGCAGCTGGTCAAAAAGCGTACAACACCGGGAAAGCCCCGTAATAGATGGCTCCCGCCAGACTATGCGCATCTTATCCACAAGGCTTTCCCCACAGATTGGGGGCAAGTCATCGGGCAAAGGGAACCAAATGGATAGAAAATGTCCTGTGGACATCTCCCAATGATGGCGCAACGCTTTCAAGCATGCCGCTTGCAGCGCTCTGTCCAACGTTTCTTCACAGAGTTATCCACAGACACTCATACCGCTCTCCTTCCGCCCCGAGTGAGCGGAAAAGTGCAGTGAGGTCATGCATAACCTTGGTTTGATTAAAAAATATACAGCCCCTCGCAAGCCATGAAAACAAAGGGCTGGAGCGAGATGCCACCATGTTTTCCACAGGCGGTTCCACACAAACCGTGGAAAGTTTTCAGCTTGTGGAAACAAGGGGTTGCGATGGGATTGTGGAGTGCTTCTAGAAAGATATGCGACAAGTTGTCCACATGCGTTCGCCGGCAAGCCGGCTCCTACGAGTATCCCTGTAGGAGCCGGCTTGCCGGCGAACAGCGTATTCAATCAGTGCCCGCCCAAGTAGGCGTTACGCACCTCCTCATTCACCAACAACTCCTGCCCCGTCCCGCTCATGCGAATCTGCCCGTTGACCATCACATACGCCCGGTCCGACAGCTTCAGCGCATGGTTGGCGTTCTGCTCCACCAGGAAGATGGTCATCCCCGTCTGCGCCAGCTCGCGCAGTGTGGCGAAGATCTGCTTGACCACGATCGGCGCCAACCCCAGCGACGGCTCGTCGAGCAACAGCAGCTTGGGCCGGCTCATCAGCGCCCGGGCAATGGCGAGCATCTGCTGCTCGCCCCCCGACATGGTCATGGCACGCTGGTTGCGCCTCTCCTTCAGCCGCGGGAACAGCTCGTACATGCGCTGCATGTCCTCGGCCGCATGTTGGTCGCCGATGGGGATGGTGCCCATCATCAGGTTCTCCTCGACGGTCATGTCGGGGAACACCCGGCGCCCTTCCGGGGACTGGGCAATGCCGTTGGAGGCGATGTAGTGCGACGACTTGCGGGTGATGTCGGTGCCGCGATAGACGATATGCCCCGACGCCGCGCGCGGCTGGCCGAAGATCGACATCAGCAGCGTGGACTTGCCCGCACCGTTGGCGCCGATCAGGCTCACCGTCTCGCCTTCATTGATGTGCATCGAGACTTTCTTCAGGGCCTGGATCGGCCCGTAGAACACGTCCAGGTCCTTCAGTTCGAGAATGGGTGCACTCATACCAGCTCCTCTTCGTCGGCACCCAGGTAGGCGGCGATCACCGTCGGGTTGTGGCGGATGTCCTGCGGTGCACCCTCGGCGATCACGTTGCCGTGGTCGAGCACGACGATGTGGTCGGAGATGCTCATGACCATGCCCATGTCGTGCTCGATCAGCACCACGGTGATGTCATGCTCGTCGCGCAGTACACGGATCATGCGGCTCAGGGCCTCGGTCTCCTGCGGGTTGAGGCCGGCAGCCGGCTCGTCCAGGCAGATGATCTTCGGCCGCGTGCACATGGCCCGGGCAATCTCCAGCCGGCGCTGCTGGCCGTACGACAGCTCGCCGGCCAAGCGGTTGGCGCAGTCGACCAGGTCGACCACCTCCAGCCAGTAGAAGGCGTGGTCCAGCGCATCGCTCTCGGCCTGGCGATAGGCCTTTGTGTTGAGCACCCCGGCCAGCAGGTTGCGGTTGACCCACATGTGCTGGGCCACCAGCAGGTTCTCCACCACGGACATTTCCCTGAACAGGCGAATGTTCTGGAAGGTCCGCGCCAGCCCGGCGCGGTTGACCAGGTGCGTGCCGCCGAACATCTTGTAGTACATGCGGTTGGCAAAGCGCGCCGGCGAGACGAAGTCCGTTGGCTGGAAGCGCTCACCCAGCAGCTGAATGACGTTGGTGCTGCTGCCGCGCACATTCAGCTCGATGCGCCCGCCGCTGGCCTTGTAGAAGCCGGTCAGGCAGTTGAACACGGTGGTCTTGCCCGCACCGTTCGGGCCGATCAGGGCAAAGATCTGGTTGCGCTTCACTTTCAGGCTGACATCGCTGAGCGCCTTGATCCCACCGAACTGCATCATCAGGTTGTCGACCGACAGAATGATATCGTCGCTCATGGCGCCACTCCTTTACGTGGGACGACACCGGTACGGCTGATGCGGATCAGCCCTCGCGGTCGCCAGATCATCATCAGCACCATCAGCACGCCGAACAGCAGCACCCTGTACTCGGAGAAGCTGCGCAGCAGCTCCGGCGCCACGGTGAGCACGAAGGCCGCGATCACCACGCCCACGGTCGAGCCCATGCCACCTAGCACGACGATGGCCAGGATCAGCGCCGACTCGAAGAAGGTGAACGACGAAGGGTTGACGAAGCCTTGGTAGGAGGCGAAGAACACCCCCGCCAGGCCGGCGGTGGAGGCACCGAGGGTGAACGCCGAAAGCTTGACCAGCACATGGTTCAGGCCCATGGAGCGGCAGGCGATTTCGTCTTCACGCAGTGCTTCCCAGGCGCGGCCCACTGGCATGCGGGTCAGCCGGTGCTTGATGTACAGCACCGCCAGCACCACCAGGAACAGCACGGCATAGATGAACACGAACTTGAGGTTGGCGTTGTATTCGAAGCCGAAGAACTCGTGGATCGGCACCCCGCCATCCTTCGCCCGGCGCCCGAATTCCAGGCCCATGAAGGTCGGCGATGGCACCGGCATGCCGTTCGGCCCTCCGGTGAACGACAGCCAGTTGTTCAGCACCAGGCGAATGATTTCGCCGAAACCGAGGGTGACGATGGCCAGGTAGTCACCGTGCATTCGCAACACCGGGAAGCCGAGGATGCACCCTGCCAGCGCCGCGGCGATCGCCGCCAGCGGCAGCACGCTCCAGAAACCCAGGCCCAGATACTGGTAGCCCAGGGCCAGGCCGTAGGCGCCAATGGCGTAGAAGGCCACGTAGCCCAGGTCGAGCAGGCCGGCCAAACCGACCACGATGTTCAAGCCAAGGCCCAGCAACACATAGATCAGCCCGAGGATGACCACGGTCAGCAGGTACTTGTTGGCAAACACCGGGAACACGATAGCGATCACGATCAGCGCCGGGATGATGTAGCGCAGGCGCGACTTATAGTTCGGCGCCAGCACATGCACGCCCGAGCCGCCGCTGTCGAAGCCCTGCAACATGCGCAGGCCGGTGCCGGTCTGCAGGAACAGGCTGAGCAGGAAACGCCCGACCATCACCCCGCCGACCAGCCAGGCGACACGGGTAGGCTCGGCGTTGAAGCTGTAGCCGTCGAGCACCACACCGACGACCGGGCCAAACACGATAAGGGCCAGCAGGCCGGCGACGAGGGTCTCCAGCAGGCTGCGTTTGAGGTCGAAACCCTGGGTTTCGGATACAGAGGCAGTTTTGGCAGAGGACATGTTCACACCTTAGCCACGAGCGGGCGACCCAGCAGGCCTTGCGGACGGAAGATAAGGATCATCACCAGCAGCGAGAAGCTGAACACATCCTTGTAGTCGGAGTTGATCAAGCCGGAGAACAGCGATTCGGAGATGCCCAGGATGATCCCGCCGAGCATCGCGCCTGGCAGCGAGCCAATCCCCCCTAGCACCGCAGCGGTGAACGCCTTGATGCCGATGATGAAGCCGGCATAGAAGTCGAAGGTGCCGTAGTTCATGGTGATCAGCACGCCGGCCAGCGCCGCCATCACCGCACCGATGACGAACACGTAGGAGATCACCCGGTCGGTATTGATCCCCAGGATCGAAGCCATCTTGCGGTCCTGTTGCGTCGCCCGGCACATACGGCCGAGCTTGGTGTACTTGATCACATAGGTGAGCAGGCCCATGCCGACGAACGCGGCGACCAGGATGAAGATCTTGGTGTAAGTGAGTTGCACGAAACCGCTACCCACCTCGACACGCCAGGCGCCTTCGAGCAGGGTCGGGACACCCTGCTGGCGGGCGCCCTGGCTGATCTGTGCGTAGTTCTGCAGGATCAGCGAGATACCAATGGCGCTGATCAGCGGTGCCAGGCGGGTGGAGTTACGCAGGGGCTTGTAGGCAATACGCTCGATGGTGAAGCCATAGACGCCGGTGACGACGACGGTGAACAACAGCGTGCCCAGCATCAGCAGGGGGAAGGACTCGACGCCGAAGTAGGCCAGCAATGCCAGGCTGATCGCCGCGAGGTACGCGGAGATCATGTACACCTCGCCATGCGCGAAGTTGATCATGCCGATGATGCCATAGACCATTGTGTAGCCGATGGCGATCAGGCCATAGACCGACCCGAGGGTCAGGCCGTTGACCAGTTGCTGCAGGAAAATACCATCCATAACGCAATCTCACCTGATTGAGATTGCACGAGCGCCGACCACGGCAGGCCACGGATGAAGCGGCCCTCGCGGCGCAGAACTGTGCAGATCTACGGATAAAGACGGGTACCGCGGGGCAGCGGCCCGGGCGTTGTGGCGCCCAGGCCGGATGCCGTTGTTATTTTTGTTTTTCCAGCTGGTGGTATTTGCCGTCCTTGTCCCACTGGTAGACCACGTAGTCCGATACGGTCAGGTCACCCTTGCTGTCCCACTTCTTCTCGCCCATGACGGTCTTGACCGGGTTGGCCTTGAGCCACTTGGCGGCGTCCTCGCCCTTGTTCGACTTGGCGCCGTTGAACGCGGCGGCCAGGGCCTGCACAGAAGCGTAGGCATACAGGGTGTAGCCTTCAGGCTCGGTGCCGGCCTTGCGGAATTCTTCCACCACCGCCTTGCTGTCGGGCAGCAGGCGCGGGTCGGCGCCGAAGGTCATGTACACGCCATCCACATACTGCGCACCGCCTGCTGTGGCCACCAACTCGTCGGTGACGATGCCGTCGTCGGACATGAACTTGACGTCCTTCAGGCCCTGCTCGCGCAGCTGGCGCACCAGGGGGCCGGCTTCCGGGTGCAGGCCGCCGAAGTAGACGACGTCGGCACCGGCGGCGCGAATCTTGGTGACCACGGCGCTGAAGTCCTTCTCGCCACGGGTCAGGCCCTCGTACAGCACCGGCGTTACGCCACGCTTGGTCAACTGCGCCTTGGTCGCATCGGCAAGGCCCTGGCCGTAGGTGTCCTTGTCGTGCAGCACCGCCACTTTCTTGCCCTTGAGCACGTCGACGATGTAGTCGCCGGCAACGATGCCCTGCTGGTCGTCGCGGCCGCACATGCGGAACATCGCGCCCAGACCGCGCTCGGTGACCTGCGGGTTGGTCGAACCTGGGGTGATGGCGATCACGCCGGCTTCGTCGTACACCTCGGAGGCGGGAATGGTGTTGGAGGAGCAGAAGTGCCCGACCACGCCGATGACCTTGTCCTGGTCGACCAGGCGGTTGGCCACGGCCACGGCCTGCTTGGGCTCGCACGCATCATCGCCCTTGACGAGAATGATCTTCTCGCCGTTCACCCCACCGGCGGCGTTGATCTTGTCGGCCGCCGCCTGGGCACCTTTCATGTACTGCTCGCCAAACGCTGCGTTGGCCCCGGTCATGGGGCCTGCGACGCCAAACTTGACGTCGGCCTGAACATACGAAGAAACACCCAGTGCCGTGGCCACGGCCAGTGCCAGGAAACCTTTCTTGTAAAACGTCTGCGACATGAGGTGGTGCTCCTAGAGTATTTTTTTTGGTTGGCACTACAACTTCTCAGCCCTGTGCTCCGAGCAAGGGCCGTGCCAGTGGTTTTGTCTTCCGGGAAAACACACGACAGGGTGTGGTGGCAGGCGACCGACGGCCTTTTCTTTATTGAGCGTGCAACCGTCTATGTCGGAGCAAGCGCCACCGACACGCCTAGACAAGGAGCAACCTGAGAGCGCCATCATTGCAACCCTTGCGAGTGTTAACGTGCAACCGACCTGTAACAGCGGACGTCACCGAAGTGCACACCACTGGTGCGAGACTGCTACAGGGGGCACCGTTTAAAGGCTAGCCGGTGCACGGAAAAACACCTGTTTTGGCAGGTTCACCGGCAAGCCGCCAAACCTGTAGGAGCCGGCTTGCCGGCGAACCAGGCACATCAACGCCGCAAAGGCTGGCACAATAGCCACCATTCGACGCCCTGGAGCCCCACCTGATGAGCGAGAGCGCATTCGCCGAGCGCATCGTGCACAACCTGCTCGACACCGACTTCTACAAGCTGACGATGATGCAGGCGGTGCTGCACAACTACCCGGACGCCGACGTCGAGTGGGAGTTTCGCTGCCGCAACGGTGAAGACCTGCGCCCTTACCTGGGCGAGATCCGCAACCAGCTTGAGCTGCTCAGCGAACTGACCCTGGAAGACGAGCAGCTGGCCTTCCTCGAACGCATCAGCTTCCTCAAGCCCGATTTCCTGCGCTTCCTGCGCCTGTTCCGCTTCAACCTGCGTTACGTGCGCGTCGGCATCGAGCATGACCAGCTGTTCTTGCGCATCCGTGGCCCCTGGCTGCACGTGATCCTGTTCGAAGTGCCGTTGCTGGCGATCATCAGCGAAGTACGCAACCGCCATCTGCACCCACGCATGCGCCTCTCTGAAGCGCGCGACCAGCTGCTGCGCAAGTTCGACTGGCTGCGCGCCCATGCCAGCGACGACGAGCTGGCCCACCTGCAAGTGGCCGACTTCGGCACCCGGCGGCGCTTCTCCAGCCGTGTCCAGGAGGAAGTGGTGCGCGTGCTGCGCGACGACTTCCCGGCCCGCTTCGTCGGCACCAGCAACGTCGACCTGGCATGGAAACTGGATATCAAGCCCTTGGGCACCATGGCCCATGAATGGATCATGGCCCACCAGCAGCTTGGCCCACGGCTGATCGACAGCCAGATCGCCGCGCTCGATTGCTGGGTACGTGAATACCGCGGCCTGCTGGGCATCGCCCTGACCGACTGCATCACCATGGATGCCTTCCTGAAGGACTTCGACCTGTATTTCGCCAAGCTCTTCGATGGTTTGCGCCACGACTCGGGCGAGCCGGTGGCCTGGGCCGAGAAGGCCATCGCCCACTACCAGAAGCTGGGCATCGACCCGATGACCAAGACCCTGGTGTTCTCCGATGGCCTCAACCTCACCCGTTCACTGGAAATCTTCCGTGCCCTGCGCGGGCGCATCAACGTCAGTTTCGGTATCGGTACCAACCTGACCTGCGACATCCCCGGTGTGGCACCCATGAACATCGTGCTTAAAATGACCGACTGCAACGGCTCACCGGTGGCGAAGATCTCCGACGAAGCCGCCAAGACCCAGTGCCGCGACGAGAACTTCGTCACTTACCTGCGTCACGTATTCAAAGTCCCCAGCAAGGAGTAACCCATGCAAGCCGTTCAGCAAGAGATTGCCCGGGCGCTCAAGGTGCAGCCGCCGTTCGAAGACGCCGCCGCGCTCGAGCGAGAAGTCGCCCGGCGCGTGGCCTTCATCAAGGACTGCCTGGCCAACGCCCGGCTCAAGACCCTGGTGCTGGGCATCAGCGGCGGTGTCGATTCGCTGACTGCCGCCCTGCTCGCCCAGCGCGCCATCAACGAGCTGCGCAGCGAAACCGGCGATAAGGCCTACACCTTCATCGCCGTGCGCCTGCCGTACCATGTACAGCACGACGAGCACGACGCCCAGGCGTGTCTTGAGGTGATCAAGGCAGATGAGGTACACACCATCGATATCGCGCCAGCCGTGAAGGCATTGGCGGCAGAAGTGCAGGAACTGAAAAACGGCTCGCCAACCCTGGTGGACTTCGTCGTCGGCAACATCAAGGCGCGTACGCGCATGGTCGCCCAGTACACCGTCGCCGGCGCCCGCGCGGGCCTGGTGATCGGCACCGACCACGCCGCAGAGGCGGTGATGGGCTTCTTCACCAAATTCGGTGACGGGGCTTGCGACCTGGCGCCGCTGAGCGGGTTGGTGAAGAATCAGGTGCGGGCGATCGCGCGCAGCTTTGGCGCGCCGGAGGCGCTGGTTGAGAAAGTGCCGACCGCGGACCTCGAAGACCTCGAGCCGGGCAAGCCGGACGAAGCGTCCCACGGCGTGACCTACCAGCAGATCGACGCCTTCCTGCATGGCCAGTCGGTGAGCCAGGAGGCGTTCGACATCATCGTCGCCACCTACCGCAAGACCCAGCACAAGCGCGAGCTGCCGTTCGCGCCTTGATTAGGCGTAGAAACAACTGTGGGAGCGGGCTTGCCCCGCGATGACCTGGTGGACTCACCATCGCCATCGCGGGGCAAGCCCGCTCCCACGAGTGTACTGCCTCAGGCGTCGCTTACTTGACGACGACCGTACCCTTCATCATCGAGATGTGGCCAGGGAACGAGCAGAAGAAGCTATATTCGGTGCCAGCAGCCAACTTGGACACATCAAAGGTCACCGAGTCTTTCTCTCCCGCGCCAATGATCTTGGTATGAGCAATGACACGCTCATCACCTTCTTTCAGATAGGACTTGTCGATACCGGCGCTCAGGCCGTCGGTAGCAATCGGCTGCATGTCAGTTGTCTTGCTGATGACAATGTTGTGGCCCATGACGTTCTTCGGCAAGTTACCCGAATGTTCCAGGTTCACGGTAAATTTCTTGCAGCTCTTGTCGATGACGATTTCCTTGGTGTTGAACGACATCTGGTCGGTCGAGTCGACAGTCACCGAACACTCGGCTGCGAAGACAGAGGCGCTGGCGAGGGTCAGCAGGGATACCGCTACAGCTTTCGCAAACATCATGAATCTCCTTGGCAGGGGTTTATCAATTGCGAGTCTGCCTGAAACCGGAACGCCCGTCCCTGATATGGGTCAAGGGGTGTCAAGTGGCCAGGCAGTAGATTTGTTCAATGGATTGTATACAACCAATCAACGTGCACATCATGCCCTCTTCCTGGACGATGGGACAACCTCTCATTCAGGAGTAATTACCATGACGTTGAACAGCCTGATGCGCAGCCTGCTGGCTGCCTATGCCAGCGGTGCCAGTGGCGCGGCCGTCTGCGAGTTCGCCCGCCCCGAGTAATCACCCCTTGGAAGCGACAGGCATGCGCCTTACCCTGTGCGCGCATGTAAAGGGAGATAAGCAATGCCTGTACGTTCCGTTTGTGTCTTCTGTGGCGCCAGCATCGGCGCCAACCCCGCCTACCGCGAAGCTGCCGTCGCCCTGGGCCAGGCCATCGCCCGCCGTGGCCTGACGCTGGTGTACGGCGGTGGCGCGGTAGGGCTGATGGGCACCGTCGCCGATGCCGCCCTGGCGGCCGGTGGCGAGGTCATCGGCATCATTCCCGAAAGCCTGATGAACGCCGAGATCGGCCACAAGGGCCTGACCCGCCTGGAAGTGGTGGACGGCATGCACGCACGCAAGGCGCGCATGGCCGAACTCAGCGATGCCTTCATCGCCCTGCCGGGCGGCCTGGGGACGCTGGAGGAACTGTTCGAGGTGTGGACCTGGGGGCAACTGGGCTATCACGCCAAGCCGCTGGGGCTGCTGGATGTGAACGGGTTCTACGAGAAGCTGGGCGGGTTCCTGGATCACATCGTCGAGGAAGGCTTCGTACGGCCGCAGCATCGGGCGATGCTGTTGCTCGGCCAGCAGCCGGAGGCGCTGCTGGAGGGGATGGATCGGTTCGAGTCGCCGGTGTTGCCGAAGTGGGTCGACAAGCAGCCGGATTAATCGCAAAGGGGCTGCTTTGCAGCTCATCGCCGGCAAGGCCGGCTCCTACAGGCTACGGGTCACGCTGCACAGGTAGGAGCCGGCCTTGCCGGCGATGGGCCGCAACGCGGCCCCTGTTCAATCAACGCGGAATAACAGGCTGGCGCGGCTTCTTGCCCTTGCCGCCCTTGGCCGCTTCCTTGCGCTCCTTGGCCGCCTGCTGGTTGCGGGCGAACGCCTCGGCCTTGGCCTTCTCACGCTTGTCCCACGGCTTGCTGCCATCGCTGGCACGCGGCGGCAGGCCGGTATGCTGGGTGAGGATCTTCTGGTCCTTGCCCACCTTGTGGCTGCCGGCCGGGGTCGAGTTCTTGCGGCGCGCGCTCTGGTAGCTGTCGGTCTGCGGCTGGTGCAGCGGGATCAGCTGGTGCTTGCCCGGCCCGATCAGGTCGGCGCGGCCCATGCGCTGCAGCGCCTCACGCAGCATCGGCCAGCCCTTCGGGTCGTGGTAGCGCAGGAACGCTTTGTGCAACCGGCGCTGCTCCTCGCTCTTGACGATCTCCACCCCTTCGCTCTTGTAGGTGACCTTGCGCAGTGGGTTCTTGCCCGAGTGGTACATCGCGGTGGCCGAGGCCATCGGCGAGGGGTAGAACGCCTGCACCTGGTCGGCACGGAAACCGTTGCCCTTGAGCCACAGGGCAAGGTTCATCATGTCTTCGTCGGTGGTGCCCGGGTGCGCGGCGATGAAGTACGGGATCAGGTACTGCTCCTTGCCCGCTTCCTTCGAGAATTTCTCGAACATGCGCTTGAAGCGGTCGTAGGTGCCGATACCCGGCTTCATCATCTTGTCCAGCGGGCCACGCTCGGTATGCTCCGGCGCGATCTTCAGGTAGCCACCGACGTGGTGGGTGACCAGCTCACGCACGTACTCCGGCGATTCCACCGCCAGGTCGTAGCGCAGGCCCGAGGCGATCAGGATCTTCTTCACCCCTGGCAATGCACGCGCCTTGCGGTACAGCTCGATCAGCGAGCTGTGGTCGGTGTTGAGGTTCTCGCAGATACCAGGGAACACGCACGACGGCTTGCGGCAGTGCTTCTCGATGTCGTGGCTCTTGCAGGCGATGCGGTACATGTTGGCGGTCGGGCCACCCAGGTCGGAGACCACGCCGGTGAAGCCCGGCACCTTGTCGCGCATCTCCTCGATCTCGCGGATGATCGAGTCGTGGGAGCGGTTCTGGATGATCCGGCCTTCGTGCTCGGTGATCGAGCAGAAGGTGCAGCCACCGAAGCAGCCACGCATGATGTTCACCGAGAAGCGGATCATCTCGTAGGCCGGGATGCGCTCCTTGCCATAGGCCGGGTGCGGGACGCGCGCGTAGGGCATGCCAAACACGTAGTCCATCTCTTCGGTGGTCATCGGGATGGGTGGCGGGTTGAACCACACATCCACTTCGCCATGCTTCTGCACCAGGGCGCGGGCGTTGCCCGGGTTGGTCTCCAGGTGCAGCACGCGGTTGGCATGGGCGTAGAGCACCGGGTCGTTGCGGACTTTCTCGAACGACGGCAGGCGGATCACCGACTTCTCGCGGGTGACGCTCGGGCTGTCGAGAATCTGCACGACCTTGGCTTCGTTCGGGTCTTCCTGATCGCCCTTGGCCTGCTCGATGGCACAGGCCTGGGTATCCTGCGTGTTCACGTACGGGTTGATGATCTTGTCGACCCGGCCCGGACGGTCAATGCGGGTGGAGTCGATCTCGAACCAGCCCTGCGGCGTGTCGCGGCGAATGAACGCGGTACCGCGCACGTCGGTGATGTGCTCGATGCTCTCGCCCTGGGACAGGCGTTGGGCAACCTCGACGATCGCCCGCTCGGCATTGCCGTACAGCAGGATGTCGGCGCTGGCGTCGACCAGGATCGAGTGGCGGACCTTGTCCTGCCAGTAGTCATAGTGGGCGATGCGCCGCAGCGAAGCCTCGATGCCGCCAAGCACGATCGGTACATGCTTGTAGGCTTCCTTGCAGCGCTGGCTGTACACCAGGCTGGCACGGTCAGGGCGCTTGCCGGCCATGCCGCCGGGCGTATAGGCGTCGTCGGAACGGATCTTCTTGTCCGCGGTGTAGCGGTTGATCATCGAGTCCATGTTGCCGGCCGCGACACCGAAGAACAGGTTCGGCTCGCCGAGCTTCATGAAGTCGTCTTTCGACTGCCAGTTCGGCTGGGCGATGATGCCCACGCGGAAGCCCTGGGCTTCCAGCAGCCGGCCAATGATCGCCATGCCGAACGAGGCATGGTCGACGTAGGCGTCGCCGGTCACGATGATGATGTCGCAGGAGTCCCAGCCGAGCTGATCCATCTCCTCCCTGCTCATGGGCAGGAACGGTGCCGGTCCGAAGCATTCGGCCCAGTACTTGGGATAGTCGTAGAGTGGTTTGGCTGCTTGCATGTCAGTGACCGGTTCTGGTGTGCAGGAAAATCGCGGGCGCGGAATATAGCACAAATTTTGACCAAATCCGACGGTGGTGGTCGGATTCATGGGCTGGTGGCTTATTCGTCGTCGTCGAAGTTGTACATGCCCGGCGCGAGATTCTCGAAGCGGGTGTACTTGCCGATGAACGCCAGGCGCACGAAGCCAATGGGGCCGTTACGCTGCTTACCAATGATGATCTCGGCCACGCCCTTGTGCTCGGTCTCGGGGTGATACACCTCGTCGCGATACACGAACATGATTACGTCGGCATCCTGCTCGATCGCACCCGATTCACGAAGGTCGGAGTTGACCGGGCGCTTGTTCGGGCGCTGCTCCAGGGAACGGTTGAGCTGCGACAGGGCGATTACCGGGCAGTTGAACTCCTTGGCCAGCGCCTTGAGCGAGCGGGAGATCTCGGAAATCTCGTTGGTCCGGTTGTCACCGGCCGAGCCCGGAATCTGCATGAGCTGCAGGTAGTCGACCATGATCATGGCGATTTCGCCGTGCTCTCGTGCCAGGCGGCGAGTCCGCGCCCGCATTTCCGAAGGGCTGATGCCAGCGGTATCGTCGATGAACAGCTTGCGGTCATTGAGCAGGTTGACCGCCGAAGTGAGCCGCGGCCAGTCGTCGTCGTCCAGCTGACCGGAACGCACCTTGGTCTGGTCGATGCGCCCCAGCGACGAAAGCATACGCATGATCAGCGATTCACCGGGCATCTCGAGAGAGAACACCAGCACCACTTTGTCGCTGCGTAACACGGCGTTTTCCACCAGGTTCATGGCGAAGGTGGTCTTGCCCATCGAGGGGCGGCCCGCAACGATGATCAGGTCGGCCGCCTGCAGGCCGCTGGTCTTTTCGTCCAGGTCGGTGAAGCCAGTGGAAACACCGGTGATGTCGCTGTCGGAGTTGAATAGCGTGTCGATGCGGTCGATGGCCATGGTCAACAGCTCATTGACCCCCACCGGGCCGCCGGTCTTCGGCCGCGCCTCGGCGATCTGGAAGATCTGCCGCTCGGCGTCGTCGAGGATTTCCTCGGCGTTGCGCCCCTGCGGGTTGAAGGCGTTGTCGGCGATATCAGTACTGATACTGATCAGTTGGCGCAATGTGGCACGCTCGCGAATGATCGCAGCGTAGGCCTTGATGTTGGCCACCGACGGGGTGTTCTTGGCCAGTTCGGCGAGGTACGCCAGGCCGCCCACTTGCGTCGACACGCCTTCTTTGTCCAGCTGTTCGTGCAGTGTCACCACGTCGAATGGCTGGTTCGCATCCACCAGTTTGTGGATGGCGCGGAAGATCAGGCGGTGGTCATGCCGGTAGAAATCGCCGTCCGACACTTGGTCCAGCACCCGCTCCCAGGCGTTGTTGTCCAGCATCAGGCCACCGAGCACGGCCTGTTCGGCCTCGATGGAATGCGGCGGCACCTTCAGCGCAGCGGTTTGCAGGTCGAGCTGTTCGGGATGGGTGATCTCGTTCATGGCCACGAAAGAATTCTGGAAGATGAAAAAGACAAAGGGCACGGCCTGTTCAGAACAGGACCGTGCCCGATGTTAACCGCCCGGCCCGCGAGGGGCCAGCCGATCAGCGCAGCTTAGGCAGCTACGACAACCACGCGTACGGTGGCTTCAACGTCGCTGTGCAGGTGCACGGCTACGTCGTATTCGCCAACCTGACGGATGGTGCCGTTCGGCAGACGAACTTCAGCCTTGGCCACTTCAACGCCGGAGGCGGTCAGGGCGTCAGCGATGTCGTGGGTGCCGATCGAACCGAACAGCTTGCCTTCGTCGCCAGCGGTGGCAGTGATGGTCACTTCCAGCTCGGCCAGTTGGGCAGCGCGGCTTTCAGCCGAAGCTTTCTTGTCTGCTGCGGCTTTTTCCAGCTCGGCACGGCGCTCTTCGAACGCAGCCAGGTTGGCGGCGTTGGCAACGGTGGCCTTGCCGAACGGCAGCAGGAAGTTACGGCCGTAACCGGCCTTAACGTTTACTTTGTCGCCCAGGTTACCCAGGTTGGCGACTTTTTCCAGCAGGATCAGTTCCATTTGGTAAAACCTCTTAACTTTTAACCTTCACCGTTCGCGGAGTCGTCACCCTGTGAAGGGGACTTGCGACCGCGAAAATCAAACAGGCTGTCGACAATGGCCAAAACCACGAGCAACGGATAAATCAGCTGCATGAGCAGCGGCAGCGTCACGTACAGCCCCACCAGCCAGAAACCGGCCAGTCGCCCTTGTGCCACCAGCCCATGAACCAGGGCGAGGGCAGCGAGCAGCAGTACCAGGCTTGATGCCGATGCCAGCACGATGAACTGTGACCCGAGGAACGGGCCCAGCACCATCAGCGACACCAGCGCCAGCATCGATACTGGCGGTAGCCTCACGTCGCGGAATTCGCGACCGAAACCACCGGGGTTGTACAACTCAGCTTGCCAGTAGCGCGCCAGCATCAAAGCCACCACGCTGAACAGCTGCAACATCACCGCACTGGAAGCGACCAGCAAAGGGCCGATCAGCTCACCAGGCAACACTGGCTTGCCTTCGAACTGCGGCAGGGCTTTTTCAAGCGCCTTGGCCAGCACTTCGAATGTTTCGCGCAGCGCCACGTCCAGGATCAGGCCGTAGACCAGGCCTAATACGATGCTGGACAGCAGCACCCGGTTCCAGGAATGCCCGGCACGCAACAAAGCGGCCAGCCCCAGCGTCCCCAGCAGCACCAGCAAGGTGCTCGGTTCGCCGAAGAACCACATGGCCACCGCTGGCAAAAGGCCCCAGGCGATGACCGATGACGCATCCTTGAACCCACGCCGCAGGAACACCAGGCTCCCGGCGGCGGCACTCAACCAGAACAGCAGCGGCAGTACCGCGCTGATGACCACCACGAGGGTGGCCTGCACACGACCGCGCATGATGAAACCCGCTAACGCTCGCATGCTTATCCCTTGCTACTTAAGTCGACGACCCGGTCTCAGCGGCCGTGGCTGTCGGTGTAGGGCAGCAGGGCCAGGAAGCGGGCGCGCTTGATAGCGGTGGCCAGCTGACGCTGATAACGAGCTTTGGTACCGGTGATGCGGCTTGGAACGATCTTGCCGGTTTCGGATACGTAAGCTTTCAGGGTGTTGAGATCTTTGAAGTCGATCTCTTTCACGTCTTCAGCAGTGAAGCGGCAGAATTTACGACGACGGAAGAAACGTGCCATGTGATTGGCTCCTCAAAAGGTCCGTGGATTACTCGTCAGCGTTATCGCTGTTGTCGCTGTCATTGCTGTCGTCGCCTTCGGCGCCATCAGCATGCTCAGGACGTTCGCGACGCTCACGGCGCTCGCTGCGGTTCTCTTCGGCCTTGAGCATCTCGGACGGGCCGGTAACGGCTTCGTCGCGACGGATGACCAGGTTACGGATCACGGCATCGTTGTAGCGGAAGTTGTCTTCCAGCTCGGCCAGGGCCTTGCCGGTGCACTCAACGTTCAGCATCACGTAGTGAGCCTTGTGAACATTGTTGATTGCGTAGGCCAGTTGACGACGGCCCCAGTCTTCCAGGCGGTGGATCTTGCCACCGTCTTCTTCGATCAGCTTGGTGTAACGCTCAACCATGCCGCCGACTTGCTCGCTCTGGTCCGGGTGAACCAGGAAGATGATTTCGTAATGACGCATGAATGCTCCTTACGGGTTAGTAGTCTGCCAGCAACCTGGTCAGACAAGGAGTGAATGACACTGTATGACTTGCCCAAGCGAGAAGGCGCATGCGCACCTGCCAGCTCGGCAAGGGGCGCAATTGTAGAGAAGGCCGGAGGGACAAGCAAGGAGATTGGCGAATATTTGAACAACCCGGCATCGGGTATTCATGTAGGAGCCAGCCTTGCTGGCGAAACAGGCGCCGCAATACATGGCACCGCCTGTACCGGCGTTCGCCCGCAAGGCTGGCTCCTACAGAAACAACGCCAGCTTTCAGATTTTCTGGCGCTGGCGCACGGCCTCGAACAGACACACCCCAGTTGCCACTGAGACGTTGAGGCTGCTGACGCTGCCCGCCATCGGCAACTTGACCAGGAAGTCGCAGTGCTCGCGGGTCAGGCGGCGCATGCCCTTGCCTTCGGCACCCATGATCATCACCAACGGGCCGGTCAGGTCCTGCTGGTAGATCTCCTGCTCGGCCTCGCCGGCAGTGCCGACCACCCAAAGGCCACGCTGCTGGAGTTTTTCCAGGGTGCGGGACAGGTTGGTCACGGCCACCAGGGGAATCACTTCCGCAGCGCCGCAGGCCACCTTGCGCACCACGGCGGTCAGGCTCGCGGACTTGTCCTTGGGGATCACCACGGCGGTGGCCCCGGCAGCATCGGCAGTGCGCAGGCAAGCACCGAGGTTGTGCGGGTCGGTCACGCCATCGAGCACCAGGATCAGCGGTGGCGTTTCAGTGCGTTCGAGCAACTCCTCGAGCATCAATTCGCCCCACACCTGGCTTGGGCTCACCTCGGCGACCACGCCTTGATGAACACCCTCGACCCAGGCATCGAGTTCACGACGCTCGGCCTGGCCGACCTGGACGCGGTTTTCCGCGGCCAGGGCCAGCAAAGCCTGAATGCGAGGCTCGCTGCGCCCTTCGGACAGCCAGATCTGCTTCACGCGCTTGGGGTGGTGCTGCAGCAGTGCCTGCACGGCATGCACACCGTAGATCTTTTCCAGCTGACTCATGGCTTGCTCTTGCCCTTACGTGGCGCGCCGGACTTCGACGGCCCCTTGCGATGCTTGGCCTTACCCGAAGCCTTGGCACCCTTTTCCGCCTTGCCGCCTGCGTGGGCACTGTGCTTGGCATCGCTCATCAGGGCCTTTTTCATCTCGCGGCTCTTGCGCACCTCGGCGTTGCGCTGAACGGCGTCTTTCGGGAAGTACGCCTCGGCGGTTTCGCCCTTGCGGCTGCGCGGCTTGGGCGAAATCTTCGCTTCACCTGCGGGCGCGGCTTGTGCTGCTGGCTCGGCCGACGCCGCGCGCGGCTTGCGGCCGACCGGGGCGTTGACGGCGGCTTCGGACATTTCGAAGTCGATCTTGCGCTGCTCGAGGTCAACGCGCATGACCTTGACTTCGACCGTGTCACCCAGGCGGAAGCTGCGCCCGCTGCGCTCGCCAGACAGGCGGTGGTGCACAGGGTCGAAGTGGTAGTAGTCGCCCGGCAGGGCACTGACGTGCACCAGGCCTTCGACGTAGATGTCGGTCAGTTCGATGAACAGGCCGAAACCGGTCACCGCGGTGATCACGCCCGGGAAGGTCTCGCCCACGCGATCACGCATGTACTCGCACTTGAGCCAGTTGACCACGTCGCGGGTGGCCTCGTCGGCGCGGCGCTCGGTCATCGAGCACTGCTCGCCCATCTGCTCGAGAGTGTTCTCGTCGTACGGATAGATGCGCGCCTTGGGGATGCTCATGGCGCCGGCACGCTTGACGTGCGGGGTGTCGACCTTCGAGCGGATCACGCTGCGGATGGCGCGGTGCACCAGCAGGTCCGGGTAGCGACGGATCGGCGAAGTGAAGTGGGTGTAGGCTTCGTAATTCAGGCCGAAGTGGCCATTGTTCTCGACGCTGTACACCGCCTGGCTCAGCGAGCGCAGCATGACGGTCTGGATCAGGTGGAAGTCCGGACGCCCGGCGATGCTCGCCAGCAGTTGCTGGTAGTCCTTGGGCGATGGATCCTTGCCCTTGTGCAGGGTCAGCCCCAACTCGCCGAGGAAAGCGCGCAGCTTTTCCAGGCGCTCAGGCGGCGGGCCGTCGTGCACGCGGTACAGCGAAGGTACGTTGTGCTTCTGCAGGAACTCGGCGGTGGCGACGTTGGCCGCCAGCATGCATTCCTCGATCAGTTTGTGGGCGTCGTTGCGCACGGTTGGGCGAATTTCGTCGATCTTGCGGTCTTCGCCGAAGATGATACGGGTTTCCTGGGTCTCGAAATCGATCGCGCCACGGGTGTGACGAGCATCGACCAGCACCTTGTACAGGTTGTACAGGTTCTTCAGGTCCGGCAGGACCTCCTTGTACTCCTCGCGCAGCGCCTTGCCTTCACGGGTGCGGGCGTGCTCGAGCATGCTGCTGACCTTGTTGTAGGTCAGGCGGGCATGGGAGTGGATCACCCCTTCGTAGAACTGGTAGTCGACCATCTGGCCGGCCTTGTTCATGGTCATTTCACAGACCATGGCCAGGCGATCGACGTGCGGGTTCAGCGAGCACAGGCCGTTGGACAGCTCCTCGGGCAGCATGGGCACCACGCGCTCGGGGAAGTACACCGAGTTGCCGCGCTGCTGGGCCTCGACGTCCAGGGCCGAGCCCAGGCGCACGTAGCTGGACACGTCGGCGATCGCCACGTACAGGCGCCAGCCGCCGGAGAACAGGCGCAGCTTGCCCAGCGGCTCGCAATAGACGGCATCGTCAAAGTCGCGGGCGTCCTCGCCGTCGATGGTGACGAACGGCAGGTGGCGCAGGTCGATGCGCTTCTCTTTATCCTTTTCCTCGACTTCGGAGCGGAACTTGCGCGCTTCCTTGATCACGTCCTGCGGCCAGACATGCGGGATGTCATAGCTACGCAGGGCGATGTCGATTTCCATGCCCGGCGCCATGTAGTTGCCGATGACCTCGACCACGTCGCCCTGGGGCTGGAAGCGTGGGGTCGGCCAGTGGGTGATCTTGATCGAGACGAACTGGCCGATCTTGGCGCCGCCATTGCGTCCGGCGGTCACCAACACTTCCTGCTGGATCTTCGGGTTGTCCGGGGTCACATAGCCGATGCCGCCCTCTTCGAAGTAGCGGCCGACCACGCTTTCGTGGGCACGGGAGATGACTTCGACCAGCACGCCTTCGCGGCGGCCACGGCGATCGACGCCGGAAACCCGGGCCAGGCCACGGTCGCCGTCGAACACCAGGCGCATCTGCGCCGGGCTGAGGAACAGGTCTTCGCTGCCGTCGTCGGGAATCAGGAAGCCGAAGCCGTCACGGTGGCCGGAAACGCGCCCGCAGATCAGGTCGAGCTTGTCTACCGGGGCATAAGTGCCGCGCCGGGTATAGATAAGCTGGCCATCGCGCTCCATGGCACGCAGACGGCGGCGCAGGGCTTCGATCTGGTCTTCTTCGTAAAGACCGAACTCTTCAGCCAGCTGTTCGCGTGCGGCCGGTTCGCCACGGTCGGCGAGGCGCTGCAGGATCAGCTCACGGCTGGGGATGGGGTTGTCGTATTTTTCCGCTTCGCGAGCGGCCTCGGGATCGAGGGATTGCCAATCGGCCATCAGAAGGGGTTCACCTTGGGGTATATAGATATGAATTCTGGCATAGGCGTATTGAAACCGGAAATGTCAGCCTTGGACAGCCCCGGCAGCACGTCCTTCGCGCGGCAATAGGCCCACGGAATCAACAAGTTGAATTTTTTGAATTTTTTTTCGTTCGGGGGCTTTACAGCCATCAGGAGCGTCCGTATAGTGCGCACCACAACGACGGACAACCCCGAAGTTGTAGTAGAGATGAACGGCGCTGTAAAGCATCTTGTAATCTCGAATGTGTGCCCAGGTGGCGGAATTGGTAGACGCGCTGGTTTCAGGTATCAGTGACTTAACGGTCGTGGAAGTTCGAGTCTTCTCCTGGGCACCAAGATTTTCAAGTAATAGATGACCAAGGATCTGTTACTACTGTGTGAACGCGAACGTTGATCGCTTTCAGCAGATGATTCAAAGCTTTGCCCAGGTGGCGGAATTGGTAGACGCGCTGGTTTCAGGTATCAGTGACTTAACGGTCGTGGAAGTTCGAGTCTTCTCCTGGGCACCATACAAAAACCCACTAGCTTGCTAGTGGGTTTTTTCTTGCCTGCGTTTTTTCGCCCGCGCCCAAAGCGACGCGATCACCGCAGGAGCCGGCCTTCCCGGCGAACACCGGCACAGCCGGTCCCATGCTCCGCGGCGCCTGGTTCGCCAGCAAGGCTGGCTCCTACGGATTGTGCTGCGCGCGCACCCGCCCATGAATTTCCCGCCATGTGCCCATTTGAGAAACGATTTCGTTTACCATTGTTTCCAAATATGTAGCCGTAAGCGAGGAAGTACCCGCATGACGATCCGCCCGCAACCGCTGATGCGCACCCTGGCCGCTGCACTCCTGAGCCTGGTGATCGGCGCGCCGGCCGCCCTGGCAGACGAACCGGTCACGTTGACCATGTACAACGGCCAGCACAAGGAAATCGGCGACGCCATCGCCAAGGCCTACGAGGCCAAGACCGGTATCCATATCAATATCCGCAAGGGCAGCAGCAACCAGCTGGCCAGCCAGATCATCGAGGAAGGCGAGCGCTCGCCGGCCGACATCATCTACACCGAGGAGTCCCCGCCCCTGAACAACCTGGGCGAGCTGGGCCTGCTGGCGAAGATCGACGATGCCACCGCGAACATGATGCCCAAGGAGTACGTAGGCGCCAACGGCACCTGGATGGGTATCACCGCCCGCACCCGCATCGTGGTGTTCAATCCGAAGAAGATCGATGAAAAAGACCTGCCGACGACAGTAATGGACTTCGCCAACCCTGAATGGGAAGGGCGCGTCGGCTATGTTCCCACCAGCGGCGCCTTCCAGGAACAGGCCGTGGCCATCCTGAAGATGCATGGCCGCGAAGCCACCGAAGAGTGGCTGACGGGTCTGAAGGCTTTCGGCAAGGCCTACACCAACAACATGGTTGCGTTGAAGGCCGTGGAAAAGGGTGAAGTCGCCGCCGTGCTGGTCAACAACTACTACTGGTATGCCCTGGAGCGCGAGCGCGGAAAACTCGACTCCAAGCTGTACTACCTGGCCGATGGCGATGCCGGTAACCTGGTGACCATCTCCGGCGCCGCCGTGGTCAAGGCCAGCAAGCACCCGAAAGAGGCCCAGGCCCTGCTTAACTGGATGGCCAGCGAAGAAGGCCAGCGGGTGATCACCCAGACCACCGCCGAGTACCCGCTGCACAAAGGCATGGTCTCTGACCGTGGCCTTAAGCCGTTCGAGGAACTGCGCCCGCCGAAGATCTCGCCGGCCGACCTGGGCAATGCCGAGGAAGCCATCGAGCTCGAGCGCGAGGTTGGCCTGCTCTGATGACCGCCGCCCTGCCCTCGCCCACCTTGTCGCGCTTCGTCCCGAAACGCCGGCGCCCATCCATCTGGGTGGTTCTGCCCGTACTGTTCCTGGTGACGATGAGCCTGTTGCCGCTTCTGTACGTCGGGCTCAAGGCCTGGGAAGCCGGCTGGCACGAAGCCCTGCGGTTGCTCTGGCGCCCCTTCGTCTGGGGGCTGCTGCGCAATACCCTGCTGCTGATGGTCGGTGTCACCGTACTGTGCCTGCTGGCCGGTGTCGCCCTGGCCTGGCTGCTGGAGCGTAGCGACTTGCCTGGGCGACGCTTGTGGGGCGTGGTGCTGTGCCTGCCGTTCGCCGTGCCATCGTTCATCAGCAGCTTCACCTGGGTGTCGCTGAGCTCGGACTTCGAAGGGCTGGGCGGGGCGATCCTGGTCATGGCGCTGTCGAAGTACCCGCTGGTGTTCCTGCCGGTGGCCGCCACCCTGCGCAACCTCGACACCTCGCTCGAAGAGTCGGCGCGCACCCTGGGCTGCAGCCGCTGGGGCGTGTTCCACAAGATCACCCTGCCGCTGCTGTGGCCATCGATGCTCGGCGGCGCGCTGCTGATCGCCCTGCACATGCTGGTAGAGTTCGGCGCCCTGTCGATCCTTGGGCTACAGACGTTCACCACGGCGATATACCAACAGTTCGAGCTGGAGTTCAGCAACGCCAACGCAGCCATGCTCTCGGCGGTGCTGCTGGCGCTGTGCCTGGTGATGCTGTGGCTGGAATTGCGAGTACGCGGCAAGGCACGCCATGTGCGTATTGGCCAGGGCGTGGCACGCCGTGCGCAGCCGGTACGCCTGCGTGCCTGGATGCCACTCGGGCAGCTCTTCTGCCTGGCACTGGCAGTGCTGGGCAGCGGTATTCCACTGGCCATGCTCGCCTACTGGCTAAGCGTGGGTTCGTCGGCGGCCTTCCCGGTGGCGGCGATCAGCAAAGCGTTGCTGACCTCGCTGTCGGTGTCGCTGGGCGGCGCCGGCTTCTGTGTGCTGCTGGCCCTGCCGATCAGCTTCCTGGTGGTGCGCTACAAAGGCCGCCTGGCGATCTGGGCCGAACGCCTGCCATACCTGCTGCATGCCCTGCCCGGCCTGGTGATCGCGCTGACACTGGTGTTCTTCGCCCTGCACTACGTGCCGGCGCTGTACCAGACCACCGCGCTACTGATCCTGGCCTATGCCCTGCTGTTCCTGCCGTTGGCGCAGTCACCGGTGCGCACCGCGCTGAACAAGGCCTCGCCGACCTTGGAAGAGGCTGCTCGCACCTTGGGCGCCAGCAGCTTCGCAGCGTTCTGCCGGGTCACCTTGCCCATCATCTTCCCGGCGATGGCTGCGGCCTTTGCCCTGGTGTTCCTGGATGCGATGAAGGAGCTGACCGCAACCCTGCTGCTCAGCCCGACCGGCATGACCACCCTGGCCACCGAGGTGTGGGCGCATACCGCCAATGTCGAGTTCGCGGCGGCAGCGCCTTATGCGGCGCTGCTGATCGTGGTGTCTGGCTTGCCGGTGTATCTGCTGACCACGCGGATGTACCTGAACAAGGCCTGAGATCCCTGTTCGCCGGCAACCGGCTCCTACGGCTTTCGTGTAGGAGCCGGCTTGCCGGCGAACCTCAGGCCCTGAACTGCCCCAAGCTCGCCCGCAACTGCGCCGCCAGCTCATCCAGCACCTTGCTGCTGGCCGTGGTCTGCATCACCACTTCAGCCGAACGCTCGGCCTGGGCATGGATGGTCTCCACCCGCCCACGCACCGCCTGCGCGCCACTGGCCTGCTGCTCGGCCGCGCGGGTAGCCAGCCCGATCGCCGCATGCACCTGCTCCACCGCCGCCTGCACCGACTGCTGACGCCGTTCGTTATCGCGCAATACCAGCAAGCCCTCGCTGGCCTGGCGACCGGCCTGGCTGATGGTTGCCACCGCCTCCTTGGCGCCCTGTTGCAACGCGACGATATGCGACTGGATATCCCCAGTCGAACTCTGAGTCTTGCTCGCCAGCGCCCGCACCTCGTCGGCCACCACGGCGAACCCGCGCCCGGTCTCACCCGCGCGCGCCGCCTCGATCGCGGCATTGAGCGCCAGCAGGTTGGTCTGCTCGGCAATACCGTGGATCACCGTCAGCACGACTTCGATCTGCTCGCTCTGCTTGGCCAGCCGCTCGATCACTTGCGAGCCGGTTTCGACCTCACCCGCCAGGTTCTCGATCAACCGCGCCAATTGAGTAGAGGCGCGGCTGTTCTCGTCGGTGGCCTGACGGATATCCACCACCTGCTGCAGCGCGGCTTGCATCGCATGGCTCTCGGCCTGCGCTTCGTCCGCCATGCTCGACAGGTCGCGCAGGCTGGCAGCCACCTCATCGCGCTGCAAGGCTGCAGCAGCATCGGCGCCTGCATTGCGCTGGGCCATGCTACCGATCTCCACACCGGTACGCTGAGCTACCTCACCTGCCTCACGCACGATGGGCTGCAACTTATCGACGAAGCGGTTGACCGCCGAGGCCATGTCACCGATCTCGTCACGGCTGTCCAGCTTCACGCGCTTGGTCAGGTCGCCCTCCCCGGCAGCCAGGTCATTCAGCGCAGCGATCAGCAGACGCAGCTTATTCACCACCCGATGGCCCAGCACCACAGCCACCACCAGCAGCACACCCAACCCGACCAGCACCAGGCCCAGGCCTATGCGCCAACGCAGCTCGCCGGCGGCGTCACGCACGGTCTGCGCGGTATTGGCCTGCATTGCTGTCGCACTGTTCTGCGCGGTTTCCAGGCGCGCCCGCAGCGCTTTGCCGCTGTCGGCGGCAGCAGCCACGAGGCTGTCGCCGACCAGCTGTTCGCCGCTGGCGATCAGTGCCGCGAAACGCTGGTCGAGTGCCTTCAACTCCTGATCGACACCGGCCGTGGAAACGCCCATCAGCACCTTGCCGATCTCGGCACCGTTGGGGCTGATCGAGGCTTCGACGAAGTACACCGAAGGGTCCTTGCGCGCCGCGTCCAGCACCTTGTCCAGCGCCCGCTCGCCCTGGCCCTTGTCCATCAGCGCCTGGTTGATCGGGTTCTGCCGGTTGAGGTAGCGGGTCAGGTGCTGGCCCTGGGCGTCGTCGTAGATCACGAACAGCACGTTGGGGTTGCGCTGGGCGCGCCGGGCGAAGTCCGAAAGCATCGGCACATCGTTGTCCCAGATAGCGCGCGGTGCGACGGAGGCAAGCAGTTCAGCCATGTCGTTGGCCGAGTCCTTCAAGTTCTTCTCCAGGGTCGCGCGCAGTTGTTGCTGTTCGCTCTGCAACCGCTCGGAAAGACCGGTGCTCAGGCGCTGACGGGTGCTGGCCGACAGACTGTCGAGCCCGGCGCGCACATCCTGCCCGGCCTGCTCAAGCTCCGTGGCCAGTTTGCGACTGTCATTGCCCAGCCGCTCCCCCAGATCGGCCTCCAGGGCCGTGACCGTGCTCCGTGTCAGTGCAACCGCAACCAGCACCTGCACCAGAAGAGCGATACCAAGCGCAACAAACACAGGCCGCAAGAGGCGGCTTCGTAACAGTGAAAGGATGGCAGACACGTTGTAACCCTCGTGTTTCTGGCGCCATTGCTTTGATGGCATCTTCAGAAACTTCTTACAGCAAGGGTTGTGCCGAAGGCAGCAGGCAAAAATGCCAGTATGCGTAGCGTCCGTACCAGTTCGGGCTGCACTGAAAACAAAAACGCCGCGCCCCCTTGCAGGAGCGCGGCGTTAAATCAGCTACCGAAGCGGCCGATCAGGCGAACGGATGACGCAGCACGATGGTCTCGTTGCGGTCCGGGCCGGTCGAGATGATGTCGATCGGCGCGCCGATCAGTTCCTCGATGCGGGTGATGTAGGCACGAGCGTTGGCCGGCAGCTCTTCCAGGGTTTTCACACCCAGGGTGGACTCGCTCCAGCCCGGCATCTCTTCGTACACCGGCTCCAGGCCGATGTAGCTGTCGGCGTCGGAAGGCGCGTCGATGACGGCACCGTGCTCGTTCTTGTAGCCTACGCAGATATTGATGGTTTCCAGGCCGTCCAGCACGTCCAGCTTGGTCAGGCAGATGCCCGAGATGCTGTTGACGTCGATGGCGCGACGCAGGATCACGGCGTCGAACCAGCCGCAACGACGGGCACGGCCGGTGGTCGAACCGAACTCGTGGCCACGCTTGGCCAGGGTGGCGCCGGTCTCATCGAACAGTTCGGTCGGGAACGGACCGGAGCCGACGCGGGTGGTGTAGGCCTTGGTGATACCCAGGATGTAGTCCAGGTACATCGGACCAACGCCGGAACCGGTGGAAATGCCACCAGCGGTGGTGTTGGAGCTGGTGACGTACGGGTAGGTACCGTGGTCGATGTCCAGCAGCGAGCCCTGGGCGCCTTCGAACATGATGTCCTTGCCGGCGCGGCGCAGGTTGTGCAATTCGGCGGTGACGTCGAGCATCATCGGCTTGAGCTGCTCGGCGTAGGCCATGCACTCGTCCAGCGTCTGCTGGAAGTCGATGGCCGGCTCCTTGTAGTAGTTCACCAGCTGGAAGTTGTGGTAATCCAGCAGCTCACCGAGCTTGGCGGCGAAACGCTCGCGGTGGAACAGGTCGCCGACGCGCAGGCCGCGACGTGCAACCTTGTCTTCGTAGGCTGGGCCGATACCGCGGCCGGTGGTGCCGATCTTGGCTTCGCCGCGGGCTTTCTCACGGGCCTGGTCGAGGGCCACGTGGTAGGACAGGATCAGCGGCGCCGCCGGGCTGATGCGCAGGCGCTCGCGCACCGGCACGCCCTTCTCTTCCAGCTTGGTGATTTCACGCATCAAGGCGTCCGGCGCAACGACCACGCCGTTGCCGATCAGGCACTGCACACCTTCACGCAGGATGCCCGAGGGAATCAGGTGCAGAACGGTCTTCTCACCGTTGATCACCAGGGTGTGGCCCGCGTTGTGGCCACCCTGGTAGCGCACTACGGCGGCAGCATGTTCGGTCAGCAGATCGACGATCTTGCCTTTGCCCTCATCACCCCACTGGGTGCCCAGGACGACGACATTCTTACCCATAACACTTGTCCTCATTCACGCAAACTTGGTTGCCGGCCCACTGCCGGCGAAGAATCTCAATGGGTCAGCGGCAGAACCTGCCAGCGCCCGTCTTGCTGAATCAATTGCCGATCACAATCCGCCTCGAGAGCAGCACTCAGCGGTTGGCCAGGCAGAGCCTGGACCACGCGCTGGCCCTCGTTGCGCAACTGGCAGACCTGCTGCCAGAGGGCCGCATCGCTGCTGTCGGGCATCCAGATGCCGCCAGCAGGCAATACGACCTCCGCTCGCCCCAGTGTGACCAGGGTCTTCAAATCCGTGGAAAAACCGGTGGCCGGGCGCGCCCGGCCAAAATCAGCGCCGATGTCGTCGTAGCGGCCGCCCTGGGCGATCGACTGACCTTCGCCCGGAACGAACACGGCGAACACCACGCCGGTGTGATAGTGATAGCCACGCAGCTCGCCGAGGTCGAAGTACAGCGGCAGGTCCGGGTAGCGCGACGCCAGACGATCGGCGATCGCCAGCAGGTCGTCCAGCGCCGCCAGCACGCTGGCCGGGGCACGGCCCAGGCGCACGCGGGCCTCGGCCAGCACTTCACGGCCACCGCACAGCTCGCACAGCGCGCGCAGCATGTTGCCCAGGTCTTTCGGCAGGTCGGCGGTCAGTGCTTGCACTTCATCGACCGCCTTGCGCTGCAGGGCGTCGAAAAGCTGCTGCTCGACCGCGCCGGACAGGCCAGCGGCACGGGCCAGGCCGCGGTAGATACCGACATGGCCGAGGTCCATGTGCACATCCGGCACATCGGTCAGTTGCAGCGTGGCGAGCATCAGGCTAATGACTTCGACATCGCTGGTGGGGCTGGCATCGCCGTACAGTTCAGCGCCCAGCTGGATCGGGCTGCGCGAGGTGGACAGGGCACGCGGTTGCGCGTGCAACACGCTACCGGCGTAGCACAGGCGGCTCGGGCCTTCACGGCGCAGGGTATGGGCGTCGATGCGCGCCACCTGCGGGGTGAAGTCGGCACGGAAGCCCATCAGGCGCCCGGATTGTGGGTCGACAACCTTGAAGGTGCGCTGATCCAGATCCTGACCGGCGCCGGTAAGCAGCGACTCCAGGTACTCGATATGGGGCGTGACAACCAGCTCGTATCCCCAGCTCTGGAACAGGTCCAACACCTGCCGACGCGCGATTTCGATGCGCGCAGCCTCAGGTGGCAGTACTTCCTCGATGCCATCTGGCAAAAGCCAGCGGTCTACCGTTGCCATTACGCCATTTCCCCTTTGGTCCGGGCGGCCTGCCTGGCGGCGAGCCTTGAGTGAAACGGATCCTGGCGGACAGCAGCGGGCAGGACCGAGCCCAGCGCAGCCACCGTTACCAACATCCTCGATTACCTTGCGCCGGGGCCGCACTTGGGCCAATGAACCTTACAGACGCAAAAAAGCCGGGAATTTCCCGGCTGACTCATCATACACCCCTTTTCGCCTGGGATGCACCCCGCCTGGCATTTTAGCAGCCGGGCGGGGGCACTCATCGCGTCAGGGCTTGCTCTTGTCCAGGTAGCGGAAGAACTCGTTCTTCGCATCCAGGACCAGCACATCGCTCTTGCTGGAGAAGCTTTCGCGGTACGCCTGCAGACTACGGTAGAACGCGTAGAAATCGGCGTCCTGCGTGTAGGCCTTGGCGTAGATGGCAGCCGACTGGGCGTCGCCATCGCCTCGGGTTTCTTCCGCTTCTCGATACGCCTCGGCCAGCAACACGCGGCGCTGACGGTCGGCGTCGGCACGAATACCTTCGGCCAGCTCGTTACCCTTGGCGCGGTGCTCGCGGGCCTCACGCTCACGTTCGGTGCTCATGCGGTCGAAAACGCTGCGGTTGACTTCCTTGGGCAGGTCGATGGCCTTGACGCGAACATCGACCACTTCGATACCCAGCTCCTTGCTGGCCATGCGGTTCAGCGAAGCCGTGATGTCGCTCATCAGCGCGTCACGCTCACCGGAAACCACTTCGTGCAGGGTGCGTTTACCAAACTGGTCACGCAGGCCGCTTTCCAGGCGGCGCGACAGACGCTCGTCGGCAATCTGCTTCATGCCCGAGGTGGCGGTATAGAAGCGCTCGGCGTCCTTGACCCGCCACTTGGCGTAGGCGTCGACCATCACTGCCTTCTTCTCCAGCGTCAGGAAACGCTGGGTCGGGGCATCGAGGGTCATCAGGCGGGCGTCGAACTTGCGCACCTGGTTCACGTACGGGACCTTCACATGCAGGCCAGGCTGGACATCGGCCTTGACCACGCGACCGAACTGCAGCAATACCGCGCGTTCGGTTTGCGAGACGATGTAGAAGCAGTTCCAGGCGACCACCCCCAGCACCACGGCGCCGATCAGGGCGAACAGCGATTTATTGCTCATCAGCGGCTCTCCCTGGAACGCAGCGGCGGTTGTTGTTGCAGGTCTTGCGCGCTACGCGCAGCGGCGTCGTTGACCGACGGCGATACGCTACCGACAGGCGCTGCGCTGCTGCGGCTGCCTTCGACCATCTTGTCCAGTGGCAAGTAGAGCAGATTGTTCTGCCCGTCCTTGGCGGTTACCAGGACCTTGCTGGAGTTGCTGTAGACCTCCTGCATGGTTTCCAGGTAGAGGCGCTGGCGAGTGACCTCGGGTGCCTTGCGGTATTCGGCGACCAGTTTGGTGAAGCGGTCGGCCTCACCCTTGGCACGGGCGATGACTTCGTCGCGGTAGCCGTTGGCGTCCTCGATGATGCGTTGCGCCTGACCACGGGCCTCGGGCACCACGCCATTGGCGTAGGACTCAGCCTGGTTGCGGGCACGCTGCTCGTCTTCACGGGCGCGAATCACATCGTCGAAGGCTTCCTGCACTTCACGCGGGGCTGCCGCGCTCTGTACGTTGACCTGGGTGACGGTGATACCGGTACGGTACGTATCGAGGAAGCGCTGCAGGCGTTCGCGGATGTCCACGGCCATCTGCTCGCGGCCTTCGGTCAGCACCTGGTCCATCGAAGTGGAACCCACCACGTGGCGCAGTGCGCTGTCGGTCGCATGCTGCAGGCTGACTTCCGGCTGGTCGACGTTGAGCACGAAGTCCTGCAGGTTGCTGATGCGGTATTGCACGGTCAGCGGCACCTCGACGATGTTCTCGTCCTCGGTGAGCATCTGGCCCTGCTTCGTGTAGGCACGCTCGCGGGTCACGTTTTCCATGTACTTGCGGTCGATCGGCGGGAAATAGATATTCAGGCCGGGGCCGACGGTCTCGTAGTACTTGCCGAAGCGCAGCACCACGGCCTGCTCCTGCTCGTCCACCACGTACACGGCGCTGTACAGCCAGATCGCCGCCAGCACCGCCAGGCCTACGCCCAGCAGGCCGAAGCCGCCACCCTTGCCGATATTGCGGTCACCGCCGCTGCGTTTCTTGCCACTGCCGAACATGCCGTTCAGGCTGTCCTGCAGCTTGCGGAAGGCCTCGTCGAGATCCGGTGGACCTTTCTTGTCGCCACCACCGCCGCCGTTACGGCGACCGCCCCAGGGATCCTGATTGTTCGAGTTGCCACCCGGCTCGTTCCAAGCCATAGCGCTCTCCATCTGATAAAGCAAAGACGCGCCCACGGCGCGCCGTCCAATGCTACAGAATGCCTGTCACCGCTGCCCGACGACCTCGACGGGCATTTATTGCAAAGTGTGTTGCTCGACAAACACTTGCGGCTCCATGCCTTCGCGGCTGACCAGGCGATTCAACTCGACCCTGGGCAGCCGCACGCTCAGCAGGCTGCGCCCTTCTTCATCATGCTCTTCACTCTGCACGGCGCCCAGGGCAAAGAATTGCGCGCGCAGGCGGGCAAACCGTTGCTCCAGGCACAGGGTTCCGACATACAGGTCGTCCCCCAGCAACTCGGCAATCGCCTGGCCAACCAGCTCCAGGCCACGTCCATCACGCGCCGATACCCAGACCCGCTGCGGTTTGCCATCGGCATCGCGCTGGATCTGCGGCTCGACATCTTCAAGCAGGTCGAGTTTGTTATAGACCTCGAGGATCGGCAAGCTCTCGGCCCCGATCTCACCGAGCACCGCCAGCACCTGCTCGATCTGCTCCATACGCTCTGGCTCATGGGCATCGATCACATGCAGCAACAGGTCGGAGTTGCTCGACTCTTCGAGCGTAGCCCGAAATGCCTCGACCAGCTTGTGCGGCAGGTGACGAATGAAGCCCACGGTGTCGGCCAGCACGATTGGCCCCAGGTCGGCCAGCTCGAGCCGGCGCAGCGTGGGATCGAGGGTGGCGAACAGTTGGTCCGCAGCATAGACCTCGGACTGGGTCAGGGCATTGAACAGGGTTGACTTGCCGGCGTTGGTGTAGCCCACCAGCGAGACCGAAGGGATGTCGGCGCGCTTGCGCCCGCGACGAGCCTGTTCGCGCTGGCTGCGTACCTTCTCAAGGCGTGCCTTGATCTGGCGCAGGCGCACCCGCAGCAGGCGGCGGTCGGTTTCGAGCTGGGTTTCACCGGGGCCGCGCAGGCCGATACCACCCTTCTGGCGCTCAAGGTGGGTCCAGCCGCGCACCAGTCGCGTGCTCATGTGCTCGAGCTGTGCCAGCTCGACCTGCAGCTTGCCTTCGTGAGTACGCGCCCGCTGGGCGAAGATGTCGAGGATCAGCCCGGTACGGTCCAGCACGCGACACTCGAAGACGCGTTCGAGGTTGCGTTCCTGGCTGGGCGTGAGGGTGTGATTGAAAATCACCAGGTCGGCTTCGGCGGATTTGACCAGGTCGCGCAACTCCTCGACCTTGCCGCTGCCGATCAGAAACTTGGCGGTGGGCTGATGCCGCGCCACTGTTACCAGCGAAACGATATCGGCGCCGGCCGACAGCGCCAGCTCCTGAAACTCCTGCGGGTCTTCGCGCGCCTCAGGGTTCTGACCTTCCAAGTGAACGAGCAGCGCTCGCTCACCACCACCGTGGCGCTCAAAGAACAATGCAGGCTCCTACTTTTTTCAAGCGTTGCCTGGCTCGCTGTCGCCGTGCTCGGCATCGGACGGGCTTGGCAGACGAACCGGACGGGCAGGTACGACGGTCGAAATGGCGTGCTTGTAGACCATCTGGCTGACGGTGTTCTTCAGCAGCACAACGAACTGGTCGAAGGATTCAATCTGACCCTGCAGCTTGATCCCGTTGACCAGATAGATCGAAACCGGGACTTTTTCTTTTCTCAAGGTGTTCAAGTAAGGGTCTTGTAGCGAATGCCCTTTTGACATATGCCGCACTCCTGTAAGGATCAATAGTAGAAAAACAAGAAATTCGATGATTCATGCCGTCTTTCGTAAGAATAGACGGCTATAAGCAGGGACTCAGCTCAATATGGAGACGGCCCCAAGGTATTTCAAGGTGCGGGACAGATTGTCGCAGGCCAGGCTGTCTAGCCAGTGCACGCCTTCCCAGCCGCGCAACCAGGTGAACTGTCGCTTGGCCAGCTGGCGGGTGGCAATGATACCGCGTTCTTGCATCTCATTCTCAGTCAACTGACCGTCGAGATAGTCCCAAACCTGTCGATAGCCCACTGCTCGTATAGACGGCAGCCCCGCGTGCAAGTCACTTCTGGCGCGCAGCGATCGGACCTCGTCGACGAAGCCCTGTTCCAGCATCTGCGAAAATCGTAGCGCAATTCGCTGATGCAAAATGTGACGATCTGTAGGAGCAATCGCCAAACTCGCGACAGTATAGGGCAAATGCCCGCTCGCGCCTGCGTCTGCGCCGCGACTTTCCGCGAATTGACGCTGGCGGTGGACAGTCATGCTCTCGCCACTTACACGGTATACCTCAAGCGCGCGAATCAGGCGCTGCGGGTCATTCGGATGGATGCGTGCGGCCGATTCCGGGTCCACCTCGGCCAGTTGCCGATGCAGTTCGGCCAGGCCCAGCGCGCTTGCCTGTGCCTCAAGCTCGGCGCGCACCGTGGTGTCGGCCGGTGGCATGTCGGCCAGGCCGTCGACCAGCGCCTTGTAATAAAGCATGGTGCCACCCACCAGCAGCGGGATCTTGCCCCGCGAGGTGATCTCGGCCATGGCTTCGAGTGCATCGCTGCAGAACTGCTTGGCCGAATAGCTCTCGACCGGGTCGAGAATGTCGATCAGCCGATGCGGATGGGCGGCCAGGACCTCTTTCGAGGGTTTGGCAGTGCCGATGTCCATGCCACGATAAACCAGTGCCGAGTCGACACTGATCAGTTCGCACGGCAGCACCTGGGTCAGTTCGATAGCCAGGTCGGTCTTGCCGGCCGCGGTCGGGCCCATGAGAAATATTGCCGGGGGTTTGCCAGTCATTTCATCGCCCCCGCAGGAACAGCTTGTCCAGGTCGTCCAGGCCCATCTGGGTCCAGGTCGGCCGGCCATGGTTGCACTGGCCGCTGCGCTCGGTGTTTTCCATGTCGCGCAGCAGCGCGTTCATTTCCGGGATGGCCAGGCGCCGATTGGCGCGCACCGCGCCGTGGCAGGCCATGGTCCCGAGCAGTTCGTTCAGGTGCGCCTGGATCCGGTCGCTGGTGCCGTACTCCATGAGGTCGGCGAGCACGTCCTGCACCAGGCGGTTGGCCTCGGCCTGTTTAAGCAGTGCCGGGATCTGGCGGATCGCCACGGTTTCCGGGCCCAGGCGCTGCAGCTCGAAGCCCAGGCGCTGGAACCACTGGGCGTGCTCCTCGGCGCAGTCCGCCTCACGCTGGCTCAGCGCCAGCGACTCCGGCACCAGCAGCGGCTGCCCGCTCAGGCCCTCGCTGGCCATGGCCACCTTGAGGCGTTCGTACATGATCCGCTCGTGGGCGGCGTGCATATCCACCAACACCAGGCCGACGGCGTTCTCGGCGAGGATGTAGATGCCCTTGAGCTGGGCGAGGGCGTAGCCCAGCGGCGGAATATCGCCTTGGCTCTCTGGCAAGGAAGCAGGCGCGGTGCCGTCCAGCGGCGCGTAGAACTCACGGTACACCGACTGGGCCTCGGCGACCGGCAGCGGCTGCGATGGACGCGGCGTGTATTGATACTGGTAACCCGATCCAGCGCCACTGCCCGAAGTGAATGACTGACGCGGCTCGGCCTGTGGCTGCTCCAGCACAGGCGAAGCCAGGCGCATTTCACCTTGCGGACCGAACTCGCCAACCTGCTGCCCGCTGGGGCGGACGATCTCGCTGGCAGCGGCAGGCGCTGCCAACTGATCTTCCGGGCGCACATCGGCCAGGGCACGGTGCAGGGTGCCATAGAGGAAGTCGTGGACCATCCGCCCTTCGCGGAAACGCACTTCGTGCTTGGTCGGGTGCACGTTGACGTCGACGCCGGTCGGGTCGCATTCGAGGAACAGCACGAAAGTCGGGTGCCGACCGTTGAACAGAACATCGCGGTAGGCCTGACGCACCGCGTGGGCCACCAGTTTGTCGCGCACGGCGCGGCCATTGACGAAGAAATACTGCAGGTCGGCCTGGCTGCGCGAGAAGGTCGGCAAGCCGACCCAGCCCCACAGGCGCAGGCCATTACGTTCAACATCGATCGGCAGCGCCTGCTCGAGGAAACCTGGGCCACAGATCGTGCCGACGCGCCGCGCCCGGGCCATCTCGTCGGAGGCTTCGTGCAGGCTGAAGATGGTCTTGCCGTTGTGGCGCAGGTGGAAGCCCACATCGAAGCGCGCCAGCGCCAGGCGCCGGATCACTTCCTGCAGGTGGTCGAATTCGGTCTTCTCGGCCTTGAGGAACTTGCGCCGGGCCGGCGTGTTGAAAAACAGGTCGCGCACTTCGACGGACGTGCCGACCGGGTGCGCGGCAGGCTGCACGCGCGGGGTCATGTCACGGCCCTCGGTTTCCACTTGCCAGGCTTCACCGGCGTCGGCGGTGCGCGAAGTCAGGGTCAGCCGTGCCACCGAACTGATCGAAGCCAGGGCCTCGCCGCGAAAGCCCAGGCTGAGCACGCCTTCGAGGTCTTCCAGCTCGCGGATCTTGCTGGTGGCGTGACGCGCCAACGCCAACGGCAGGTCGTCCGGCGCGATGCCGCCACCATTGTCACGCACGCGCAGCAGCTTCACGCCGCCCTGCTCGACTTCGACTTCGATACGCCGGGCGCCGGAGTCCAGGCTGTTTTCCAGCAGTTCCTTGGCCACCGAGGCCGGGCGCTCGACCACCTCGCCAGCGGCGATCTGGTTGGCCAGCCGCGGGCTGAGCAGCTGGATACGCGAACCGCCACTCATTGCTGGGACGCCAGGGTGGTAGCCGGGATGTCGAGGTGCTGGCCGACCTTCAACTCGTCAGTTTTCAGGTTATTGCTGCTGCGCAGGGCCGTGACGCTGACTTGGTAGCGCACGGCGATCATCGCCAGCGTCTCGCCTGGGCGCACGGTGTGGTCGCGTGGCCCTTGGGCGATCTTGCCGCTGTCGCGCAGCCAGGCGATGTAGGTGCCCGGTGGCGGGTTCTGCTGGAAGAACTGGCGCACACCGGTGTGAATCGAACGCGCCAGCGCCTGCTGGTGGCTCTTGGTTGCCAGTTTCGAAGCCTCGTTGGCGTTGGAAATGAATCCGGTTTCAACGAGGATCGATGGAATGTCCGGCGACTTCAGCACCATGAACCCGGCCTGTTCAACCCGCTGTTTGTGCAACGGCGTCACCCGCCCCATGTTGCCCAGCACCTTCTGCCCGACGTTGAGGCTGGAGCTGAGCGTGGCGGTCATCGACAGGTCGAGGAGCACGCCTGCAAGCATGCGATCCTTGTCATCAAGGCTGACATTACCGGCACCACCGATCAGGTCGGAGCGGTTTTCCGTGTCGGCCAGCCAGCGTGCGGTCTCAGAGGTCGCGCCACGGTCGGACAGGGCGAACACCGACGCACCGAAGGCGGCCGTGGACGGCGCGGCGTCGGCGTGAATAGAGACGAACAGGTCGGCGCCCTTCTTGCGGGCGATCTCGGTGCGCTTGCGCAGCGGGATGAAGTAGTCGCCGGTGCGGGTAAGCTCGGCGCGATAGCCCTTCTCGGTGTTGATCTGGCGCTGCAGCTCCCTGGCGATCTCCAGTACGATATCTTTCTCGTGTTGGCCGCGCGAGCCCGAGGCACCTGGGTCTTCACCACCGTGGCCGGCATCGATGGCGACGACGATGTCACGCTTGCCGGCGGGTGCCGGCGGCAGCTTAATGGCCGGCTGTGCTGGCGTCACCGGCACTGCGGGCGTGGTGGCCGGTGGCTGCGGTGTGGGCGGCGGCGTCGGGTTGCTGGCAGCGATGGCGTCGGCTTCCTGGTCGTACAGGTCGACCACCAGGCGGTTGCCGTACTGGGCATTCGGCGCCAAGACGAAACTTTTCGGTGAGACGGCCTTTTTCAGGTCGACCACCACGCGCAGGTCGGTGGGTGTGCGCTGGGCCGAACGCACGCTGGTGATCGGCGTGTTCGAGGTGGAAACGTTCAGCGGCGCACCCAATGTCGCGCCATTGATGTCGATCACCAGGCGATCGGGCGCGGTCAGGGTGAAGACGCTGTGCTGCACAGGCCCGGACAGGTCGAAGACCAGCCGCGTGTTGTCCGGAGCGCGCCACAGGCGCATGCTCTTGACTTGAGTGACGGCCAGAGCGTCGACGGTCACCGCGGTCAGCAGCAGCCCAACGACGGCGACCAGTGCGCGTATGCGCATACCTTTCCCCACTTACTGTTTGAATGCTTCGGCCAGAACGGCACACCAGGATTCGCCGCGTGCCCCCTGCGGCGACAGGTTCAGCGAACGTCCGCCCGCTTGCGGGCTTATGGTAATGGTCAGGTCGGGCTTTGGCAAAACGCCCGCACCTTTATCGGGCCATTCGAACAGGCACAGCGGATCGCCCTCGAAATAGTCGCGAATGCCCATGAACTCGAGCTCTTCCGGGTCGACCAGGCGGTAGAGGTCGAAGTGGAAGGCTCGAATGTCGCCGATTTCATAGGGTTCAACGACAGTAAAGGTCGGACTTTTCACCGGCCCGGTATGACCAAGACCACGAATCAGGCCACGTGAAAGCGTGGTTTTGCCCGCGCCCAGGTCGCCCTCGAGAAAGATCACGCCACGGCCGCCGGTCACGTCGGCCAGCTTTGCGCCGAAGGCGACGGTGGCCGGCTCGTCTGGCAAAAACAGGGTTACACCTGACACGCTGAATGCTCCTCCAATAACGCTCTAATGACCGGGGCCAGATCGCTGGCCGCCAGTCCTCTACCTTTAATACCCAGGCGCTCGCCAGCACAGGCGTGCAGCCATACTCCCAGGCACGCGGCCTGCCATGCCTCCAGCCCCTGGGCCAGCAGCGCCGCCAGCACACCGGTCAGCACATCGCCCAAGCCAGCACCGGCCATGGCCGAGTGCCCTCGCTCGCACAACGCCAATTGCCCGGCAGGGTCGGCCACCAGCGTACCCGCGCCCTTTAGCACGCAGACGCTGGCATAGCGGCGCGCCAGCTTGCGCGCCGCGCCTGCCCGGTCGGCCTGCACGGCCTCGGTGGAGATACCCAACAGGCGCGCCGCCTCGCCCGGATGCGGCGTCAAGATGCTGCCGCTGGGCAAGGCCAGTGGCGTGCCCGCCAGCAGGTTGAGGGCATCTGCGTCCCAGACTTGCGGCAGATGGGCATGGCTCACCACCGACAACAGGCTGCGCCCCCAGGCCGCCTGCCCCAGACCGGGGCCGACCACCAGCACCGAGGCCCGCGCGAGCGGGTTCATCAGCTGATTGGCCGTGGTCACGCCCAGCCACATGATCTCCGGCAGCCGGGCCAGCCCGGCCCCGACATGCTCGGGGCGAGTCGCCACGCTGACCAGGCCGGCGCCACATCGCAGCGCCGCCTCACTGCTGAGCATGACCGCACCACCGGTACCCAGGTCGCCACCCACTACCAGTACATGACCGAAATCGCCCTTGTGGGCGTCGGCGGCGCGTGGCGGTAATCTGGCCAAGGTCAGGCTGCTGAGCAACATTGTGGGATGTTTGGTCTGAGGCATGGGGTCAAAGGCTCCGATGTCTGGCAGAATTATACGCACCTGTGCCTGTAATGCCTTATCCATCCATGCCTGCCAATACTCCAGACATCGCCACACTGGCCCAATCGATCAAGGATTGGGGCCTCGAGCTCGGTTTTGCCCATGTCGGCATCGCCGGGGTCGAGCTTGGCGAGCACGAACAACACCTGCAGCGTTGGTTGGCGGCTGGCTACAACGGTGAAATGGAGTACATGGGCGACCATGGCCACAAGCGCTCGCGCCCGGCCGAGCTGATCCCCGGCACCTTGCGGGTGATCTCGCTGCGCATGGACTACCTGCCCGGCGACACGCAGATGGCCAAGCGTCTGGCGGAGCCGGAAAAGGCCTATATCTCACGCTATGCCCTGGGTCGTGACTACCACAAGCTGGTTCGCAAGCGCGTGCAGCACTTTGCCGACCGTATCCAGGAAGCCATTGGCCCGTTCGGCTACCGCGCCTTCGTCGACAGCGCCCCGGTGCTGGAGAAGGCCCTGGCACAAGAGGCCGGCTTGGGCTGGATCGGCAAGAACACTTTGTTGCTCAATCGCAAGGCCGGTAGCTACTTCTTCCTCGCCGAGCTGTTCGTCGACCTGCCTCTGCCGATCGATGGCGTACAGGGGAGCGATCATTGCGGGCGCTGCCAGGCGTGCCTGGACATCTGCCCGACCCAGGCCTTCATCGGGCCCTACCAGCTCGACGCGCGGCGCTGCATCTCTTACCTGACCATCGAATTGCGCCATGCCATCCCGGTCGAACTGCGGCCGCTGATCGGCAACCGGGTGTTCGGTTGCGACGACTGCCAGATCGTTTGCCCGTGGAACCGCTTTGCCAAGACCACGACCGAGGACGACTTCATGCCCCGGCGCGGCCTGGACAACATCGAGCTGGCCGAGCTGTTCCTGTGGGACGAGAAGCGCTTCCTCGCTCGTACCGAAGGTTCGCCTTTGCGGCGGGCGGGGTATGAACGGTTCCTGCGTAACCTGGCGGTGGGGTTGGGTAATGCACCGTCGACCATTCCGGTACTGGAAGCGTTGAATGCACGGCGAGATGATCCGTCGGATCTGGTACGTGAGCATGTGGAGTGGGCGCTGGCGCGGCACGGAGCGCTCTGAGCTTTGTCGTTTTCTGTTTCTGTTTCTGTTTCTGTTTCTGTTTCTGTTTCTGCGATCAAAAGATTACCCATTTGGTCCGCTAGCGCCAGCTGCGCCAGGCTAGGCGCCGCGCGTAACTTCGCGACTTCAGGAGGCTGAGCGCAGGCGTCTGGAGGGCCGGGTGCGCAGCACCCTTCGGCGTTAGCCGAAGGCGCGAGATGTAGACTTGCGCAGCAAGTCGTAGGCCGCGCGGGCCCGGAAGGCGCCGGAGCGAAGGGACCCGGAGCGTAGCGGAGGGCCGTATGAACGGAGCGCAGCGTTTTTTGGTTACTTTTTGTCGCGTTTGACAAAAAGTGACCCGCCGTAAGGGCGGAAAGGTGACTTCGAGTCGCCATTGTTAATGGATATACATATAACTATGAATACCCACTTAGCTTTGACTTTGACTTTGACTTTTAGAGTGCTGGCTTTGAAGTCTGTGAGCATATCCATTTGCAATAGAGACGCCAACTCACCTTTTCGCCCTTACGGCGACCTTCTTTTGCACGCGGGCAAAAGAAGGCAAAAACCGCTGGCTCCATCATCCGGCCCCTACGCTTCGCTCCGGGGTTCCCTCACTCCGGCCTTGCTCCCGCGTGGACGCACTGAAGGGCCATCCATGGCCCATCAGTGCTCGACGGGCATCCATGCCCGTCGCCCCGCTACGCAAGTCCTACGTTCGGCCTCCTGAAGTCGCATTTGGCGGCGCCTGAACTACCGCGCACTTAGAAGCAAGATCAAGATCAAGATCAAGATCAAGATCAAGATCAAGATCAAGATCAAGATCAAGATCAAGATCAAGATCAAGATCAAGATCAAGATCAAGATCAAGATCAAGATCAAGATCAAGATCAAGATCAAACGTTAAGCAGTAATTAGCGTATCGGCAGTTTCGCCAGCAAGCCGTCCCCTACAAATAAGGCAAATAAATCGAAAGCATACGCCCCAACCTGCATCAATGCTGATCGTTGTAATGAAACTTGGGCATTTCCCAATGAAACCTGATCGCCAGCAACCGCACCAGGAAACCACCAAACAAGGTCAGCAGCATTGCCTGCTCCGCCGGCACCTTGAAGTACACGCACCCCAGGTAGAACCACGCTGCGGCGAACGACACGCTGGCATACAACTCACGCCGAAACACCAGCGGAATGTCATTGCAGAAAATGTCCCGCAAGATCCCGCCAAACACCCCGGTGATCACCCCGCTGATCGAAGCGACCAGGAACCCCTGCCCCATCTCCAGCGCGGTCATGCAGCCGATCAGCGTGAAGGCCACCAGCCCCAGCGCATCGAGCACCAGAAACAACGAACGCAAGTGGCGCATCAAGGGTGCGATGAAGATGGTCAGCAGCGCCGCGAAACTGGTCAGCACCAGGTACTCCGGGTGCTTCACCCAGGTCAGCGGATAGTGCCCGAGCAGCACGTCGCGTACCGAGCCACCCCCCAGCGCGGTGACACAGGCAATCAGCACCACGCCGAACCAGTCCATGCCTCGACGACCGGCTGACAGGGCGCCAGTCATGGCTTCGGCGGTGATGGCGATGAGGTAGAGCATCAGCAACATGGTGCAGGTCCGTGCGGGAAAGGCGCGCAGTCTAACCAGTCAAGCGGGGCACCAAAAGAGGGCGCGCCGACTATCATCGGCGCACGGCACACTCAGAACTTGATGAAGTGCTCACGGTAGTGGCGCAACTCGGCAATCGACTCGCGGATATCGTCCAGCGCCAAGTGGGTGCTGCCCTTCTTGAAACTGTCACGCACATCCGGCGCCCAGCGTGCGGCAAGCTCCTTGAGGGTGGAGACGTCGAGGTTGCGGTAGTGGAAGTAGTTTTCCAGCCCACGCATGTGACGGTAAAGGAAGCGGCGATCCTGGCAAATGCTGTTGCCGCAGATCGGCGACTTGCCCTTCGGTACCCATTGCTCGAGGAAGGCAATGGTCTGGGCCTCGGCCTCGGCCATGCTCACCGTGCTCTCGCGCACACGTTGAGTGAGCCCCGAATTGCCATGGGTGCGGGTGTTCCATTCATCCATGCGCGCCAACACTTCATCGCTGTGGTGGATGGCGATCACCGGCCCCTCGGCCAGGGTGTTCAGCTCGCTGTCGGTGACGATGGTGGCCATCTCGATGATGACGTCGCTGTCCGGATCCAGGCCGGTCATTTCCAGATCGATCCAGATCAGGTTCTGTGAGTTCTGCATGAAAGGGCTCCTCTGATAGGCCGTCATATTAGCCTAGCGAGGTTGGTCGTGGGCGGGCCGTGCTAAACTGCCTGCCGTTTTCTTTCTGCCCCGCCGACACGGAACCTTCATGGCCAAACGCCAGCTCAACCGCCGCCAGAACTGGCGCATCGAAAAGATCCAGGGCGAGCGCGCCGCCCGCGCCGCCAAACGCGAACAGCATGTGCTGCAAGAGCTGGAGGGTGGCGACCTGGGGCCGGAGCAACTGGGCCTGGTGATCGCCCACTTCGGCGTGCAAGTCGAGGTCGAGGCCCAGGACGGCGAGGCTGCCGGGCAAGTCTTCCGTTGCCACCTGCGCGCCAACCTGCCGGCGCTGGTCACCGGCGACCGCGTGGTGTGGCGCGCCGGCAATCAGGGCATCGGCGTGATCGTCGCGCAGATGCCCCGCACCACCGAACTGTGCCGGCCAAACAACCACGGCCAGCTCAAGCCGGTGGCGGCCAACGTCGACCTGATCGTCATCGTCTTCGCCCCGGCCCCCGAGCCGCACCCCAACCTGATCGACCGCTACCTGGTGGCCGCCGAGCATGCCGGCATTCGCCCGCTGCTGCTGCTCAACAAGGCCGACCTGATCAACGAAGAGAATGCGCCGACCCTCAACGCCATGCTGGAGGTGTACCGCAACCTCGGCTATCCGTTGCTGGAAGTCTCCGCCCATCAGGGCGACGGCATGCAGCGCCTGCAACAAACGCTGGACGGCCATATCAGCGTGTTCGTCGGCCAGTCGGGCGTGGGCAAGTCGTCGCTGGTCAACAGCCTGCTGCCCGACGCCGGCACCCGTGTCGGCGACCTGTCGGAATGGTCGGGCCAAGGCACGCACACCACCACAACCGCGCGGCTATACCACTTCCCAAACGGTGGCGACCTGATCGACTCGCCAGGCATCCGCGAGTTCGGCCTGGGCCATGTCAGCCGTGACGACGTGGAAGATGGCTTCATCGAGTTCCGTGACCTGATCGGCAACTGCCGATTCCGCGATTGCAAACATGACCGCGAACCGGGTTGTGCGTTGCTCAAAGCACTGGAAGGCGGACAGGTCTCGCAACAGCGCATGAACAGCTACCGCTCGATCATTGCCAGCCTGCCAGAAGATAGCTATTGAGGCTTTTCTGTAGGACGCCTTACCGAGAGCCGTAGGACGGCTCTCGTTTTCCCGTCATCCCTTGTTGATCGCCCGACCTTTCACTGATTGTTCCGCTCAGGACCCGTCGCCAACCCGCGGCGCCCCTGCACGGTTCAAGGAAGGTCACACAATGACAAGATCAGCACGCTACCCGCACTGCGCCTCCCTCCCACAAGGAGAACAGGACTGATGCCGGTCTTCATCAGCTACCCCCACGGCGCCCGCCTGGACGCCTTCATCCTCAACGAGCGCATGCTGCTCGAAGGCATTCCCACCCAACTGGTACTGTTCGATTGCAATGGGCAGACCCTCGACGACCTGCATGGCAACTTTTGCCAGCAATTGAGCGATGCCACCCACTGGATCGGGGTCGTTTCCGACAACAATGGTGAAGATTGGTGGACCGCCTGGCTGCTGGGGGCCGCGTCCATTACCAGCCGGCGAATAAGCTTCTACCACACGGGTGAGGGGAGCCCGCCGGAACGATTGGGCAAATGGCCGGTGATGCGCGAACGCAGCCATATCGATCTGTTTGTATTGGCGTATCACGATGAACAGACGTTCGGGCGGGGAATGGCGTCGTCCACGGGACGAAGGGGGTTCAGCGATCGGGACAATGCCGACTTCTTTCATGCCGATCTCAAGGCCAAGATCCGGCGGGGGTTCTGAGTTTTAGCGCCACGCGGCAGGAGCGGGTTTACCCGCTCCCACAAGGGCCGCAAAGCGGCCCTTATCGATTACTGGCCCTTGGCCTCGTCCATCTTCAACACACCATCCTCGAAGATGTTCAGCTTCTGACGCAGCTCGCGCGGCTGCATCGGCTCCTGCGCGGCTTCGCCCGCAGCACCAGGTGCCGCGGGCGCTGCGGCACCTGGTGCTGCACTGGCAGGCGGCGCGTCCGGCGTGCCTTGCTCGCCTTCGATGTTGCGCTGAGCCTTCTTGGTCAACACGATGATATCGATGCGCCGGTTGACTGGGTTGAACGGATTCTCCCGATCGAACAGCGACGACGAGGCATAACCCACCACCCGGGCCACTTGGCCGTCCGGGTAGCCACCGGCCACCAGCGCGCGACGCGCGGCGTTGGCGCGGTTGGCCGACAGTTCCCAGTTGCCGAAGTCGCCGGTGCCGGCATACGGCTTGGCGTCGGTGTGGCCGCTGATGCTGATCTTGTTCGGCACCGCCTTGATGGTGTCGGCCATGGCCAGCAGGATGTCTTCGAAGTACGGCTGCAGGCGCGCGCTGCCCAGGTCGAACATTGGCCGATTCTCGGCGTCCATGATCTGGATGCGCAGGCCGTCCTGGGTGATCTCGAACAGGATCTGGTCCTTGAACTTCTGCAGCTGCGGGTTTTCCTCGACTTTGTTCTGCAACTCCTGCAGCAGCAGTTCCAGGCGCTCGCGCTCGACCTGCTCGGCCATGGTCTCGACCTGGTCCTTGTCCAGCTGGATGCTGGTATCAGGCGTTGGTTCTGACTTGGTTTCCGGGTTGATGGTCTTTTCCGGAGCCAGCTGCGGCGAACCACCCAGGTCAATGATGTACGGCGTGCCGCTCTCGGAGAAGCCGATCGGGTCCTTGAAATAGCCGGCGATGGCGATCTTCTGCTCGGGCGTGGCAGTGGACAGCAGCCACAGCACGAGGAAGAACGCCATCATCGCCGTGGCGAAGTCGGCGAAGGCGATCTTCCAGGCGCCGCCGTGGTGGCCGTCGCCAAAGCGCTTGACGCGCTTGACGATGATGGGCTGATTGTTCTCCATGGCTTAGCGACCGCGTACTGCTTGTTCCAGCTCGGCGAAGCTCGGGCGGTGCCCCGGGTACAGCACCTTGCGGCCGAACTCGACCGCCAGCGACGGCGGCATGCCGGAAGCCGAAGCCACCAGCGAGGCCTTGATCGCCTCGTAGACGTTCAGTTCTTCTTTCGCATCGTGGCGCAGGGCGTTGGCCAACGGGCCGAAGAAGCCATAGGCGGCAAGAATACCGAAGAAGGTACCGACCAGTGCCGCGCCCACGTGCAGGCCGATGGACTTCTGGTCGCCGTCACCCAACGAGGCCATGGTCACCACAATGCCCAGTACCGCCGCGACGATACCGAAGCCAGGCATACCGTCAGCGATACCGGTCACCGCGTGGGACGGGTGCTCCAGCTCTTCCTTCATGCTCAGCAGCTCCATGTCGAACAGGCCTTCGAGTTCATGGGGCGCCATGTTGCCGGTGGACATGATGCGCAGGTAGTCGCAAATGAACGCGGTCATGCGCTCATCGCCCATTACTGCGGGGTACTTGGCGAAGATCGGGCTGGCCGCCGGGTCCTCGATGTCGCCCTCGATGGCCATCATGCCTTCACGGCGGCTCTTGTTGAGGATTTCGTACACCAGGCCCAGCACTTCGAGATAGAAGGTGTGGGTGAAGCGGGTGCCGAACATCTTCAGCGACTTCTTGATCACATGCATGGTCATGTGACCAGGGTTGGCCTGGAGGAACGCACCGAAGGCCGCGCCGCCGATGATCAGCACCTCGAACGGTTGGATCAGTGCCGCGATCTTGCCGTGGGAAAGCACGTAGCCGCCGAGCACGCTCGCGAATACGACGATGATGCCGATAATTTTAGCCATAAGTTGAAAGCACTTGCTGTCGTGGTCAGGGTAAGGGGCGGGAGCTTGAAAACTCTTCTTCTACTTATCGGCAGAACTGCGCCAGACTATAGCCACTCAATGCGAAAAGCCAGTTCGGACTGATGTCAATATGCCAATTGAAACCAAGGTGCCAAGTCGGGCCCCGTCGAGTCTAGAGGCCTGGGTAAAGCTGCTCGACGGGATTCGCGTACCGATTCCGAAAGACAGCCACGACCGTGTGCTCCAGGCCATCAACGACAACCGCCGCTCCCTGCGCGACATCGCCGAACTGATGCAGGACAGCCCCGCGCTGGTGCTCTGCGTGATGCGCGAAGCCAATCACCCGGCCAATGCCAGCCAGGCGGAACCCGCCGAAAGCCTGGAAATCGCCCTCAACCGCCTGGGCCTGGCGCGCACCAGCCAGTTGCTGGCCCGCCTGCCCGCCGTGCCGGATGACGAAATCCCACCGGTGCTGCGCCAGTTCCTGCTGATCAGCCAGCACGCCACCCAGCAGGCCAATGGCCTGTTCGCCAGCCGCCTTGCACGCCTGTGGCAGGAAATCCACTGGGGCAGCCTGCTGTTCCTCTCGCCGCTTTGGCCGTTGGCCCTGGCCTACCCCAATCTGCTCGATACCTGGGAGCTGCGAGTTATCCACAAGGGGGAGAACGCCGGCGAGGTCGAGCAGGAATTGTTCGGCGTGCGCATCATGCAACTGTGCCAGGCCATGGCCCAGCACTGGCGGTTGCCCGAGTGGGTGACCCAGGGGTACCGCCTGCTGATGGACGAACGCGAACAACTGGCGCAGGTGCTGAGCATCGCCCGCGAGCAGGATCCACTGGTCCAGCAGCAACGCCTGGACGAGGAGCCGGCCTTGCGCCGCTGGTTCAACCAGCCCCCCAATACCGTGCTGCTGGCCAACGGCCTGGCCCTGGCCGCCCAGGTTGGCTGGGACAACCCCCACCTGCTGCGCTGGCAGTTGCTCACTGCGCTCTATCTGCAAACCACGCTGGACGACGTCCAGCAGCAGGTCCACCAGCAGGCTGCGGCCAGTGCCCGTCATCACGCGCAGCATGCCCTGTTCCATCCGGCCGAGGCGCTGATATGGCCCTGGCACCAGCGCCGCCCGCACCCGGACATGCTCACCCCGCCGCCGCCCGCGCATCAGGATCTCGAACGCTGGCGCAAGCTGTGCGCCGAACTGCTGGCCCAGCCGAGCCCGTTCAGCAACGCCGTGCACCTCGCCACCCAGGCCTGCGAAGCCCTGCTGGCCTGCGGCATGCAGCGCGTGATGCTGCTGGTGCTGGACAAGCCCAATGAGTGCCTGCGCGTACAGCAGTTGGCTGGTCTGCCCAAGGAGGCTGCCGGGCAGGTCCTTCCATTGGCCGGGAGCAAATTGCTGCAGCGCCTGCTGAGCCAAGCCACGCAACTGCGCCTGACCCCCGAGAACCACGCGCAGTTCGCAGCACTGATGCCCGCGCCACTGCGCGCCTTCTTCAAGGGCGAGCACCTGCTGCTGCGCTCGCTGGCAGTCAATGGCCAACCCTTGATGCTGATGGTCGCCGACCAAGGTGGCAAGCCCTTGGCCGATGTCGGCGTACAGGCTTTCGGCAAGACCGCACAGTGCGTGGAACGTGCCCTGGCCACCTTTGGCGCCCGCCATTCATAGCTGCCTTGCGCTACAATCGCCCTCTTTCCACCCTGGAGATCGTGGATGACTGATTTTTCCGGCTTGCCCCTGGTGATCGAGCCTGCGGACCTGCTACCGCGCCTGGCTTCGCCACAGCTGATCCTGGTCGACCTGACCAGCGTCAACCGCTATGGCAGTGGGCATATCCCCGGGGCCCGCTTCGTCGACCCGAAACGTACCCAACTGGGCCAGCCGCCGGCTCCCGGCCTGCTGCCGGCCCATACCGACCTGGAAAAGCTGTTCGGTGAGCTCGGCCACCGCGACGATGCGGTCTACGTGGTCTACGACGACGAGGGTGGCGGCTGGGCCGGGCGCTTCATCTGGCTGCTCGACGTGATCGGTCACAAGGGCTACCACTATCTCAACGGTGGTATCCAGGCCTGGCCGGCAGACAAGCTCTCCACCGAGGCACCTGAAATCGCCGGCGGCCCGGTGAGCCTACGGCAGCATGCCGAACCCACCGCCACCCGTGAATATCTGCAGAGCCGCCTGGGGGCCACCGACCTGGCGATCTGGGATGCCCGTGCACCTGGGGAGTACCGTGGCGAGAAAGTCCTGGCGGCCAGAGGCGGACACATTCCTGGCGCGATCAACTTCGAGTGGACCGCCGGCATGGACCTCAACGACCATCTGCGTATCCGCAAGGACATCAAGCAAGTACTCGAGCAGTTGGGCATCACCCCGGACAAGGAAGTGATCACCCATTGCCAGACTCACCACCGCTCCGGCTTCACCTACCTTGTGGCAAAGCACCTCGGCTATCCACGGGTCAAGGGTTATGCCGGTTCCTGGGGCGAATGGGGCAACCACCCTGACACGCCCGTAGAAGTTTAAGGACGCTCAATGAAATCCCGTTTGTTCATCATCAGCCAGTACCTGCTGCCGCATCACCTGCTGTCGCGCCTGGCCGGCTGTGTCGCCGAGTGCCGCGCGCGCTGGTTCAAGAATGCTTTCACCGCCTGGTTCGCCAAGCGCTACCAGGTGAACATGTCCGAGGCGCTGGTCGAAGACCTCAGCGCCTACGAGCACTTCAACGCCTTCTTCACCCGCGCCCTCAAGCCGGGTGCCCGCCCGCTGGACGAAACCCCTGGCGCAATCCTCTGCCCGGCCGATGGCGCCGTCAGCCAGCTCGGCCCCATCGAGCACGGCCGTATTTTCCAGGCCAAGGGCCATGGTTTCAGCGCCCTGGAACTGCTGGGTGGCGATCCGGCCCTGGCCGCGCCGTTCATGGGCGGCGAGTTCGCCACCATCTACCTGTCGCCCAAGGACTACCACCGCGTGCACATGCCGCTGGCCGGTACCCTGCGCGAGATGGTCTACGTGCCTGGCCGACTTTTCTCGGTCAACCAGACCACCGCCGAAAACGTACCGGAGCTGTTCGCCCGCAACGAACGCGTGGTCTGCCTGTTTGACACCGAACGCGGCCCGATGGCCGTGGTATTGGTGGGCGCGATGATCGTCGCCTCGATTGAAACGGTCTGGGCTGGCTTGGTCACCCCACCGAAGCGTGAACTGAAGACCTTCCGCTACGACGAAGCCAGCCGTGCACCGATCCATCTGGAAAAAGGCGCCGAACTGGGTCGTTTCAAGCTGGGTTCCACCGCCATCGTGCTGTTCGGGCCCGAGCAGGTGAAGTGGGCCGAGAGCCTCGGTGCTGGTTCCCCGGTACGCATGGGTGAGCTGCTGGCAGTGCCTGCCCAGGCCTGAACCTAGCACCATGCAAAAGGCCCTGCACATGCAGGGCCTTTTCACTTGTACTGTTCGCCGGCAAGCCGGCTCCTACGGGAGTATTACGAAACCCGTAGGAGCCGGCTTGCCGGCGAACCAGGCGATGCAGTCTTCAACCGCGCGCTTCGCGATCACGCACGCCTAGAAGGTACAGCACGCCGTCCAGGCCCAGGGTGGAGATCGCCTGCTTGGCCGACTGGCGTACCAGCGGCTTGGCGCGGAAGGCCACGCCCAAGCCGGCCTGGGAGAGCATCGGCAGGTCATTGGCACCATCGCCGACAGCGATGGTCTGCTCGAGCTGCAGGCCCTCCTCACTGGCCAGTTGCTGCAGCAGGTCGGCCTTGCGCTGGGCGTCGACGATCGGCTCGACGGCCACGCCGGTCACCTTGCCATCGACCACTTCCAGTTCATTGGCGAACACATAGTCGATGCCCAGACGCGCCTGCACCTGCTTGGCGAAGTAGGTGAAACCGCCCGAGAGGATCGCGGTCTTGTAGCCCAGGCGCTTGAGCTCGGCGAACAGGTGCTCGGCACCTTCGGTCAGGCGCAGGGAAGCCCCGATCTGGTCGAGCGCGCCTACGTCCAGCCCCTTGAGCAGCGCCATGCGCTCCTTGAAGCTGGCACGGAAATCCAGCTCGCCACGCATGGCACGCTCGGTAATCGCCGCCACCTGCTCACCGACGCCCGCAGCCTTGGCCAGCTCGTCGATCACTTCGGCCTCGATCAGCGTGGAGTCCATGTCGAACACCGCCAGGCGACGGTTGCGACGGAACAGATCATCGCGCTGGAAGGCGATGTCGATGTTCAGTTCCTCGGACAGGGCAAAGAAATCGGCGCGCAGGGCCTGGGCATCGCTGGCCTCGCCACGCACGGAAATCTCCAGCGCGGACTTGCCCTTCTCGGTCGGTGCACCCAGTGCCACGCGGGCGGACAGGCGCTCGATGCGCTCGATGGTCAGGCCATACTGGCTGATGATCGCGCTGACCCGCTGCAACTGCTGCGCGGTGACACGGCGGCTGAGCAGGGTGACGATATGGCGCGCCTCGCCCTGGCTGTCGGCCCAATGCTGGTAGTCGGCCTCGGAGATCGGTGTGTAACGGGCCTGCAGGTTCAGCTCATGGGCCTTGGACTGCACGCTCTGCAGCAGCGCGGTGGCCACTTCGTTGTCGGGGATGTCGACCAGGATGCCGAACGACAGGGTGCCGTGCATCACCGCCAGACCGATGTCGAGAATGTTCACACCGCCCTGGAGCAGGACGCCGGTGATGGCCGCGGTAAGACCCGGACGGTCTTCACCAGTGATGTTGATCAGGACGATTTCGCGCAAGACCGGGCTCCGACTTCGATGAAAAATGCGCATTCTACCGATTTTCCATGACCATCGGGCGCTAACGATACTTTGCCGACAAAACACGTATCGCTATACTGCGCAGCACCTATCCCGCCACGAAGAGCCGCGCTCTGTGAACCGGCCCACGCCCGTCAAACCCGACAACTTCTTCCTGATGATCTACCGAGCCCTGAGCCAGCGCCGAATTCCCCTGGCCCTGCGCATTGCCAGCCATAACATTTTCCTGGTGGCCCTGGCCCTGGTGATCTATGCCTGCGTCATGGGCCTGCAGTTCAAGCAGGCCATGCATGAGCAGGCCGACGCCGTGGGCCAGAGCCTGACCACCCAGACCGCCACATCGGCGACCGAGCTGCTGGTGTCCAACGACATCCTCAGCCTCAACGTGCTGCTGGGCAACCTGGTGAAGAATCCGCTGGTGGCACATGCGGCCATCTACAGCGTGGACAACCGCATCCTCGCCGAGGCCGGTCAGCGCCCGAAGAACAGCTTGCTGGGCGAGGCCGAAGGCCTGTACCAGACCAAGATCACCTTCCAGGACGTGACCGCCGGCCAGCTACGCATCAGCCTGGACATGAACCAGTTCCAGCAACCCATGCTGATCAGCCTGCAGAGCATGGGTATCCTCGCCGCCATTCTGTTGGCGCTGGCACTCACCCTCAGCCTGCGCCTGGGGCGTTTCATTTCCACCCCGCTGTTGCAGTTGCGCGTCTGGCTGCGTGACCCACACCCCTACACGCCGGGCACCGACCGCCACGACGAGATCGGCGACCTGGCCCGCCAGTTGCACGCTCGCCTCGCCCCGCCACCGCCGCCGGAACCTGAGGTTGAAGACGAGGAAGACGACTTCGAAGAAGTGCCCGCCCCCAAGGCCGCCCCACGTGCGAAAGCCGTGGCGCACGTTCCCGATCACGACGACGACGCTTTTGCCGGCCTGATGGATGAAGACAGCGCCCCGGCCAAGCCCGTTGTCGTCAAGTCCGACGAGCCGCAATACAGCGCCGTGCTGGCCGTTCAATTGGGCTCCCAGGAGCAACTGCGCCGCCTGCCACGCTCGCGCCTGACCGAACTGCTCGAGCGTTACCGCGACTGCCTGGACCAGGCCGCCTCGTTGTACGAAGGGGAAGTCCACACCTTGAACGACGGCAGCACCCTGTTGCTTTTCCACAGCCGCGACAGCGGTGAGGACTACCTGACCAATGCCATCTGCTGCGGCGAGCTGCTGCGCGCCCTGGGCCACGCCCTGCAGATCGAAGTGGCCGACAGTGGCATCACCTTGCAACTGCAACTGGGCCTGGTACTGGCCGACGATTTGCAGGGGATGGATCAGGTCGACCTGCTGATGACCGAGCAGGCCCAGGACGCCCTGGCCCTGTCGCAGCACAGCCGCAACCTGCTGCTGGTCGAGCGCCGTATCAGCGACGACACATTGATCCGCCAGCGCGCGCGCATTCGGCCGATCGCCAGCCCAGAGGGCGCCTGCTGCGTGGAGCGGTTGATGGAGCCTTATCCTTCAATGCTGGAACGTCAGCTCGCTCGCATGCACGAACGCCGGGCCTGACCCCGAGGTTGATACAGATACATCAAGCCCGCAGGCGTTAGCCTGCGGGCTTGACCTCAGGTGTGCATCCAGGTGTGAGCACTACCCGATTGAATGCCTGCGATACCATTCATGCGCAATGGAAACCAGTGCGCCACTGCGTTTGTATAAAACTCATCGAAGACCTCAGAGTGCACCCAGGCATAACTAGGACTGGTGGCGATCAAGCCATAGTAGTCCGGTCGCATTCTTTTCAATCCCTCATTGAACGCGTCCGGCCCAGCCAAGCTTGAGATAGCTTGCATGTACTCGTTCATCTTCTGCTGCGCCTCCAGCTTGTTTTCGAAGTTCCTGGCTATCGGTCGAGGGGTGTTCTTGAACGCCTCCGGCAGCGCCTCGAATCGCTCATTGGCCTCTCGCAGCAAACGTTTGAGTACCGGATTGTCTCGATGGCTGGCGAAGTGCGAGGTGTTGATCAACTGCTTTTGATTCCAAGGCATCTTGTATTGCCCTCCGATCAACACATCATCAGCGGCGGCGGATAGTGACGGGGCCTCGCTTACGAGCAATCTGTCGTCAACATCCAAGTAGAAGCCGCCCAGCTCATCGATCAGGCGAAGGCGCAGATAGTCACAAGCAGCTGCATAATTGCGTGATGCGTTTTGTGGAAAACGGAAATAGTTATAAGCCTTTCCATCAGGACCGCCCGTAAAATCCTGGAAAAACGGCTGCTCGCGCAGATTACGAGCTTCAACACCTACTTCACGACACCATTTTTGATTGGCTGCCAGCGCGACCTCGTCGTTATCCAGGTGCAGGACGAATCTATAACCTTTGACCCGCAAGTTATTGACGATGTTGCGCTTTATCATGACGTTCAATTCACCCTCACCCACCCAGATCATATGTATTTCGTTCGGGATCGGCGTGGTGACCAGGGGTAATTGCGGCAAGTGCGGAAAACGATATTCGGTAATTGACTTCTCAAACGGCAGCCTGTGCCGCACGCGCTCCAGGCTTCTGGCATCACCAATTCGCCAACGAACGCGATCTTTTCCGTATGCCTCCCGCCATATGTAGTTTTGGTCCTGCCGCCACGCCGCGGCGTCGGCGTCGTACCAGACCGGCTGGCGAATTGTCTGCTTGACGTCTAGTTTCTCTTCGCCGTCGTGAGTGTACAGAATGTCTGCTTCATAGTGCCCCGCGTCATTCCAGACCAGGTCATCCACGGCAATACTCACCTCTACCTTGGGGATCATTGGCTGGGTTTCAATGCCGCGTATCACCTCCACTGGCGACGGTAAATGCTCCAGCACTTTCACTGACGGCGCACCGCCCCGCAGGCCATAGCGCAAGTCAATGTCCCAATAACCGTCGTCCAGACAGTGCAGAAACGGCCCCCATACCAGCGGCTCGCCTTCCGAGCGAATACGGAACTGCTGCTCATGCTCCAGCCATTGCACCCGGTAAACTTCGGGCCGGATCCTGACGTAAATTTTGCCTCCGTCCAGGAACGTACCTTTACCCCCGCCCGTGACGCGCAGCGGCCGGGTGACCGCCAAGGTCTTCAATCGATCGCCTAAATCGCCCTGCAAGGCATCGTGCACCGGGCGTATCGCTTTGAACTCCTCAGTCGTTTCAGGCACCCGCCCGCCCCAATGTTGCTTGTCCAGCGCCATTTGTGCGGCACGTTGCTCTTGCGCAGCCTGGGCAGCGATACGCTCCGACTCGGTAAGAAACGCTCTGGTCGCCGTGAGTTGCGATATATCCCCTGCCAGCGGCAAGGCATTGAGCAACCCGAATACGAGCCGTTGCGCGCCCTCGATCTCTTCATCGCGGCCATGCGCGGCGACCATTTCACCGGCACCCACTGCCAGCAGCCCAACGCCCAAAGCTACGGCCACCGGCGCCAATGCCGGAATTGCCACAGCAAGCCCTCCAACAATGTTGGCTGCCAGCTCCACACCGTAGGCTGTTAGCTTGCTGTAATACTTCCCCTGCGTGCCGATATCATAATCAGCATCACTGAACAGCCGTTCCCGGATGCGGTCACGGAAGTCGCTCATGGGATAGGGATACAGGGCATCGCCGAATGTGATGATTTCGTGCGGATACCAATGCCCTGTGGCGTCATTCAGTCGATTGGGATGAGCCCCAAGCCCGGCCAGCGCGGTATTGACACCGCTGAAGAAGATACCATCCTCCCTGTCTTTGCTACGGAAGTGGCTGGCAATAGCTGCCCGTTTGCGAGGATCGCGGCATTGGTGCGCAATCCAGTCGCGCAGTTCATCGGCGTTGGCGAACCCATGCAGTGGCGAAGCGTTTCCGGGGATGTATAGCACCTTGTGCTCCCGCCCCTGTTCGCCAATGACGATGATGTCACTCGACTCATACCCATAGATCCTCAGCGTCGACAGGGTACGGGTATGCGAGACGGGATTGTCGGCAAAGTAGCGAAACGATGTTCTGTCCCAACTGGTATTGGGGCTGAGCATCAAGCTTTTCAGCACCAACGCCGCATGTTCTGTAGCTAACGAGCCCTCGTCACGCTGCAGCAGGGCTGCCCGTACAAGGTTACCTTTGATCATCAAGTGATAGGCATGGCCATGGTTGCTCCAGAAGTGGCGCAGATACTCCAGGTAATGGCCCTGCAACTTTGCGTTCCAGATGAATGAGCGAAAAGCGGCGGGATCCAGATCAACCTGTGTTGCCGCCCCATAGGTTTGAGGGTAAGTGCGCCGATAGATGCCATCATAAGCTTCGCTGGAGGACAACGACGCAGAAGAAAGCGGAACCATCTGGTTCACCTCATATCCTTCTTTGCGCCAAGCCATCGGATGCCCCAGATGGTCAAACCAGCGGCCATTCCCCTGTTGCTGCCAGTTGGCAATCATTGCCTGCGTCAAGGTCATTTCATGAGCCACTTGAGCACGCCAAGGTCCCTCTTTCACCCGGGCTAGCTCAACATACAGGGTGGTCAGAACCAGGTTGTCAGGGTCTTCTTCCAGGCCTCGTTGGGCCAAGTATTCACGCAGAGCCACCTGAGCGAAGTCGTGAGGGGTTTGAACGGTGACGTGTTCACGATCGAAGCCTTGCTTGATCGACAGCAGGATATCTTCATCATCCTCCGACGCTGCTGGGATGATTGACGCAAAATGGTACTGGCCGTTTTCGAAAGTGCTGCCGGGATAGGTTGCCGGTTCGGGACTGAAGGGCTCGCCTGGAGCAGGATACTCGGGATGGGGTGGGCGATAGATCATACGTGGGTTCCTTGAACCTTAGGTGAGAGGATTCAAGGTAATGTTGAGTATGAAACCTCATGCGCTACATAGATAACACCTCTGGATTCAATAGTTTCACCGGCCCGAGTCGCACAGCGTCGTCGACATCGGATACAAAAAAACCCGCATCATTGCGGGTTTTTTCTAGCGTTCACATCAGAACCGGAATACTTCCATGTCCGTGCGAATCGGCGAGGCCATGGGGATCTTCGGCTTTTCCGGCTCTTTCTTCACCTGTACCGGCGCGGCTTGCTTGCGTGGGGCCTCTTCAGCGACGGCCGGCTGGTTAGCCAGTGGCTTGACCGCCGTGCTTAGTTGTTCGGCCAGCTTCTGCAACAGTTGCCCCTGGGCCTGTACCTGAGCTGACTCGCTGCCGGCATGCGGTTGCTCAAGGTGCACGATACGGTTGTCACGCACCTGGCCACGACGATCCAGCAAGCGCCACTGGGCATCGAGAATGGCTGGCTGGTTCTTGCCTGAGTCCAGGCGGGTAATCGAAAGCAGCACCTGCACGTCCGGCGTGAACCCGGTGCTCGCCGGGGCCAGCACCACACGCTGGCTATCCAGGCGCCAGGCCAGTTGGCGAACCAGCAGTTGATCGATATCCGACGAAAGGCTGCCCGCCCAACGGCCATCGGTTGCCGCGGTCAGGCTGCCATCGGTCTGGCGTTGCAGGAAGGTCTCGCGTTGCAGGTAGTCGGCCACCGAAACAGGGCCAAGCACCACCGCCATGCCCGCCGCCTGGGAGGGCTGGGCGGGATCACCGCTGTCGAGCTGGTACAGGGCGACCGGCTGGTGCATGCTGCACCCGCTCAGGCCCAGCAGGCCAGTCATCAGCAGCGCAAATGGAAGGCGCAGAAATTTCATTCATCCCATCCAGGCGGTCGTCACCAGACGGACCGCAGTGATACTCATGTAGATTCATACGGGCACTCGGCCACGCCGGCGCCACAAGCGCACTATCATCCGCGAAATGGCCGCCAGACTCCAGCATTTCCGCCTGAAGCGGCGCCGAAAGCGCCGCAGCAGACAGCCCATGCACTCAGGCGGGTGTCTCCACCATCAAGCTATCCACGCGCTGGAAACCACGCGGCAATTTGCTACCACGGCGGCCACGCTCACCCTTGTAGTGCTCGAGATCATCCGGCTTCAGAGAAAGGGTACGCTTGCCAGCTTGCAATACAAGGGTCGATCCCTCGCTGATCACTGCCAGGTCAGTGACGAACTCTTCGCGGCTGGCCACCCGATCACCCGGCACGCCGATGATCTTGTTGCCCTTGCCCTTGCCCAGTTGCGGCAGGTCGGCGACCTTGAATACCAGCAGGCGGCCTTCGGTGGTGACGGCTGCCAGCCAGTCCTGTTCGCGGCTGGCCACCGGGCGCGGGGTCATGACCTTGGCGCCGTTGGGCAGGCTGAGCAGGCCTTTGCCCGCCTTGTTCTTGGCCTGCAGGTCCTCGCCCTTGACCACGAAGCCGTAACCGGCGTCGGAGGCCACCACGTACAGGGCCTCGTCCTCAGGCAACAGCACGCACTCGAAGGTGGCGCCCGGCGGCGGGGTCAGGCGACCGGTCAGCGGCTCGCCCTGGCCACGGGCCGACGGCAGGCTGTGGGCTGCCAGCGAGTAGCTTCGGCCAGTGGAGTCGATGAGTACGGCGAATTGGTTCGAACGGCCAGCGGCAGCGGCCTTGAAGCCGTCGCCCGCCTTGTACGAAAGCCCGGTGGCGTCAATGTCGTGGCCCTTGGCGCAACGCACCCAGCCTTTCTCCGAGAGCACCACGGTAACCGGCTCGGTGGGCATCAGCTCGTTTTCCGACAGGGCTTTGGCCTCGGCACGCTCGACGATCGGCGAGCGACGGTCATCGCCATAGGTCTCGGCGTCTTCGAGCAGTTCGCTGCGGACCAGCTTGCGCAGCTTGGTATCGCTGCCCAGCAGGGTGGTCAGGCGCTTCTGCTCCTTGAGCAGCTCGTCCTGTTCACCACGGATCTTCATCTCTTCCAGGCGAGCCAATTGGCGCAGGCGAGTTTCGAGGATGTAGTCGGCCTGGATCTCGGTGAGGTCGAAGCGGGCGATCAGCGCCTGCTTGGGGTGCTCCTCGGTGCGGATGATGTGGATCACTTCATCCAGGTTGAGGAACGCGGTGAGCAAACCGTCCAACAGGTGCAGGCGTTTCTCAACCTTGTCCAGGCGGTGCTGCAGGCGGCGGCGGACAGTACCGATCCGGTACTCCAGCCACTCCAGCAGCAGCGCGCGCAGGTTCTTCAACTGCGGACGGCCATCAAGGCCGATGATGTTGACGTTGACCCGGTAGGTGCTCTCCAGGTCGGTGGTGGCGAACAGGTGCTGCATCAGTTCGGCGGCATCCACGCGGTTGGAGCGCGGGATGATCACGATGCGGCAAGGGTTCTCGTGATCCGACTCGTCGCGCAGGTCGGCGACCATCGGCAGCTTCTTGGCCTGCATCTGCGCAGCGATCTGCTCAAGCACCTTGGCCCCGGAAACCTGGTGCGGCAGCGCGGTGACGATGATGTCTCCGTCCTCGACGCGGTAAACGGCGCGCATGCGGATCGAGCCTTTGCCGGTCTCGTAGAGCTTGAGGATGTCGGCGCGCGGGGTGACGATCTCAGCCTCGGTCGGGTAGTCCGGCCCCTGGATGTGCTCGCACAGCTGCTCGATGGTGGCCTTGGGCTCGTCGAGCAGGCGCACGCAGGCGCTGGCCACTTCGCGCAGGTTGTGCGGCGGTACGTCGGTGGCCATGCCCACGGCAATACCGGTGGTGCCGTTGAGCAGGATGTTCGGCAGCCGCGCTGGCAGTACCGCTGGCTCCTGCAGGGTGCCGTCGAAGTTGGGTACCCAGTCGACCGTGCCCTGGCCCAACTCGCTGAGCAGCACTTCGGAATAGCGCGACAGGCGCGCCTCGGTGTAACGCATGGCGGCGAACGACTTGGGATCGTCCGGCGCACCCCAGTTGCCCTGGCCGTCGACCAGGGTGTAGCGGTAGCTGAACGGCTGGGCCATCAGCACCATGGCCTCGTAGCAGGCCGAATCGCCATGGGGGTGGAATTTGCCGAGCACGTCGCCGACGGTACGCGCCGACTTCTTGTGTTTGGAGTCGGCGTCGAGGCCCAACTCGCTCATGGCATAGACGATGCGGCGCTGGACCGGCTTGAGGCCGTCGCCGATATGCGGCAGGGCGCGGTCCATGATCACGTACATGGAGTAGTTGAGGTAAGCCTGTTCGGTGAAGTCCGCCAAGGAACGGCGTTCGACGCCTTCGAGACTGTCCAGTAAGTCGCTCATGCGAGCCTCGTCATTTCAGGTTCTGGCGCAGCAGCATGGTGCCGCCGCGCTGGGTGAATTCAAGTTGTTTCAAGGCGCTCATGCCCAACAGCACCGCTTGGCCATCCAGGCCGGGAACCACCAGCGCGCGCACGTCGCGCAGGTGGATGTCTCCCAGCTGTAGGCTGTCGAGCCGGGTGCGGTAGCCTTCGGTGCGGCCGTTGGCGGTGCTCAACTGCACCGGCACGCCACGGGCCAGGTCCAAGTCACGGGCCAGGGCCTCGGGGATCGCCACGTCGGTGGCGCCCGTATCGAGCATGAAATGCACCACCCGGCCGTTGATCGCGCCGTCGGCGACGAAATGGCCCTGGCCGTTGCTCAGCAGGCGCACCTCGATGAAACCATCGCCCTGCTCGCTTTGCACCACGGCGTTGGGGTTCTGCTGGCGCTCCTCCCATTGGCCGAAAAAACGCGTGGCAAGGAACATCGCCGCCGCCCAGGCGACGATCATCAGTACCCTGCCCGCGCGCTTGCCCGGTGGCTGGCTCATGGGTTGGCGCTCCAGCCGCCGGCCGGCGCGTCGAAGCGCCAGACGATCGGCCGCGCTTCGCCATCCACGCGGGGGCGATCATTGTTGTCGATACCGATCCAGGCGCCGCGCTTGTCGATCACCAGCGCCTCGGCCAGGCCGTAGGGCTGCGTGTAGCGCCGCGACTCGACCAGGGCATCGGCGGCGAACGACCAGCAGCGCTCTACCTCGCCGCTTTCGGTATCGCGACGGCAAATTCGGTAGGCGTTGCGTTCGAGGGTATACAGCTTGCCCTCGAACCAGGCCAGGTCGGCGAAATCCCTCGATACAGGGCGGGCTTCCGGGAACTGCGGCGGCTGCATCTCGACACCGGCTTCACTGAGCAGCACGCAACTGCGCCCGCAGGTCCACACCGACTGCTGGCGCTGCACGGCGAGCAGGCCTCGCCGCTCACGCTCGGCGGCCAACCACAGACGGTCACCCGCCGGATTGATCGTCAGCCCTTCGAACAGTGCATTGAAGTGCAGCAGCATGCCGCTGCCCCGTGCCTGGCGGACCATGGCCTGGTCGATCCTAAGCCAGTTCGGCTCGCCGTCGACCGGCAATTGCAGCACGGCGGCATGGGCCTCGCTGACCACATAGAGGTTGCCGGCCTGGTCACAGGTAATGCCCTCAAGGTCCAGAGAGCCACCACGGATATACGACGCCGCCCAGTTGCGCGACTTCAGCCCCCATGGCAGGCCGGTGTCCGGCACGTCCGGAGGGGTAAACACCAGCGGCTGGGCACTCCAGGTCGCGTTGTCCTGATCCAGCCGATAGATGCGGTCATCATCCCGGTCGGAAACCGCCCACAACGCGCCCCGGCACAAGGCCAGGCCCGAGAGGTTGCCGCCACGCATGCCATCGACGGCGTGCTCACTGGTGAGCTTGAGCTCCGGCCAGTTGCCCGCCTGGGCCTGCAAGGCGAACAACGCCAGGCAGGTTGCCAGGAGCAGACGAATCAAACCATGACCTCGGCCAGGTTGCCCTTGGTCTCCAGCCAGCTCTTGCGGTCACCGGCGCGCTTCTTGGCCAGCAGCTTGTCCATCAGCTCGCAGGTAGCCTGCACGTCGTCCAGCGTGAGCTGGACCAGGCGACGGGTGTTCGGGTCCATGGTGGTCTCGCGCAGCTGCGGCGGGTTCATCTCACCCAGGCCCTTGAATCGGGTGACCTGGGGTTTGCCGCGCTTCTTCTCGGCGACCAGGCGATCGAGGATGCCGTCGCGCTCGGCTTCGTCCAGGGCGTAGTAGATCTCCTTGCCCAAGTCGATGCGGAACAGCGGCGGCATGGCCACATAGACGTGGCCGGCCTCTACCAGCGGGCGGAAATGCTGGACGAACAGCGCGCACAGCAACGTGGCGATGTGCAGGCCGTCGGAGTCGGCGTCGGCGAGGATGCAGACCTTGCCGTAGCGCAGTTGCGAGAGGTCGCTGGCACCCGGGTCGACGCCGATGGCCACGGCGATATTGTGCACTTCCTGGCTGGCCAGGACTTCGCCACCGTCGACTTCCCAGGTGTTGAGGATCTTGCCGCGCAGCGGCAGGATTGCCTGGAATTCCTTGTCCCGCGCCTGTTTCGCGGAGCCACCCGCAGAATCACCCTCAACCAGGAACAGCTCGGCACGCATCGGGTCCTGCCCTGCGCAGTCTGCCAGCTTGCCGGGCAGCGCCGGGCCCTGGGTGATGCGCTTGCGCTCGACTTTCTTGCTCGCTTTCAGGCGACGGCCGGCGTTGCTGATGGCCAGCTCCGCCAGTTGCATGCCCAGCTCGGGGTGGGCGTTGAGCCAAAGGCTGAAGGCGTCCTTGACCACGCCGGAGACGAACGCCGCCGCCTCGCGGGACGACAAGCGCTCCTTGGTCTGCCCGGAGAACTGCGGCTCCTGCATCTTCATCGACAGCACGAAGCTGACGCGTTCCCAGACGTCCTCGGGCGCTAGCTTGACCCCGCGCGGCAACAGGTTGCGGAACTCGCAGAACTCGCGCATGGCGTCCAGCAGGCCCTGGCGCAAGCCATTGACGTGGGTGCCGCCTTGCGCGGTGGGGATCAGGTTGACGTAGCTTTCCTGGATGCTGTCGCCACCTTCGGGCAGCCACAGCAGGGCCCAGTCGACGGCCTCCTTGTTACCGGCCAGGCTGCCGCAGAATGGCTCGTCGGGCAGGCGCAGGAACTCGCTGACCGAGTCGACGAGATACGAACGCAGGCCATCCTCGTAGTGCCACTCGACCTTCTCGCCAGTCCCCTTGTCCTCGAAGCTGATGGACAGCCCCGGGCACAACACAGCCTTGGCCTTGAGCACATGCTTGAGGCGGCTGATGGAGAACTTCGGCGAGTCGAAGTACTTCGGATCGGGGGTGAAGTACACGCTGGTACCGGTGTTGCGCTTGCCAACGGTGCCGACCACCTCCAGCTCGCTGGCCTTGAAGCCGTCGGCGAAGGTCATCTGGTACTCGTTACCGTCGCGTTTGACCCGCACGCGGACCTGGCTCGACAAGGCGTTGACCACCGAGATGCCGACACCGTGCAGACCGCCAGAGAACTGGTAGTTCTTGTTGGAGAACTTGCCGCCGGCGTGCAGCTTGGTGAGGATCAGTTCCACACCGCAAACGCCCTCCTCGGGGTGGATGTCGACCGGCATGCCGCGGCCGTCATCGCTGACTTCCAGCGAGTGGTCGGCGTGGAGGATGACCTGCACCGAGCGGGCGTGACCGGCCAGGGCTTCGTCGACACTGTTGTCGATGACTTCCTGGGCCAGGTGATTGGGCCGGCTGGTGTCGGTGTACATCCCCGGCCGCTTGCGAACCGGGTCAAGGCCCGAGAGGACTTCGATGGCGTCTGCGTTATAGGCGCTAGCGCTGGGATTGGCCATGGGGTCTCGTCGTCAGTCAGGTGAATACAAAAGTCAAAATACAGAAAAATCCAGCGCCGCATACTGCCCACGGGCAATACCGGCGAAGGCCAGCAAGGCCGGAAGCTCTCTGGCGAAGCCCTGGTAACTGTGGTCGCCGCCGGCCTGGATGCGCAGGGCGCAGGCGCGGTAATAGCGCTCGGCCTGGCGATAGTCCAGTGTTTCATCGGCGGTCTGCAACCACACTTGATAGCGGCTGGCGTCTTGCGGGGGCGGCACTTCCAGTTCCGCTAGCGCTTCCACATGATCGTGGGTCAGCTCCCAGGCCTCGTCGGTATAGAGGTTGCGCTGGGGGCCCAGGTAGCCGTCGAACAGCCGATGCGGCGCGACCGCCGGGTTGACCAGCAAGGCCTTGAGCCCGTGGCGCTCGGCCAGATGGGTGGCATAGTAGCCGCCGAGGGAGCTACCGACCAGCAGCGGCGCCCCCAGCTCACCAATGGCTGCCTCCAGTTGGGCGATAGCCTGGCGCGGATGGTGGTGCAGGGCCGGTACGCGCAGTTGGTCGGCCAGGCCGAGCTGCTGCATCACCGCCTCGAGCTGACGGGCCTTCTTCGACAGCGGCGAGCTGTTGAAGCCATGGATATAGAGGATGGAACCCGACATGCTGCCCCCGGACGCAAAGATGCGCAGTGTAGCGCGTTCGAAGGGCATTGGCGCAGCGGGGGGATTTTCGCGAAAAAGACTGCAAACGGTGCATCGCGCTTCTGTAGGAGCGTGTTTACCCGCGAACACCGGCGGAGCCGGTGCCAAGCACCGCAGTGCCGTCTTCGCGGGTAAACCCGCTCCCACAGAAATTGTGTCGCCTGTGAGCTTGCAAGCAGCCTCTCAATACCCTGGGCTGTCGAAGTCCAGCTTCACCTCGAAATCGAGCGCCCGTTCCACCCCGGTTTCCAACCGTCCGTCGTCATGCAACCGCAGCCAGCGATACCCCGGCTGCTCCTCGCTCACCTTGAATGCCTCGCTGCGGGGCGCGAACTGGATGCAGGTCGACGGTGTGGCGAGGTAACGGACACCATCACGCAGCTCATCCCATTCCTGATGAATATGCCCCCAGAGCAAGGCTTTCACCTGTGGATAACGCTTGAGACGCAGCAACAGTTCATCGGCATTGCGCAAACCAATCGGCGCGATCCAGGCGCAACCGATATCCACCGGCTGGTGATGGCAGCACACCAGGCAATGGCGCTCACCGACATCGGCCAGCGCCTGGTCCAGCACGGCCAGCTGATCGTCCGCCAACAACCCAAACGTGGCACCTACAACCGCCGAATCGAGCATGACGATGCGCCATTGGCCAATGTCGGTCACGGCCTGCACCAGCTCTGGCGCCACGGTCTGCATCACCTGAGCTTCGTCATGGTTGCCTGGCAGCCAGCGCGAAGGTGCGCCGAACACTCCCGTCAATTGGCGGAAAGCGTCGTAGGAGGCCTCGCTGGCATCCTGGGACAGGTCGCCCGTGCATAGCAGTAAGTCAATGCGCGGCTGCTCGCGCAGGACCTGGCCGACCACATGCTCAAGGCTGTCGCGAGTAATGAGGCCCAGCAGGCTGCCTGCCGGGTCGGCGAACAGGTGAGCGTCGGTCAGTTGCACCACGTGAACGGGTGACGGAGGCGAAAGTGGTTGCGGCAACGGCCGTCTCCTCGAGCGGATTCAGCACGGATTATGGCGGGGGATCGGCTTCGAGCAAACTCTCGAAACCGACCTGCATCACATTTCAGCGCACCGCTTCCAGTTCATGGCCGCAAGCCAGGCAGTGGCTCAGCCACTCACCGAGGAACAGGTTGAGTTGGGCTTTTTCGTCCGGTTGATGCATCGCCGTGTTGGGGTACGGGTAGATGCTACGCAGGCGGCGGGTGTGCTCGGCGCTGACCACTTCCGCCATACGCGCGTCGTGATAGACCTGCACTTCCAGGGCCGGCACGGGCAGCCACGGCAGGCTGTGTTCCTGGCGCACCCGCAGCGTGGTGGTGTAGGGGCAGGCCAGCACCACGTCGAGCACCAGCACACCGAGCATCTGGTCACCCTGAGTCATGCCGATGCGCCGCGAACTTTGCGTGGTGCGCATGTCCGGCAGCAGGCGCATCAGGCGGGCATAGTTGGCCTCGCAGGCAGTCTGCAGCCCGACCAGGTCGACCCGATAGCGCTCGCGCAGCAGGTTCACTTCCACATACCTCGAACTTCGTCACGGTTCAGGGCCAGCCATTGCAGGGCGATGATCGTGGCGGCGTTGTGAATCTTGCCATCGCGCACGGCTTGCAACGCATCCTCGAATGCCCAGACGCGCACCCGGATATCTTCGCTCTCTTCTTCGAGACCATGCAGGCCGCCCGCACCTTCGCTCTCGCAACGCCCCAGGTAGAGATGGACAAATTCGTCGCTGCCGCCAGGTGATGGGAAGTACTTGGTGATAGGCCAGAGCGCCTTGAACGTCAGGCCTGCTTCTTCTTTACCTTCGCGACGGGCAACTTCTTCAGGGTCTTCCCCCTCCTTGTCGATCAGCCCAGCCACCATTTCGATGAGCCAAGGGTTGTCGACCTTGTCCAGGGCACCCACGCGGAACTGCTCGATCAACACCACTTCGTCGCGCTGCGGGTCGTAGGGCAACACGCAGACGGCGTCATGCCGCACGAACAACTCGCGGGTGAACTCACGGCTCATGCCACCGGCGAACAATTCGTGGCGCAGGTGCAGCTTGTCCAGCTTGTAGAAACCCTTGAACAACTGCTCACGCCGGGTGATCTCGACCGTCTGGGGCACCGAATTCAACGTGTCCGTCATGCAAACTCCTCATTACCTCGATTACCGCATCGCGCAATCCTACTCTGCGAACCGCCCGGTTTCATCCCTTTCCGTCGACCGTTCGAGCGGCCAGGACAGGCGCGCCACTCTCTGTTAGCTTAGTGGCGAACTGAAGGCCGCGCAGGCGGTCCAAGGCCGATCATCACCGTTGTGCAAGGATCAACATGAGGCTAGTCAAACTGACTTGCGTGGCCGCCCTGGCCCTGGCGCTCGGCGCCTGCCAGAGCCTGTTCACGCCCAACTACCGGGCCCCGCTCGAGGTCAAGCGCGAAGCCTGGGAGCACCTCAAGCCCGGCTGCAGCGAAAGCGACTGCCCACTGGTCAACATCGACGTGGTGCACTTCCCAGCCCTGCCCAAGCTCGACGCCATCGTCGAAAAGCGCCTGCTGCAACTGACCGAGGACAACCAGCGCGGCACCCCGCCGACCTCGCTGCAAATGTATGAACAGCAGTACCTGGCCAAGGCCGACAAGCGCAACAGCAGCTACCTGCAAGCCAAGGTACGCGAACAGCATGACGGCCTGGTGATCATCGAGCTGTCCAGCTACCTCGACAGCGGCGGCGCCCACGGCATGCCCGGGCGCGGCTTCATCAACTACTCGCGCAAGCTGGACAAGGTGCTGACGCTGCAGGACATGCTGGTGCCCGGCCAGGAAGCGACGTTCTGGAAGACCGCCGAGGAGTCCCACCGCGCCTGGCTGATCAGCACCGGCATGGACAAGGACCCGGAGTTCGTCAAGACCTGGCCGTTCAAGCAGTCGCCGCACATCGCCCTGACTTACGGCGCGGTGGTGATCAAGTACGAGGTCTACGCCATCGCCCCGTACTCCATGGGCCACGTCGAGCTGAAGATCCCCTACCCGCGCCTCAACGGCGTGATCAAGCCCGAGCTGTTTCCCGGCCGCGGCTGAGCGATAGCAGCAAATGCAGCCCCCCTGCCAGCAGCAGTGCCGGCAGGGTCGCCCCCAGCTCCGGCGCCGCGTTCGCCATCAGGTGATAGGCCACCACCCCCACCGCCCAGGCCAGCAGCACCTGCCAGTGCAACCCCTCCACCACTGCTGGCAGGCGGCGGCGACGGACCACGAAGTGGTCCACCAGCACCACACCGAACAATGGCGCGAACACAGAGCCGATCAGCAGCAGGAAGTTCTGGTACTGGGCCAGAGGCGCCAGCAGGGCGATCAGGGTGCACAGCACGCCGATGGCCAGGGCCAGGTGCTCGACCTTGAGCTTGATCAACAGCCCGGTGGAAACCGCCGCGGAATGAATGTCGGCGAAGGCGTTCTCCGATTCGTCCAGCAGGATCAGCAGCAGCGGAATGCCCAGCCCGGCGCCTGCCAGCGCCAGCAACAGCGCATTCACCTCACCGCTCGGCGCGAACGCCAGGGTGTAGGCCACGCCCAGGCTCATCAGCCAGGCATTACCAATGAAAAAGCCCAGCGCCGTGCCGCCGAACACCCGGCTGGCGCGCTGGCCGAAGCGTGAATAGTCGGCGATCAGTGGCAACCACGACAGCGGCATGGCGATGACGATGTCGAAGCCCACGGCCAGGGACAGCGAACCCTCTCCCGGGCGGCGCCACAGCTCGGCCAGGTCGGCCTTGGCGAACAGGTTCCAAGTCAGCCACAGGCAGGCGCCCAGCAGCAGCCAGATACCCCATTTGCGCAGCACCTTGCGTACGAACGCCAGTGGCCCGCTGACCGCCAGCAAGGTGGCCAGGGCGCCAAAGCACAGCGTCCACAACAATGGGCTGCTCCAGCTGCTGCTTTCTCCGAATGCGCGTGTGCCCAGCAGGCTGGCGGCGTCGCGCATGACGATGATCTCGAACGAACCCCAGCCGATCAGTTGCAGCAGGTTGAGCAAGGCCGGCAGGCGCGCGCCGTGGCGACCCAGGGTCAAACGCAGGCTGCCCATCGCCGAGAGACCGGTGTCACTACCGATCACACCGGCCGCCGCAAGCAATAGCACACCCACCGCCGTGCCAAGCGTGATCGCCATGACCGAGCCGGCCAGGCCCAGGCCCGGCGCCAGCAGGCCGCCGACCTGCAGGACCATCAGGCCGATGCCGAGGGAGAACCACAGCGAGAACAGGTCGCGGGCGCCGAACTGGCGGTGATGGGAGGGGACCGGGTGGTCAGGGGAGAAGTGGCTGAAGGTTGTCATTGTTGTTTACCGGTTACCTGAAGAAGAGCGCTGAAACGTGGGAGCGGGCTTGCCCCGCGATGGCGTCGTTGAATCCAACATCGCCATCGCGGGGCAAGCCCGCTCCCACGCCACTCACGTTAGCTCGAGAAGGTCAGACCTTCTGGTACAGCTGGCTGCCTTCCTGGCGGAACCGCTCGGCCTGCTCGCGCATGCCCTGCTCGACCGTCACGTCAACGGTTTCGATCTTGGCGGCGTATTCGCGCACTTCCTGGGTGATCTTCATCGAGCAGAACTTCGGCCCGCACATCGAGCAGAAGTGCGCGACCTTGGCCGACTCCTTGGGCAACGTCTCGTCGTGGAACGAGCGCGCGGTGTCCGGGTCCAGCCCCAGGTTGAACTGGTCTTCCCAGCGGAACTCGAAGCGCGCCTTGGACAGCGCATTGTCACGAATCTGCGCGCCCGGATGCCCCTTGGCAAGGTCCGCAGCATGCGCAGCGATCTTGTAGGTGATGATGCCCGTCTTCACGTCATCCTTGTTCGGCAGGCCCAGGTGCTCCTTGGGCGTGACGTAGCAGAGCATGGCGCAACCGAACCAGCCAATCATCGCCGCGCCGATGCCCGAGGTGATGTGGTCGTAGCCCGGGGCAATGTCGGTGGTCAGCGGGCCGAGGGTGTAGAACGGTGCCTCGTCGCAGCACTCCAGCTGCTTGTCCATGTTCTCCTTGATCAACTGCATCGGCACGTGGCCTGGGCCTTCGATCATGCACTGCACGTCGTGTTTCCAGGCAATCTTGGTCAGCTCGCCGAGGGTTTCCAGCTCACCGAACTGGGCGGCGTCGTTGGCATCGGCGATCGAGCCCGGGCGCAGGCCGTCGCCCAGCGAGAAGCTGACGTCGTAGGCCTTCATGATTTCGCAGATCTCGTCGAAATGCGTGTAGAGGAAGTTCTCTTTGTGGTGCGCCAAGCACCACTTGGCCATGATCGAGCCGCCACGGCTGACGATGCCAGTGACGCGTTTGGCGGTCAGCGGCACATAGCGCAGCAGCACGCCGGCGTGGATGGTGAAGTAGTCCACGCCCTGTTCGGCCTGTTCGATCAGCGTGTCGCGGAACAGCTCCCAGGTGAGGTCCTCGGCGACACCATTGACCTTCTCCAGGGCCTGGTAGATCGGCACGGTGCCGATCGGTACCGGCGAGTTGCGGATGATCCACTCGCGGGTTTCGTGGATGTGCTTGCCGGTGGACAGGTCCATGACCGTGTCCGAGCCCCAGCGGATACCCCAGGTCAGCTTGGCCACTTCTTCCTCGATCGAGGAACCCAGGGCGCTGTTACCGATGTTGCCGTTGATCTTCACCAGGAAGTTACGGCCGATGATCATCGGCTCCAGTTCCGTGTGGTTGATGTTGGCCGGGATGATCGCGCGGCCACGGGCGATCTCCTCGCGCACGAACTCGGGGGTGATTTCTTTCGGGATGCTCGCGCCGAAGCTATGGCCGGCGTGCTGCTGGTCCAGCAGGCCGGCCGCGCGGGCTTCCTGCAGCTTCATGTTCTCGCGGATGGCGACGTATTCCATCTCGGCAGTGATGATGCCCTGGCGTGCGTAGTGCATCTGCGTGACGTTGGCGCCGGCCTTGGCGCGGCGTGGGTTGCGCACGTGGGCGAAGCGCAGCTTGGCCAGTTCGGCATCGTTCAGGCGCTGCTGGCCGAAGTTCGAGCTCAGGCCCTCCAGGCGTTCGGTGTCGCCACGGGCGTCGATCCAGGCCGAGCGCACATCGCCCAGGCCCTTGCGCACGTCGATGACGACATTGGGGTCGGTGTACGGGCCGGAGGTGTCATACACCAGCACCGGGGCGTTTTTCTCGCCGCCGAAGTCGGTAGGGGTGTCGTGCAGGCTGATTTCGCGCATGGGCACGCGGATGTCGGGGCGTGAACCTTCGACATAGACCTTGCGCGAATTGGGCAGGGGTTGCACGGACTGTTGGTCGACTTGGGCCGACTCGCTCAGACTGATCGTTTTTTCTTGTTTGCTCATCACAGGCTCTCCAGACAGCTCCCTTGCGGGCGGAATGTCGGGGGTGAACCTGAAAGGCGCGGACGCACCCGTGTCGACGAGTGCAGTGCCGGATACGTGGAGGTGCCTTGCGCTGCAAGCAGCTGAGACATTCCCGGACCTGGCACAAGAGGCTCCCGGGATAATGAGAGCAATCTTGTTCCCTACGCAGGCGCTAACCTGATCAGGTTCAACGGGATCCGCAACTTTGCGATCTCAGCCTTTGCTTCAAGGCACCCCGACAAGAACATGCGCAGTCTAGACTGGAGTGGCCGGCAAAGCCAAGCGGGTAAATCCGGGGGTGATAAATGGCACAAGCAGTGGATTGTTGAGGACGGCGTGCGGCACTACACTGGCGCATCGCTCGATACCCGACAGTACAGTAAATAAAATTTGATCAAGGATTGCCCTATGCTGCGCAAACTCTCACTGGCAATTGCCGTGTCTTGTGCGTCCCACGGAGTGGCCTGGGCAGTGGATACGCCCACGACGGTGAAGACCGACCTGGTCAGCGTCTACCAGGAAGCGGTCGATAACAACGCCGACCTGGCCGCCGCCCGCGCCGACTATGGCGCCCGCCGTGAAGTGGTGCCCCAGGCCCGTGCCGGCCTGCTGCCCAATCTCTCGGCCGGCGCCGAGATGATGAACACGCGGACCAAGCTCGACGAACCGTCGATCACCTCCAACCGCAGCGGCAACGCCTGGAGCGCCACCCTGGCGCAACCGATCTTCCGCGCCGACCGCTGGTTCCAGTTGCAGGCCGCCGAGTCCGTCAACGAGCAGGCCGCGCTGGAACTGTCGGCCACCGAGCAGAACCTGATCCTGCAGACTGCCGAGAACTACTTCGCCGTGCTGCGCGCGCAGGACAACCTGGCCTCGACCAAAGCTGAAGAAGCGGCCTTCAAGCGCCAGCTCGATCAATCCAACGAACGCTTCGACGTCGGCCTTTCGGACAAGACCGACGTGCTGCAATCGCAAGCCAGCTACGACACCGCCCGGGCCAACCGGATCATTGCCGAGCGCCAGGTACAGGATGCCTTCGAAGCCTTGATCACCCTGACGAACCGCCAGTACAGCGCGATCCAGGGCGTGGTCCACACCCTGCCGGTTCAGGTGCCGACCCCCAACGACGCCAAAGCGTGGGTCGAGACCGCCGGGCGGCAGAACCTCAACCTGCTGGCGACCAACCACGCCGTGACCGCCGCCGAAGAAACCGTGCGCCAGCGCAAGGCGGGCCACGCACCGACCCTCGATGCCGTGGCGAAGTACCAGAAAGGTGACAACGACAACCTCGGCTTCACCAACTCGCAACTGCAACCGAACGTGCCCTACGGCCGTGACGTGGAGCAGACCAGCATCGGCCTGCAACTGAACATTCCAATCTACAGTGGCGGCCTGACCAGCTCGCAGGTTCGCGAGGCCTATTCGCGCCTCACGCAGACCGAACAGCAGCGCGAAAGCCTGCGTCGCCAGGTGGTGGAGAACACCCGTAACCTGCACCGCGCGGTGAACACCGATGTCGAGCAGGTGCAGGCGCGCAAGCAGTCGATCATCTCCAACCAGAGCGCGCTGGAAGCCACCGAGATCGGCTACCAGGTGGGGACGCGCAACATCGTCGATGTGCTCGATGCCCAGCGCCAGCTGTACACCTCGGTACGCGACTACAACAACAGCCGCTACGACTACATCCTCGACAACCTGCGCCTGAAGCAGGCCGCCGGCACCCTGAGCCCGCAAGACCTGCAAGACCTGGGGCGCTACCTGAAAGCCGACTACAACCCGGACAAGGACTTCCTGCCACCGGACCTGGCAGCGGCGGCGGCAAAGAACTTCGAACGCCGGCCCTGATTACCGCAAAAGGCGACGCCATACCTGCAGGAGCCAGCGTTGCTGACGAACGGCTCCACGCCGTTTTCACTGGCAAGGCTACGCCTTGCATCGCCAGCGAAGCTGGCTCCTACAGCAATCTTGCCAGCCCATCCAGCAGGCGCTGCAACGCGCCCTGGTTGGCTTGCATCACCGCCCTGCCCGCCTCGCCCATGCGCAGGGCATCCTGGGGCAGTTCCACCAACTGGCGCACCCTCTCCGCCAGCCCGTCGGCGTCGTCCACCTGCTGCAACGCCCCCGCCTCACGCAGCATCGCGCTGATTTCCAGGAAGTTGAACACGTGCGGCCCCATGAGCACCGGCAACGCCAGCGCGGCGGGCTCAAGCGGGTTGTGCCCACCCGTTGGCACCAGGCTGCCGCCAACGAAGGCAATATCGGCCAGGGCATAGAGGAACAGCAACTCGCCCATGGTGTCACCCAGCAACACCTGGGTCTGCGCCGCCACCGGCTCGCCGAGCGAGCGGCGCACCGTGGCGAACTGCTCGGCGCACAGGGCATGTACCGCGTTGAACCGCTCGGGATGACGTGGTACCAGGATCAGCAGCGCATCACTGTGCACCTGCAACAACTGCCGGTGGGCATCGAGAATCAACGCATCCTCGCCGTCATGGGTACTGGCGGCGATCCATACCGGGCGCTGGGTCGCGCCCCACTGCCCACGCAGCTCACGGGCACGCGGCAACAACTGCTCGTCGACCTTCAGGTCGAACTTGATCGAACCGGTCACCTGCACGCACTCGCTGCGCGCCCCCAGACGACGGAAACGCTCGGCCTCTGTCGCGGTCTGCACCGCGATCAGGCTCATCTGCTCGAGCATCGGTCGAGTCAGGCCGGCGAAACGCGCATACCCCCGCGCTGAACGCTCGGACAGCCGCGCATTGGCCAGCGCCACCGGAATGCCGCGCTTCGCGCATTGATGGATATGGTTGGGCCAAAGTTCGGTTTCCATGATGACGCCCAGCTTCGGCCGCACATGGTCGAGGAAGCGCCCCGCCGCCCACGGCAGGTCATAGGGCAGGTAGCAGTGCTGCACCCGCGGCTCGTTGGCGAACATCGCGTGGATCCGCTCCGAGCCGGTCGGGGTCATGCAGGTGAGCGTGATGGGCAGGTCCGGGTACTGCGCAAGCAAGGCACGAACCATTGGCGCGGCGGCGATGCTCTCGCCCACCGAGACCGCATGCACCCAGATGCCCCCCTGGCGCAGCGGCGGCAACTGCCAGGCGAAACGCTCGGCAATACGCGCACGATAGGCCGGCGCCTTGCGCCCGCGCAGGAACAGGCGCAGCGCGACCAGCGGCAGGCCCAGGTGAAACAGCAGGGTATAGAGGGTTCTGTTCATGGCGGCGGAGTTTACTAGGAACCGCGCGAAAAGGCCTGTCAGCCAATCGCTCGCAAGTGCACGGCGAAGCGCTCGGCCAGCCATTGGGCGGCCGGGCCCAGTGGTTCGTCGCGGCGCCAGGCCAGCTCCGCGACCAGGGCCGGCGGGCGCCACTCGCTGTCCAGTTCGACCATCTGCGCCTGGTAGGTGGGGTACTGCACCACATGCCGTGGCAGCCAGGCCCACCCGAGGCCACGCATCAGCAGCTCGGCCATGGCGTAGAAGCTATCGGCGCGCCAGACCTGCGGGCTGATCGCCTCGCCACCGGGGTAGCCACTTTGCTGGGGCGTGATCAGCAACTGGCGATGACGCGCCAATTGCTGCCGGCTGACCTTGGCCAGGCTCGCCAGTGGATGGTCGACGGCACACACCGTGACCATCTCGACACTGCCCAGCGCGCGGCGCTCGAGCGAGGCGGGAATACGCTCGTGATGGAAGAACAGCCCAAGGTCGGCGCGCCGCTCCACCAGCTTACGTGCCACATCCCCCTGGGCACCACTGGCCAGCTGGACCTCAAGATAGGGGTAGCGCGCCGCCAACTCGTCGAGGCTGTCGATCACCGGCTGGTACGGCATGGCCTCGTCCTGGGCCACCCGCAGCAAGGCTTCCTGGCCGCGCATCAACGCCAGGGCCCTACCATCGAGGCGTTCGCACTGGCGCAGCAGTTCGCGGGCATCCTCCAGCAGCGCGGCACCGCTTTCGGTCAGCCTGGGCTGGCGCCCGCTGCTGCGTTCGAACAGCGCCACGCCCAGGTCCACCTCCAACAAGGCGATGGCGTTGCTTACCGCCGACTGCGCCCGCCGTTGTTCGCGCGCCACGGCGGAAAACGAACGCAGTTCCGCCGTGCGCACGAAAAGCCGTAGTTGTTCCAGGTTCCAGTGCTCGGCCATTGCCAACCCATCTCCATATCAGATAGGTAATGACTTTACCGCATCTGGGCATCCCCTAGAATGCACAGCCAGCAACGGAGGACCCGCACCATGAACGCCTATACCTATCTCGCCATCGCCATCTGCGCCGAAGTCATCGCCACCGCCTCCATGAAGGCGGTCAAGGGGCTGAGCACACCGCTGCCGTTGCTGTTGATGATCTGTGGCTACGGGGTGGCTTTCTGGATGCTGACCCTGGTGGTGCGCAGCATTCCGGTGGGCATCGCCTATGCGATCTGGTCGGGGCTGGGCATCGTGCTGATCAGCGTCGCAGCCCTGGTGATCTATGGGCAGAAGCTGGATGTCCCGGCGATGCTGGGCATGGCCATGATCGTCGGTGGCGTGGTGGTGATCCAGGTGTTCTCCAACACCGCCGGGCACTGACCCCGCGTCCTTGTAGGCGCCAGCCTTGCTGGCGAACGCCTCCCCTCTGGCAAGGCTTGCGCCTTGCATCGCCAGCAAGGCTGGCTCCTACAGGCCGTGTGCAAGCTGGTCGAGGGCTTAGCCTGTATACTGCGCACCTGTCCCAGCTTTCGAGGTGCCCGCATGCCATCCGCCATTTCCACTGACGTGCTGATCGTCGGCGCCGGGGTCGCAGGCCTCTGGCTCAACGCCCGCCTGCGTCGCCTGGGCTATTCGACGGTACTGGTGGAGCGCGCCAGCCTGGGTGGCGAGCAGACCATCAAGTCGCAAGGCATCATCCACGGCGGCACCAAGTACGCCCTGCACGGCGCCCTGACCGGCGCCTCCGAGGCCATCGCCGACATGCCGCGGCGCTGGCGCGAAGCGCTGGCCGGCAACGGCGAGCTGGACCTGACGGGCACCCGCCTGCTGTCCGATGCCCACTACCTCTGGTCCCCCGGCACCCTGGCCGGCAACCTCACCAGCTTCTTCGCCAGCAAGGCCGTGCGTGGCCGGGTCGACCAGGTCAAGGGCGAGCAACTGCCCCCGGCGCTGCAGGACCGCGCATTCAAGGGCAAGGTCTATCGCCTGGCTGAACTGGTCATCGATGTGCCCAGCCTGCTGGCCAACCTCGCACGACTGGCTGGCGACAGCCTGCTGGCGGGCGAACATATCGAGCCGCTGCGCGAGGGCGACGAACTGGCTGGGCTGCGTGTCGACGGTCGCGAGATCCGCGCCCAGCGCATTGTCCTCAGCGCCGGTGGCGGCACGGCGGACCTTCTGCATGCACTGGGCCTCGAGCAGCCCGCCATGCAGCGCCGTCCGCTGCACATGGTCCTGGCCAAGGGGCCCAACCTCAAACCGCTGTACGCCCACTGCCTGGGCGGCGGCCCCAAGCCACGCATCACCGTGACCACCCACCCGGCCGCCGACGGCCAGTGGGTGTGGTACCTCGGTGGCGACATCGCCGAAGCCGACGGTGTGGCCCGCGAGCCCGCCGCGCAGATCGCCGCGGCGCAGAAGGAAGTCGCCGGCCTGTTGCCCTGGGTCGACCAGAGCCAAGTACGCTGGGCCACCCTGCGAGTTGATCGCGCCGAACCCGCGCAATCGGGCCTGGTGCGCCCGGACAACGCCTTCCTCGCCGAGCAGCAGCGCCTGCTGGTGGGCTGGCCGACCAAACTGGCCCTGGCGCCAGACTTCGCCGACCGTGTGCTGGCCAGCTTCGAACGCGATGGCCTCCACCCCTCGGCACAGCCAAACCTGGCCGAGCTGCCGCGCCCACCGCTGGGCGTACCGGCCTGGGAGCAACTGCTGCCATGAGCCTGCCAACCTTGCACGACCATCATCGCCCGCTGGGCAGTACCGGCCTGCGCGTATCGCCCCTGGGCCTGGGCACGGTCAAGCTGGGCCGCGACCAGGGCGTGAAGTACCCCAACGGTTTCACCATCCCCGATGACGAAACCGCCCGCCTGCTGCTCGGGCAGGCGCGCGAACTGGGGATCAACCTGCTCGACACCGCCCCGGCCTATGGCCGTAGCGAGGAGCGCCTGGGCCCGCTGCTGCGCGGCCAGCGCGACGAATGGGTGATCGTCAGCAAGGTGGGTGAAGAGTTCGACGACGGTCAGTCGCATTTCGATTTCAGCGCCGCCCACACCCGCCGCTCGGTCGAACGCAGTCTCAAGCGCCTGGAGACCGACCGCATCGAACTGGTGCTGGTGCACTCCGACGGCAACGATCTGGCGATCCTCGAGCATGAAGCCGTGTATGAAACCCTCGCCACGCTTAAGCAGGAGGGCAAGATTCTCGGCTATGGTTTCTCCGGCAAGACGGTTGCCGGCGGCTTGAAAGCCCTGGAACAGGGCGACTGCGCCATGGTCACCTACAACCTCAACGAGCAGGCGGAGCGGCCGGTGCTGGACTACGCTGCCGAGCACGGCAAGGCGATCCTGGTGAAAAAGGCCTTGGCCAGCGGGCATATCTGCCTGGCGCCCGGGGTCGATCCGGTGCAGGCCAGCTTCGAGCTGCTGTTCGCCCACCCGGGCGTGAACAGTGCCATTGTCGGCACCATCAACCCGGTGCACCTGGCCCACAACGTGGCCACCGTCGCCCGCATCCTGGGCCGCCCCTGAGCCGCCCGGACGGGGGCCCAACGCAAGGAGGAGCCTCGTGCCGCGTACGCTGATCCGCAAGAACCCGAGCAATTTCAAGACATTGCCGCTGCATGTCGAGGCCACCCCCGACGGCCTCACCTACCAGAGCATCGGCATGCCGCTGAACTTCGCCCAGACGCTGCAGCGGCGCAAGGCGATTCAGCTGGTAAACAACGACCACTTTGTGGCCGAGCTGGCCAACCTCGGGGTATCAGTGCGCCTGACCTTGCATTGGCATGGCCGCGACTATTGGGTGCTTGTGCGTCAACGCCGCCAGGATCGCGGCGATGTAGTGCTGAAACTGATCTCTGGCTATGTGCCCGCCCACGAGCTGAACCTGCCCCTGCATACGGCGATTCAGGAAGTGGCCGAGGAGTGCCTGCTGGAAACACCCGAAGGCTGGCTCGGCGGACGCTTCAACGACACCTGGCTGCCAGCGCCCTATGCCGCCGCCCTGCACTACCGCGAGGCCCTGCCCTTCGTCCTGACACCGGCCTCGGGAGCAGCCCGCCCCGTGCACTGTGGCAACCTGATGTTGCTGGAGCGGCCACAAGCCTATGTGCACTTGCCCACCGCCTCGTTGCAACTGATCTACGACCTGCGCCTCGAGGTCCCCAGGGAGGCCAAGTCGCTGAGCCTGTTCCATGTCGACGAACGCCTCGAAGGCGACCAGTTGGTGGCACGCCTCGACCGCAAGCGCCCGGACCTGTACTTGATGCCCTTGCGGGACGGCAAGCCACTGGCAGAGCTCTACACCGTGAAAAAGGACCAACTGTTGCCAGCCAGCACGCGCGGGCTATGGCTGGCGGAGAGCTTCGCTCGTCAGGAAGGCTGGGTCGTTCGGGATGAGCGGGTGCGCTGGAAGCAATGGCTGAAGGACCAAGGGCTGGTCGACAGCAGGACGGCGCCAGCGTCGCATCTGGAGCGTTTCAGTGACAAGGCGCGGGCGCTGCTGGAGCGGGCGCGCACCTCGCTACACAAGTAGTCACCCACCTGTAGGAGCCAGCCTTGCTGGCCCCTACAGGAACATCGATCAGTGCTTGCGGATCTTCTCGACGATGGCCGTGGTCGAGCTGTTTTCCACCAGCCCCAGCACCTTCACCGTGCCGCCATAGGCCTTGACGATATCGGCGCCGACCACCTGGTCGATGCCATAGTCGCCGCCCTTGACCAACACGTCCGGCTTGACCTGGCGCAGCAGGTTTTCCGGCGTGGCCTCGGGGAAGCTGATCACCCAGTCCACCGCCCCCAGGCCAGCCAGCACGGCCATGCGCCGGTCGACGCTGTTGATCGGCCGGCCAGGCCCTTTCAGGCGGCTGACCGAGGCATCGTCGTTGATCGCGACGATCAGGCGGTCGCCCTGGGCACGTGCCTGCTCCAGGTAAGTTACGTGGCCCGCGTGAAGGATATCGAAGCAGCCGTTGGTGAAGACGATCGTCTCGTTGTGCGCACGGGCATCGTCGATGGCCAGCAACAGCTGCTCCAGGCTCAGCACCCCACGCTCCGAACCCTCTTCGCGCTGGATGGCCCGGCGCAGTTCAGGGGCACTGATGGCAGCGGTACCGAGCTTGCCGACCACGATGCCGGCCGCCAGGTTGGCCAGGGCGACGGCATGGGGCAGGTCCTCACCAGCGGCTATGGCAGCGGCAAGGGTCGAGATCACGGTATCACCGGCACCGGTCACATCGAACACTTCACGGGCACGGGCCGGCAGGTGCAGGGCCGGATGGCCGACGCGCAGCAGGGTCATGCCATGCTCGCCACGGGTCACCAGCAAGGCACCAAGGTCGAGCTCTTCCAGCAGCTTCAAGCCTTTGGCGACCAGTTCGGCCTCGTCGGCGCAGCGCCCGACGATGGTCTCGAACTCGCTCAGGTTCGGAGTGATCAGGCTGGCGCCACGGTAGATCGTGAAGTCCTTGCCCTTGGGGTCGGCCAGGACCGGGATCCGTTTTTGGCGAGCGGCCTGGATCAGCGCCTGGTGATTGCGCAGCGCGCCCTTGCCGTAGTCGGACAGGACCAGGACCTTGACGCCTTCGAGCAGCGCTTCGACTTCCTCCCCCAGCGATAAGGGGTCGGTGGCGAAAGGCTCTTCGAAATCGATGCGCAGCAACTGCTGATGCCGGCTCATGACCCGCAGCTTGACGATGGTCGGCTGGTGGGCGATGCGCTGGAAGATCGAACGCACGCCGGCTGCCTGCAGGCTGTTGGCGAGGCTGTCGGCCGCCTCGTCCTGGCCGGTGACACCGACCAGCGAGGCGGGCGCGCCGAGGGCGGCGATGTTCAAGGCCACGTTGGCCGCGCCACCGGGGCGATCCTCGATCTGGTCGACCTTGACCACCGGCACTGGCGCCTCGGGCGAAATACGTGAAGTACCGCCATGCCAGTAGCGGTCGAGCATGACATCGCCGACCACCAATACCGGGGCTTGATCGAAACGCGGCATGGACAACTTCATGGGCAACCCATATGAAAAAGTGAACAGGGGCAGGATATTAGCACAGGGGCGAGGATGGCTTTACGGCCACCTGCATGTGAACACATCGTGGTGATGATCGGGGCCTTGCAGGCCCCGATTTTCGTGGGGTCAGGTGATGTCGGCGTTTTCCGGCGCATCCAGCCCCATGGCGTGCAGGCGGGCATAATAGCCATTGGCCGCGAGCAGTTCGCTGTGGGTGCCGCGCTCCACCAGGCGGCCCTGGTCCATCACCAGGATCATGTCCGCCTTCTCGATGGTCGACAGCCGGTGGGCGATCACCAGCGTGGTGCGCCCCTGCATGACATGATCGAGGGCTGCCTGGATATGGCGCTCGGACTCGGTGTCGAGGGCCGAGGTCGCCTCGTCGAGGATCAGCAATGGCGCGTTCTTCAACAGTGCCCGGGCAATCGCCAGGCGCTGGCGCTGACCACCGGACAACAGCACGCCGTTCTCGCCCACTTCAGTGTCGAAGCCTTTGGGTAGCTGGTCGACGAACTCCTTGGCGTAGGCATCAGCTGCGGCAGCCTCGATGTCCTCACGCGGCGCACCGGCGAGGTCGCCGTAGGCGATGTTGTTGGCCACCGTGTCGTTGAACAGGGTCACATGCTGGGTCACCTGTGACACATGCTGGCGCAAGTTGCGCAGACGATACTGCTCGATCTCCACGCCATCGAGCAGGATCTGCCCTTCGCTGTGGTGATAGAAGCGCGGGATCAACGCCGCGAGCGTCGACTTGCCACTGCCGGAACGCCCCACCAGGGCAACCATCTGGCCCGGCTCGGCGGTGAAGCTGATATCGCTGAGTACCTGACGCTCGGTGCCGGGGTAGGTGAAGCTGAGGTTGCGCACCTCCAGACGACCCTCGACTCGCTGCTTCTCGACAGTACCGCTGTCAACCTCAGGCTGTTCGTCCAACTGCTCGAAGATGCTCTCGGCGCCCGCCAGGCCCTTCTGGATGGTCGAGCTGACCTCGGAAAGCTGGCGGATTGGTTTGGGCAGCAGGCCAGCCGCAGTGATGTAGGCAACCAAGTCCCCGGCAGAAGCTTCGCCACGAAGGAACAACACCAGGAACATCAACACGGCCATGGCGCTATAGATCACCAACTGCAACAGCGGTGTATACAGGGCACCAGTCTTGGTCATGCGCAGCTGTTTGTCGGTGTTACTCTGGCTGGCCTTGTTGAAACGGCCTTCCTCATAGCGTTCGCCACCGAAGCTGCGCACCACCCGGTAACCCTGGATGGTCTCGGAAGCGACATGGGTCACGTCGCCCATGGCCACCTGGATCTTCTTGCTCTGCTTGCGGAATTTCTTGCTGGCCGTACTGACCATCACGGCGATGACAGGCAGGATGGCAAGCATGACCAAGGTGAGCTGCCAGTTCATCCACAGCAGGTAAAGGAACAGGAACACCACTGTCAGGCCTTCGCGGATCACGACCTTGATCGCGTCGGTCGCCGCGCCGGTGACCATCGTCACGTTGAAGGTGATACGCGAGATCAGGTGACCGGAGTTGTGGTTGTCGAAATAGCGGTTGGGCAACACCAGCAGCTTGTTGAACAACTCGACACGCAGGTCGTGCACCAGACAGAGCGATACCTTGGCCAGGAAGTAGTTGCCCAGGAACGAGCCCAGGCCCTGCCAGGCAGCGATCAGGATGATCAGCAGCGGCACCGCCTGCAGCAGTTGCAGGTCGCGAAGATAGGGCACGTCGGGGAACAGCACGGCCTCCGGGTTGCTCAGGCCGTCGACGAAGTACTTGAGGATCCCGGCCAGCATGGGCTGGGTGGAGGCGAATATCACGAAACCGACGATACTCAGCAGGAAGATGCCGATATAGGGTTTCACATAGCTCAACAGCCGGAAGTAGATCTTCAGGCTGGAGGAGTTTTCCGCAGGGCGCGGTGTTTCGGCCATCGTCAAGCTCGCTGTACAGGTTGAACCGGCGATTTTACCACAGGCTTGTCACCGGGCCGCGCCCCGGGCAGCAACATCGCCAACCCCACCGGCAACCAACTGATGAACCATTCAGCGCGCGGCGTGCCCGTCAGGCTCGCGGCGTCGAACTGCATCGCCAGGGTGGAGAACACCCAGAGGCTCAACAGCAGCTTGCCGAAGGGCGTCGAGCGCGCGCGGACAATCTCGCCAAGGGTGAACAGCCATACCGCGACCCACAGCAGCATGCCCGGCAAGCCCAGTTCGACGGCAACGTGAGTGAACATGTTGTGGGTGTGGTCAAACTGTAGCCCAGCAGCCTCGACCCGGTAGAAGGCTCCCAGACCAAGCCCGGTCCAGGGATGCTCGGCGATCATTTGCAGGGAGACCTGGAATATCTCCGGGCGGTAGGACGAGCCGCGCTGCATGATTAGGAGGTCATAGGCCATGGAAATTCCAGCCCCCCCCGCGACCAGCACGACCATGGCAAGGGCGCCGCTGTAGCGACTACGGAACCAGAGCGGCGCAAACAGGACGGTAAGCGCCACGGACATGAGCGCACCACGGCTTTGAGTGAACGCGACAAACGCCCCCAGGCATGCCAGTGCCGCCAACCACCCCAATTGCAGCCCCCGACTCCGAGGGCAGTCGTACGACAACCAGATGATCGCCGCGCCGATGACATAGGCACCGAGAATCGGGTGCGAGATCTCCCCGATACCTTCAAGCCGGGCCTGCAACGGATAGCCAATCACACTGTAGAAGCGGATGATCGAAACCAGTGCCGCGACGGCCAGCAGCATCCCGCCAACCCGCAAAAGCATGCGGCAACGCGCCTCGCCTAGCTGCGCCAGCAACGGGAACGCCATCAGAAACACCAGGATGTACAACAGCCGTTTGACTTCGCGTGAGCCTTCCTCGGTGGAGGACCAGGCCAGCGTCGCGGCACTCCAGGCCAGCAACAAGGCGACACTGGCCCATAAGGCACGCTGCCGGCGCCACGCATCGACGAAAACATGCCGGGCCGGCCAAGCCAACAATAAGGTCGGCAACCACAGGAACAACACCAGCCCCTGCTGGTACAGCTTGTTGCTCGGCGCCAGCGCAATCGCCGCCAGAAACCAGGCAAACCCCAACCCCAACCAGGCTTGCACCCAGCGCTTTTCGTAAAACATCAGTCTCCCCCCGATGATTCGAACTCACACCCGCATGGTGCTTCCGGGTAATTTTCGGCATTATTGCCGGTCATTTTGCTTGCCCAGAAGACAAGGCCACCTCAATGCAATGCTCCCGGCTAACCCAGGTCGACTTCGATCAGCTGACACAAGGCGCCAAGATTCTTGAAGCAGACAGCCATGGCGCCAAAGTCTACCTGCTCGGCGATGGAAACATCCTCAAGGTTTTTCGTCGCAAGCGCCTGATTTCATCCGCATTGCTGCGGCCGTATTCGCAACGCTTCATCGACAACGCCCTGCACCTTGCGCAACTGGGCTTTCCAACCCTGGAGGTGATCAGCCATCACAAGCTGGCGCTGCCAGGCCGCACGGCCGTGCTCTACCGCCCGCTCCCGGGGCGCACCCTGCTACAGCTGTCGCGCGAGGGCAATTTCGACTGGGAGCAGCACTTGCCACGGCTGGTGGAGCTGGTTCGCCGGATGCACCGCTCAGGCATCTACTTCCGCTCGCTGCACCTGGGCAATGTGGTGGAAACCCCCGAAGGGGTACTGGGGTTGATCGATGTCGCCGACATGCGCTTCCTGCGCGCCCCGCTTTCGTTGCGGATGGTAAGGCGTAACGTTCGCCACATGGTGCGTTACATCGAGCGTGAAGGGCTCGGCAACCAGTTCCCTCTGGAAGCGTTCGAGGCGGCACTCTCGCAACGCTGAGCCTCAGCGCTTCAGCAGGCCAGCCGCTCCCTCCTTGAAAGCCTCCCATCGCTCTTGCGGTGCCATGGCCCGCCACTGCTCGCGGGCCTGGGCAGCAGCATCACGCCGGCCACATTGGCCGATCGCATCGACCCAGGCAGCCAGATCACCAACGGGCAGGTAGCAGCCCGCCTCGCCCAACTGCTCGCGAAACACCGGCAAATCGCTGCAGAGTACTGGTACACCTGACAGCACAGCCTCCTGCACCACCAAACCAAGCCCTTCCGAGCGAGAAGGCACCAACAACCAGTCGAATGCCGGGTACAGCCGGATCAGGTCATCACGATGCCCACCGAAGTGCACGCAACCCTCGACGCCAAGGGCCTTGACCTGCTCCTCCAGCCGAGCGCGTAGCGGACCGTCGCCAAGAATGGCCAGACGCAAATCGGGTTGACGCTCCTGCACCTGGGCGAATGCCTCGATCAGCATTTCGAAGCCCTTGCCCTCGACCAGCCGCCCCACAGCGCCCAGCAAAGGCCCTTGCACCGGAAGCGCCAGCGCCTGGCGGGCCGCTTCCCGCCCCAGCAACTGCTGGGTGAATACCTGAGGGTCCAGGGCCATGCGCAAGGTGCCCACCGGGCAACCAAGCCCCTGCTCAAGCGAACGCGCCAACGTCGCGGAGACGGCGGCGACACTCAGTTGCTCGGGTGGCAGGCTGCGAAACAGCCTGACATCGCGTGTGCTCAGACGCGTCCTGCCGTGGAACAGGACGGTGACCCGCACATCTGCCATTTGCCGGACGAGTGGCAGGAACAGCCGGGCCACGCCCAACCCATCCAACACCAGCAGGTCCACCGAGGCCTCGACCAGTGCCTTGCGAAGGCGCCAACGAAGCCACGGCATCGCCAGCACATAAGGCATTCGCCCCTTGAGCAAACGCTGCGGCAAATGCCAACTGCGCACCTGCCCGAAACTGCTGCACAGACCGTCACCGAGCAACAACCAGTTGCAAACCCGCGCGTCCGACTGCGCATGAACCAGAAGATCCCGATGGACCTTGTGTATGGACATGTAGGGCGAGCCGCCCGACCACATCACATTGACGATATTCAACGGCATTGCGCCCCTTCCAGGAGTCCATGGGCATCGTATGAGCCGTATCAATGGGCCAGGAAACCGATCCCCAGCCCAACCACCAGCCCGAGCAACGACGATAGCGCAAACTTCACCCGATCCCGTTGCCGACGGCGGACCTTGCGTTGAACCTCTTCCGGCACGGTCACGTGCATGCCGAAGCCAGTATGCAGCACCGCGTCACCCTCAAGGGTCACGGCCGTCAGGTTCAACTCGGCATAACGACGCGACAGCGCCTTCTCACCAGAATAGGCCGCGTATGGCGCACAGCTTTGATAATCGCTCAAGCGCCGCAGCCCCGGGTTGAGCGAGAAGGCCTGCCACTCGGCTTTCTCCGAAATCAGCGGGTAGCAGGGCACGCCAGCGATCACTTGGCGATCACCCAGATGGATGTACGGACTGTGGATGGCCAGGTCGTGGGCGTGACTGCGCAGCCACACCTGAAGCAGGTGCGGGCTGACTTCAAGTATTGCGCGGGAATCCTCGACGAACCCCGGGCGATAGAAGCGCCAGTCATCCTCGCAATGGAAGATGTACGGTGTCCGCACACGGCTATAGGCCAGGTCGATCGACGCCAGTTGGCCCAGCTTGGGGCGGTTCACGAACACCGTGCAATGCGCTTTCCAGTGTTCCGGCACCGCGTCATGCACCGCATCGTTGCCCGAGTCTTCGGTGATGAAGACCTCGCGGACCGTCGCGGTGTTGTACCGGTCAAAGCTTTCCAGGGTTTCCTTAAGCAGGTCGAAACGCCCGCAACTCGTCACCACCAGGGTGACATCACTTACATCGGAAAAACGCACGGGGTTCCCTCCGCCTCGCGGCAGGTACACTACATGCCCATCATCGATGGGCGAATCAAAAATTCAGATTCCGAGCTGCAGGCGCAGACGCTGCCATGGGGTCAGCGGTGGATGGGGCCGCAGCGCGGGGCTCATGTGTTCGACAATGCTACGGCCGACCTGGGCAAAACTGAAGCGAGAAGTTGCAAGTTCGCGGCCATTGACGGCAATACGCGCCGCCAGGTCCGGATCATCGCGCAGGCGGCGCAATTTGGCCTGCAGTACCGGGATGCTGTCGTAGAGCACGACGTTGTGCATGTCTTGCAGCCCCAAGGCGCGGTTTTCCTGCTCACCCTGGTCGTAGGCCAGCAGCACGCAACCACAGGCCATTGCCTCGAAGTTCTTGATCATGTACTCGCCCATGCCGACATCGGCGCTTACAAAAAAGCGGATACGGTTGAGCGTGTTGCAGTAATCCTCGCCCGACTTGGTCCGGGTGACCACCAGGTTCTCCACCCGCCCCAGTTCGTCCAGCAACGCCTTGCGACCGCTGTAGGCGACACTGTTGGTGCTACCCACGAACGCCAGCTCAATGTCGCGCTCGCGGCCCTGGTCGGTGAGCAATTGCTCGTCATAGCCCTTGGGCACGAACACCGCGTCGAAACCTTCCTGGCGCAGGCGCTCGCTGACCATGTAGCCGGAACTGATGACCCGCGCCCACGGCAGCTTGCGGTAGTGCGCGCTGAACTTGCCGGTGTACTTGCAGGGGATGTAGTTCTGGTAGGCGTCGTGCTCGAGGATCACCAGGTTGGGGACGCTGCGGATGAACGCCACCTGACGGATTTCCTGCTTGAAACGCAGGAAGAACACGATGCGGTCGTAACGCGTGACATCCACCTCGCGCTTGAAATAACGGCGCAGGTTGCGCTGGTCCTCGCTGGACAGCCAGCGCAGGTCGCAGTCGCAGTTGGCCGCGACACCGTCGTACAGGCGGTCGAGAATCGCCCGCTGTTCCTTCTGCACCAGAAATAGGACTTTCATTGCTTTCCTTGGGCGCTCACAGGTCGCGACGCCAGAACAGTTCATGTCGGCGCACCGCCTTGCGGAAGAACTCGTTCTCCCCATACGGCGATGGGCGGCGCCCTGCCAGCCAGCGTTGCAATGCTCGGCGCAGGCGACGCTTGAAAGGGGGCGCGGGTTGCAGGTCGTGCATCATGCCCAGGGCCATGGCCTTGTCGCGCTGGGTGTCGATGTCCAGCACCAGGCTGCAGGGTGCCCAGGCTTCAACGGCTTCCAGTTGCGGCGGCAAGGCCACGCCATCACCGCTGTCGCCCATTGGCCAGCGGTCGTTGTCATGCAGGTGGTTGGCGTAGCACAGCAAGGTTTCAGGCTGCCACGCCAGACCTTGCAGCGCTTCGAGCACGGCGGCCTGGGCACAGATGTGATCCGGATGCGGATCCAGCACCGGATGCGGCATCACCAGCACCTGGGGCCGGGCCATCTCGAGCAGGGCACGCAGGTCGGCCAGCAGGTTGTACCAGGTCGGCACGCCGTCGGCATCGGCCGGCAGCGGGAAAGGATTGAAACGGCGGAAGACGCGAGTGTCGGCAAGGTCCGCTTCACGCGAGCCCATCGGTTGGTCCGGCGCGGCCTGCATGGCCGGCAATTGCAGGCAGAAGTAGCCCAACTGCACGCAGCGCGACTCCGGCACACCGGCCCAGCGTGGTACGGCGATGCTGTCCCAGGCACGCAAGCGACCCTTCAGCCTGGCTGCCTCGGCCTTGGCCAGGCCCATGGCCTGGTAGTGTTCGGCTTCGATCTCACCGGCGGTCAGGGTGACCACCCAGGTCTCATCGGCCTGGCTGTAAAGGCCATAGGCCGCCAGCTCGGCGTCGTCGGCATGGGGAGCGATGACCATCACCCGGCGTTTGCGCAGTTCGACCGCTGGGGTTATCCACAGGCGCGGCGCGCCCTGCAATCGGCAATGCCGACCACGCAGGCGCAACGTACCGGCCATAAGCGGTTCGGCCAACCCCGTCAGGTTGAGGAAGCGCGCCCCTTTGACGCCACGCTCGAACGTTTGCACGTCGCTGGCGGCCCCCGCCAGCAGCTCGACGCGAGGGTCGAGGAAGCGTCCGAGCCAACTGCTGCGGACACCGACTTCAAGGATCAGTGTCTCGTCACCCTGCAGCACAACATCGGTTTGCAGCAGATCGCCCTGCAGGCTTGCTGCGACTTCGCGAGTGTCCTCAGCAAAACGGTAGGCGTAGTCTTCGCCCGGCGAGTAGAACAGGTGATCGGCGAACCACGCTTCGTGCACTGCCCACAACAGCGGCAGCAGCAACAGCGGCAACCACCACGCAACGAACACACCCAGGGCGACCAGCATCAGCAGGCCCGCCAGCAACCCCAGGCGCTTGTTACGCCGGTGGCGCTTGAGCAACTGCTGCTTGCGGCTCACGACTGGAATACCGGCACGGGGTTGCACCAACGGTCCTTGTATTCGCGGTCGGCACGACCGAACGAGAATCGCAGTGCCTTGCCGCAAGCGTTGGCATCCTCCCAGGCGGCCTGGGTGTTGAGGAAGCTCAGCACGCTGCCCGGGCTGAAGGCCTTGGTCTCTGGGTCGACACCGCCATTGACATACTCCACGCTGATCCACTCGGGCGCCTCGACCCGGTATACCAGCTGGATGGCGATGGCCGCCCCGTCGAGGAACAACACCGAGCCGATCAACAGCTCGCGCAGGCGCTCGACCACCTCTGCCATACGTGCCGCGCCAGTGGCCGGAAAACCCCAGCGACGCTGGAACAGGTCGCAGTACATGGTAGCGATTTCGCTGGCAGTGAACTCACTGATCGGGCGCACCTGGCCGCCCGCCTCTTCCAGCAGGCGCAGCTCGCGTCGCTGGTTGTAGCGAAACTTCTTTGAAAGGTCTTCGTGCGCACGGGCCATGGCCAACTGCTCGGGTTGCGCCTTCAGGCCACTGAAGCGGCCTTGGTTCAGTTCCGACAGGTAGCGCCCGGCATGGCGCAACGGCGCCGCCGCGTCGGTGGCGGCCGGTAGGATGATCTCGGCATTGCCCAGGTCGAACAGGCCTTTCTTGCCATGACGCTTGAGCACGTCCTTCGATAGCGCCAGGTGGCGGCCCCAGGCCGGCAGGGCGGCCTTGAGCTGACCACCCTGCACCCAACCAAGGTAACGCACCGGGATTTGCGCGAGGTCGGCCAGTTGTTCGATCACCCGTGGATGCGTGGCCACGCTGCCACCGAAACGCTGCCAGGCGTCGTTGTAGGTGGCCGCGTCGATGACCTGCCAGCCACGCTCGCGCCAGGCTTGGATGTGCTTGAGCATCAGGCCTCCGCCACCAGCGCGCGCACATGCGGCAGCTGCCAGAAAGCATCGCGTACCGCCTGGTCGCTGAACCGCTCGTGAAGGCGTTGCAGCATATGCTGCGCGCACAGCGCGCGCTGCTGCGCATCAAGCCCGGCCATATGTTTCAGGGCCTGGGCCAGCTGCGCGGCGTCGCCCAACGGGAACAACACGCCCACGCCTTCGACGACTTCGCGGGCGCCGCCGCAAGCGGTGGCCAGCACCGGCACGCCAGCGACCATCGCCTCGAGCAGGACCATCCCGAACGGCTCGTGGTCCGAGCTAAGGGCAAATACATCGAACGCCTGGAAATAGCGGCGGGCATCCGGCACTTGGCCGAGAAAATCGACCTGGTCGGCGACCCCCAGCTCGACGGCCTGCGCCTTGAGCTTCGCCTCCAGGCGCCCTTTGCCGAGAATCGCCAGGCGCGCACCGGCAGGCAGCCCCGGCAGCGCTTCGGCAAAGCCGCGCAGCAAGGTGGCCTGATCCTTGTCCGGGTGCAGGCGCCCGACGTTACCCACGACCCAGGCCTGCTCATCCAGCCCCAGGGCCCGCCGCGCCTCGTCGCGCGGCACCAGGGTGGCCTGCAACGCCGCGACATCGACACGGTTGTACAGGGTCTGGATACGCTCGGCCGGCCACTGCGCCAGGCAACGGCGCATGTCGTCGCGCACTGCATCCGACACACCCAGCAGGCTCAGGCGCCTACGGAACAGGTTGGCGAACAGGCGCCGCCCCTTGCGCTGGTAGTCGCCGAAGGCGTGATGCACGCCGATCACCGGCAAGCCGGTGCCCAGCAGTGCCACGTAGATCGGCTTGAAGCGGTGGGCGATGCAAAAACTGAAGTTGCGTTGCACGGCGATCTTGCGCAGCGCACGGATCGCGCCCAGCTTCAGGCCGCGCACGGCCTTGGAGCTGAACTCGAGAAACAGCACCTCGTCCGACGCGCAGCCCGCCGCGACTTGCGCGTCGGCTGCCCCGGTGAGGAAGACGGTGGTGACCTTGTAGCCGCTGCCCTGGAACAGGCTGGCATATTGACGGGCGCAATCGAGGAACGGCCCGTCATAGCCATGGCAGAACTGCAGGATCCGGGGTTCAGAGCGGCTGGTCATATGGCGCCGCGCCATCCTTGACCACCAGGATGTCTTCCATGATCAGGTATTGCAGGTCCGAGCCGAAGAACATGTTTAGGGCGTCGGTCGGAGAGCAGATCATCGGTTCACCACGGCGGTTCAGCGAAGTGTTCAGCGACACGCCGTTGCCGGTCAGCTCTTCCAGTGCCTTCATCATGTCGTAGTAGCGCGGGTTGTACTCGCGCTTGAGCACCTGGGCGCGGGACGTGCCGTCCTCGTGCACCACTTCCGGGACGCGGCTCTTCCACTCTTCGGCCACTTCGAAGGTGAAGGTCATGAACGGTGCCGGGTGATCGATCTTGATCATCTGCGGCGCGACGGTGTCGAGCATCGACGGGCAGAAAGGCCTCCAGCGCTCGCGGAACTTGATCTGGTGGTTGATGCGGTCGGCCACGCCTTCCACGCTTGGGCAACCAATGATCGAACGACCACCCAGGGCACGCGGGCCAAACTCCATGCGGCCCTGGAACCAGGCCACCGGGTTGCCATCGACCATGATCTTGGCGATCTGCTCAGGCATGTTCTCCAGCTTGCGCCATTTCGGTTGGCTCGGGTGGCGGGCACAGGCAGCGATCACGTCTTCGTTGGAGTATGCGGGGCCGAGGTAGACGTGCTCCATCTTCTCGACCGGCACGCCACGGGCGTGGGACACGTAGGCAGCAGCACCCACCGCAGTACCGGCATCGCCGGAAGCCGGCTGGACGAACAGCTCTTTCACATCGTCACGGGCGATGATCTTCTGGTTGAGCTTGACGTTCAGCGCGCAGCCGCCAGCGAAAGCCAGCTTGCCGGTTTCTTTCAACGTGTCGCCCAGGTAATGGTCGATCATCTGCAGGGCGAGCTTCTCGAACAGCGCCTGCATGCTCGCCGCATAGTGGATGTATGGTTCGTCGGCGATGTCACCTTCGCGTTTCGGGCCCAGCCACTCGATCAGCTTGGGCGAGAAGTAGAAGCCCTTGCCCTTCTCTTTATAACGGCGCAGGCCGATGACGTTGGCGTATTCGGTGTTGATCACCAGCTCGCCGTTTTCAAAGCTGGCCAGGCGCGAGAAGTCGTACTTGCTGGCATCGCCATACGGCGCCATGCCCATGACCTTGAATTCGCCGTCAAGCATCTCGAAGCCGAGGAACTCGGTGATCGCGCCATACAGGCCACCCAACGAGTCCGGATCGAAGAACTCCTTGATCTTGTGGATCTTGCCGTTTTCGCCATAGCCAAAGAAGGTAGTGGCGTACTCACCCTTGCCGTCGATACCGAGGATTGCGGTCTTTTCCTTGAAGCCCGAGCAATGGTAGGCGCTGGAGGCGTGGGCCAGGTGGTGTTCGACCGGCTCGATCTTGATTTTCTTCGGGTCGAAGCCCAACTGCTCCAGGCACCAGACGATCTTCTTGCGGTAGCGCTTGTAGCGGCGGTTGCCCATCAGCAGCGCGTCGAGGGCGCGGTCCGGGGCGTACCAGTAGCGCTTGGCATAGTGCCAACGGGCCTTGCCGAACAGGCTGATCGGAGCGAAGGGAATCGCCACCACGTCAACGTCCGATGGCTTGATGCCGGCCTGCTCCAGGCAGAACTTCGCCGACTCGTAGGGCATGCGGTTCTTCGCATGCTTGTCACGCACGAAGCGCTCTTCTTCGGCGGCGGCAATCAGCTTGCCGTCGATGTACAGGGCCGCGGAAGGGTCATGGCTAAGGGCGCCGGACAGGCCAAGAATCGTCAGTGCCAAGGGTCTAGCCTCTCAAATCGGTAGAAATGCGCCAGCGGCCTCTTGGGCGGATGGCGGCTAAAGGGCGGGATTATAACGCAAACATCGCCAGGCGCGATGCATAGACGCGGGAGCGATCAGGCGGGTTCGGCCACCGTTTCACCCTGTAGGAGCCAGCCTTGCTGGCGAAGCAAGCGCCGCGCAGGATGGCACCGGCCTTGCCGTTGTTCGCCGGCAAGGCCGGCTCCTACAAGGAATGCGGCTAGCTATTCGGCGATCAGCCAGTCCATGCGGAAACTGCCAGCGGTCTGCGCCAGCTCCTTGGCCAGCCAGGGCAGCAGCGCCTTGAGTTCGTCTTCCAGGCCCCATGGCGGGTTGGCGATGGCCAGGCCCGAACCATTCAGGCCCTGCGGGCTGTCCTGGTGATGCACATACAGTTCGACCCGCAGCAGTTTGGGTGCGCCCGTGCTGGTCAGGTCCTGGTAGAAGCGGGTCAGCGAGCGCTGGTCCTTGATCGGGTACCAGATAGCCGCGACAGTCTGGCGCATGCGACCGATCGCTTCCTTCATGGCCACGGTGCAACGCTTGAGCTCGTCGGCCTGCTCGAACGGCGGGTCGATCAGCATGATCGCGCGCTTTTCCTGCACCGGCAGCAGGGCCCGCGGGATATGCCAACCCTCACCCAGGTGCACGGTGACCCGCGGGTCCTTCTTCATGTTTTCCTTGAGCAGCGCCCCATCTTCAGGGTGCTTCTCGTTGAGCAGGGCACGGTCCTGCTGGCGCATCAGGCGCCGTGCCAGCTCGGGAGAGCCAGGGTAGTAGCGCAGCTCCCCGTCCTGGTTCAGGCGCTTGATGATGCGCAGGTAGTCGGCGGTCACTTCCGGCAGGTCGTCGCGATTCCACAAGCGGGCGACACCTTCGAGGTATTCGCCGGTACGGCTCGCCTGGTCGCCTTGCAGGTCATAGAGACCGAGGCCGGCATGGGTGTCGATATAGGCGAACGGCTGCTCCTTGCGCGACATCAGGGCGATGAGGCGGGTGAGCACGATATGCTTGAGAACGTCGGCGTGGTTGCCGGCGTGGAAGGCGTGACGATAGTTCATGGCGACTCCTGCGGGGGCGGCAAGTTTACCCTGCCTTGCAGTAGACACAAAAGCATCGCGGGGCAAGCCCGCTCCCACGCGCCCTGTAGCGGCAACGTGAGAGCGGGCTTGCCCCGCGCGAGGGATTACCCCGATTCAGCAGGCGTTACTTGTCAGCGTGATACGCCGCATCAGCCGTTTCGAAACGCGAAACCATGCTCTTCGACGGGCTGCCCAGCTTGCTCACCACCAGGATGGCAATACTGGCGAACAGGAAGCCCGGGATGATCTCGTACAGGCCCAGGCCCACGTAGTTCTTCCACAGGATCACGGTCAGGGCGCCCACCACGATGCCGGCCAGCGCGCCGTTGCGGGTCATGCCCTTCCACAGCACCGAGATCAGCACCACCGGACCGAAGGCGGCACCGAAGCCAGCCCAGGCATAGGCCACCAGGCCCAGCACGCGGTTCTCCGGGTTGGCGGCCATGGCGATAGCGATCAGCGCAACGGCCAACACCATCAGGCGACCGACCCATACCAGTTCCTTCTGCGAGGCATTCTTGCGCAGGAACGATTTGTAGAAGTCTTCGGTCAGGGCGCTCGAGCACACCAGCAGCTGGCAGCTCAGGGTGCTCATCACCGCGGCCAGAATGGCCGACAGCAGCACACCGGCGACCCATGGGTTGAACAGGATCTTGGCCAGCTCGATGAACACACGCTCGTGGTTCTCGGTGACCGGACCCGCCAGGTCAGGGTGCGCCGAGAAGTAGGCGATGCCAAAGAAACCAACGGCACAGGTGCCGCCCAGGCACAGGATCATCCAGGTCATGGAGATGCGGCGGGCGTTGGCGATCGACTTCACCGAGTCGGCGGCCATGAAGCGCGCCAGGATGTGCGGCTGGCCGAAGTAGCCCAGGCCCCAACCCATCAGCGAGATGATGCCGATGAAGGTGGCGCCCTTGAACATGTCGAAGTGAGCCGGGTTCACCGCCTCGATCGCCAGGAAGGTGGTATCGAAGCCACCTGTGGAGATCAGCACGATGATAGGGGTCAGGATCAACGCGAAGATCATCAGCGAGGCCTGCACGGTGTCGGTCCAGCTCACCGCCAGGAAACCACCGACGAAGGTGTAGGCGATGGTTGCCGCGGCACCCGCCCACAGGGCGGTTTCGTATGACATGCCGAAGGTGCTTTCGAACAGACGGGCGCCGGCAACGATGCCAGAGGCGCAGTAGATGGTGAAGAACACCAGGATGACGATGGCCGAGATGATCCGCAGCAGGCCAGTCTTGTCTTCGAAACGGCTGGAGAAGTAGTCCGGCAGCGTCAGGGCGTCACCGTTGTGCTCGGTCTGCACACGCAGGCGGCCGGCGACGAACAGCCAGTTCAGGTAGGCGCCGACGGTCAGGCCAATGGCGATCCAGGCCTCGGAAAGGCCTGCGAAGTAGATGGCGCCCGGCAGGCCCATCAACAGCCAGCCGCTCATGTCCGATGCGCCGGCGGAAAGCGCGGTGACCACGCTGCCGAGACTACGGCCGCCGAGAATATAGTCGGAAAGGTTCTTGGTGGAGCGATAGGCGGCGAAGCCGATCAGCACCATTGCCGCAATGTAGATCACGAAGGTGATCGTTAGTGGATTGCCCATGAGTTGTGCCCTGGCGTTGTTTTTATCTCTTGCGACCGCCGTGCACGACGGTTGCACCCAGGCGGCGCATCCTATGCAACAACATGAACGAGGTGCAACCATTTTTCATTTGCTAGTTGCACCCAACCATGTGCTTTCAGACAAAGCCCCTTTTTTGCTCCTTTTCGGAGCAAAAACCGCGTTTTACATAAACAAATGCACCAAAAAAGAACCTTTCGACCGATCAAAGGTGCCCTTCAGACGAGTTGCACCTTTGCCATGAAGATTTCGGGTTGCACCCGGTTGCACCTGAATTGTCCTACAGGCTAATCTTGCTTCCAGCTTAGGCCACATCCGTGGCCAATAACGAGGATAAGAAATGGCGACGACCACCCTTGGGGTCAAACTCGACGACCCGACCCGTGAGCGACTCAAAGCAGCTGCGCAATCCATTGACCGCACGCCGCACTGGTTGATCAAGCAAGCGATCTTCAACTATCTCGAGAAGCTCGAGGGTGGCGCCACCCTGAACGAACTGAACGGCCACGTTGCCAGCCTCGGCGACGACGCTGGCGAAGTAGCCGCCGACCACGCCCACCAGTGCTTCCTGGAGTTCGCCGAAAGCATCCTGCCGCAATCGGTGCTGCGCTCGGCGATCACCGCCGCCTACCGCCGTCCCGAGCAGGAAGTGGTACCCATGCTGCTGGAGCAGGCGCGCCTGCCGGCCGCGCAAGCCGAAGCCACCAACAAGCTGGCGGCAAGCCTGGCCGACAAGCTGCGCAACCAGAAGAGCGCCGGTGGCCGCGCCGGCATCGTCCAGGGGCTGCTGCAGGAGTTCTCACTGTCCTCGCAGGAAGGCGTGGCCCTGATGTGCCTGGCCGAAGCCCTGCTGCGCATCCCCGACAAAGGCACCCGTGACGCGCTGATCCGCGACAAGATCAGCACCGGCAACTGGCAGCCGCACCTGGGCAACAGCCCGTCGCTGTTCGTCAACGCCGCCACCTGGGGCCTGCTGCTGACCGGCAAGCTGGTCAGCACCCACAACGAATCCGGCCTGACCTCCTCGCTCACCCGCATCATCGGCAAGAGCGGCGAGCCGATGATCCGCAAGGGTGTCGACATGGCCATGCGCCTGATGGGCGAGCAGTTCGTCACTGGCGAGACCATCGCCGAAGCCCTGGCCAACGCCAGCAAGTTCGAAGCCAAGGGCTTCCGCTACAGCTATGACATGCTCGGCGAAGCGGCCCTGACCGAGCACGACGCGCAGAAGTACCTGGCCTCCTACGAGCAGGCGATCCACTCGATCGGCAAGGCTTCCCATGGCCGTGGCATCTATGAAGGCCCAGGCATCTCGATCAAGCTGTCGGCCCTGCACCCGCGCTACAGCCGCGCCCAGTACGAGCGCGTGATGAACGAGCTGTACCCGCGCCTGCTGTCGCTGACCCTGCTGGCCAAGCAGTACGACATCGGCCTGAACATCGACGCCGAAGAGGCTGACCGCCTGGAGCTGTCGCTGGACCTGCTCGAGCGCCTGTGCTTCGAACCGTCGCTGGCCGGCTGGAACGGTATCGGCTTCGTTATCCAGGCCTACCAGAAGCGCTGCCCGTACGTGATCGACTACGTCATCGACCTGGCCAAGCGCAGCCGCCACCGCCTGATGATCCGCCTGGTGAAGGGTGCCTACTGGGACAGCGAGATCAAGCGCGCCCAGGTCGAGGGCCTGGAAGGCTACCCGGTCTACACCCGCAAGGTGTACACCGACGTCTCTTATATCGCCTGCGCCCGCAAGCTGCTGTCGGTGCCAGAAGCCATCTACCCACAGTTCGCCACCCACAACGCCCACACGCTGTCGGCCATCTACCAGATCGCCGGCCAGAACTACTACCCAGGCCAATACGAGTTCCAGTGCCTGCACGGCATGGGCGAACCGTTGTACGAGCAGGTTGTAGGCAAGGTATCCGAAGGCAAGCTGAACCGTCCGTGCCGCGTGTACGCGCCGGTCGGTACTCACGAAACCCTGCTGGCCTACCTGGTGCGCCGCCTGCTGGAAAACGGCGCCAACACCTCGTTCGTCAACCGCATCGCCGACCATTCGATCTCCATCCAGGAACTGGTCGCCGACCCGGTCGCCAGCATCGAGCGCATGGGCACCCAGGAAGGCAGCATTGGCCTGCCGCACCCACGCATCCCGATGCCGCGTGAGCTGTATGGCAGCGAGCGGGCCAACTCGGCCGGTATCGACATGGCCAACGAACACCGCCTGGCGTCGCTGTCCTGCGCCTTGCTGGCCACCGCCCACAACGACTGGAAAGCCACCCCGCTGCTGGGCTGCGCCGCCAGCGAACAAGCTGCCGTGCCGGTGCACAACCCGGCCGACCACCGCGATGTCGTGGGCCATGTACAGGAAGCCACTGTCGGCGACGTCGACAACGCCATCCAGTGCGCGCTGAACGCCGCGCCGATCTGGCAGGCCACCCCGCCGGCCGAGCGCGCCGCGATCCTCGAACGCGCCGCCGACCTGATGGAAGCCGACATCCAGCCGCTGATGGGCCTGCTGGTGCGCGAAGCCGGCAAGACCTACGCCAACGCCATCGCCGAAGTGCGCGAGGCCGTGGACTTCCTGCGCTACTACGCGGTGCAGGCACGCAACGACCTGCGCAACGACAACTGCCGCCCGCTGGGCCCGGTGGTGTGCATCAGCCCGTGGAACTTCCCGCTGGCGATCTTCTCCGGCCAGGTGGCCGCGGCCCTGGCTGCCGGCAACCCGGTGCTGGCCAAGCCGGCCGAACAGACCCCACTGGTCGCTGCCCAAGCCGTGCGCCTGCTGCTGGAAGCCGGCATCCCCGAAGGCGTGCTGCAACTGCTGCCGGGCCAAGGTGAAACCGTCGGTGCCGGCCTGGTTGGTGACGAGCGCGTCAAGGGCGTGATGTTCACCGGTTCCACCGAAGTCGCCCGCCTGCTGCAGCGCAACATCGCCGGGCGCCTGGACAACCACGGCCGCCCGATCCCGCTGATCGCCGAAACCGGTGGCCAGAACGCCATGATCGTCGACTCCTCGGCGCTGACCGAGCAGGTGGTGATCGACGTGGTGTCCTCCGCGTTCGACAGCGCCGGCCAGCGTTGCTCGGCCCTGCGCGTGCTGTGCTTGCAGGAAGACTCCGCCGACCGCGTGATCGAAATGCTCAAGGGCGCCATGGCCGAAAGCCGCCTGGGTAACCCCGAGCGCCTGTCCGTGGACATCGGCCCGGTGATCGACGCCGAAGCCAAGGCCGGCATCGAGAAGCACATCCAGGGCATGCGCGACAAAGGCCGGACGGTCTATCAAGTGGCCATCGCCGAAGGCGAAGAGATCAAGCGCGGCACCTTCGTGATGCCGACCCTGATCGAGCTGGAAAGCTTTGACGAGCTCAAGCGCGAGATCTTCGGCCCGGTGCTGCACGTGGTGCGCTACAACCGCAAAGACCTGGATCAGCTCATCGAGCAGATCAACGCCTCCGGCTACGGCCTGACCCTGGGCGTGCACACCCGCATCGACGAGACCATCGCCAAGGTGGTGGACAACGTCAACGCCGGCAACATGTACGTCAACCGCAACATCGTCGGCGCCGTGGTCGGCGTGCAACCATTCGGTGGTGAAGGCTTGTCCGGCACCGGCCCGAAAGCCGGTGGCCCGCTGTACCTGTACCGCCTGCTGTCGACCCGTCCGGCCGACGCCATCGCCCGCCACTTCCAGGCCGACGATGCGCGCAACCAGGCCGACACCACCCTGCGCGACCAGCAGATCAAGCCGCTGACCACCCTCAAGACCTGGGCGGCCAGCAGCCAGATGAGCGACCTGGCCGCCCTGTGCGAGCAGTTCGCAGAACAGTCGCAGAGCGGTATCAGCCGCGTATTGCCTGGCCCGACCGGCGAGCGCAACACCTACACCGTGCTGCCGCGCGAGCACGTGCTGTGCCTGGCCGACAACGAAGCCGACCTGCTGGCCCAGCTTGCAGCGGTACTCTCGGTAGGCAGCTCGGCGGTATTCCAGGATGGCGAGCCGGCCAAGACCGTGCGTGCGCGCCTGCCGAAAGAGCTGCAAGCGAAGATCAAGCTGGTGGCCGACTGGAACAAGGACGACGTCGCCTTCGACGCGGTCATCCACCACGGTCACTCCGACCAGCTGCGCGGCGTCTGCGAGCAGGTGGCCAAGCGTGGCGGGGCGATCGTCGGCGTGCACGGGTTGTCGAGCGGCGATCACCAGATCGCCCTGGAGCGCCTGGTGATCGAGCGGGCGGTGAGCGTGAACACCGCTGCTGCGGGCGGTAACGCCAGCCTGATGACCATCGGCTGACGCTGACGGTCGTTGAACAGAAAAAGGAGAGCGCAGGCTCTCCTTTTTTATTGGCCCCCCTCGCGGGCCTCTTCGCAGGTAAACCCGCTCCCACTAATACAGCGCTAGGCCTTCGAGGGAACAGGGATAACCATACGAGTCTAGCGGGCACTTCTAAAGACCCAGAGACTCCAGACCTTCACCAGCTCGGTTACGACCACCCATGCGATCAGTTGCACCGACCCGGCCGCGAAATGGAAACCCGCATAAGACAAGAGCACAGACACCGAAGGAACGAACAAGAAGAGCCTGAGTGGCAACTGTACCCATACCAGCCTCTGCCCCCACATGCTTCGACGCATAAGCAGGATGCTGCTTGCGATGATCGACAACTGCAGCACCCATCCGAGTACTACAAATGCGATCGCATAATCACCGTGGTCGTCGATCAGTCGCATTGCACTCAGCGCATCAGAGTAGAACGGGGCGTTGCCTCGCAAAATACTGCTTAGCACATAATCAAGAAGATAAAGCACATCCAGCACGCCCCACCCCCACCAGATATACTTGTTTGACGCAGGAGCACTCACTTAATTTCTCCGTTCGAAAATCTTGTCAGGTGTTGCTGGCACCCAGTGCCAAGACTGACCTTTCAACGCCCAATGATCATCTGCCTCGACATACTTCTGGGTCGTCCTCTTGAGCTCACCATAACGATGAATAGCCGAGCCCAGCTCAAAACTTTTTTCATCCATACTCAATCCGACCCACTCATGTATAAGTGTACGGCGTGTATTGGCCCAGTCCTTGCCATCGGAGAAGATCACCCCACCTTCATTGGAGATTGTGCCGCTCCTGTTCGCGGTAATTGCCAACATGTTCCAAAGTACATCATGATCAATGCTTTTCAGCACCCATTTTCCCGGCCCTGTGCCCGCCGCCACCTGCAAAGCATGATCAGAAACTCGTGACGAATTACGCGCTATAACCCCACTGGAGTCTCCGCGTTGAGGGTACATGTGACCAGTCCTCAAGCTGGAGCTGTCCGGCCTGTACGGACTGAATGGGTTTGAGCACGCGAGCAGCCACTCAGCGTTTTCGACTTTTTCCAAAATGATCCCTTTCGGCAGCGGCTCCAAGCACTGACTGGGATAGAAACCCATCTCAAGGATCAATTCTGTCAGCCCAAAAATCTCATCGGGATCCAACAGCGCTTGCTCGACATGTGAAACCGCGAAAAAAGGGTTCTCGAATTGACTATCTGGATAAAGGTAAATCTTATAACGAGGTATGAGTCGCATGAGGTTCTTCAACTTCAGAAGGAGCACCAAGTGAATCGCAACAGCCTCAATCAAGGATTGCCAGGTAATTCCCACGCTAACGTAGGAAGGCTCCTAGTATTTCGCGAAGCATTCCGAAGCCATCACCGCCGTGCATGGGTTATCGAGCGGACGATGTACTTAGACTCTACGCCTGTCGGTGTAACGCCAGCTTGAAAGAACTCCATCGCGGGCCACACGAAGCACGCTCGGACCATTGTGATTTCTGAACCCATATCACCCAAACCAATTAACCTGTCCCCTGCCGCGCCACCCCGCCTAGACTCGCTGCATCCCGAACCAGGAATGCCGCCATGTCCGAGCAACTTCTCAGCAGCCGCAACCTCGCCTTCGAACTCTACGAGGTCCTCGACGCCGAGGCCCTGACCCAGCGCCCGCGCTTCGCCGAGCACAGCCGCGAGACCTTCGACGCCGCGCTGACCACCGCCCGCAACATTGCCGAGAAGTACTTCGCCCCGCACAACCGCAAGGGCGACGAGCATGAGCCGCGCTACGTGAACGGCCGTGCCGAGCTGATCCCGGAGGTGAAGCCTGCGGTGGACGCCTTCCTCGAAGCCGGCTTGCTCAACGCCAACCGTGATTTCGAAGTCGGCGGCATGCAGTTGCCCAGCCTGGTATCGCAAGCCTGCTTCGCCCACTTCCAGGCCGCCAACGCCGGCACCACGGCCTACCCGTTTCTGACCATGGGCGCCGCCAACCTGATCGAGCGCTTCGCCAGCGAAGAGCACAAGCGCCTGTTCCTGCAACCGATGATCGAAGGCCGCTACTTCGGCACCATGGCCCTGACCGAACCGCACGCGGGTTCCTCCCTGGCGGATATCCGCACCCGTGCCGAGCCAGCCAGCGACGGCACCTACCGGCTCAAGGGCAACAAGATCTTCATCTCCGGCGGTGACCACGAGTTGTCGGAGAACATCGTGCACATGGTCCTGGCCAAGCTGCCGGACGCACCGCCAGGGGTGAAGGGCATCTCGCTGTTCATCGTGCCCAAGTACCTGGTCAACGCCGATGGCAGCCTGGGCCCACGCAACGATGTGCTGCTGGCCGGCCTGTTCCACAAGATGGGCTGGCGCGGCACCACCTCCACCGCGCTGAACTTCGGTGACAACGGCCAGTGCGTCGGCTACCTGGTGGGCCAGCCACACCAGGGCCTGGCCTGCATGTTCCAGATGATGAACGAAGCGCGCATCGGCGTCGGCATGGGCGCGGTGATGCTGGGTTATGCCGGCTACCTCTATTCACTGGACTACGCCCGCCAGCGCCCGCAAGGCCGCCTGCCGGAGAACAAGGACCCGCACAGCCCCGCCGTGCCGATCATCGAGCATAGCGACGTGAAGCGCATGCTGCTGGCACAGAAGTCTTATGTAGAAGGCGCCTTCGACCTGGGGCTGTACGCCGCGCGGCTGTTCGACGACACCCACACCGCGGCGGATGAACACGCACGTAGGCAAGCCCTGGAACTGCTCGACCTGCTCACTCCCATCGTCAAGTCCTGGCCATCGGCGTTCTGCCTCAAGGCCAACGAACTCGCGATCCAGATCCTCGGCGGCCATGGCTATACCCGCGAGTACCCGGTCGAGCAGTACTACCGCGACAACCGCTTGAACCCGATCCACGAAGGTACCGAAGGTATCCAGTCCCTCGACCTGCTCGGGCGCAAGCTGGCACAGAACAATGGCGCTGGCCTCAAGCAGCTGATCCGCCTGATTGCCGGCACCTGCGAACGCGCCAGCCATCACCCGAACCTCGACCCGCTGCGTCAGCCGCTGGAGCAACTGGCCAACCGCCTGCAAGCGGTAACGCTCACCCTGCTCGGCGACCTGGCCAGCGGCAAGCTCGCCGGCGCGCTGGCCAACTCGGCGCTGTACCTCAAGGTATTCGGCCACTGCGTGATCGGCTGGCGCTGGCTGGAACAGGCCATACATGCCGAGGTTGGCCTGCTCAAGGGCAGCGACCGCGACTTCTACCTGGGCAAGCTCCAGGCCGCGCGTTATTTCCTTACCTGGGAAGTGCCGGGCTGCCATAATGACCTCGCATTGCTCGAGGCCCGCGACGACACCTGCCTCGCCATGCAAGCGGGGTGGTTCTAGGGGGAGCCACCGCACACACGGAGGTTTCCAATGTTCGACTCCTGCACCCTGCTGCGCCAACGCTTCAAAGCACTGCGCAGCACGGCCGAACTGTTCTCGCTTCGCCACGTGAAACAATCGCACCAGTCACTGTCGGTTCGGCGCAATGTCGCCGAGCCGCCCTTCTTCAGCCAGGACGAGGGCGCCATGCTCACCGTGCGGGTTGCCGGCGTCGAGGCCTACGCGGCCACCGCCGACCTTTCCCAGGCAGGCCTGCAACACGCCCTGGAACAGGCCGAGGCGCTGGCCCGGCGGATCAAGGCCAGCAGCCTGCTCGACCTGAGCGGCCAACCGGCGCCAACCGGTCGTCACGATCACGTCTCACCCAACTTCGAACAGGCGCTGCCCAACCTCGCCGACTGCCTGGCACTGCTGGCCGCCGAATCGGCCAGCGTGCCGAAGGACAGCCGCCTGGTGGACTGGCAGGCGAGCCTGGGCATCAGCCTGGTCGAGCAGACCTACCTGAACTCCGCCGGTGCCGAACTGCGCCACGCCCAGCGCTTCGTCTACCCGGGCCTGGGCGTCACCGCCAGCGACGGCCAGGACAGCCAGAGCCGCAGCCTGGGCCGGGAGAACTTCGGCCAGCAAGGCGGCTTCGAGGTGATCGAGCGCTGCGGCCTGGTCGGTGCGGCGCGCCGTGTGGCCGACGAGGCCCTGCAATTGCTGCTGGCCCCCAATACGCCGAGCGGCCAGCGCGACCTGCTGCTGATGCCCGACCAGATGATGCTGCAGATCCATGAATCCATCGGTCACCCGCTGGAGATGGACCGCATCCTTGGCGACGAGCGCAACTACGCCGGCACCAGCTTCGTCAAAGCCGCTGATTTTGGTCATCTGCAATACGGCTCGACATTGCTCAACGTCACCTTCGACCCGACCATCGGCGAAGAGCTGGCCAGCTACAGCTTCGACGATGACGGCACCCCGGCCAGCAAGCAGTACCTGATTCGCGACGGCCTGTTGGTCCGCCCCCTGGGCGGCGCGCTGTCGCAGCTGCGCTCGGGCCTGGATGGTGTCGCCAACAGCCGCGCCTGCGGCTGGAACCGGGCGCCGATCGACCGCATGGCCAACCTCAACATCGAACCGGGCGACCAGTCGCTGGAGCAGTTGGTCGGGGGGATCGAGCACGGCATCCTGATGCGCACCAACCGCTCCTGGTCCATCGACGATGCGCGCAACAAGTTCCAGTTTGGGTGCGAGTGGGGGCAGTTGATCGAGAACGGCGAACTCAAGGGCGTGGTGAAGAACCCGAACTACCGCGGCATCTCCGCCGACTTCTGGCGCAATCTGTCGGCGGTCGGCGACGGTAGTACCTTCCAGGTGCTTGGCACGCCCAACTGCGGCAAGGGCGAGCCCAACCAGGTGGTGCGGGTCGGCCATGCCTCGCCGGCCTGTGTGTTCCGCCAGATCGACGTCTTCGGGGGGGATGCCTGATGAGCACCGTGTATCAACAACGCTTCGAAAACCTGCTCGACAGCTTGAACGCCGCCGTGCAGCCGGGCGAGCAGTTCACCCTCGGCTACAGTGCCGAACAATCGCACTTCGTGCGCTTCAACCACGCCAAGGTGCGCCAGGCCGGCCTGGTCAGCCAGGCCAGTGCGCAACTGCGTCTGGTGCGCGAAGGTCGCCAGGCAGAACAGCAGATCACCCTGGGCGATGACGCCGAACTCGACCGTCAGCGCCTGCACGCAGCGCTCGCGCAATTGCGCCAGACCCTGCCGCTACTACCGGTGGACCCCTACCTGAGCCTCGACGAAAGTGCCTGGCACAGCCATAGCCTGTTGGCGCCGCCGCTGCCCGAGCTGGACGAGGTGCTGGCGCTGATCGCGCATGAAGCCGCCAACCTGGACCTGGTCGGCATCTACGCTGCCGGCCCCATTTGCCGAGGCTTCGCCAGCTCCTTCGGCGCCTTCGGCTGGCACCAGGCCAACAGCTTCAACATCGACTGGAGCCTGTTCCACGCCAACGGCCAGGCGGTCAAGGCCAACTACGCGGGCCAAACCTGGCGCAGCGAAAAGTTCGCCACACGCCTGCGTCAGGCCCGCGAGCAACTGGAGCACCTGGGCCGCCCGGCCATCACCCTCAAACCCGGCAGCTACCGCGCTTACCTGGCGCCCGCGGCGATGGACGAAATTGCCGGCATGCTCTGCTGGGGCGGCTTCTCCGCGCAATCCCTGGCCACCGGCAACAGCTCGCTGCAACGCCTGTACAACGGCGACGCGCGGCTGAGCCCGCTGGTGAGTTTCAGCGAGCAGATCAGTGGCTCGCTGAGCCCGGCGTTTTCCGACGAAGGCTCGCCCCGTCGCGATCTGCTACTGATCGGTGAAGGGCGTGGGCTGGAGCGACTGGTGAGTGCTCGCAGCGCCGCCGAGTTCAAGCTTGTGGCCAATGGCGCCGACAGCCATGAATCACCGTGCGCGCTCAGCCTGGCGCCGGGCAACCTGCCCAGCGCGCAGATCCTCGAACGCCTAGGCACCGGCCTGTACATCAGCAACCTCTGGTACCTGAACTACTCGGACCTGCCAGCGGCGCGCATGACCGGGCTGACCCGCTTCGCCACGTTCTGGGTCGAGAACGGCAGGATCCAGGGACCGGTGAGTACCATGCGCTTCGACGACAGCTTGTACAACTTGCTGGGCAGCCAGCTGGAGGACCTGACCCAGGAGCGCGAGATGATCCTGTCGACCAGCACCTACGGGCAGCGCAGCACCGGGTCGAGTCATCTGCCGGGGGCATTGGTCAAAGGGCTGACCCTGACATTGTGATTGGCAGGCACGGCCTGTTCGCCGGCAAGCCGGCTCCTACAGGGGGGTTGCACGTAGGAGCCGGCTTGCCGGCGAACAAGCCTGAATGCAGAACAAAGAGAGCCCCCATGCCCGACCGTGCCCCGCTGGACCCCGTCACCGCCCGCTGGATCCCCTGGGTGGTGGCCATCGCCTTCTTCATGCAGTCGCTCGACGGCACCATCCTCAACACCGCGCTGCCAGCCATGGCCCGCTCCCTGGCCGAGGACCCGCTGCGCATGCAGGGGGTGATCATCGCCTACATGCTTACCGTGGCCCTGCTGATCCCGGCCTCGGGCTGGATCGCCGACCGTTTCGGTACCAAACGCATCTTCTTCAGCGCCATCCTGCTGTTCAGCTTCGGCTCGCTGCTGTGCGCCATGGCCAACAGCCTGGGCTTGCTGATCCTGGCCCGGGTGATCCAAGGCCTGGGTGGCGCGCTGATGCTACCGGTAGGGCGGCTGGTGGTGCTGCGCGCCTACCCACGCACCGAGCTGGTGCGGATCATGAGTTTCATCACCATTCCCGGCCTGCTCGGGCCGTTGCTAGGGCCAACGCTCGGCGGCTGGCTGGTGGAGATCCTCACCTGGCACTGGATCTTCCTGCTCAACCTGCCGGTGGGCGCCCTCGGCTGCTACGCGGTATGGAAGTTCATCCCCGACCTGCGCGGCGCTGAACGCACCACCTTCGATGGCCCGGGCTTCCTGCTGTTCGGCGCGGCGATGGTGCTGATCACCATCGCCATGGAGGGCCTGGGCGAGTTGCACCTGCCGCACTTGCGGGTGATGCTCTTGCTGTTCGCCGGCATGGCCTGCCTGGCCGCCTACTGGCTGCGCGCCGGGCGTGACCCGGAGCCGTTGTTCTCGCCGTCGCTGTTTCGCGTGCGCACCTTCGCCATCGGCATCCTCGGCAACCTGTTCGCCCGCCTGGGCAGCGGCGCCCTGCCCTTCCTCGTGCCCCTGCTGCTGCAGGTGGCGCTGGGCTATTCGCCGGCCCAGGCCGGCATGAGCATGATCCCGCTGGCTGCGGCGGCAATGGTCGCCAAGTCCATCGCCCGGCCACTGATCGAGCGCCTGGGATACCGCATCGTGCTCACCGGCAACACCCTGCTGCTGGGCCTGTTGCTGGCCAGCCTGGGGCTGATTGACGAGCAGACACCCTATGCCTTGCTGCTGGTGCAACTGGCGCTGCTGGGGGCGGTGAACTCGATGCAGTTCACGGCGATGAACACGGTGACCCTGATCGACCTTGACGACGCCAGCGCCAGCAGTGGCAATAGTTTGTTGTCGGTGGTCGCGCAGCTGTCGCTGAGCCTGGGTGTGGCCTGCGCCGGTGCCTTGCTCGGTGGCTTCACCGCGGCCGGCAGCGCCGAGGGCGTCGAGAGCACGCTGGGCGCGTTCCAGCTGACCTTCGTCACCATTGGGGTGATGGCCATGCTGGCGGCGGCGATCTTCCTGCAACTGGCGCCGACGGACGGAAGGCGCGCCCGTCGTCCGGAAGAACACGTCGAGTCGTAGGGCGAATGGCTACGAGGCTGGTAGACTGTGCGACATTTTTCGCTTCGCACCGCAGGCCCGCCTCGTGACCGTTGAAACCACCGCCTTCGCCACCCTACCGCTGTCCGCCGCCATGCTGGCCAACCTGGACGCCCTAGGCTATGCCTCGATGACCCCGATCCAGGCCCAGAGCCTGCCGGTCATCCTCAAAGGCCAGGACCTGATCGCCCAGGCCAAGACCGGCAGCGGCAAGACCGCCGCCTTCGGCATCGGCCTGCTCAACCCGATCAACCCGCGCTACTTCGGTTGCCAGGCGCTGGTGCTGTGCCCGACCCGCGAGCTGGCCGACCAGGTGGCCAAGGAGCTGCGCCGCCTGGCCCGCGCCGAGGACAACATCAAGATCCTCACCCTGTGCGGCGGCGTGTCGCTCGGCCCGCAGATCGCCTCACTGGAGCACGGCGCACACATCATCGTCGGCACCCCGGGGCGCATTCAGCAGCACCTGGACAAAGGCACCCTGGTGCTCGATGGGCTCAACACCCTGGTGCTCGACGAAGCCGACCGCATGCTCGACATGGGCTTCTTCGACGCCATCGCCAGCATCATCGGCAAGACCCCGTCGCGCCGCCAGACCTTGCTGTTCTCCGCCACCTACCCGGCCGGCATCGAGCAACTGGCCAAGGCCTTCATGCGCCAGCCACAGCAGGTCAAGGTCGAGGCGCTGCACAGCGACAGCCAGATCGAACAGCGCTTCATCGAGATCGACCCGCAACAGCGCCTGGAAGCAGTGACCCGCGTGCTCGGCCACTACCGCCCGCAGTCCTGCGTGGCGTTCTGCTTCACCAAGCAGCAGTGCGAGGACCTGGTCACCCACCTGACCGCCAAGGGCATTGTCGCCCAGGCCCTGCACGGCGACCTGGAACAGCGTGACCGTGACCAGGTGCTGACGATGTTCGCCAACCGCAGCAGCTCGGTGCTGGTGGCCACCGACGTGGCCGCCCGCGGCCTGGACATCGATGGCCTGGACCTGGTGATCAACGTCGAACTGGCCCGTGACGCCGAGATCCATGTACACCGTGTCGGCCGTACCGGCCGTGCCGGCGAGAAAGGCGTGGCGATCAGCCTGGTGGCCCCAGCCGAAGGCCACCGCGCCCAGGCCATCGAAGACCTGCAGAACAAGCCGCTGCGCTGGGAACAGCTGGACAACCTCAAGAGCAAGGGCGGCGAGCCGCTGCTGCCGGCGATGACCACCCTGTGCATCGGCGCCGGGCGCAAGGACAAGCTGCGCCCGGGCGACATCCTCGGCGCGCTGACCGGCGATGCCGGGCTGCCGGGCAAGCAGGTAGGCAAGATCGCCATCTTCGACTTCGTGGCGTTCGTCGCCGTGGAGCGGGCGGTGGCCAAGCAGGCCATGCAGCGGCTGAACAGCGGCAAGATCAAAGGCCGCGCCCTCAAAGTCCGCATCGTCTGAAGTCTATTGGGGCTGCTTTGCAGCCCATCGCCGGCTTGCCGGAGATGGGGCGCGAAGCGGCGCTGTGCTCTTGAAGAGGTAACACCGTGCAATCCACCGACGTGATCATCCTCGGCGCCGGCGCCGCCGGCCTGATGTGTGCCCTGCTCAGCGCCCAGCGCGGGCGCCGGGTGCTGGTGCTCGACCACGCCAACAAGCCGGGCAAGAAGATCCTCATGTCCGGCGGCGGGCGCTGCAACTTCACCAACCTGTACACCGAGCCTGCCAACTTCCTTTCGCACAACCCGCACTTCTGCAAGTCGGCGCTGGCCCGCTACACCCAGTGGGACTTCATCGAGCTGGTGTGCAAGCACGGCGTGCCATACCACGAGAAAAAGCTCGGCCAGCTGTTCTGCGACAACAAGTCCAGCGACATCCTCGACATGCTCCTGGCCGAGTGTGATAACGCGGGCGCCGAATTGCGCATGAACACCCGCATCGAACAGATCGAGAAAACCGAGGCCGGCTACACCTTGCAGACCAGCGCCGGGCCGTTCGCCTGCCAGTCGCTGGTGATCGCCACTGGCGGCCTGTCGATCCCGACACTGGGCGCCAGTGGATTCGGCTACCAGGTTGCCCGCCAGTTTGGCCATGAACTGCTGCCGACGCGCGCCGGCCTGGTGCCGTTCACCATCACCGAGCCCCAGCTCAAGGCGCTATGCACCGAGCTGTCCGGCACCTCGCTGGATTGCATCGCCAGCTGCAACGGCACGAGTTTTCGCGAGAACCTGCTGTTCACCCACCGCGGCCTCAGCGGCCCGGCGGTCCTGCAGATCTCGTCGTTCTGGGAGGCCGGCGACACGGTTGAAATCAATCTGCTGCCCGACCGCGACGCACTGGAGTGGCTGCAAGGCCAGCAGGTCGAACGCCCCAACAGCGAGCTGAAGACCGTGCTGGGCGAAGTGTTCACCCGCAAGCTGGCCAACCTGCTGGCCGAGCAGTGGTTCGTTTCGAAACCCTTGAAACAGTACACACCGGCAGAATTGACCCAGATCGCCGAGCAACTGTCGGCCTGGCAGGTGGTGCCAGCGGGCACCGAGGGCTATCGCACCGCCGAGGTCACCCTCGGTGGCGTGGATACCCGCGAAGTGTCGTCCAAGACCATGGAATCGCTGAAAAGCCCGGGGCTCTACTTCATCGGTGAAGTGCTGGACGTGAGCGGGCACCTGGGCGGTTTCAACTTCCAGTGGGCCTGGGCTTCGGCCAACGCCGCGGCGCAGTTCGTGTAGGGTAGAATCCATTCAGCAGCACGGAACGCTTCTTGCTGGTCTGTGCTCGGAGTGCCATTTCGGGGCTGCCTTGCAGCCCTTCGCCGGCAAGCCGGTTCCTGCAGGAGGGCGCATTTCCCCGTAGGAGCCGGCTTGCCGGCGAATGGCCTCGAAGCTACTCAACCGATCTCAGCCCAGGGCCATCATGTCATCGAGCTCGTTCCGTCATTCATTGCGTCGCCTGTGGGGCCAAGACAAGTTCAGCTACGCCATCCGCGTGACCATCGCCCTCACCGGCAGCATGGCCTGGTGCTGGTTCCTGAACGAGATGAGCCTGCTGATCCCGCTGTTCCTCGGCATCATTGCCAGCGCCCTGGCCGAGACCGACGACGGCTGGCAGGGCCGCCTCAGTGCCCTGGCAGTCACCCTGGTCTGCTTCGCCATCGCCGCTCTGTCGGTGGAGCTGCTGTTCCCCTACCCCTGGATCTTCGCCGGCGCCCTGGCCCTGGCGGCCTTCGGCCTGACCATGCTTGGGGCCCTGGGCGAGCGCTACGGCGCGATCGCCTCGGCGACACTGATCCTGTCGGTATACACCATGATCGGAGTGGACCAGCGCGGCGGCGAGGTCAGCGACTTCTGGCACGAACCCTTGCTGCTGGTGGCCGGCGCGGCCTGGTACGGGTTGCTGTCGGTGCTGTGGCAGGCGCTGTTCTCCAACCAGCCAGTGCAGCAGAGCCTGGCCAAGCTGTTCTTCGAGCTGGGCAGCTACCTCAAGCTCAAGGCCAGCCTGTTCGAGCCGGTGCGCACCCTCGATGTCGAGGCCACGCGCCTGGAACTGGCCAAGCAGAACGGCAAGGTGGTGGCCGCGCTCAACGCCGCGAAGGAGATCATCCTGCACCGGGTCGGCAACAGCCAACCCAACTCCAAGGTCAGCCGCTACCTCAAGCTGTACTTCCTGGCCCAGGACATCCATGAGCGGGTCAGCGCCTCACACTACCCCTACAACGCCCTGACCGACGCCTTCTTCCACAGCGACGTGATGTTCCGCTGCCAGCGCCTGCTGCGCAAACAGGGGGCATCCTGCCAGGAGCTGGCCCGTTCGATCCGCCTGCGCCAGCCGTTCGTGCTGGCCAGCGGCTACCCCGAAGCCCTGGAAGACCTGAACGCCTCGCTGGAACACCTGCGCACCCAGAGCAACCCGGCCTGGCGTGGCCTGCTGCGCTCGCTGCGGGCATTGGCGGCCAACCTGGCAACCCTAGATCGTCTGCTCAGCGCCGCCAGCAACCCCGACAGCCTCGCCGACGCCAGCGACAGCAGCCTGCTCGACCGCTCGCCACGCACGCTGAAGGATGTCTGGACGCGCCTGCGTACCCAGCTGACCCCGACCTCACTGCTGTTCCGCCATGCGCTGCGCCTGCCCCTGGCGCTGTCGATCGGCTACGGCATGGTGCACCTGATCCACCCGACACAGGGCTACTGGATCATCCTCACCACCCTGTTCGTCTGCCAGCCCAACTATGGCGCCACCCGGCGCAAGCTGGTGCAGCGGATATTCGGCACCGCCATCGGCCTGACCGTGGGCTGGGCGCTGTTCGACCTGTTCCCCAACCCGCTGATCCAGTCGACCTTCGCCGTGGTGGCCGGGGTAGTGTTCTTCGTCAACCGCACCACCCGCTACACCCTAGCCACGGCGGCGATCACCCTGATGGTGCTGTTCTGCTTCAACCAGATCGGCGATGGCTACGGCCTGTTCCTGCCGCGCCTGTTCGACACGTTGGTCGGCAGCCTGATCGCCATTCTCGCGGTGTTCCTGTTCCTGCCCGACTGGCAGGGCCGGCGCCTGAACAAGGTGCTGGCCAACACCCTGGCCTGCGCCAGCCAGTACCTGCGCCAGATCATGCAGCAGTACGCCCACGGCAAGCGCGACGACCTCGCGTACCGCCTGGCCCGGCGCAACGCGCACAACGCCGACGCGGCGCTATCGACCACCCTGGCCAACATGCTCATGGAGCCGGGGCACTTCCGCAAGGAAGCCGACGTGGGCTTCCGCTTCCTGGTGCTGTCGCACACCTTGCTCAGCTACCTCTCGGGGCTGGGGGCGCACCGCGACACGGCGCTGCCGGCCGAGGTCCACGAGCAACTGATAGAGGGTGCCGGGCAAGCGTTGGCCGCGAGCCTGGACGAGATCGCCAATGGCCTGGCGGCGCGGCTGCCGGTAGCGATTCACAGCGATGCCGAGGAGGCCCTGGCCAACAGCCTGGAGCAGATGCCCGAGGAGCTGGATGAACACCAGCGGCTGGTACAGACCCAGCTGGCGTTGATCTGCCGGCAGTTGGGGCCGTTACGAACCTTGGCTGGGCATCTGATCAAGGAAGGCGAGCCCGCTTGAGGTGATAGCCCGTTCGCCTCAAAAGCCATGCTGGCGCAACAGCCGGTCATAGCTGCCATCGGCCTTCATCGCCGCGATGGCCTTCTCGAAACGTTTGACGATCTGCTGGTGCTCGGGGTGCTTGAGGCTCACCAGGATGTGCAGGCTGTTCACCCCCAGCGGCGGGTCGACGAAGGTCACTGCCTCGCGTACCTGCGATGGCTCGCGCTGCAGGTTGTAGCGCGCCACGTACTCGTCCTCCACCGCCAGGTTGACCCTGCCCGCCGCCAACATGCGCACCGCCGACGAAAAGCTGCGCACCGGCACCTTGTTCAGCCGGGTGTCACTGTCGAAAGCCGGTGAATAGGCGTAGTCGCGCACTACGGCGATGCTGTAGGGGTAGAGGTCAGCGAGGGTCTGGTAGCCGAAGGCTTCACCTTCGCGCTTGAGCAGGCGAATGCGGTTGACGAGGTAGGCACCAGAGAACTCGCCGATACGTGTGCGCTCATCATTGAACCAGGCATTGATCAGCACATCGTAACGTCCCTCACCCACGCCCATCAGCGCCCGGGCCCAGGGCACTTCCTCGAACTCGGTGGCATAGCCGGCGCGGGTCAGCGCCGTAGTGACGATATTGGTCGCCAGGCCGCCGCCCGGCATCCCGGTGTCGGTGAAGGGCGGCCAGCTGTCCGCCACCAGGCGCAGTTTCTCGAGGCCGACGGCCGGGCCCGCACACATCACACTCAGCAATCCAAGAACGCAAAGCAGTGGCCGCATGCTCAAGTCCTTTCGCAGTGGGGGGCACACGCTGGAAATGGCGATCTTCGCTTCAGACCTTGCAGATTACACAAAGCCGGCGGCGGACGGCAGCGGCCAGTAATATCAAATAGCCTCTATTTTGGTCGAACTACAGGGTCCTCAGTGCCGCAACGCCTGGTAAGCGTAGCAAGCGATCTGCGCGTCCTGGACCGCTACACCGGTCAGGTCCGCCACGGTCAGTTGGTCGTCGCTGGCGCGCCCCATGCTGGGATTGCCGAGCAAGGTACCGAGCTCCAACAGGCGCGAGTGTTCGAGCAAACCGGCCTGCAACGCATGAGAGACTTCGCCGTACTGGCTGCATTGGCTGAGCGAATCGACCACGACCAGGTCGGCCTTCGCCACCAGACGTGCAGCGAGCTCCTGCTTGCCAGGCGCATCGGCACCGACCGCGGTGATATGGGTGCCGGGGCGCACCCAATCGCGTTCGAGCAGGGCTTCGCGCGAAGGCGTTGCGCTGATGATGAGGTTCGCGGCCTCTGCCACGGCCTGCGGCTCACGCTCCAGGCGCACCGTGAAGCCCAGCCGTTCGGCGAAATCACGGTAACTGGCCAGCCCAGCTTCGCTGCGGCCCCAGACACTCAACTCGCGACAGGGAATAACCGGCATCAGTTGCTCAAGCTGCATGCGTGCCTGGGTGCCGGTGCCCAGGATGCCAATGCGCTCGACCTGGCGTGGCGCCAGCAGCCGCGCCACGATGCGCCCGGCCAGGGCGGTGCGCATGCAGGTCAGCCAACCCTGGTCGGCCAGCAGGGCCAGCGGTTGGCCCGTGCGTGCGCTGAACACCAGCATCAGGCCGTCGTTGCTCGCCAGGCCCTGCGCGGGGTTGTCGTAGAAACCCGTGGATACCTTGACGGTGAAGGTATCGCCGCCTTCGAGGTAGGCGGACTTCACGCAGCAGTCGCCATTGGCCTGGGCGAACGCGAAAGCCTGCACCGGGGGCACCTGGACCCGCCCTTGTGAATAGGCCACGAAGCCCTGCTCCAGCCAGCGCACGGCCTCGTTGAGGTCCAGGCTGGCGATGATCGCCTCACGTTCATGGATTTTCATGCGATGGCCTCGAGGAAGGTCTCCAGCGTCATGTTGCGCCCACACAGGATCACCGCCACTTTCTTGCCCTGGTAGTCCCTCGCGACCTGCTTCATGCCTGCCAGGGCCACTGCGGCGGCACCCTCGATGATCCAGCGCTCGCAAGCGGCGGCGTCGCGCATGGCTTGCTTGATTTCGTCTTCACTGACCAGCACGGTTTTCTTCAGCAGCCGCTGGAGAACAGGGAAGGTGACGGCGCCCTGTTCCACGCCCCCGGCGGTCCCATCGGACAGCGTGGGCTGCTCCTCCATGTCGATGATCCGGCCCACTTCAAGCGAGCGTTGCAAGGTCGGCGCATTGGCCGGCCAGCAGCCGATGATTTCGGTCGAAGGGGACAACATTTGCAAGGCGGTGGCGATGCCGGACACCATGCCGCCGCCACCCACGGCGACGAACACTGCGTCCAGGTCCGGCGCCTGGTCGAACAGCTCCATACCAATGGTGCCCTGCCCGGCGATCACTTCCAGGTCGTTGTAGGGCGAGACGAACGGCTTGCCCTGGTGCTCGGCTTCGCGACGGGCCTGCTTCTCGGCGCCCAAAGAGTCGACGTCCAGCACCTTTACCTCGGCACCGAGCCGGCGCATGGCATCGATCTTCACGCGTGACGCTTCATGGCTGACATATACGGTGACCGGCACGCCGAGTAGTTGCCCGGCCAGCGCCAGCCCCTGACCGTGATTGCCGGAAGAGGCCGCGATTACGCCCTTGGTACGTTGCTCGGCATCCAGCAGCCGCAGCTTGTTGCTGGCGCCGCGAAACTTGAAGGAGCCGGTGAGCTGCAGATGTTCGCACTTGAGATGGACATCGCATCCCGTCATGGCGCAAAGGCCTGGGCTACGTGTCAGTGGCGTCACCGGCACCTGAGGGCGCAGGGCGGCATGGGCAAGGCGGATGGACTGGTACAGCTGATTGAGCGCAATGTCGTCGATTGCCACGGGTGGATGCTCCTGGGTCAGATGGCGGGTACAGGCCATCATAAATGGAATAAAAATCCACCGTAGAATATTTTTCCACAAAGCACAAGACGGCAACAGACCACCGCCGCGCAGGCCTCAGGCCTCCCGGGCAATCTTCACGTACTTGTAGATCGTCGCCCGGCCCATGCCCAGGACATTGGCCACGTAGTCGTAAGCACTGCCGCCGCGGAAAGCCCCTTCGCCGTGCAACGCCTCCACCAACTCGCGCTTGTGCTCACGGGTAAGGCCTTCGAGGCTCAGGCCATGCTCCCTGAGCCAGCTATGCAGGAAGGTGTTGATGCGCTCCTGCCAATCGTCACGGAACAGCACGTCGGGTTGGGGCAGCAAGCGGCTGGCCTGGAAGAACAGGTCCAGCGCCTGCTTGGCCTGCTCGAGCACAGAAATGTTGAAATTGATGCATAGCAGCGCCTCGGGCACTCCGTTGTCATCGACCATGACGCTGCTGATCGAGCGAACTTTCTGACCGTTCCAGTTGAGTTTCTCGTAGGGACCTAGCGGCGTAGCGGCGCTCAGCTCGCCCGGCAGGTCTTCGAGCGCCGAGTCGTCGCCCAACTGCCGCTTGGAGATGTTGTTGGCGATATGCACCACGGTCTGGCTGCGCAGATCGTGGACCACGACTTCGGCGTGGGGGAACAGCAGGGTGGCGACACCATCGGCCATGGCGGCGTAGTTGCTGAAACGTGCGTTGATGGCCTTGGCAGACATCGGAACATCCTGAAAATGGGGTGTGGTGTAAAGAATCGGCATGGCCCCTGTAGGAGCGGCTTCAGCCGCGAAGCAAGCGATACGAATGGCACCGGCTGCGCCGGTGTTCGCGGCTGAAGCCGCTCCTACAGCGTTCGCATCGCACGCCCCGCTCAGGGGTAGCCCAGCACTTCGCGGATCTGGCGCAGGTGCTGGATGATCCACTGTTTGTCGATGGCACCCCAGTCATGGATACGGTAATGCCCGGCGTGGTTACGCGCCCCGGCCTGCTGCTCAAACTCGCAGACGATATCCAGGTCGGCCAGGGCGGTGATGGTGTCCTGGGCGGTGCGCCGCGGCATGCCGGTAGCCTCCATCAGGGCCGGTACGCTGGTGGCGGTCTGGCTGTCGATCAGCCAGGCCACGTACAGGCGGCGGTAGAAACTGCTGCGGGTCTTGCTTACTTCCGTGGTCATGGGGTGCTTGTCCCTCAGGTGTTGCCCGGCAGCTCCCGATAGGTCAGGTAGACGCGCAGGTCGAATTCCAGTTGGTGGTAGTCCGGTTCCATGTGCTGGCAGAGCTGGTAGAACGCCTTGTTGTGTTCGCGCTCCTTCAGGTGCGCCAGCTCATGCACCACGATCATGCGCAGGAACTGCGGAGCCGCCTCCTTGAACAGCGAGGCAACACGGATTTCCTTCTTAGCCTTGAGCTTGCCGCCCTGCACCCGCGACACCGCGGTGTTCAGCCCCAACGCGCGGTGGGTGAGGTCCAGGCGGTTGTCGAACAGCACCTTGTCCAGTGGTGGCGCACTGCGCAGGTAGTGTTGCTTGAGGTCCTGGGCGTAGGTGTACAACGCCTTGTCGTTCTGCACCGCGTGACGCTCAGGATAGCGCTGCTGCAAATAGTCGCCCAGGCGTTGGCTGGCGATCATCTGGCGCACCTGTTCCTGGAGGTGAGGTGGGTAGGCTTGCAGATAGCGCAGTGCGGTCATGGCGGGTGGGTCGGGCTGGGAAGACGCGAGTGTAGCCAATCACGGGGCCCAGGGGAAAATCGGCGGAAAGCCACTGGCATCGCTGGCGGTCATCGGGCGGGCGACCAGGAAGCCCTGCACATAGGTGCAACCGCTGCCCTTGAGCCAGTCGGCCTGGGCCTTGGTTTCCACACCCTCGGCAATCACCGTGATGCCATAGTCGGCGCAAAGGCCGATGACACTGCGGGCCATGGCGATGTCCGCCGCCGAGTCCGGCAGCCGCGCCACCAGGTGACGATCGATTTTCAACGTGTCGATGGGCAGGTCGCGCAACATGCGCAACGAGCAGTCGCCAGCACCAAAATCATCCAGCGCTACACGAATGCCCAACTCGCGCAGACGATGCACCTGCTTCACGGCGGCGTCGATGTTGTACATCAGCGAAGTTTCGGCCACCTCCACTTCCAGCTGGGCCGGCTGCAGACCATGCTCGTCGAGTACCCGCGCCAGCTCGTCAGCCAGGCCAGGCATGGCGAACTGTGCCCGGCTGAGGCTGACCCCCAGGACCAGCTGCGAACCGAAGCGCTCGCCCCACTCCCGGCGCTGCGCGGCGCCCTTGCGGTAGATCCAGCTGGCCAGGCTGTTGATCAACCGCGCCTCTTCCAGCAGCGGGATGAACAACCCAGGCGGCACATCGCCGACACTCGGGTGCTGCCAGCGCAGCAGGGCCTCGAAGCCACGCAGACGGCCATCGGCAAAGGCCACCTGGGGCTGGTAGACCAGGGTGAAATCGTTCTGCTCGATGGCCTCGCGCACACTGTCTTCAAGCATCAATCGCGAACGGGCGCGGCCGTTGAGCTCTTCGTCATAGAAACGATACTGCTGGCGCCCGGCCTGCTTGGCCGCATACATGGCCGCGTCGGCCGCGCGCAGCAGACCTTCGACATTGGCACCGCAGTCCGGGTAGGTGGCGATACCGATGCTCACACCGAGACTGACCTCCAAACCATCCAGTTGCTGGAAGCTGGACATCCGCTCGAGCAGTTTCTCGGCGTAACGCCCGGCTTGCTCCGGGTAGGGCAAGCCATCGAACAGCGCGGTGAACTCGTCCCCGCCCATGCGCGCGAGCAACGCCTCGCTGCCCAGGCACTCCTTGAGCTGCTCGGCGACCCAGCGCAATACCTTGTCCCCGGCTTCATGCCCGAGCAGGTCGTTGATCCGCTTGAAACCGTCAAGGTCCATGTACATCAGGGCGCGGGTTTTGTCGGAGCGTTCGTTGCGCATCAGCGCGCCCTCGGCGGCCTGGTAGAAACCGCGACGGTTGAGCAGACCGCTCAACGGGTCGGTGACCGCCTGGTACTCCAGCTGCTGGTGCAGGCTGCGCACCACCGACATGTCCAGCACGGTCACCACCATGGCCCGCTGCTCGGCGGGCAGCGGCGCGCAGGACAGCGCCACGGGTATCAGCTGGCCGCTGACCGTGCGCAACTGGGCATCGTGGACCCGGAAGATCTGGCGCTTGAGGTACGCCTGGTAGAAGTCCGACTCATGCCACAGGTTGGCGCATGGCAATTGCAGCAGATCCAGCACATGTGCGCCCTGCAGCTTCTCCCCCGGTGTTTCGAGCAGGCGCGAAATGGCCGGGTTGGCGAAATTGATGGTGCCCGACTCGTCCACCACCAGGATGCCTTCGGCGGCGTTCTCCAGGATCGAGGCATTGAAGGCACGGGCCGACTCCAGCTCACGGGTCAGGCTTTGCAGCATGCGCCGGTTGCGCTGTTGCTCGAGCAACGCCTGGACTTTCGGCTTAAGGATCTGCGGGTCGAACGGTTTGAACAGGTAGTCCACCGCGCCATTGGCATAGCCCTTGAGCACTGCGGCCTCGGACTGTTCATTGGCGGTGAGGAAAATGATCGGTGTCAACCGGGTGCGTTGGCTGCCACGCATCAGCCGGGCGACTTCGAAACCGTCCATCTCGGGCATCTGCACATCGAGCAGCACGAGGTCGACTTCGTTTTCCAGCAAGGCACTCAGGGCTTCCATCCCTGAGCTGGCGGTCAGTACCTGCCAGTCCTGGCGGGACAGCAAGGCCCGCATGCTGATGAGATTCTCCGGATAATCGTCTACGACGAGCAGAACCGAGCGATTGTCCGGTGGTTGAGTGTGAGCGACATCCATGCTGCTTCTCTTGTTAGGCCGATTACGACGAGCCATTGGATCCGATCTTTACTCTAGACTCGGCGACCGAAGACGCAACGCGTGCAGATGGCGATAAGCCATCCGAAGTGATGTTAGCCGACTAACGGTATCAGCACGGCGCGAGCGACGCACGGACGCTCACACTGTGAAAAAGACCGCCACGATCAGCGGGTACAAAAAACCCGCATCGCTGCGGGTTCTTTGCTGAAGCGGCGCCGGATCAGTTGATCTTGGCGGCCAGCTCGCCCTTGGCGTAGCGCTGGAACATGCCTTCCAGGGAGATCGGCTTGATCTTCGAGGCGTTGCCGGCGGTGCCGAAAGCTTCGTAGCGGGCGATGCACACGTCACGCATGGCCTTGACGGTTTCACCGAAGAACTTGCGTGGGTCGAACTCGCTCGGGTTCTGCGCCATCAGGCGACGCATGGCGCCGGTGGAAGCCAGGCGCAGGTCGGTGTCGATGTTGACCTTGCGGACACCGTACTTGATACCTTCGACGATTTCTTCGACCGGTACGCCGTAGGTCTCTTTGATGTCGCCACCGTACTGGTTGATGATCGCCAGCCACTCTTGCGGCACCGAGGACGAGCCGTGCATCACCAGGTGGGTGTTGGGGATGCGCTTGTGGATTTCCTTGATGCGGTCGATCGCCAGCACGTCGCCGGTCGGTGGCTTGGTGAACTTGTAGGCGCCGTGGCTGGTGCCGATGGCGATGGCCAGGGCGTCCACCTGAGTCTTCTTGACGAAGTCGGCGGCTTCTTCCGGGTCGGTCAGCATCTGGCTGTGGTCCAGCACGCCTTCGGCGCCGATGCCGTCTTCTTCACCGGCCATGCCGGTTTCCAGCGAACCCAGGCAACCCAGCTCACCCTCTACCGAAACACCGCAGGCGTGCGCCATGGCAACGGTCTGCTGGGTGACGCGAACGTTGTACTCGTATTCGGTCGGGGTCTTGCCGTCTTCGCCCAGCGAGCCGTCCATCATCACCGAGCTGAAGCCCAGCTGGATCGAGCGCTGGCACACGTCAGGGCTGGTGCCGTGGTCCTGGTGCATGCACACCGGGATGTGCGGGAACTCTTCGATGGCCGCCAGGATCAGGTGGCGCAGGAATGGGGCACCGGCGTACTTGCGGGCACCGGCGGAGGCCTGGACGATGACCGGAGAGTCGGTCTTGTCGGCGGCTTCCATGATGGCGCGCATCTGCTCGAGGTTGTTGACGTTGAAAGCCGGAACGCCGTAACCGAACTCGGCGGCGTGGTCCAGCATCTGGCGCATGCTAATGAGTGCCATTGTGTATCTCTCTCCCGACAAGCGTCGTTGTTTCGTGCAAGCCTGCCGCAGGGGCGGTTGCTGTTCAAGTAGTGTGGGCCATCCATGCGGCCCGGCCAGTCACGGTGCCTTGCAGCCCCGCCCAATTAGATCGTTGGTCGCCACCCAGTACACCAGGCCTTCATTGCCTTTGGTGTGCAGGGCCAGCACGCCATCGCTGTACAGCGCGCCCGAGGCGCCCGGTTCGGACTTGAGCCGGTAGACCTGGTCGCCGCCGCCGAGGCGTACGTCGACCGCATCCTGTTTAGCGTCGACGAAACGCCACAGCACTTCGGCCTGGCTGTCGCAGACCCAGCGGGTCCAGTTGTCCGCCGGGGCGGGTTGGGCAGGTTGCAGCATCGAGCAGCCTGCCAGGGTCGCCAGGGCCAACGCGGCCAGAAGCGCTTTCATCCTAAAACCTCTTCAGGGGCTGCTTTGCAGCCCCAATGTCCAAGACCACAAAACCCGGCTCAGGTTGCCGGCCGCCCGATCAAGGGCAGCCCGCCGACTTGCGCTGGTGTTCGTCGTCGTACTTTTCCAGGCCGTCCGGGCCCAGGCGCTTGTTGATCACCGGCGCTGTCTCCGCCTGCCACTGGGACTGGTAGCAGCCGCCCTTGGGTGGCTGCGCCGGGTCTGCGTCGCTGCCTTTGGTGCTGGCGCAGGCGCCCAGCAACACGGCCACGATCATCACAGGCAATTGCTTGACCATCAGGTCGCTCCCTTTGCCAGGCGCCGTCAAAATCAGGCCTTGGCCCGCTCTTCCAGGATTGCCACCGCTGGCAGGACCTTGCCCTCGACGAACTCGAGGAACGCGCCACCACCGGTAGAAATGTAGGAGATGTCGGCACCAACGCCATACTTGTCGATGGCCGCCAGGGTGTCACCGCCACCGGCGATGGAGAACGCGGCGCTGTCGGCGATGGCCTTGGCCAGCACCTTCGTGCCATTGCCGAACTGGTCGAACTCGAACACGCCGACCGGACCGTTCCACAGGATAGTCTTCGAGGTCTTCAGCAACTCGGCGAACTGCTCGGCGGTCTTTGGACCGATGTCCAGGATCATATCGTCGCCAGCCACGTCGGCGATGGCCTTCACAGTAGCTTCGGCGTCTTCGGCGAATGCCTTGGCAACCACCACGTCCACCGGCAGCGGCACGCTGACCTTGGCGGCGATGGCCTTGGCGGTCTCGACCAGGTCAGGCTCGTACAGCGACTTGCCGACCGGGTGACCGGCGGCGGCGAGGAAGGTGTTGGCGATGCCGCCACCGACGATCAGTTGATCGCACACGGTGCTCAGGCTGTTCAGCACGTCCAGCTTGGTGGAAACCTTGGAGCCGGCGACGATGGCGGCCATCGGCTTGGCCGGGGCTTTCAGGGCCTTGCCCAGAGCGTCCAGCTCGGCGGCCAGCAGCGGGCCAGCAGCCGCGACCTTGGCGAACTTGGCAACACCGTGGGTGGAACCCTCGGCGCGGTGGGCAGTGCCGAAGGCGTCCATGACGAACACGTCGCACAGGGCGGCGTACTTCTGCGCCAGCTCGTCGGCGTTCTTCTTCTCGCCCTTGTTGAAGCGCACGTTCTCGAACAGCACCAGGTCACCCGTTTTTACTTCGACGCCGTCGAGGTAGTTGGCGACCAGCGGTACTTCGCGGCCCAGGGCCTTGCTCAGGTAGTCGGCGACCGGCTTCAGGCTGTTCTCTTCGGAGAACTCACCTTCGGTCGGGCGGCCCAAGTGCGAGCAGACCATCACCGCCGCGCCCTTTTCCAGGGCCAGCTTGATGGTCGGCAGCGCTGCCAGGATACGCGCGTCGCTGGTTACCACACCGTCCTTCACAGGCACGTTGAGGTCTTCGCGGATCAGTACGCGCTTACCTTGCAGGTCGAGGTCGGTCATCTTCAACACGGTCATGAATGCAGTCCTTCAGGGCTGTTTGCAGCGGGTTGGGTGAACGACGTGCAGAAAGTGTTCGGCAACGTCGAGCATACGGTTGGCGAACCCCCATTCGTTGTCGAACCAGGCCAGCAGGTTCACCAGGCGAGGGCCGGAGACGCGGGTCTGGCTGGCATCGACGATGGCCGAATGCGGGTCATGGTTGAAATCACAGCTGGCATGGGGCAGCTCGGTGTAAGCCAACAGGCCTTTCAGCGGGCCATCCAGGGCGGCCTCGCGCAGCACCCGGTTGACTTCCTCGGCGCTGGTATCGCGGGAGGTCTGCAGGGTGATGTCCAGGCACGACACGTTGACGGTGGGTACACGTACCGCTTTGGCCTGGATTCGCCCGGCAAGTTCCGGCAGCAGGCGCTCGATGCCGCGCGCCAGCCCCGTGGACACCGGGATCACCGACTGGAACGCCGAACGGGTGCGGCGCAGGTCCTCGTGGTGATAGGCGTCGATCACCGGCTGGTCGTTCATTGCCGAGTGGATGGTGGTGATCTGCACGTACTCGATGCCAAAGGCCTGGTCCAGCACACGCAGCAGCGGCACACCGCAGTTGGTGGTGCAGGAGGCGTTCGACACCAGCAGCTCGCCGCCGGTCAGGCAATCCTGGTTCACGCCGTAGACCACCGTGGCATCGACGTCCGCCTCGCTGGCCATGGGCTGGGAGAACAGCACCCGGGGGGCGCCGGCGTCGATGAAACGCTGGCCGTCGACTCGGGTGTTGTAGGCACCGGAGCACTCCAGCACCAGGTCGATGCCCAGGCCTGCCCAGTCGATACCTTCGGGGGTGGCGCTACGCAGCACTTTCACGCAATCGCCATTGATATGCAGACAGTCGCCGTCGACCTTCACCTCGCCGGGGAAACGCCCGTGGGTGGAGTCGAAGCGGGTCAGGTATTCAAGGCTGGCCTGGTCGGCCAGGTCGTTCAGCGCGACGATCTCGAAGCCGGCCCGCGCCCCCCGCTCAAACAGCGCGCGCAGGACACAGCGGCCGATGCGGCCGTAACCGTTGAGTGCAACTTTGTAGGGACGCGGGTGGGGCATTCGATACTCACGGGACAAGTGCGTTGAACGACCATCGCGGGGCAAGCCCGCTCCCACAGGGGACTGCAAAGACCCTGTGGGAGCGGGCTTGCCCCGCGATCAGACGGGAGGCACGGGGCCTCCCAGGTGCATCAGTCTTCCAGCAGCTCTTCGGCGGTACCCAGGATGTTGTCCAGGGTGAAGCCGAATTCCTCGAACAGCGCGCTGGCCGGCGCCGACTCACCGTAGGTGGTCATGCCGATCACACGACCTTCGAGGCCGACGTACTTGTACCAGAAGTCGGCGTGGGCAGCTTCAATGGCGATGCGCGCACTCACCTCCAGCGGCAGCACGGACTGCTTGTACGCGGCGTCCTGAGCGTCGAACACGCTGGTGCTCGGCATCGACACGACGCGAACCTTGCGGCCCTGCTCGGTCAGCTTGTCGAACGCCTGGACCGCCAGGCCCACTTCGGAACCGGTGGCGATCAGGATCAGCTCAGGCTCGCCGGCGCAGTCCTTGAGGACGTAACCGCCACGGGCGATATCGGCGATCTGCTGGGCATTGCGATCCTGATGCTGCAGGTTCTGGCGCGAGAAGATCAGCGCCGAAGGGCCGTCCTTGCGCTCAAGGGCGGCTTTCCACGATACGGCGGACTCGACTGCGTCGGCCGGGCGCCAGGTGTCCAGGTTAGGTGTGCTGCGCAGGCTGGTCAGCTGCTCGATCGGCTGGTGGGTCGGGCCGTCTTCGCCCAGGCCAATGGAGTCGTGGGTGTAGACATGGATCACACGTTGCTTCATCAGTGCGGACATGCGCACCGCGTTGCGGGCGTATTCCATGAACATCAGGAAGGTCGCGCCGTAAGGCACCAAGCCACCGTGCAGGGCGACGCCGTTCATGATCGCGGTCATGCCGAACTCGCGCACGCCGTAGTACATGTAGTTGCCGTTGGCATCTTCATGGCTGACGCCCTTGCAACCTTTCCACAGGGTCAGGTTGGAACCGGCCAGGTCGGCCGAGCCGCCCAGCAGCTCCGGCAGCAACGGGCCGAAGGCGTTCAGGGTGTTCTGGCTGGCCTTGCGGCTGGCGATGGTTTCGCCTTTGGCAGCGACTTCAGCGATGTAGGCCGCGGCCTTTTCAGCGAAGTCGGCCGGCAGCTCGCCGCTCAGGCGGCGCTTGAGCTCGCCTGCCAGCTCAGGGAAGGCAGCGGCGTAGGCATCGAAACGCTTGTTCCACTCTGCTTCGACCTGGGCGCCAGCTTGCTTGGCATCCCACTCGGCATAGATGTCGGCAGGCACTTCGAACGGCCCGTGGTTCCAGTTCAGCTCTTTGCGGGCCAAGGCGATTTCGTCGTTGCCCAGCGGCGCACCGTGGCAGTCTTCCTTGCCCTGCTTGTTCGGCGAGCCGAAACCGATGATGGTCTTGCAGCAGATCAGGGTCGGACGGTCGCTCTTGCGCGCGGTCTCGATGGCGGTGCGGATCTCGTCGGCGTCGTGACCGTTGACGTTACGGATCACCAGCCAGTTGTACGACTCGAAGCGCTTCGGCGTGTCGTCGGTGAACCAGCCTTCCACTTCACCGTCGATGGAAATGCCGTTGTCGTCATAGAAGGCGACCAGCTTGTTCAGGCCCAGGGTGCCGGCCAGCGAAGCGACTTCATGGGAGATGCCTTCCATCATGCAGCCGTCGCCGAGGAACACGTAGGTGTTGTGGTCGACGATTTTATGGCCTTCACGGTTGAACTGGGCGCCCAGCACCTTTTCCGCCAGGGCGAAGCCCACGGCGTTGGCCAGACCCTGGCCCAGCGGGCCGGTGGTGGTCTCCACGCCTGGGGTGTAGCCGAACTCCGGGTGGCCCGGGGTGCGGCTGTGCAGCTGACGGAACGATTTGAGGTCATCGATGGTGACGTCGTAGCCGGTCAGGTGCAGCAGCGAATAGATCAGCATCGAGCCGTGGCCGTTGGACAGCACGAAGCGGTCGCGGTCGGCGAAGCTGGGGTTGCTCGGGTTGTGCTTCAGGTAATCGCGCCAAAGCACTTCGGCGATATCCGCCATACCCATGGGGGCACCTGGGTGGCCGCTGTTGGCCTTTTGCACGGCATCCATGCTGAGGGCACGAATGGCGTTGGCACGTTCACGACGGCTGGGCATCGCTGAGTCTCCTGGGGCTTGAATAAGTAGTGAAACGAAAAAAGGCGGCCATTTTCGCCCACTGCGGGGGCCGGGGGCAATGACGGATGGTCGCAGTCGGGCTTTTTTCCTGTGTTTGTTCGGCAATTTGGGGGAAAACAGCGGGATTGCCTGCGAGGGCGCCTCGCATGCACGCGCCCATCCTCCGCCCATCGACCAATATCAAAACTTTTTGATATTGGTCTTGCTAGGGTAACGATGCGTGTCTAGACTCCCGCCCCATGAACGTCAATGCCCCCATCACGCCTCAACGTAACGACGCGCTGGCCGCCCTGTGCAAGGCCAGCGGCGATCCGTTGCGCCTGAACGTGCTGCGTGCGCTGGCCAACGACTCGTTCGGCGTGCTGGAACTGGCGCAGATCTTCGACATCGGCCAGTCAGGCATGAGCCACCACCTGAAAGTGCTGGCCCAGGCCGACCTGGTCGCGACACGCCGCGAAGGCAACGCGATCTTCTACCGCCGCGCCCTGCCCGACAGCCAGCGCCTGGGCGGCCGCCTGCACACGGCACTGCTCGAAGAGGTGGACGACCTTGCGCTGGCCCAGGATGTGCAAGCGCGCATCGCCCAGGTCCAGCAACGCCGCGCGGCCACCAGCCAGGACTTCTTCCTGCGCGTGGAAGAAAAGTTCCGCGCCCAGCAAGACCTGATCGCCGGCTTGCCGCAGTACCGCGAGAGCCTGCTGGCGCTGCTCGACAACCTGAGCTTCGAGGCCGGCGCCAGCGCCCTGGAGGTCGGCCCCGGCGACGGCGGTTTCCTGCCCGATCTGGCGCGGCGCTTCGCCCAGGTCACGGCCATGGACAACAGCCCGACCATGCTCGAGCTGGCCCGCCAGGTCTGCGAGCGCAACGAATTGAGTAACGTAAACCTGCAGTTGGCCGATGCACTGGGTGCAACGGATGTGGAAGCCGACTGCGTTGTGCTGAACATGGTGCTGCACCATTTCAGCGATCCGGCCCTGGCCTTGCGCCTGCTGGCCAAACGGGTGAAGGCGGGCGGCAGCCTGCTGGTCACCGAGCTGTGCAGCCATGACCAGGGGTGGGCGCGCGAAGCCTGCGGCGACCTGTGGCTTGGCTTCGAACAGGACGACCTGGCCCGTTGGGCCGACGCTGCCGGGCTGACCCCCGGGGACAGCCTCTATGTGGGCTTGCGTAACGGTTTCCAGATCCAGGTCCGGCACTTTCAGCGGGCCGCTGGCGACACACAACATCGGTAAATTTCAGGAACCCATCGAGATGAGCGAATACTCCCTTTTCACCTCCGAGTCCGTGTCCGAAGGGCATCCGGACAAGATCGCCGACCAGATCTCCGACGCGGTCCTGGACGCGATCATCGCCCAGGATAAATACGCCCGCGTAGCCTGCGAGACCCTGGTCAAGACCGGTGTCGCCATCATCGCCGGCGAAGTCACCACCTCGGCCTGGGTCGACCTGGAAGAGCTGGTGCGCAAAGTGATCATCGACATCGGCTATAACAGCTCCGACGTCGGCTTCGACGGCGCCACCTGCGCCGTGATGAACATCATCGGCAAGCAGTCGGTGGACATCGCCCAGGGCGTCGACCGCTCCAAGCCTGAAGACCAGGGTGCCGGCGACCAGGGCCTGATGTTCGGTTACGCCAGCAACGAGACCGACGTGCTGATGCCGGCGCCGATCTGCTTCTCGCACCGCCTGGTCGAGCGCCAGGCCGAAGCGCGCAAGTCGAAGCTGCTGCCTTGGCTGCGCCCGGACGCCAAGTCCCAGGTCACCTGCCGCTACGAGAACGGCAAGGTGGTGGGTATCGACGCGGTGGTCCTGTCCACCCAGCACAACCCTGAAGTGTCGCAGAAAGACCTGCAGGAAGCGGTGATGGAGCTGATCGTCAAGCACACCCTGCCAGCCGAGCTGCTGCACAAGGGCACCCAGTACCACATCAACCCGACCGGCAATTTCATCATCGGTGGCCCGGTGGGCGACTGCGGCCTGACCGGGCGCAAGATCATCGTCGACAGCTACGGCGGCATGGCCCGTCACGGTGGTGGCGCGTTCTCCGGCAAGGACCCGTCCAAGGTTGACCGTTCCGCCGCCTACGCCGGTCGCTACGTGGCCAAGAACATCGTCGCCGCCGGCCTGGCCGAGCGCTGCGAGATCCAGGTGTCTTACGCCATCGGCGTGGCCCAGCCGACCTCCATCTCGATCAACACCTTCGGCACTGGCAAAGTGTCCGACGACAAGATCGTCCAGCTGGTGCGCGAGTGCTTCGACCTGCGTCCGTACGCCATCACCAAGATGCTCGACCTGCTGCACCCGATGTACCAGGAAACCGCCGCCTACGGCCACTTCGGCCGTACCCCGCAGCAGAAGACCGTCGGCGACGACACCTTCACCACCTTCACCTGGGAGCGCACTGACCGTGCCCAGGCGCTGCGTGACGCTGCCGGCCTGTAAGCTTCCTACAGCGGTAAACGAAAGCCCCTGCCGAGCAATCGGCGGGGGCTTTTTCGTGACATATCGGCTGACATTTCACCAACGCTGAATCCTCCACGCCTGCCTAGGCTGAGCACTCCAAAGCGCCAAGCAAAGGAGGCTGGCCATGCCACTGCTTCTGCTCATCCCATTGCTGTTTCTCCCCATCCTCGCCCAGGCCGACCATGGGCCGTGCCCTGACTGGCCAGCATCGCGCGTCCAGACCGAAGTCGGTCAACTGCTCAAGACACTCGCCCACTGGGATGATCACTATCATCGCCAAGGTGTCGCGCTGGTAGCGGACGAACTCTACGACCAGAGCCGCCAGCACCTTCGGCACCTGCAAGGCTGTTTCGACCTTGCGAGCAACGACGCCCCCCTGGCCAGCGCGCGTGGCCAGGTCCCTCATCCGGTGCCACACACCGGCGTCGACAAGCTGCACGACGAGGCTGCGGTCCGGCGCTGGCTTGAAGGCCGGCAAGGCATGTGGATACAGCCCAAGGTCGATGGCGTAGCCGTGTCGCTGGTGTACCGAAAAGGCCAGCTGACCCAGCTGCTCAGCCGGGGTGATGGCGTGCTGGGGCATGATTGGAGCCGACACATTCCCCGGCTGGGTCGCATCGTACGGCATCTGCCGCAACCGCTGGACACCGCTTTTCAGGGCGAGCTCTACTGGCGCCTCGCCGACCACGTGCAAGCCGAGGCGGGCAGCGCCAACGCACGAGGCATCGTCGCCGGATTGCTGGCGCGCAAGCAACTGAGCGACGAGCAAGGCGCGAGCATCGGCCTGTTTGTCTGGGACTGGCCCATGGGGCCGGACACCCACGCCGAACGCATGGCACGCCTGGCCGACCTGGGGTTTGCCGACAGCCAGCGTTTCAGTGTCGCCATCGAGGGTTTCGATGCTGCGCAGCGCTGGCGTCAGCACTGGTACCGGACTGCCCTGCCCTTCGCCACTGACGGCGTGATCTTGCGCCAGGATGCCCGACCACCGGCACAGCGCTGGCGAGCCCAGGCCCCTTACTGGATCGCCGCCTGGAAGTATCCCTTCAGCCAAGCCCTGGCGCAGGTCCGCAACATTGACTTTCGCATCGGCAGGACTGGGCGAATCACACCGCTTTTGCAACTGGAACCCATCCAGCTGGATGACCGGCGGATCAGCCAGGTCAGCCTCGGCTCCCTGGCCCGCTGGACGCGACTGGATATCCGACCGGGTGACCAGGTCGCGGTCAGCCTGGCGGGCCTGACCATCCCCCGAGTGGACAGCGTGGTACATCGCAGCCCGCTGCGCGTGGCGGTGGTCGCGCCGGATCCTGCGGACCATCACTTACTGAGCTGCTGGCAGGCCAGCGCTGCCTGCCAGGAGCAGTTTCTCGCCCGCCTGGCCTGGCTGGGCGGCAACAAGGGGCTGGACATGGCCGGGGTCGGCACTGGCGTCTGGCGCCAACTGGTCGAAAGCGGAAAGGTCACTACCTTGAGCGATTGGCTGGCGCTGACCCGTGAGGACCTGCTGGAAGTGCCGGGTATCGCCCAGACACGAGCCGAGCGATTGCTACAGGCGTTCTCCCTCGGGCGCCGGCAACCTTTCGAGCGTTGGCTGCGGGGCCTTGGCCTGCCAGCCCCAAGCGGTTTCTCGCCGGGCACCGACTGGTCCGCCCTGGCCTCCAGAAACATCGAGCAATGGCTTGCTGAACCGGGTGTCGGTGCCGGTCGCGCCGCGCAATTGCAGGCATTCTTCGCCCATGAGCAGGTGCAGGCCTTGGCCCAACGCCTGCATGCCCATGAAATCGAGGGTTTCTAATTTCCTCGGATCAGGGCAGCATTTCGCTTTCCGTTGCCCAGCCTTCGAATGGAGTCCCTGATGAAACTGCTCTCGCCCATCGCACTGTCCGCCTTGCTCGGCCTGACTGCCCAGACCGCGCTGGCCGCCGAGGAGCAACCCGCGCTGACCGGCTGCGCGGCCAAGCGCCAGGCCATCAGCGAGCAGATCGAACAGGCCCGCGCCCATGGCAACAGCGACCAGCAGGCCGGTCTCGAGAAAGCCCTCGCCGAAGTCACCGAGCACTGCACCGACGCGGGCTTGCGCAAAGAACGTGAACAGAAAGTGCTCGATGCCCGCCACGAAGTGAACCAGCGCACCAAGGACCTGGACAAGGCCATGAAGAAAGGCGATGCGGAGAAGATCAACAAGCGCAAGGACAAGCTCGCCGAAGCGAAGAAAGAACTGCAGGAAGCCGTGGACGAGCTCGAACGCTAACCCTCGCACGATCGCTGTAGGAGCGGCTTCAGCCGCGATCACCCGCGAAGCGGGTGCCCAGGCACCGCGATGCCTGCATCGCGGCTAAAGCCGCTCCTACAGAGGCCCCCAGGACAGGGCAACCCTTCTAAACATCAATGATTGCGAAACTCGCTATGACAGGCCTTGCATGCCGCCTCGACCTTGTCCATCGGCGCCTTCATCTGCGCAACGTCCAGCGGCTGGGTACGGGTCACCTCGACCAACTCGCCGGTAACACCCTCCAACTGACGGGCCAGATCCTGGAACCTGGCCTGACGCTCCCAGACCTCCGGCCGCGCGCTGCTGTCGCCCTCGTCACGCACTTGCGGGAAATGCTGCCAGGGCTGATGGGCCAGGTCATCGAGCTTCGCTGCCCCGTCGGCGAACTTCGCGCCATCGAACGGCAAGCGGCCACGCAGCATGCCGCCCATGTCTTCACTGGTTTTGAGCATCGCCTTGAAAATGGCCTTGCGCTGGCCCAACGGCGAGTTAGGGTCGACGCGGTCACAGGCACTCAGGGCAAGGGCGGCGAGCAGAACTACGGTCAATCGCTTGAACATCACGGTCACTTCGGCCTGGCAAAACGGGTGGCCAGTATCACCGCCTGTCGGGCAAAGACCAATAGCCACACAGAAAACAGGGGCGAATTTTCATCTTCGCCCGCATCAGGATCACATTCATGACATCTGTAATGCGCCATCTGATCTGGGCATTTCCGGCCCTGACCCTCCTGGTCGGCTGCAATGGCGGCGAGAACGCCAAGCCCGAACCCCATGCCATCGCCACCTACGCCAACGCCACCTGGCAAGACCTACCCACCGTCAGCGACAACGATCTGCTGGCCGGTTTCCAGGCCTGGCGCAATGGCTGCGAGAAACTCACCCGCGACCCGGTCTGGGCCGAAACCTGCACGGCTGCCACCGGCGTCGCGGCAGACCCTGCCCAGGTACGTGCCTTCCTGCAGCAGAACCTGCAGGTCCACGGCTTGCGCTCGGCCGAGAACAATGCCAACGGCCTGATCACTGGCTACTACGAACCGGTCTACCCCGGCAGCCTGACGCGCACCGAAGCCGCTCAGGTACCGGTGTATGGCGTCCCCGAGGACATGATCGTGGTCGACCTGGCCAGCGTGTACCCCGAACTCAAGGGCAAGCGCCTGCGCGGGCGCCTTGAAGGCCGAGTGCTCAAGCCCTACGACACCGCCGAGGTGATCAACCGCGAGGGCGCCAAAGCCCCCGTGCTGGCCTGGCTGACCGACCCGATGGACCTGCAGTTCCTGCAGATCCAGGGCTCGGGGCGCGTCCAGCTGGAAAGTGGCCGGCAATTGCGTCTGGGCTACGCCGACCAGAACGGCCACCCCTATCGGCCGATCGGCCGCTGGCTGATCGAGCAGGGCCAGCTGAGCAAAGAGGACGTGAGCATGGGCGCCATCCACGCCTGGGCCCAGGCCAACCCGCAGCGAGTGCCTGAGCTGCTGGCCAGCAACCCCAGCTATGTGTTCTTCGGCACCCGCCCGGACAGCAACGAAGGCCCGCGCGGGTCGCTCAACGTGCCGTTGACCGCGGGTTACAGCGTGGCCATTGATCGCAAGGTGATTCCACTGGGCAGCCTGCTATGGCTCTCCACCACACGCCCCGACGGCTCGCCGGTGGTGCGCCCGGTAGGCGCGCAGGATACCGGTGGCGCCATTACCGGCGAGGTACGTGCGGACCTGTTCTGGGGCACAGGGCCTGCGGCCGGTGAGCTAGCTGGCAACATGAAACAGCAGGGGCAGATCTGGATGCTGTGGCCCAAGGGCAAGCCACTGCCGGACGTACCCAAAGCCCCCTGAATCGGCTGCTGTCACAGGATGGCGGCCCCCAGGGGCGCCGCCGTACCTGTAGGAGCCGGCTTTGCCGGCGAAGAAGGCGACGCGATACTAGATCGACACCACAAAGAACGACACGATCAACGCCAGCCCGGCAAACCACACCAGCGAGCGCAACGCCGCCCAGTCCGCCAGGTAGCAGATGATGTAGAGCAACCGGCTGGTGATGTACAACACCGCCAGCACATCCTGGGTCACCTGTTCGGCGTTACCAACGATATCGGCCACCAGTACCGCCGCGGCAAACGCCGGAAACGCCTCGTAGCCGTTCTGCTGCGCGGCATGGGCACGCCGCGGCAGGCCTGCCAGTTGGTCGAGGAATGCGCGCGGATCATGATTGTCCTTCAGCCCGAAGCGGCCGCTGCTCACCTTGGCAATCAATGCACAGAGCGGCGGCAGGACCAGCGCGATCAGGATGCACCACAGGGCTACGGTCATGCACAGGACTCCTTGTTCACAGGGATAGGTTCAGAGCTTCATCACTAGCATGCCTGCCAGCACCAGCCCGCAAGCTAGGAGTCTCGGCCCGCCAAAAGGTTCTTTGAGGTAGCGCATGCCCAGCAGCACCACGAGGATCACGCTCAACTCGCGCAGCGCCGCCGCCTCGGCCACCGAGCCCAGGTGCATGGCCCACAGCACCAGAGCGTAGCTCAGCAGCACGCACAGTCCCACGGCCAGCCCCAGCCGCCACTGGGTGCGCCAGAACAGCGCGAACTGGGGGCGGCGGGCGACGCCGGCCAGCAGCGGAAACGGCCAGGCACTGAGCAGGGTCAGCCATACCAGGTAGTCCAATGGCTTGCCCCACAAACGCACGGCCTGACCATCGAACCACGTGTAGCAGCCGATGCACAGGCCGATCAGCGCCACCACCGGCAGCATCGACCAGGGCAGGCGATCACCGCCACCGCCTTGCCACAGCAAACATGCCATGCCACACGGGATCAGCAGGATGCCGATGATCTGTTGCTGGCTCAGCGACTCACCGGCAAAGGTCAGGGTCAGCCCCAGCACCACCAATGGCGACAGGCCGCGCATCAGCGGATAGACCAGACCCAGGTCGCCCACTTTGTAGGCTTTTATCAACAGGTAGCGATACAGCTGTTCGGCGAGCGCCGAAGCCAGCAGCCAGGGCCAGATGCTGGCCGGTGGAAAGTCGACGAAGGCCACGGCCAGGACCGCGAAGACCAGCGCGACCAGATCCATGCTGGCGATCACCAGTAGGCGTTCGGCGCTGAATTTGATCAGGGTGTTCCAGGTGGCGTGCAGCAGGGCCGCGACCAGTACCAGAGAGGTTGCCAACACGCCTGCGGATCCTTGGGGCCGTTAGAGGCGACCACTATATAGCGTGCCCGCTGGTTCGCCGGCAAGCCGGCGCCTACAAGGGGAGCGGGAACGATTTCGATAAATCCGGTCATAGGGTGTGTCCCGAGCCTGTCGCCAGATCATCAAAGAACTGCCCGGGCAATTCGGGTAACGACTTGGAAGCCACTGTCACAGGATTCGGGATGCTTGAATTAGTTGCCGCGTTTATCTGCCTCACCACCCTCCTCACTTATGTGAACTACCGCTTCATCGGCCTGCCGCCGGCCATCGGCGTGATGGTCACCGCACTGCTGTTTTCCCTGCTACTCCAGGGCCTGAGCCTGATCGGTTTCCCCGGCCTGGAGGAGCGCGTCGAAGGCTTGATGAACCAGATCGACTTCAATGACCTGTTGATGCATTGGATGCTGTCGTTCCTGCTGTTTGCCGGCGCCCTGCACGTCAACCTCGCCGACTTGCGCAGCTACCGCTGGCCGATCGGCCTGCTGGCCACGCTGGGCGTGCTGATCGCCACCGTGGTGATCGGCTACCTGGCGCACTGGGTGTTCGCCCTGTTCGGCTGGAACGTGCCACTGATCTACTGCCTGCTGTTCGGCGCGCTGATCTCGCCGACCGACCCGATCGCCGTGCTGGGCGCCCTGCGTACCGCCAACGCCTCGAAACCGCTGAAGACCACCATCGTCGGCGAGTCACTGTTCAACGACGGCACCGCGGTGGTGGTGTTCACCGTGCTGCTGGGCATCATCCAGCTGGGTGAAACCCCGAGCGTCGCCGACACCGCCACCCTGTTCGCCCGCGAGGCCATCGGTGGCATCGTCTTCGGCGGCCTGGTCGGCTATGCCACCTACCGCATGATCAAGAGCGTCGAGCAGTACCAGGTGGAGGTCATGTTGACCCTGGCGCTGGTCATCGGTGGTTCGGCGATGTGCTACGAGCTGCATGTCTCGGCACCGATCGCCATGGTGGTGGCCGGCCTGATCATCGGCAACCTGGGGCGCAACCTGGCGATGAACGACATGACCCGCCGCTACATGGACGGTTTCTGGGAGTTGATCGACGACATGCTCAACGCCCTGCTGTTCGCGCTGATCGGCCTGGAACTGTTGCTGTTGCCGTTCAACTGGCTGCACCTGGCGGCCGGTGGCGTGTTGGCGGTGGCGGTGCTGGCGTCGCGCCTGCTGACCGTGGCCCCGGCCATCGTCTTGCTGCGCCGCTGGCGGAGCGTGCCGCAAGGCACCATTCGCGTGCTGACCTGGGGTGGCCTGCGTGGCGGCGTGTCGGTGGCCCTGGCGCTGTCGTTGCCGCAAGGCGATGAGCGTGACCTGCTGCTGTCGATCACCTACATCGTGGTGCTGTCGTCGATCCTGGTGCAGGGGTTGTCGATTGGCAAGGTGGTGCGCAAGGTGAGCCAACCGGCCGAATGACGCGCGGCGTAGGAGCCGGCCTTGCCGGCGAACACCGGCACAGCGGTGCTTGGGGTTCGCCAGCAAGGCTGGCTCCTACCCTACTTGTGGCGCTTACTCGACGGCGCTGTCCGGGAACTGGTCCTGGATGTACTTGATCTCAGTGCGCCCGTGCGGTGCCGGCTGGCCATCCTCGCCCAGGTTGACGAAGACCATCTTGTCCACCGTCAGGATCGCCTTGCGGGTGATCTTGTTGCGCACTTCGCACTTGAGCGTGATGGAGGTGCGACCGAACTCGGTGGCGGTAATGCCCAGCTCGATGATGTCGCCCTGGCGCGAGGCGCTGACGAAGTTGATCTCGGAAATGTACTTGGTCACCACGCGCTGGTTGCCCAGCTGGACGATGGCATAGATCGCCGCCTCTTCGTCGATCCAGCGCAGCAGGCTGCCGCCGAACAACGTGCCATTGGGGTTGAGGTCTTCGGGTTTTACCCATTTGCGGGTGTGAAAGTTCATCTGTACTCCTGGCCGGTGGCCTCATGAACGTCAAGTGGCGGGCGGCGGATCAGCCGGCCCAGCCACGCCCTACATGGTAGTCCCATTGACTAACGTCGAACATGTTCACGCCCTACGACCATTGGTCAGTATCCGCGCAAGGCGGTTTGACACCCACCCCCACAGTTCTAGCCTGAACCTGTGATCCACAGATCACTCCAGGTGGTCGGACAACCGGAACTTGGCAGACAGCGCGGCAGAACCGGCATTCGCAGGAAGCGAGGCTCCGGGCAGTGCCAGTGGAGAGCGACTGAGGCTCACCATTGACCTACTCGAAATCAGTGAAAGGGAATCCACTATGTCCAGAATCATTGATGTCAGCATCAACTTCGACACCGAAACCATCCTCAAGAAGTTCCCCAACGCGAGCAAGGACCCGAACAAGCCCACGTTCATCCAGCCGGAACACATCTACATGGTCACCTACCAGGACAACGTCATCTCCGGCCAGGCCGGTGGTGAACTGCACCTGAAGGGCCGGGTAGGCGATGTGGTCCGCTGGCGCGAGCAGAGCATCTCGTTCGGCTTCGAGCAGTCGGTGATCCTCTATGGGTTCGTATCGGACGATCCGAACCATCAACTGCTGGAGGATCCGCGCGCGCTCAAGGCCAAGGTGCAGACCGCAGTACCAAACGCCAACAACAAGACCGTGCCAACCTGCCAGGTCAACGAAAACTACTACTGGCGCGGCGACCTGCTCGCGCAAGGCAAGGTTACCTATCACTTCAAGTTCATGATCATCGACCGTGATTGCAAGTGCTGTGGCTACTTCGAATGGGATCCGTTCATCACCATCACCAACTGATCCACGCCACGCACCGCCGAGCCTTGGGCCGGCGGTGCGTGCCATTATCGGATCCCTCATTGGTGCTCACGGAAGGAGCGCATCATGACCACGGAGAATCCCGCACATCACGCGCTGATAATTGTCGACACCCACGGGCTGCTCGCAGCCTTCGAGCAACTACCCAGCGACCCTGCCTCTCCTGCCGACCTCGCCCCCCGCCATTTCTGCATTTTGCACTCGCGCCCGGCGACAGACGAAACACTGCTTCTCGGCACACCGGAGTTGCTCGTCGAGGCCGGGGACACCTTGCTCTTGCATATGGTGCCGGTGGCACTGCTCGGCGAGGAGATGCTGTTCAGCCACAGCCCAACCAGCGAACCGCCGCTGGACATAGCGCTAATCGAACAGCGCAACCTGCACCTGGCCCTCCCCGATGCCTCGGCACCGCTGCAGCCGACAAGCCGCCAGGTCGACACCTATCACTGGCATATCCGCTGCGACGCGCCGGGCGAGTTCAGGCTGGCCTGGCAGGTGATGGTGCTCGCCCAGGGCTGCGAACCCCTGGCCCATTTCACCCTGCGCCTTGCATTGCGGACCAACGGCCGCACCCAGTGAGCCCGTCTTTGCTGTTTAGCCCTTGGGATGCACCAAAAGCCCCGCTATAATCGCCCGGCACTTTCGACGGTGGCCCCTGCGGCCACCGTTCCCGCCACCCATCCGAGGGGCGCTGCAGCAGGTTCGTCCTGTCAGGCTCGGTTGGGGCGTTGTCCGTACAGCGGACGCTCAACGCACAACGGCGCCCATTCGCACACTACGAATGGAGGCTCTCAATGAGCGCTGTAAACACGCCTGCAGGTTTTTCCGACTTCAAGGTCGCCGACATCTCCCTGGCCGACTGGGGCCGCAAAGAAGTCATCATCGCCGAATCGGAAATGCCCGCGCTGATGGGCCTGCGCCGCAAGTACCAAGCCGAGCAACCACTCAAGGGCGCGAAGATCATTGGCTGCATCCACATGACCATCCAGACCGCCGTGCTGATCGAGACCCTGGTCGCCCTGGGCGCTGAAGTACGCTGGTCGTCGTGCAACATCTTCTCCACTCAAGACCAGGCCGCCGCCGCCATCGCCGCCGCCGGCATCCCTGTGTTCGCCTGGAAAGGTGAAACCGAGCAGGAATACGAGTGGTGCATCGAGCAGACCATCCTCAAGGACGGTCAGCCTTGGGACGCCAACATGGTCCTGGACGACGGTGGCGACCTCACCGAAATCTTGCACAAGAAATACCCGGCCATGCTGGACAAGATCCACGGCGTGACCGAAGAAACCACCACCGGCGTGCACCGCCTGCTGGACATGCTGGCCAAGGGCGAACTGAAAGTCCCGGCGATCAACGTCAACGACTCGGTCACCAAGAGCAAGAACGACAACAAGTACGGCTGCCGTCACAGCCTGAACGACGCTATCAAGCGCGGCACCGACCACCTGCTGTCGGGCAAGCAGGCCCTGGTGATCGGCTACGGCGACGTGGGCAAGGGCTCGGCCCAGTCCCTGCGCCAGGAAGGCATGATCGTCAAGGTCACCGAAGTCGACCCGATCTGCGCCATGCAAGCCTGCATGGACGGCTTCGAAGTCGTCTCGCCGTTCAAGGACGGCATCAACACCGGTACCGAAGCCGGCATCAACAAAGAGCTGCTGGGCCGCATCGACCTGATCGTCACCACCACCGGTAACGTCAACGTCTGCGACGCCAACATGCTCAAGGCCCTGAAGAAGCGCGCCGTGGTCTGCAACATCGGCCACTTCGACAACGAGATCGACACCGCCTTCATGCGCAAGAACTGGGCGTGGGAAGAGGTTAAGCCACAGGTGCACAAGATCCACCGCACCGGCGCCGGCACGTTCGATCCGCAGAACGACGACTACCTGATCCTGCTGGCCGAAGGCCGCCTGGTGAACCTGGGCAACGCCACCGGCCACCCAAGCCGCATCATGGACGGCTCGTTCGCCAACCAGGTCCTGGCGCAGATCTTCCTGTTCGAGCAGAAGTTCGCCGAACTGCCAGCCGCGAAGAAAGCCGAGCGCCTGACCGTGGAAGTGCTGCCGAAGAAGCTGGACGAAGAAGTGGCCCTGGAAATGGTCCGCGGCTTCGGTGGCGTGGTCACCCAACTGACCCCGCAACAGGCCGAATACATCGGCGTGACCGTCGAAGGTCCGTTCAAGCCGCACGCCTACCGCTACTAAGGGCTCGCGCCAGCGCCAGGCGATATGCCCGGCGCTGGCTGGCAACGCTTCGAACCGATGTCCGAGCCAGGCCGGCCCCAACCGTCCTGGCTTTTATTTGCAGGTAGCCGCCCCAGGTGTGCCGCCGAAGGAACGAGAGATGTCACAAGAACGCCGCTACAGTTTCGAGTTCTTCCCCACCAAGACCGACGCCGGCCATGAAAAGCTGATGGGCGTCGCCCGCCAACTGGCCAGCTACAACCCGGACTTCTTCTCCTGCACCTACGGTGCCGGCGGTTCTACCCGCGACCGCACGCTCAACACCGTGCTGCAGCTGGAGAGCGAAGTGAAGGTCCCCGCGGCCCCGCACCTGTCGTGCGTGGGTGACAGCAAGGACGACCTGCGCGCCCTGCTCGCCGAGTACAAGGCCGCCGGCATCAAGCGCATCGTCGCCCTGCGCGGCGACCTGCCGTCCGGCATGGGCATGGCCAGCGGCGAGCTGCGCTACGCCAGCGACCTGGTCGAGTTCATCCGCCAGGAAACTGGCGACCACTTCCACCTGGAAGTCGCCGCCTACCCGGAGATGCACCCCCAGGCGCGCAACTTCGAAGTGGACCTGGCCAACTTCGCGCACAAGGTCAAGGCCGGTGCAGACAGCGCCATCACCCAGTACTTCTTCAACGCCGAGAGCTACTTCTACTTCGTCGAGCGCGTGCAGAAGCTGGGCGTGGACATCCCGGTGGTGCCCGGCATCATGCCGATCACCAACTACAGCAAGCTGGCGCGTTTCTCCGACGCCTGCGGCGCCGAGATCCCACGCTGGATCCGCAAGCAGCTGGAAGCCTATGGCGACGACACCGCCAGCATCCAGGCCTTCGGCGAAGAAGTGATCACCCGCATGAGCGAGCAATTGCTGCAAGGTGGCGCACCTGGCCTGCACTTCTACACACTCAACCAGGCCGAGCCGAGCCTGGCTATCTGGAACAACTTAAAGCTGCCGCGCTGAAGGTATATCCCGGTAATAATTATTTCGAGCTATGAAGAAGGCTTTGGCTTAGGCTAAAGCCTTCTTCACATTTGCCTCGCAATAGGTTAACGGCCAGCATGCAGCACCCTCAAACCACCACTCCCCAACTCGTCTACCTGGCATTTGGTGCGGCCACCTACCACCAGGAAGCTTGCTTCAGCATTGTCAGCGCCCTGGCCCATCTACAGCCGGGCGAATCCATGGACATCCAGGTCTACACCGACGACCCCGCGCCCTATGGCAAGCTGCCCGTGGCCCTGCACCTGCTCGACGAAGCCACGCGAAGCGCCTGGAATCAGCCCCACGGCTATCATTTTCGCAGCAAGCATGTGCTGCTGCGCCAGGTCCTCGAGCACCACCCGCTGGCCGTGCTCATCGACACCGACACATTCTTCCGCACATCCCCCATGCAACTATTTCGGCGGGTCGCCCCCGGCAGCCTGCTGTGCAACGCCATCGCCGGGCGTTATGGCGAGCACCCCGAATGCCTGCTGTACAAGAGCCTGCTGTCAACGCTTGAGGCCCGCAACCTGGCCGACTGCCAGATGCCACTGCTCAACTCCGGTGTGATCGGCCTTGCAAAAGAGGACGCCTCGATACTGGATCACTCCATAGCCATGATGGACGAGTTCTACCTGCTCGCCCAGAAAGCCTACACCCTCGAAGAGTTCTGCCTGGCAGTAGCGGCCTATCGCACACTGCAGGTCAACGCCTGCACCGATGTGATCCACCACTACTGGAGCCGCAAGGCCCAGTTCCGCGCCAAGATCCAGGCCTGGTTGCGCAAGCACGGTGACGCACCGCTGAGCGCCGCGGCGCTTGCCGATGTCAGCCTGGTCAATGACCAACTGCCTCGCCCCCCCAGGCTACAGCGCCTGGGCTACAAGGCTCTGAGCCTCACCCTGCCAAACAACCAGCGGCAGTTTGCCCGGGAGTTGCTGTACGGCTGCTACCCCTACGAAAACGAGTTCGACCGCGCCTGCGCGTCGGCCTGGTGGGACAAGGCCCTCGAGAACCTCTGCCAGCGTCATGGCCAGGTGGATGCGGCGCAGTTGCGCCAATGCCTGCGCCAACCCGGGCTGCGCCTGGCGCTTGGCAAACACCAGCAGGCCATAGAAACCCATCTGTTCAAGCAGCAACAGGCCTGATCGACATGCCGGGCACGCCACCGCAGGGATACCGAACTTGTCCCTGACACGCGCCCTGCTCTCACTCCTGCGCCCTGCTGGCCTTCTACTGCTCATAGGCTTGAGCCCCCAGGCGCACAGCGAGCGGCTGCGTATCGTCAGTGATGACTGGGCTCCCTACCTCTATCAGGAGAATTCCCAGGCCAAAGGCATCGACTACGAAGTCACCAACGAGGTGCTCAAACGCCTTGGTGTCGAGGTGGAGTGGGAATTCCTGCCCTGGAAGCGCTGCATGGCGATGATCCAGCAAGGGCTGGCTGACGGCGTGATGGATACTTTTCGGGTTGAATCGCGCCAGGGCTTCCTGATCTATCCGGACGAGCCCATGTCAGAGGTCGAGTTCGTCCTGTATCAGGCCCGCGCCCGGCGCCACGCCATTGAGCACCCTGAAGACCTCGCCGGCCTGACCGTAGGGACTTCACCGGGCTACAACTATGGTGATGCCTTCGACAATTCAGCGCTGTTTCGCCGCGAATCGGCCCCGACTCAGGAGGCCAATTTCGGCAAGCTGGCGCTGGGGCGCATCGACCTGCTGGTGACCGATCGCCGGGTCGGTCGTTTCCTGAGCCGACAGCTCGGCCTGGAGCAGACGGTCGAGGCCCTGCCCATGGTAATCAGCCGCCGTCAGCAGTACCTGGGGTTGGCGCGCAAACCCGGCCGGGAGCAACTGGCCAAAGCCTTCTCGGATGAACTGCGGCGCTTCAAGCAAGAGCCGGCTTATGCCGCCATCACACTGCGCTACGACAACCTCGGTAATTTTCCTGTCACCGTTGAGCAGCAGGAACGCAGCACGCGCTGATTGCTCTGTTATACTCGGGCCTTCCCGCCCGGCTCACGCCCGGACGCTCGGCCTCACCACAGGCATCCCAAGCGACGGCAGCATATAGAAGATGCCCGCCAACCGTTTCCCGGATGCACCGTGAAAGCCCAGCTGGACCGGACGCGATCGCATCCCTCCGATGCCCGTCGCGCCAGGCAGAACACCCCATCGGGCCCAGCCCCCACGAGAACAGGATTGCCCATGTCCTTTGCTTCCCTCGGTCTCTCCGAGGCTCTTGTCCGCGCTATCGAGGCTGCGGGCTACACCCAGCCCACTCCGGTGCAACAGCGGGCCATTCCCGCCGTGTTGCAAGGCCGCGACCTGATGGTTGCCGCCCAGACAGGTACTGGTAAAACCGGCGGCTTCGCGCTCCCCATTCTCGAGCGCCTGTTCCCGGGTGGCCACCCCGACAAGTCGCAACGCCATGGCCCGCGCCAACCGCGTGTGCTGGTGCTCACGCCCACCCGCGAGCTGGCTGCCCAGGTGCATGACAGCTTCAAGGTCTATGCCCGCGACCTGAATTTCATCAGCGCCTGCATCTTCGGCGGCGTCGGCATGAACCCGCAGGTCCAGGCCATGGCCAAGGGCGTCGACGTGCTGGTCGCCTGCCCAGGCCGTCTGCTCGACCTGGCCGGCCAAGGCAGCGTCGACCTCTCCCGCGTGGAGATCCTGGTCCTGGACGAAGCCGACCGCATGCTCGACATGGGCTTCATCCACGATGTGAAAAAAGTGCTCGCGCGCCTGCCTGCCAAGCGCCAGAACCTGCTGTTCTCGGCCACCTTCTCCAAAGACATCACCGACCTGGCCGACAAGCTGCTGCACAACCCCGAGCGTATCGAGGTCACGCCGCCGAACACCACGGTCGAGCGTATCGAGCAGCGCGTCTATCGCCTGCCGGCCAGCCACAAGCGTGCACTGCTGGCGCACCTGATCACCCTGGGTGCATGGGAACAGGTACTGGTGTTCACTCGCACCAAGCACGGCGCCAACCGCCTGGCCGAATATCTGGAGAAGCACGGCCTGACCGCCGCCGCGATCCACGGCAACAAGAGCCAGAACGCTCGCACCAAAGCCCTGGCCGACTTCAAGGCCAACACCGTGCGTGTGCTGGTCGCCACCGATATCGCCGCCCGCGGCCTGGACATCGACCAGTTGCCCCACGTAGTCAACTTCGAACTGCCCAACGTCGAGGAAGACTATGTGCATCGCATTGGCCGTACCGGCCGTGCCGGTCGCTCGGGCGAGGCCATCTCGATGGTCGCGCCGGACGAAGAGAAGCTGCTCAAGAGCATCGAGCGCGTCACCAAGCAGAAGATCCCCGATGGCGATCTGATGGGCTTCGACGCCTCGACCGTCGAGGCGGAGAAGCCGGAAGTCCGCGAACGCCAGCAGAACAACGGCCGCGGTGGCCGCAACCAGCAACCTCGCGGCGAAGGCGGCAAGGAAGGCAGTGGCGGGCGCAAGGACAAGGGCAAGGACAAAGGCAAGCAGAAGCCTGCCGCCGAGAAGCAGGCCGACAAGGAAAAGTCCGGCGACAAGCAACAGCAAGGCCAGCAACGCAAGCCGCGTGACAAGAAGCCGCGTCAGCAGCAAGCCGCCCAAGGCCAGAAACCCGCCCAACCGGCACCGGCCAACCGGGATCCGGAAGAGTTCCTGGACGACGATGTCGACAATTTCGGTAACCGCGCCGACTACGTCAGCCCCTACCAGAACGCCAAGAACCAGGGCCGCAACCGCCGCCCGGGTGGCAATGCCGGTCAGGGTCAGGGCAACGGTCAGCGTAGCGGCGGTGGTCAGGGTCAGGGTCAGGGTCAAGGCCGTGGCAACGGCCAGCAGCGTCAGGGCCAGAACCAGGGCTCCGGCGAAAAACGCACCCGCAATGGCGGTGGTAGTAACGGCGGTGCTCGTCGCGACAACAACGGTGGCCGCAACCGCCGCGACGACACGGCGCGCCAGGAACCGGCGGTGCGCAACCCGCGCGAGCCGCAGAACACGCCGGTGATCATCCGCAAGGAATCCAAGCTCGACCGTTATCCGACGCCCGAGCAACTGGACGACCTGCCAAGCCGCCCACGGGGTGAGCGCCCGGCGCTGTTGACCCGCAAGGGTTGAGGCCTGTTCGCCGGCAAGCCGGCTCCTACACGGGTCATCGTAGGAGCCGGCTTGCCGGCGAACCTGTGCTGCACATAAACAAAAACGCCGCCCAATGGGCGGCGTTTTTGTGGGTGCAACCGATTACTTCTGTTTCACGCCTTCGACGCTGATGTCCAGGTCCAGGGTCTGCGAAGTAGCGCCCGGCCCCTTGATGCCGAAGTCGTTCAGGTTCAGGGTGGTGGTGGCGTTGAAGCCAGCACGCTCGCCGCCCCACGGGTCCTTGCCTTCGCCATTGAACACAGCCTTGAAGGTGACCGGCTTGGTCACGCCGTGCATGGTCAGGTCGCCAGTCACATCAGCGGTCTTGTCGCCAGTCGGCTTGACGCTGGTGGAGACGAACTTGGCTTCCGGGTACTTTTTCACATCCAGGAAGTCTTTGCTGGCAATGTGCTTGTCACGCTCGGCGTGGTTCGACCACAGGCTGGCAGTCTTCAGGTCGACGCTGATCTTGCTGGCCTCTGGCTTGGCGCTGTCCCAGGTGAAGTTACCGTCGAAATCCTTGAAGGTGCCGTGGATGAAGCTGTAACCCAGGTGGCTGATCTTCCAGTCGACGAACGCGTGCTGGCCTTCCTTGTCGATCTTGTACTCGGCAGCCATGGCCTGGCCGGCGGAAATCAGGGCGGTACCGAGCGCCAGGGCGGCAAAAGTCTTTTTCAACATCCTTACGTTCCTTCCATTGCAATTGAGGTTGAGGGTCAAGCTTTGCGCCCCAACATACGGGTCAGGGTCGCGTCACGGTCGATGAAATGGTGCTTGAATGCCGCCAGTGCATGCAGGATGGCGAAGATCACCAGCCCCCACGCCAGCCACAGGTGGATCACGCCGGCGGTATCGGCCTGGTCTGGCAGGTCGCTGACCAAGGCCGGCACCTCGAACAGGTCGAACACCGGTATGCCGACGCCGTCGGCGGTGGAGATCAGGTAGCCCGCGATCATCACCGCGAACAACCCCAGGTACAGCGCCAGGTGGCCGAGCTTGGCGGCCAGGCGTGTCACCTTGCCGTGGTTGGCCGGTGCTGGCGGCGGCGGGCTGACGAAACGCCAGAGCACGCGCAGCAGCATGACAGCCAACAGTACCAGGCCAATGCTCTTGTGCAGGTCGGGGCCGGATTTGCGCCAGGGGCTGTAGTAATCCAGGCCGACCATCCACAGCCCCAGGCCGAACAGGCCGAAGACCGCCAACGCCACGCCCCAGTGCAGGACGATGCTGACCAGGCCATAGCGAGAAGATGAGTTGCGCAATTGCATGTTGGCGTATTTCCCCGTGAAAGCTGTGCACAGACTAGCGCGTAACGTATCGAAGAAAAGCGGAAAAAATTGCTTCGGATAATCGAAAAAAACGATATTTAGTCTGCAACCTTCCCATTAAGGAAACATTAACGATAGTCGTTGCGAGGGAGGCTGCCAATGCTGGAGGGCGGAGGCGTCAAAAGTTCGCCGGCAAGCCGGCTCCTACGTAGGAGCCGGCTTGCCGGCGAAGCACCTGGTATCAGTTCGCGTTGGCCTGGCTATTCACCACTGGTTTTTTCACAGGCTCGGACTTGGCCGTGGCCTTCTTCACCGGCTCAGGTTTGGTCGCAGGCTTGTGCGCAGCCTGCTTGGCCGCTGGCTTGGCGGCCGCTTTAGCCGGGGCCGGCTTGATGGCGGCCGGTTTGACAGGCTCTTCCTTGGCCTCGATCACCGGGGCAGCCGAAGCAGGTGCCTGGACAGGGGCAGGCGCCGGTGCAGGCTCTTCAGCCTTGGCGACCGGTGCAACGTTGGCTTGCGGCTTGTCGCCACCACCGAACAGACGAGAGAAGAAGCCCGGCTTGTCCTGCGCGGCGGCTTCGGTCTTGACCGGCTCGGCCTTGGCAGATGCTGGTTGTGCCTTGTCCGAAGAGCCTCCGAACAGGTTGGAGAAGAACCCACCCTTGTCCTTGGCTGCAACAGCGCCCGCCGCAGCGGCGGCGGCCACTGGCGCCGCCTTGACGGGGTCGAACGACTTGCCTGCCGCCAGATCCTGCACCTGGCTGGCGGCACGCTGGCCACTGCGTAGGGCGCCTTCCAGGGTACCGGGATAGAGCGCGTCGGTGTGCTCACCCGCAAAGGTGATGCGCTGCACCGGGCGCTCCCACAGGCGCCAGTACTTGCTGATCTGGCCTGGGCCGTAGGCCAGGTAGGCGCCACCGGTACCGGCATCGGTGCTGTAGCGGCGGACTTCGTAGCCGGTGAACGCGCCACGGGCTTGCGGGTAGAAGGCATGCAGGCGAATCAGCACCTGGTCGACCATCTGCTTGTCGCCGAACGCCTGCAGCAGGCGCGCATTGTCACCGGACAGGTTGATCACCACATTGGCACCGCCCTTGAGCGCCGGTTCGATCCACAGCATGCCCAGGCCGGCATTGCTGAAGATCTCGCCGGACATGCGCGCGCGGCTTTCCCAGACCGGGTTCTTGAACTTGAGCATCAGTTGGTCGCGCCAACCGTAGTTGGTGCCTTTGAGCGCAGCCAGGTGCTGGTTGTCCAGGCCCGGAGTCATCTGGATCTTGGCCAGGGCGCGCAGCGGCACGGCCATCACCAGATAGTCGGCCTGGTAGCCGACGCTGCCGACCTTGACCGTCACCCCGTCCTTGTCCTGGACGATGGAGGTGACCGGCGAGCTGGTCTTGATGGTCTTCAGTTGCTTGACGAAGGCCTGGGCCAGCACCGGGCTACCGCCCGGCAGGCGCGCGGCGCGCAGGTCACGGTCGCTGATGTTGCGATAGACGCGGTTCTGCTGGGCGAAGTACAGCAGCGACAGGCGCGACGGTTCGTCGTAGCGGGTGCGGATCTGCTGGTTGACCAACTGCCGGGCGGTCGCCGGCAGTTGCAGCTTGTCGAGCCAGGAGGACACATTCATCTGGTCGAGGGCGAACAAAGTGCTGTTACCCGCCGGGTTGAGCGGGTCATCGATCGAACGCGCCAGGTCGTCGAGGGTCTTCTCGTAGCGCTTGAGCGCCTCTGCGGTGGCCGGCTGCTTGGCGGTAAGGTCGACGGCGCTGAAGTACTCGCCGTCGATCAGGTAACCGGGGGTGCGGACGAACTCCGGCGCCGGCAACGTACCGACCTTGAAGTGTTCCAGGTACTGGTTGAGCACCGGTTGGGTCTTGCTGTTGCCGATCCACTCGCTGGTGGCCAGGCCCGAACGCCCACCCATGCCCGACTTGGCTTCCAGCAGGGTGACCTGCCAGCCCTTGCCTTGCAGCTCGTAGGCGGCAGTCAGGCCAGCCAGGCCGCCGCCGACAACGATCGCAGTCTTGTCTTTGGCCAGCGTCGCGCCGCTGGACACCCCAATCAATACAAACGCGCACAGGCGCACCCAAGCAGCAGCCATGATGGCGAACTCCGGTAAGAGGGTTATTAGGGAAAAAGGAGGGGAACGCCCCCCGGGGCAGATGCGTTAAGAATACGTCACCTCTGCCCACCCTGCCACCGCAGTGCCATCAAGTGCTTTTGGCAACTGGTAATTTTGTCAGTTGCCCACAGGGCAACGCTTGGTCAATGCTCGCCCTGGCCCCCATTCGCCAGCCAGGAGGCGCGATGATCTATCAGAAGCGATTCGCCAGCGTGTCACCGCAGTTGCTCGCGCAAAGACAGCCCTGGCGCACCTCGTCAGGCCTGCAGATCAGGTCTAATGGATCGTTGTGCACAGGTTTCTGGTCATCTGCCGGGCAAATGGATACCGAACTGATCATTGGTAGCCAATGCGATGTCGAAATCAGCTTTGCCCGCGAGGTCGACAGCCTGGCCATCGAGTTCTACGCGGTCTGTGACGATGCTGAGCAGTGCCCCCAGGCCCTGCTCGAGATCGAGCGCCCCAACCAGGCTGACCGGCCCGATGGGCCTGGCCATTTTTTCTGGCTGACCCTCGCCGAAGACTTTTCCATCGACAGCGTTCCCGGGGCCTACGCCACCGAGCCCAGGTGGCAGATTCTGCCAGGGCCGCTGCGTCGCCTGACCCTGTCGACCTCGCAGCACGCGCAGTTGCATATCCGCAACCTGAAGTGGACGCCCGTCCGTCGCCATTGAGCCCCGAGGTTGTCCTGCCCTGTCGCATTGCTTAGGCTTACGCGGTCCAACCAAGCTGCAATGCCAGGAGAAGTGCCCATGGGCCTCAACGATCAGTGGATGCAACGCGACCTGAAGGTCCTGTGGCACCCCTGCACCCAGATGAAAGACCACGAGCAACTGCCACTGATCCCGATCCGTCGCGGTGAAGGCGTTTGGCTCGAGGACTTCGAGGGTAAGCGCTACCTGGACGCGGTCAGTTCCTGGTGGGTCAATGTGTTCGGCCATGCCAACCCACGCATCAACCAGCGCATCAAGGACCAGGTCGATCAGCTCGAACATGTGATTCTCGCCGGTTTCAGCCACCAACCGGTGATCGAGCTGTCCGAGCGTCTGGTGGCCATGACCCCAGCCGGCCTTGATCGGGTGTTCTACGCCGACAACGGCTCGTCGTGCATCGAAGTGGCGCTGAAGATGAGCTTCCACTACTGGCAGAACACCGGCAAACCCCAGAAGAAGCGCTTCGTCACCCTGACCAACAGCTACCATGGCGAAACCATCGCCGCCATGTCGGTGGGCGACGTGCCGCTGTTCACCGAGACTTACAAGGCCCTGCTGCTGGATACGATCAAGGTACCCAGCCCGGACTGCTACCTGCGCCCCGAAGGCATGGGCTGGGAGGAACACTCGCGGAACATGTTCGCTGCCATGGAACAGGCCCTGGCCGAACACCATGCCACCATCGCCGCAGTGATCGTCGAGCCGCTGATCCAGGGCGCCGGGGGCATGCGCATGTACCACCCGGTGTACCTCAAGCTGCTGCGCGAAGCCTGCGACCGCTACGACGTGCACCTGATCCACGACGAAATCGCCGTGGGCTTCGGCCGTACCGGGACCATGTTCGCCTGCGAGCAGGCCGGCATCCGCCCGGACTTCCTGTGCCTGTCCAAGGCCCTGACCGGGGGTTACCTGCCGCTGGCCGCCTGCCTGACCACCGACCAGGTGTACCAGGCGTTCTACGATGACTACCCGACCCTGCGCGCCTTCCTCCATTCGCACAGCTACACCGGCAACCCGCTGGCCTGCGCCGCGGCGTTGGCGACCCTGGACATCTTCGCCCAGGACAACGTGATCGAAGCCAACAAGGCTTTGTCGGCGCGCATGGCCAGCGCCACCGTGCACCTGGCCGATCACGCACATGTCGCCGAAGTGCGCCAGACCGGCATGGCCCTGGCCATCGAGATGGTCAAGGACAAGGCCGGCAAGGTCGCCTTCCCCTGGCAAGAGCGTCGTGGCCTGAAGGTGTTCGAGCACGCCCTGAGCCGTGGCGCGCTATTGCGCCCGTTGGGCAGTGTGGTGTATTTCCTGCCGCCTTACGTGATCACACCGGAGCAGATCGACTTCCTGGCCGACGTGGCCAGCGAAGGGATCGACATCGCCACCCGTGACAGTGTCAGCGTGGCGGTACCGGCCGATTTCCACCCCGATTTCCGCGATCCGGGCTAGGCCCCATTAGATTCGAGTAGAACCATGAGACTCTCCCGCTTCTTCATCGACGCCCCGCTTGGCCTCGGCGAGCACGAGCTCCCCGAAGCCCAGGCCCATTACATTGGTCGCGTGCTGCGCATGGCTTCCGGCGACGCCGTGCAGCTGTTCGACGGCAGCGGCCAGGAATACCTCGGCCAACTGCTCGAGGTGGGCAAGAAAACCGTGCGCGTCAGCCTCGACAAGGCCCTCCCCGGCCAGGCCGAATCGCCCCTGCACATCCATCTCGGCCAGGGCCTTTCTCGCGGCGAGCGCATGGACTGGGCAATCCAGAAAGCCACCGAACTAGGCGTCAACGAAATCACCCCGATCGTCAGCGAGCGCTGCGAAGTACGTCTGAAAGACGAGCGCGCCGACAAGCGCCTGGCCCACTGGCGCCAGGTGGCGATCAGCGCCTGCGAGCAGTGCGGGCGTTCGAGCGTGCCGGTCATCCACCCGCCGGTCACCCTGGCGGAATGGATCAAGGGCAGCGACGCCGACCTCAAGCTGGTCCTGCACCCGGTGGCGGCGCCGCTGACCAGCCATGAAAAGCCCGCCCGCCTGGCCTTCCTGATCGGCCCCGAAGGCGGCCTCAACGAGGCCGAGGTCGAGCAGGCCAAGGCTGCCGGCTTCCACGCCGCCCGCCTTGGCCCGCGCGTGCTGCGTACCGAGACCGCGCCGGTGGTGGCGCTGTCGGTGGCGCAGCAACTGTGGGGCGACTTCTAGCGCACGTAGAGAAATACCGCGACGAAGTGCATCAGGCTCCCGGCAATCACGAACAGATGCCAGATGCCATGCCAGTGGCGGAAGCGACTATCGAAGGCGAAGAAGACGATGCCGACGGTGTAGAACACACCGCCGGCAGCCAGCCAGGCGAAGCCCGCAGCCCCCAGGCTGGACAACAGCGGTTTGACCGCCACCAGCACGATCCAGCCCATCACCGCATAGATGACGATCGACAGGATGCGTGCTTCAGAGCGCGGCTTGATCTCCTGCAGCATGCCAATCACCGCCAACCCCCAGACCACCCCGAACAGGCTCCAACCCCAAGGCCCGCGCAGGCTGACCAGGCAAAACGGGGTGTAGCTGCCGGCGATCAGCAGGTAGATCGACAAGTGGTCGAGCTTGCGCATGACCCGCTTCGCCCGCCCGCGGGTGCTGTGGTAGAGCGTGGAGATGCTGTAGAGCAGCAGCAGCGTGAAGCCATAGATGGAAAAACTGACGATCTTCCAGGGGTCGCCCTGGAGCCCGGCCACGACGATCAGCCAGACCGCGCCAATGCAGGCCAGCACCGCACCGACCAGGTGGGTCCAGGCGTTGAAACGTTCACCATGGTACATGCAGAGACAGACCTCCTGAGGCGATGCGGGTTCCGAAGTAGACTGCTGCGCGAGCTGTTCGCCGGCTTGCCGGCGCACCGGTCCATTCTAATTGGCCGCTGGTTGCAGTTCGGCGTCACGCACCAACCGTTCCAACCCCGCCAGGTCCGGCACCCGCGCCACCTGCTCGCCCACTTGCACCGCCGCCAGCTCCAGCCCGGCCAGCGGTACATCCACGTAGTTGAGCTGGCTGTCGAGCTTGCACGAACGCGGAATCCCCTGCAGCAGCATCGCCAGAAAACGTAGCCCAGTGTCGCCCAGCGCATTGAGCACGACGATCCGCGCCCGCTCGCCAGACGGGGTATGACCGCCACAGGCCGTCTCGAAGCCGATCAGCGGCAGGCGCTGCTGGCGCCAGTCGACCCAGCCCAGGTGCCAAGCCGGCTCACCGGGCTCGCAGGCGATGGCAGGGTGGCCGATCAGTTCGGCCACCGCGACGTTGGGCAACACCAGCGTGCGGTCGCCCAGGGGCAGCAACAGCCCGGTGAGGCTGCTGCGCTGGCCGGCGATGTGGTCAAGCATGGTTCTGGCTCCAATGGGCGATGCTCTGCAACAGCACCGATTCCTGGTAAGGCTTGCCCAGGTACTCGTTGACGCCGATGGCCATCGCTCGCTCGCGGTGCTTCTGTCCGGTGCGCGAGGTGATCATGATGATCGGCAACTGCTTGAGGCGTTCGTCGCGGCGAATGCGGGTGGCCACCTCGAACCCGTCCATGCGCGGCATCTCGATGTCCAGCAGCAGCACATCCGGGCGGTGCTCCTCGAGCAGGGCCATGGCATCGACACCATCTTTGGCGGTCAGCACGCTGATGCCATGGCGTTCGAGCAGGCGGCTGGTGACCTTGCGCACGGTCACCGAGTCGTCCACCACCATCACCAGCAGCGGCCGCCGTTGCGTCGGCCCGACCAGCCCACGCTGGCTGCCCGCCGCCCCCGGCAGACGCGCCAGGCGCCGCTGCTGGCCACGCAACTGGCCGAGCAAGTCGAGAATCAGCACCACCCGGCCATCGCCAAGCAACGTTGCACCCGACAACCCCGGCACGGCGGCGAACTGTGGCCCCAGGCTCTTGACCACGATCTCGCGACTGGGCGACAGGTTGTCGACCTGGATAGCGAACGACTGCTCGTGGGAGTGGGTGAGCAGCACCGGCAATGGCACGCTCTGGCCCAGCAGGCTGGGCTGCCCACCGCCCTGTACCAGCTCGCCCAGGTAGCGCAGCGCATAATCGTGCCCGGCATAGCTGTAGCGCGGCGGGTCGAGCCGGTAGCAGGCCTCCAGTTCGGCCGGTGGCACCCGGACGATACCTTCGATGGTGTTCAGCGGGATGGCGTACTGCTCCTCCCCCAGGTGCACCATCAGCGCCCGGTTCATCGACACGGTGAACGGCAGGCGGATCAGGAAGCGCGCGCCCTTGCCAGGGCTGGACTCGATGCTCATGGAGCCACCCAGCTGCTTGACCTCTTCATGGACCACGTCCATCCCCAGGCCACGCCCGGAGATCTGGGTGATCTTCTCCGCCGTGGAGAACCCCGGGCGCAGGATGAACTGCAGGATCTCGTGGTCGCTCAGACGCGCCTGCGGGTCGAGCAGCCCACGCTTGATGGCTTTGCTGCGCACCGCTTGCAGCGGCACGCCGGCACCGTCGTCGCTCATTTCGATGACGATGTCGGCGCCCTCGTGCAGCAGGTTCAGGTGGATGGTGCCCAACTCCGGCTTGCCAGCGGCCAGGCGCACTTCGCGGGCTTCGAGACCATGGTCGACGGCGTTGCGCAGCATGTGCTCCAGCGGCGCCACCATGCGTTCAAGCACGCTACGGTCCAACTCGCCTTCGGCGTTGCCGACCACCAGTTCGACCTGCTTGCCCAGCTCGCTGGCCACCTGCCGCACCACCCGCTGCAAACGCGGCACCAGCCGCTCGAACGGCACCATGAGCGTGGCGGTCAGGCCCTCCTGCAACTGGCTGTTGACCCGCGCCTGCTGCTGCAGAAGGCTGTGCGCCTCCTGGGCGCGCTGCATCAGGGTTTCCTTCAGGTCGAGCAGGTCCGAGGCCGACTCGAACAGGGCTCGGGACAGCTGCTGCAATTGTGAATGACGGTCCATCTCCAGCGGGTCGAAGTCGTCGTAGGCATCGCCTTCGAACTGCTGCCGGCTGGAGATCCGCCCTTGTGTCTCGATGTCCAGGCGCAACAGCTGGTCGCGCATGCGCTCCAGCGTGGTCTCCATCTCGTTCAGGGCGAACTGGGCATCATTGACCTGCTGCTCGATACGCCCGCGGATCACCGAGTGCTCACCGGCCAGGTTGCCCAGGTCGTCGAGCAGTTCAGCGTCGACCTTGACCATGTCCCCCGCGGCCCGCTCGGGGGTCGCGGTCGGCGCCTCGACCGGGACGGCCTCGGCCTGGGCCTGACTGGCGGCGCTGTCGGTCAAGGCGGCACTGGAGAAGTTGCGGATGTAGTCGATCAGCGCCGTGGCGGCGTGCAACGGCTGCCCCAGGCGCACCGCGTCGAGCATGTGCGCCAGGCGGTCGTGGCAGTTCTGCAACAGGCTGAACAGCGCCGGGGTCGACGGCAGGCGCCCGGCAGCCAGCAGTTCGTAGAGAAACTCCAGTTCATGGGCAAGGTCGCCTATGGCGGCGATCTCCACCATCCGTGCGCCGCCCTTGAGCGTGTGCAAGTCGCGCAGCAGGTTCTCCACTTCGACCGTGTTGCGCGGGTCGGCCTGCCAGAGGGCCAGCGATTGCGCGGCGCTCTCGACGATGTCGGAGCTCTCTTCGAGGAAGACTTCCAGCAGCTCCTTGTCGCCTGCGGCCTCTTGTTGTTCCTCGGGTGGTTCGGTCTGGCCCGGTGGTGGCGTGGTATGGCGGAACTCGCGCAATTCGCCGAGCAGCGCCACCGCCGATGCGGGGACCTCGCCCTGCTGAACGCTGCGCAACATCCCGGCCAGCGCGCCGTGGCTGCGCTCGAGCAGGTCGAACAATGCCGCGCTGGCGCCCAGGCGGCGGTCCACCAGGCCTTCATAGAGCAGCGCCAGCTCCTGGGCAAGCAGTTCCACCGCGCCAATGGCGGCCATCTGCGCCCCGCCCTTGAGCGTCAGCACATCATGCTGCAAGGCCGACAGCGCGGAGACACTGTCCGGATCGGCCTGCCACTGCCGCAAGGCCTGGCCGGCACTGTCGAGGATGTCCCGCGCCTCTTCCAGGAACAACTCGACCACCGCAGGGTCCGGCAGTTCGCCTGAACCCTGGAGCGGCGTCACTCGGTCGGCGCCAACCACCCCCATGGCCCCTGGGTCGAGCGCATCGTCCAACAGGCCGCGCAACGCCGCCAGGCACTCCGGGCGGGCATCCAGGTCTTGCCCGGCGGCAATCTCGTCGAGCATGTCGAGCAGCGCTTCGTGGGCCTGCTGCGCCACGGCGAACAGCCGTGGCGTGACTGCCAGGCTGCCCTCCTCCACCGCACCGTAGAGATCGAGCAGCCCTTCACAAATTTCATCCACCTGCCACAGTTCGGCCTGATGGGCGCTGTGGCCAAGGGTGGTCATGTCGTCCAGCAAGGTCTCCAGCGGCAGGCGCTCGCCCGGGTGCGCCTGCCAATGCATCAGCAGCGACTCGGCATCGAGCAGGATGTCCATGCCCTGGGCCAGGAAACTGTTGATCAACTGCGGGTCGCGGCGGCTGCGCCGTGGCTGATGCGGGTCGTCCTGATGCTGCGCCAGGCGGGTGTCGACGGCCAGACCGACCTGTTCGATCAACTGCGCCGCACCGGGAATGGCGGCCAGCGGCGTGCTATCGAGCTGGGCCAGGCCCAGGTGGAACAGGGCACGGGCTGCCTCAAGCAGTTCTATCTCGGCCAGCTGCAGCGATAGCTGGTGCCCCTTGTACTCACGCACCAGGCGGTCAAGCGCGGTGGCCATCTCCGCTACTGGCATCACCCCGGCCATGGCGGCGCTGCCCTTGAGCGTGTGCAAGGCGCGCTGCAGGCTGTCGCTGACCACCGTGCCCTGCGCATCGGCGCCTTGCAGGAAGGCATCAAGCCCGCCCAGGTGGCCCAGGGCCTCGTTGCGGAAGATCTCCAGCAGGTGCGGATCGAGCCCGTCGATGCTGGCGCTGGCCGGCGTATCGTTGAGCGCCAGTGCATGCAAGTGGCCCGCCAGCTGTTCGATCTCGGCCGAAGCCGGCAGCTGGCTGGCCGCAAAATCGGCCAGCAGGTCGGGCAGGCGCACGAACACCTGCTGCAAGGCCACCAGCCCCTCCGGGCTGAGCACGATGCGCCCTTCCAGCACGCGGTTGAGCAGGTGCTCGGCGCCCCAGGCCAGCTCCGCCACAGCTTCGGCATGGACCATGCGGCCACTGCCCTTGAGCGTGTGCAAGGCCCGCCGCACTTCGACCAGCGGCTCGCGCAGGCCATTGTCCGCACGCCAGCGCAGCCAGTGGCGCTCGATCTCCGGCAGCAGTTCGCCGGCCTCCTCGAGGAACACTTCGCGCAACTCATCGTCGATGCCATCGATGGACTGCCCGGCATCGACTCGCTGGCACTGCACGCCCAGGGCGGCCAGGCTGGCATGGGCCATGTCGATGAACCGCTGTGCGTCGGCCAACGGGTCGGCCACACGCCATTGCAGGTAGGCCTCGCCGGCGCTGAGGGCGTCGGCCAGGCGCGCCAGTTCGTCGGGCAGCGGCTCCTCCTCAAGGTGCACCAGCCAGCCCTGGACATACCCGGCACAGCCGGCGAACACCTCGGCGGCCGCAGGCAGCGCCAGCATCGCCAGGGCGCCGCGCACCTGGTGCAACAGCCCGGGCAGGGCCTGCAGCCGCTGGCGCGACCAGTCTGACTCCAGGCAGTCACCGATCAGGTCCTTGGCCTGTTGCAGCACGTTGAGCGCTTCACCGAGCACCAGCTGGCGAATTTCCGCAAGGTCCGAGCCCGGCAAGTTGCCCGGTGCGGTCTCCTCCAACGGCCCCACCATGCCGTTCAGGGTCGCTTCCACGTAGAGCAACGCACCAGCCACGTCCATCAGCACCGCTTCGTCCACGCCAGCGTCCCGCTCGACCATGGCCTGCAACGCCAGCACCTGGTCGATGATCACCCGCCGCGGTTGCTGGAAACCCAGCACCGACAGGGTATCGGCCACGTGCCGTAACGGCGCCAGCAGGTGCTCCAGAGGCTCGCGAGGCTGTCGCTCGCCGCTGACGAACGGGTCGAGGCGCTCCTTGATACGCATCAGGTCGTCACACAGCGCCATCACCACCGAACGCAGTGCGTCGCGACCGGAGCCGGCCTGCATGTGCTCCCGCCAGTTGCCCAGCGACAGGTCGAGGTTGGCCAGGTCTTCGGCGCCCGCCAGGCGCTGCCCAAGTTCGCCCAGCAGGCTGCCCTGGGCCAGGGGCTCGACGCCCCGGCAGACACGCAACTGGTTGAGCAGCGGCATCACCACCAACGGCAGGTCATGCCGTGCGCCACGCAAGCGGTCGAGGTACGGGGGCAACTGCTCCAGGCCGCGGAACAACGCGCCCAGGCAGTCACCACGGGGGCTGACCTGGCCTTCGGCCATGGCCCGCCCGAGCAGCTCCAGTTCTTCGGCCAGGCGCGCGGCACCCGACAGTTCAAGCAGGCGCAGGCAGCCATGCACCTGGTGCAGGTTGTCGACGAAGAACGCGAGGATCGATAGGTCCTCGGGCATGCCGGTAAATCGCTCCAGGGCCTGGCGCGCCTGCCCCAGGCAATCGAGGATCGGCGCCTTGGTCCAGGCCAGGGCAACGGTGTCGTGTCGCGCGCCGCTAAGCGTGCCGGCCATCACACTCGCCCCTTTCATTGACGCTCGACCGGTTTGGGCAGGGTGAAGCCGGACACCGAACGGCGCATCTCGCTGGCCATGCGCGCGAGGTGGCGGATGCTGTCGGCGGTGGCGCCGGAGCCGGCCGAGGTCTGCGCGGTGATCTGCTGGATCACCGCCATGGTGTGAGAGATCTGCCCGGCGGACGAGGTCTGCAACTGGGCCGCATCGGAGATGCTGTGGATCAGGTCGGCCAGGGTCTGCGACACCCCCTCGATCTCGGCCAGGGCCACGCCCGCGTCCTGGGCCAGGCGCGCGCCGCGCACCACTTCAGCGGTGGTCTGCTCCATGGAGATCACCGCTTCGTTGGTGTCGGCCTGGATGGTGCGCACCAGCGCCTCGATCTGGCGGGTGGCCGAGGACGAACGCTCGGCCAGGCGCTGCACCTCGTCGGCGACCACGGCAAAGCCGCGCCCGGCCTCGCCGGCCAGCGAGGCCTGGATGGCGGCATTGAGCGCCAGGATGTTGGTCTGCTCGGCAATGTCGTCGATCAGGCTGACGATATCGCCGATTTCCTGGGAAGACTCACCCAGGCGCTTGATCCGCTTGGCGGTGTCCTGGATCTGCTCGCGGATGTTGTCCATGCCACGGATGGTGTTATGCACCACCTCATTGCCCTTGTTGGCGATGGCCACCGAACGCTCGGCGACCTTGGCCGATTCGTAGGCATGGGCCGACACCCGGTCGATCGACTCGACCATGTCACCCACCGCTTCCGACGCCTCGCTGATCTGCTCGGCCTGGTGCTCCGAGGCCTTGGCCAGTTGGCGCGCGGTGTTTTGCGTGTCCTGTACCGCCGCAGCCACCTGCTCGGCACTGTGGTTGATGGTGGCGACCAGGTCGCGCAGCTGGTCGACCGAATAGTTGATCGAGTCGGCGATGGCACCGGTGAAGTCCTCGGTGACCGACACGGTAACCGTCAGGTCGCCGTCGGCCAGCTCCTCGATCTCGTCGAGCAGGCGCATGATCGCCTGCTGGTTGCGCTCGTTCTTCTCGGCGGTTTCGCGCAGCTGGCGGCTGGTGGCGCGGACCATTACCAGGCCGATCAGGATGATCGAGGCCAGCGCCAGCAAGCCGAGTGCATAGCCGCCGACCGTGTCGAGGGTACGCCCGCCGGCCAGGTTCTCGAAGCCGTTGGCCAGATGCGAGGCCTCGTCGAGCAGCGTCTGCGACAGGCTGAAGATGTTGCCCGCGGCCTCGCGCACACGGAACAGCTCGGGCGAGGTCTCGAGGATCTCGTCCACTGAGCCTGCGACGAACTGGAACAGCTCGGCGATCTCGGCCAGGCGCGCGCGGGCGTCGGCGTCCTCGACCCGGGTCACCTGGATCGCCGGGTTACCGGCGAGCATGCCCTCGAGCACCTGGCCGAAACGGCTGGCGTCGCGGCCAAAGGCGTCGGCTGCCTGGACCGAGGTGTCATCGCCGGCCAGCACGGTATTGACCGAACCAAGAATCCGTTCGGCGAGCAGCAACTGGCGCTGGGCCACTGCCACCTGGTTGGCCGGGGCGCCGCTCTGCAGCAAGATCTCCACCACTTTTTCATACTCGACCTGCAACTGCGGCACGGTCTCGGCCAGGGTGGCCGCGACCTGGTGCAGCGACAGCACGGTCTGCTCGCTGGCGAGGATGGTGTCGGTGTTCTTGCGCAGGTTCTCCCAGTCCTGGCGCACCGCGTCCATCTCGTCGCGCACCGTCACCGGCGCGGGCGGCAGGCCAGTGGCCTTGTCGCCCTCGCGCAGGTAGCTCCAGCGGCGCTCGAAGTCGTTGCGCGCATCGCTGAGCAGCTTGAACGCCAGCGCCTTGCCCGCCGCCGCCTCGGTGGCGTTCTTGGCGATACGCTGCGACAGCACGCGCAGCTCACCAGCATGGCCGATGTACTGTTTGTCGTGGTTGGCCTGGGTGTTGAGGTAGGCGAAATTGGCGAACAGCAGGACGATCGACAGGATCAGCACCACGAACAGCACGGTGATCTGCGCGGTGCTGCGTGGGCGCTGGGCCACGGCGGCCGGGGAAACGGCCGGCGCGACGACGGTGGGGCCGGGCTTGTTCACGTCGAAAATCCTCTACAACGCCACATCGAGAAAACCCGGGGCCTGGGCCAGGGCGAAAGGGCTGAAGATCGCCCAGTTGCGTTCACGGGGGAAATACCCCTGCACGAAAGGCGCGGCCATGCGGATCAGCGGTTGCGGCGGCGACAGCTCCAGGCTGCTGAGGGCAAAGTGCTGCAGACCCACCACCTCGTCCACCAGCAGGCCGGCGAACAGCTCCTCATGGTCCAGCACCAGCACGCGCCGCTGCTTGCCGGCGGCGGCAGCCCCCAAACCGAAGAAGGCGCACAAGTCCATCAGCGGCAGCAGGCGCCCGCGCAGGTTGGCCACGCCGCGCACCCAGGGCTGGACGCCCGGAACCCGGCTGCTGCGGGGCTCGCGCAGCACCTCGGCGACTTCGCCCATGGGGGCGACGAACCACTGCCCGGCAATGCGAAAGCCGATGCCGCTCCACTGCTGCAGACGCGTGTCCTGCGGTGGCTGGTCGGCCACCAGCAGGCGGCAACGGCGGTCGATGTCCAGCAGCAGCTCGAAGGCGGTCAGCGACGCGCCCTGGGGCCGGGTGGTCAAGCGCCGAGCACTTCTTTGAGCTTGGCGATCAGCGCCTCTTCTTCCACAGGCTTGGTCAGGAAGTCACGGGCGCCCTGGCGCTGGGCCCAGATACGGTCGGTTTCCTGGTCCTTCGCGGTGATTACCACCACGGGGATGGCTTTTGTCGCCGGATCCTTGGCCAACTGGCGGGTCGCCTGGAAGCCGTTGAGGATAGGCATGACGATGTCCATCAGGACGACGTCCGGCTTCTCCTGGCGCGCCAGGGCTACGCCATTGGCGCCATTTTCGGCCTTGAGAACTTGATGGCCGTTTTTTTCCAGTATCGCGGTCAGCTTGTACAACTCTGTCGGCGAATCGTCGACAATCAAAACTCGGGCCATGCTGTTTCCCCATGAAGAAAGTGAACCCCCCGCCGATCTTGGCGGCGTCAGGGTGCGGGTTGGTCTCGCACGGCGAAATCGGGCACATGGGCGCGGATCGCGTCGAGCAGTTCTTCCTTGCTGAACGGTTTGGTCAGGAACTGGTCGGAACCGACCACCCGGCCACGGGCCTTGTCGAACAGGCCATCGCGGGATGAGAGCAGGATCACCGGGGTGTCCTTGAATTCGCTGTTGTGCTTGATCACCGCGCAGGTCTGGTAGCCATCCAGGCGCGGCATGAGCACGTCGACGAAGATGATCCGCGGCTTGTGATCGATGATCTTCGCCAGGGCGTCGAAACCATCGCTGGCGGTGATCACCTCGCAGCCCGCCTCGCCGAGCAACATCTGCGCGGTGCGGCGAATCGTGCGGGAGTCGTCGATCACCATCACCTTCAGGGGTTGTTCCATAAATAGCGCCACATTGATGAGCGGTAAGCCGCGCGTTCCAAGCGGCAGGCACACAACGGTTCGGTGCATGCCACCTCACTGTTGTAGCTCATGGCCTGCGGCTTGACGCTGGATCGGGCCTTTTTAACACAGTCCCGAGGGCCATTCCATCCGCCAGCCCCTTGACCGCGGGCGCGCCCGGCGCCACCCTGAGCCACTTTTCTTTTCGTGCCATCGCGGCCACCTGCCGCCAAGAGGAATTACCCCATGAGCGTTCGCCTCGGGATTGTCATGGACCCCATCGCGTCCATCTCCTATAAAAAGGACAGCTCGCTGGCCATGCTGCTGGCCGCCCAGGCCCGCGGCTGGGAACTGTTCTACATGGAGCAGCGCGACCTGTACCAGGGCGAAGGCAAGGCCCGCGCGCGGATGCGCCCACTGAAGGTGTTCGCCGACCCGGCGCGCTGGTTCGAGCTGGGCGAGGAGCAGGACAACCTGCTGGGCGACCTGGACGTGATCCTGATGCGCAAGGACCCGCCCTTCGACATGGAGTTCGTCTACAGCACCTACCTGCTGGAGCAGGCCGAGACCGACGGCACGCTGGTGGTCAACCGCCCGCAGAGCCTGCGCGACTGCAACGAAAAACTGTTCGCCACGCTGTTCCCGCAGTGCACGCCACCGACCCTGGTCAGCCGCCGCCCGGACATCATCCGCGCCTTCGCCGCCCAGCACGGTGACGTGATCCTCAAGCCGCTGGACGGCATGGGCGGCACCTCGATCTTCCGCCACCGGGTCGGCGACCCCAACCTGTCGGTGATCCTCGAAACGCTGACCGCGCTGGGTGCCCAGCAGATCATGGCCCAGGCCTACCTGCCGGCGATCAAGGATGGTGACAAGCGCATCCTGATGATCGACGGCGAGCCGGTGGACTACTGCCTGGCGCGCATCCCGGCCAGCGGCGAGACCCGCGGCAACCTGGCCGCCGGCGGTCGTGGCGAAGCCCGCCCGCTGAGCGAGCGCGACCGCTGGATCGCCGCCCAGGTAGGGCCGACCCTGCGCGAAAAGGGCCTGCTGTTCGTTGGTTTGGACGTGATCGGCGACTACCTGACCGAAATCAACGTCACCAGCCCGACCTGCATCCGCGAGATCGATGCTGCCTACAACACCGACATCGGCGGCAAGCTGATGGACGCCATTGATCGCCAGCTGAAGGCGCGCTGACCGCCGACACGTGGCAAACACGCGCGGTGGGGTATGATGCCGGTCCTTTTAACCCGACCTGCTGCCCCGCTCCGCGATTGCTGGATACCAGATGACGCTGCCCGCCGATATCCCCGCCGACCTGCTGCCACCCCGCGTCCGCCCGGTGGACCGGCTCGGCTTCACCCTGTTCCTGGCTGCCGTGGTGCACCTGGCGCTGATCCTGGGTGTGGGTTTCAGCGTGGTCAAGCCGGCCGAAATCCGCCACACCATGGACATCACCCTGGCCACCTTCAAGAGCGAAAAAGCGCCCGAGAAGGCCGATTTCCAGGCCCAGGAGAACCAGCAGGGCAGCGGCACCCTGGAAAAAAAGGCAGTGCCCAAGACCACCGAAGTGGCGCCGTTCCAGGACAGCAAGATCAACAAGGTCACCCCGCCACCCGCCGCCCGTGAGGAAACGCCGCCGGCACCGGAGAAATCCGTGGTCGCGACGAAGGCGCCCAAGCCGCAGAAAGCCGAGCCCAAGCCGAAGGAAAACAAGCCACAAACGGCGCCGACCGCAAAAGTGGTGGACTTCGACAGCTCGCAGCTGTCCAGCCAGATCGCCAGCCTCGAGGCTGAGCTGTCCAATGAACAGCAGCTGTACGCCAAGCGCCCACGCATCCACCGCCTCAACGCGGCCTCGACCATGCGCGACAAGGGCGCCTGGTACAAAGAGGAGTGGCGCAAGAAGGTCGAGCGCATCGGCAACCTCAACTACCCCGAGGAAGCCCGGCGCCAGCAGATGTACGGCAGCCTGCGGATGATGGTGTCGATCAACCGCGATGGTTCGCTGTATGAGGTGCTGGTGCTGGAGTCCTCCGGCCAGCCGGTGCTGGACCAGGCGGCCCAGCGCATCGTGCGCCTGGCGGCGCCGTTCGCGCCGTTCACCGGCGACCTGGCCGAGTTCGACCGGCTGGAGATCATTCGCACCTGGCGCTTTGCCCGTGGCGATCGGTTGTCGAGTAACTGACCAGGCAGGTGAAGGGTCTGGATATTGTGGTGGCGCGGATATCGAGCGCCGCCCGCGATGCACCGCATAAGCGGCGCTCGACCACCTTGCCAGCCTCACCACCTGGCGCCACACTAGCGCTCATGAAAACCTTCGCCCCCAGCTACCTCAAGCACCAGTTCCTGATCGCCATGCCACACATGGCCGACCCGAACTTTGCCCAGACCCTCACCTACATCGTCGAGCACAACGCCAACGGCGCCATGGGCCTGGTGGTCAACCGCCCGCAGGAGCTGAACCTGGCCGATATCCTCGAGCAGTTGCGCCCGGACGAACAGCCGCCCGCCAGCACCCTGCAAGTGCCCATCTACCAGGGTGGCCCGGTGCAGACCGACCGCGGTTTCGTGCTGCACAGCGACGAGTGCAGCTTCCAGGCCACCGTGGCGCTGGAAGGGTTGTCGCTGACCACCTCGCAGGATGTGCTGCTGGCCATCGCCGCCGGCGTGGGCCCGAAAAAGAGCCTGATCACCCTCGGCTATGCCGGCTGGGAAGCCGGCCAGCTGGAGGCTGAGCTGGCCGACAACGCCTGGCTCAACTGCCCGTTCGACCCCGAAATCATCTTCGGCCTGGCCAGTGACCAGCGCCTGGGCGCCGCCGCCGCGAGCCTGGGGATCAACCTCAGCCTGCTGACCAGCCAGGCGGGCCACGCCTGATGGCCGAACTGCGCCTGCTGCTGGGCTTCGACTACGGCAGCAAACAGATCGGCGTGGCCGTCGGCCAGGTGATCACCGGCCAGGCCCGTGAACTGTGCGTGCTCAAGGCACAGAACGGCGTACCGGACTGGAATCAAGTCGAAAAGCTGATCAAGGAATGGAAACCCGACGCCATCGTCGTGGGGCTGCCGCTGAACATGGACGGCACGCCCAGCGACATGAGCGAGCGCGCCGAGAAGTTCGCCCGCCGCCTCAATGGCCGCTTCAACCTGCCCGTGCACACCCACGACGAACGCCTGACCACCTTCGAAGCCAAGGGCGAGCAGATGGCCCGTGGCGGCCGGCACGGCAGCTACCGCGACAACCCGGTCGACGCCATCGCCGCCGCCTTGTTGCTGCAAGGCTGGCTGGAGGCCAACACTTAACTTCGCTTTGCCGCCGGCTGGATCCGGCGCCCGCCTTCCGAGGAGCACGCAATGAGCCTACCCAATCCCGCCGACCTGACCCGGCAGATGGCCGTCGACCTTCGCGCCCACCTGGCCCGTCGTGCAATCACCGAGCCACGCTTCATTGGCATCCGCACCGGCGGTGTGTGGGTGGCCCAGGCCCTGCAGAAGGCGCTGGGCGACGACAGCCCGCTGGGCACCCTTGATGTCTCGTTCTACCGCGACGACTTCAGCCAGAACGGCCTGCACCCGCAGGTGCGCCCCTCCGAACTGCCATTCGAGATCGAAGGCCAGCACCTGGTGCTGGTGGATGACGTGCTGATGAGCGGCCGCACCATCCGTGCCGCCCTCAACGAACTGTTCGACTACGGCCGCCCGGCCAGCGTGACGCTGGTGTGCCTGCTCGACCTGGATGCCGGCGAACTGCCGATCCGCCCGAACGTACTGGGCGCCACCCTGTCCCTGGCCCCCCATGAACGGGTAAAATTGACCGGACCCACGCCGCTCGCCCTCGAGCGCCAGGACCTCGCCCCCGCTTCCGCCCTTTAAGAGTCCCCCGCGATGACGCCATTCGACGCCAAGCGCCCGCTGCAGCTCAATGACCAGGGCCAGCTGCGCCACTTCCTCTCGCTCGACGGTTTGCCCCGCGAACTGCTCACCGAGATCCTCGACACCGCCGACTCGTTCCTCGAAGTCGGCGCCCGGGCGGTGAAGAAAGTCCCGCTGCTGCGCGGCAAGACCGTGTGCAACGTGTTCTTCGAGAACTCCACCCGTACCCGCACCACCTTCGAGCTGGCCGCCCAACGGCTGTCGGCCGACGTGATCAGCCTGAACGTGTCGACCTCCTCGACCAGCAAGGGCGAGACCCTGTTCGACACCCTGCGCAACCTCGAAGCCATGGCCGCCGACATGTTCGTCGTGCGCCACTCCGACTCCGGCGCCGCCCACTTCATCGCCGAGCACGTGTGCCCGGACGTGGCGGTGATCAACGGCGGTGATGGCCGCCACGCCCACCCCACGCAAGGCATGCTCGACATGCTGACCATCCGTCGGCACAAAGGCAGTTTCGAGAACCTGTCGGTGGCGATCGTCGGCGATATCCTGCACTCGCGCGTGGCCCGTTCAGACATGCTCGCGCTCAAGGCCCTGGGCTGCCCGGACATCCGCGTGATCGGCCCGAAGACGCTGATCCCGATCGGCATCGAACAGTATGGCGTGAAGGTCTACACCGACCTCACGGAGGGCCTCAAAGACGTCGACGTGGTGATCATGCTGCGCCTGCAACGTGAGCGTATGGCCGGCGGCCTGCTGCCCAGCGAAGGCGAGTTCTACCGCTTGTTCGGTTTGACCACCGCGCGCCTGGCCGGGGCCAAGCCGGACGCCATCGTCATGCATCCGGGCCCGATCAACCGCGGCGTGGAAATCGAGTCGGCGGTGGCCGACGGCAAGCACTCGGTGATCCTCAACCAGGTCACCTACGGCATCGCCGTGCGCATGGCTGTGCTGTCCATGGCCATGAGCGGGCAGAACGCGCAACGTCAATTCGACCAGGAGAACGCCCAGTGACTATCAGCATTATCGGCGCCCGGGTCATCGATCCTGCCAGCGGCCTGGACCGCGTCACCGACCTGCACCTGGAAGGCGGGCGCATTGCCGCCATCGGCGCGGCCCCGGCCGCTTTCAACGCCAGCCGCACGATTCAGGCCGACGGCCTGGTGGCCGCTCCGGGCCTGGTCGACCTGGGCGTGTCGCTGCGCGAGCCGGGCTACAGCCGCAAGGGCACCATCGCCAGCGAGACCCGCGCTGCGGTCGCCGGTGGCGTCACCAGCCTGTGCTGCCCGCCGCAAACCAAGCCCATTCTCGATACCTCCGCCGTCGCCGAGCTGATCCTCGACCGCTCCCGCGAAGCGGCCAACAGCAAGGTCTACCCGATCGGCGCCCTGACCAAGGGCCTGGAGGGTGAGCAACTGGCCGAGCTGGTCGCCCTGCGCGATACCGGCTGCGTGGCCTTCGGCAACGGCCTGAAAGAAATCCCCAACAACCGTACCCTGGCGCGCGCCCTGGAATACGCGGCGACCTTCGACCTGACCGTGGTGTTCCACTCCCAGGACCGCGACCTGGCCCAGGGCGGCCTCGCCCATGAAGGCCCGATGGCCAGTTTCCTCGGCCTGCCCGGCATCCCGGAAACCGCAGAGACCGTGGCCCTGGCCCGCAACCTGCTGCTGGTCGAGCAGACCGGCGTGCGTGCCCACTTCACCCAGATCACCAGCGCCCGTGGTGCCCGGCTGATCGCCCAGGCCCAGCAACTGGGGCTGCCGGTCACCGCCGACGTGGCGCTGTACCAGTTGATCCTCACCGACGAGGCCCTGCGCGACTTCTCCAGCCTGTACCATGTGCAGCCGCCATTGCGCACCGCCGCCGACCGCGACGGCCTGCGCGAGGCGGTGAAGTCCGGAGTGATCCAGGCGATCTCCAGCCATCACCAGCCCCACGAGCGTGATGCCAAGCTGGCACCGTTCGGCGCCACCGAGCCGGGTATCAGCAGCGTCGAGCTGTTGCTGCCGCTGGCCATGACCCTGGTGGAGGACGGCCTGCTTGACCTGCCGACGTTGCTGGCACGCCTGAGCAGCGGCCCGGCCGGGGCCATGCGCCTGCCGGCCGGCGAACTGAAGGTGGGCGGCGCGGCGGACCTGGTGCTGTTCGACCCGAAGGCGTCCACCGTTGCTGGCGAGCAGTGGTACTCCCGCGGCGCAAACTGCCCGTTCATCGGCCACTGCCTGCCGGGCGCGGTGCGTTACACCCTGGTCGACGGGCACATCTGCCACGAAGCCTGATGATCACCCTGTAGGAGCCCGCCTTGCTGGCGAACTATGCGCCGCGGTGCATGGCACCGGCTATGCCGGTGTTCGCCGGCAAGGCCGGCTCCTACGGGAATCGAGCAAGTCTTACGATTTCGGACACATCCTGTCTTGGCACCGCTCATCCTTTGCGGTTGAAATCCTTCCCCCCTCCCCCCATATGAGTCGGCATCAGGCATTTTCGCCCCGCTGCGTGGAGACTCTCCCTTGACTACCATCGTTTCTGTCCGCCGTAACGGCAAAGTCGTCATGGGCGGCGACGGCCAGGTTTCCCTCGGCAACACCGTGATGAAAGGCAACGCCAAAAAGGTCCGTCGCCTGTACAACGGCCAGGTCATCGCCGGTTTCGCCGGTGCCACCGCCGACGCCTTCACCCTGTTCGAGCGCTTCGAAGCCCAGCTGCAGAAACACTCCGGCCACCTGGTGCGCGCCGCCGTCGAGCTGGCCAAGGAATGGCGCACCGACCGCTCGCTCAGCCGCCTGGAGGCGATGCTGGCCGTGGCCAACAAGGACGCCTCGCTGATCATCACCGGCAACGGTGACGTGGTCGAGCCCGAGGACGGCCTGATCGCCATGGGCTCCGGCGGTGGCTACGCCCAGGCCGCGGCCCGCGCCCTGCTGAACAAGACCGACCTGTCGGCCCGTGAAATCACAGAGGCCGCCCTGAACATCGCTGGCGACATCTGCGTGTTCACCAACCACAACCTGACCATCGAGGAGCAGGACCTGGCCGAGTGAATCAGTTGTTTTGGCGTCCCGCTCGCAGCGGGACTTTTCCACACTGATCACTCAGCTTGAGGCCCCCACACATCATGTCCATGACCCCCCGCGAAATCGTCCACGAACTCAACCGCCACATCATTGGCCAGGATGACGCCAAGCGCGCCGTCGCCATCGCCCTGCGCAACCGCTGGCGGCGCATGCAACTGCCCGCCGAGCTGCGTGCCGAAGTCACCCCCAAGAACATCCTGATGATCGGCCCCACCGGCGTGGGCAAGACCGAAATCGCCCGTCGCCTGGCCAAGCTGGCCAACGCGCCGTTCATCAAGGTCGAGGCGACCAAGTTCACCGAGGTCGGCTACGTGGGCCGTGACGTCGAGTCGATCATCCGCGACCTGGCCGATGCCGCGCTGAAGATGCTGCGCGAGCAGGAGATCGTCCGTGTGCGCCACCGCGCCGAAGACGCCGCCGAAGACCGCATCCTCGACGCCCTGCTGCCGCAGGCGCGGGTCAGCAGCTTCAGCGAGGAAGCCCAACAGTCCAGCGGCGACTCCAACACCCGCCAGCTGTTCCGCAAGCGCCTGCGCGAAGGCCAGCTGGACGACAAGGAAATCGAGATCGAAGTCGCCGAGAACATGGGTGTCGATATCGCCGCGCCACCCGGCATGGAAGAGATGACCAACCAGTTGCAGAGCCTGTTCGCCAACATGGGCAAGGGCAAGCGCAAGAACCGCAAGCTGAAGGTCAAAGAAGCCCTGAAGATGGTCCGAGATGAAGAGGCGAGCCGCCTGGTCAACGAGGAAGAGCTCAAGGCCAAGGCCCTGGAAGCGGTCGAGCAGCACGGCATCGTGTTCATCGACGAGATCGACAAGGTGGCCAAGCGAGGCAATGTCGGCGGCGCCGACGTGTCCCGCGAAGGCGTGCAGCGCGACCTGCTGCCACTGATCGAAGGCTGCACCGTCAACACCAAGCTGGGCATGGTCAAGACCGACCACATCCTGTTCATCGCCTCCGGCGCGTTCCACCTGAGCAAACCCAGCGACCTGGTGCCCGAACTGCAAGGCCGCCTTCCCATCCGTGTCGAGCTCAAGGCGCTGACCCCGGAAGACTTCGAGCGCATCCTGAAAGAGCCGCACGCCTCGCTGACCGAACAGTACCGCGAGCTGCTCAAGACCGAAGGCCTGCACATCGAATTCGCTGACGAAGGCCTCAAGCGCCTCGCCGAGATCGCCTTCCAGGTCAATGAGAAAACCGAGAACATTGGTGCTCGCCGCCTGCACACCCTGCTCGAGCGCCTGCTCGAAGAGGTATCGTTCAGCGCCGGTGACCTGGCCAGCACCCACGACGAGACACCGATCCACATCGACGCGGCCTACGTGAACAGCCACCTCGGCGAACTGGCGCAGAACGAAGACCTGTCGCGCTACATCCTGTAAGACCGCGTGGGCCCATTCGCCGGCAAGCCGGCTCCTATGCAGGAGCCGGCTTGCCGGCGAACCGGGCCTTGAATCCTGGCGACGGAAGCTCGAAGCTACCCTCAATAGCTCCCGAGAGATTCCAGCCCATGGCCCGCCTGCCCACCGCGATCAACCTGCACAAAGCGTCGAAGACCCTCACCCTCACCTATGCCCCCGGCGAGGTCTATAACCTGCCCGCCGAATTCCTGCGCGTGCACTCCCCTTCCGCCGAGGTCCAGGGCCACGGCAACCCCATCCTGCAGTTCGGCAAGATCAATGTCGGCCTCAGCGGCCTGGAGCCGGCCGGTCAATACGCACTGAAACTGACCTTCGACGACGGCCATGACTCCGGATTGTTCACGTGGGAGTACCTCGAGCAGCTGTGCCTGCGTCAGGCGCAACTCTGGGCCGAGTATCTGGATGAACTGCACAAGGCCGGGAAATCCCGTGACCCGTCCGAATCGGTGGTGAAACTGATGCTCTAGCTCAAGGCTCCCACGCTTTAGAGCGCATTTTCTAATCTCATCTGCTTGAATGCCTGGATGGCAGCCAAAGACTGGCTGTCTTGCGCATTACACGAAAGTCGGGTAACCAATGGAGCTGGCAAGTTCCCTGCATCGCTTTTCGCGTAAGCAGGGCCAGGCCGGTAGGTAGAGGTCGCGAGCGAAAGCAGGCTGTCTTCACACGCAGAAAATCCCGCCGCTCATCACCGACACGCCCCCGGTCGCAGCACCGCTGTTCCTTATCACTGGTCACCCGAGTAGCAGTACCGGGCTGTCACAGCACACCGGTACTCGTCTCAGGACAACGGAGCGTCGTAGATGAGTAACAAGAACAACGATGAGTTGCAGCGGCAGGCCTCGGAGAACACCCTGGGGCTGAACCCGGTCATCGGCATTCGCCGCAAGGATCTGCTGACCTCGGCGCGCACGGTATTGCGCCAGGCCTTGCGTCAACCGCTGCACAGCGCCAAGCACGTGGCGCATTTCGGCCTGGAACTGAAGAACGTGCTGCTGGGCAAATCGAGTCTTCAGCCCGAAAGCGACGACCGTCGCTTCAGCGACCCGGCCTGGAGCAATAACCCGCTGTACCGTCGCTACCTGCAAACCTACCTGGCCTGGCGCAAGGAACTGCACGACTGGATCAGCGAGAGCGACCTGTCCCCCCAGGACATCAGCCGCGGCCAATTCGTCATCAACCTGATGACCGAGGCCATGGCACCCACCAACACCCTCTCCAACCCCGCCGCCGTCAAGCGTTTCTTCGAGACTGGCGGCAAGAGCCTGCTCGATGGCCTCTCCCACCTGGCCAAGGACCTGGTCAACAATGGCGGCATGCCCAGCCAGGTGAACATGGAGGCCTTCGAGGTGGGCAAGAACCTGGCCACCAGCGAAGGCGCGGTGGTGTACCGCAACGACGTGCTGGAACTGATCCAGTACAGCCCCATCACCGAACAGGTGCACGCCCGCCCCCTGCTGGTGGTGCCGCCACAGATCAACAAGTTCTACGTCTTCGACCTGAGCCCGGAAAAGAGCCTGGCGCGCTTCTGCCTGCGCTCCCAGCAACAGACCTTCATCGTCAGTTGGCGCAACCCGACCAAGGCGCAACGCGAGTGGGGCCTGTCGACCTACATCGACGCGCTGAAGGAAGCCGTCGACGCAGTACTGGCGATCACCGGCAGCAAGGACCTGAACATGCTCGGCGCCTGCTCGGGCGGCATCACCTGTACCGCGCTGGTGGGCCATTACGCGGCACTCGGCGAAAAGAAGGTCAACGCCCTCACGCTGCTGGTCAGCGTGCTCGACACCACGGTCGACACCCAGGTGGCACTGTTCGTCGACGAGCAGACGCTGGAGGCGGCCAAGCGCCACTCCTATCAAGCCGGCGTGCTCGAAGGCAGCGACATGGCCAAGGTGTTCGCCTGGATGCGCCCCAACGACTTGATCTGGAACTACTGGGTCAACAACTACCTGCTGGGCAACGAGCCGCCAGTGTTCGACATCCTGTTCTGGAACAACGACACCACGCGCCTGCCGGCCGCCTTCCACGGCGACCTCATCGAGATGTTCAAGAACAACCCGCTGATCCGCTCCAACGCCCTGGAAGTGTCCGGCACCGCCATCGACCTGAAGCAGGTCGACTGCGACATCTACAGCGTCGCCGGCACCGCCGACCACATCACCCCCTGGCAATCGTGCTACCGCTCGGCGCACCTGTTCGGCGGCAAGATCGAGTTCGTACTGTCCAACAGCGGGCACATCCAGAGCATCCTCAACCCGCCGGGCAACCCCAAGGCGCGCTTCATGACCGGCGAGGACCGCCCGGACGACCCGGTGGCCTGGCAGGAGAACGCGGTCAAGCACGCCGACTCCTGGTGGCTGCACTGGCAGAGCTGGCTGGGCGAGCGCGCGGGCGAACTGAAGAAAGCGCCCACGCGCCTGGGCAACCGCGCCTACGCAGCCGGCGAGGCATCGCCGGGCACCTACGTCCACGAACGCTGAGTGAAACCGCAGTGGTGCGCCCGGTGGCGCATCACCGCGCTACGTCCACCACAGAGTCACGCGTATGCCGCCACCCTACATCTTCAGGACCGTCGAGCTGGATGATCAATCCATCCGCACGGCGGTCCGTCCGGGCAAGCCGCACCTGACACCCTTGCTGATCTTCAACGGCATCGGTGCCAACCTCGAGCTGGTGTTCCCGTTCATCGAGGCCCTGGACCCGGACCTGGAGGTGATCGCCTTCGACGTGCCCGGCGTCGGTGGCTCGTCGACGCCCCGCCACCCCTACCGGTTCCCCGGGCTGGCCAAGCTGACGGCGCGCATGCTCGACTACCTGAACTACGGCCAGGTCAACGCGATCGGCGTGTCCTGGGGCGGCGCCCTGGCCCAGCAATTCGCCCACGACTACCCGGAACGCTGCAAGAAACTGGTGCTCGCCGCCACCGCCGCCGGCGCGGTGATGGTGCCGGGCAAGCCCAAGGTGTTGTGGATGATGGCCAGCCCACGGCGCTACATCCAGCCGTCCCACGTGATCCGTATCGCCCCGACCATCTATGGTGGTGGCTTTCGCCGCGACCCCGACCTGGCCCTGCACCACGCCTCGAAGGTGCGCTCCGGCGGCAAGCTGGGCTACTACTGGCAGCTGTTCGCCGGGCTGGGTTGGACCAGCATCCACTGGCTGCACAAGATCCACCAACCCACCCTGGTGCTGGCCGGTGACGACGACCCGTTGATCCCGCTGATCAACATGCGCCTGCTGGCCTGGCGAATTCCCAATGCGCAGCTACACATAATCGACGATGGCCATCTGTTCCTGATCACTCGGGCCGAGGCCGTCGCCCCGATCATCATGAAATTCCTCCAGCAAGAGCGCCAGCGCGCGGTCATGCACCCCCGGCCCGCCTCCGGCGGCTGACGCCGGGCCGGCGCATGGAGTACGCGCCGGCCCGCCCTTGCTGTGTTCCAGCGCTTGCTGGCCTGACGATGGAGTGTTGGCATGAAAGACAAACCGGCAACAGGGACGACACCGGTCCCCGCCACCAGTATGAACCTGCAGAACGCAATCAATGGCCTGCGTGGCCGCGACCTGCTGTCGACCCTGCGCCATGTAGGCCGCCACGGCCTGCGCCACCCGTTGTACACGGCCCGCCATCTGCTGGAGCTGGGTGGCACCCTGGGCCGGGTGATACTGGGCGACACGCCGTTCCAGCCCCATGCCCGCGACAACCGTTTCAGCGACCCTACCTGGAGCGAGAACCCGCTCTACCGCCGCGGGCTGCAGGCCTACCTCGCCTGGCAGAAGCAGACCCGCCGCTGGATCGAGGAAAGCACCCTGGGCAATGACGACCGCGCCCGCGCGCAGTTCCTGTTCACCTTGATCAGCGACGCCGTGGCACCGAGTAATTCACTGCTCAACCCACTGGCGGTCAAGGAGCTGTTCAACACCGGCGGCCAGAGCCTGCTGCGCGGCGCCAGCTACCTGCTCGACGATCTGCGCCACAACGATGGCTTGCCCCGCCAGGTGGACGAGCGCGCCTTCGAGGTCGGTGGCAACCTGGCTGCCACCCCAGGCGCGGTGGTGTTTCGCAACGAGCTGCTGGAGCTGATCCAGTACAAGCCCATGAGCGAAAAACAGTACGCTCGCCCGTTGCTGGTGGTACCGCCACAGATCAACAAGTTCTATATCTTCGACCTGAGCCCGACCAACAGCTTTGTCCAGTACATGCTCAAGAACGGCCTGCAGGTGTTCATGGTCAGCTGGCGCAACCCTGACCCGCGCCACCGGGAATGGGGCCTGTCGAGCTACGTACAGGCACTGGAGGAAGCGCTGAATGCCTGCCGCAGCATCAGCGGCAGCCGCGACCTCAACCTCATGGGGGCCTGCGCCGGGGGGCTGACCATGGCGGCCCTGCAGGGCCACTTGCAGGCCAAGAAACAACTGCGCAAGGTGCGCAGTGCCACCTACCTGGTCAGCATGCTCGACAGCCAGTTTGACAGCCCCGCCAGCCTGTTCGCCGACGAGCAGACCATCGAAGCGTCCAAGCGTCGCTCCTACCAGCGCGGTGTGCTCGACGGCGGCGAGGTGGCGCGGATCTTCGCCTGGATGCGCCCCAACGACCTGATCTGGAACTACTGGGTCAACAACTACCTCATGGGCAAGAAACCACCGGCATTCGACATTCTCTACTGGAACGCCGACAGCACCCGCCTGCCCGCCGCGTACCACGGCGAACTGTTGGACTTCTTCAAGCTCAACCCACTAACCTTCCCCGAAGGGCTTGAAGTATGCGGCACGCCCATCGACCTCAAGCAGGTCGACCTCGACAGCTTCACCGTCGCTGGCAGCAACGACCACATCACCCCCTGGGACGCGGTGTACCGCTCGGCCCTGCTGCTCGGTGGCGACCGGCGCTTCCTGCTGGCCAACAGCGGGCATATCCAGAGCATCATCAACCCGCCCGGCAACCCCAAGGCCTACTATCTCGAGAACCCCAAGCTGTCCAGCGACCCACGCGCCTGGTTCCACGATGCCCAGCGTCGCGATGGCAGCTGGTGGCCGCTGTGGCAGGAATGGATCACCCAGCGCTCGGGCACGCTCAAGCCACAGCGCACCGAGCTGGGCAACGCCACCTACCCACCGCTGGGCCCTGCGCCAGGCAACTATGTGATGGCCCGCTGAACGGATGAAGACCCGCGATCGTATCCTCGAATGTGCCCTGCAGTTGTTCAACCGCCAGGGCGAGCCGAATGTCTCGACCCTGGAGATCGCCAACGAGCTAGGCATCAGCCCGGGCAACCTGTACTACCACTTCCACGGCAAGGAGCCGCTGGTGATCGGCTTGTTCGAGCGCTTCGAGGAAGAGCTGATGACCTTGCTCGACCCGCCGCTGGACGTCCAACTGGAAGCCGAGGACTACTGGCTGTTCCTGCACCTGATCGTCGAACGCATGGCCCAGTACCGATTTCTGCTCCAGGACCTGTCCAACCTCACCGGCCGTCTTCCCAAGCTGGCGCGGGGCATGCGCAGCCTGATCAACGCCCTCAAGCGAACCCTGGCGGCGCTGCTGGCCAGCCTCAAGGCCCAAGGGCAGGTGACCAGCGAAACCCAGGCATTGGGGCAACTGGTCGAACAGATCACCCTGACCCTGATCTGCTCGCTGGACTATCAGCGGGTGATCGGCCGCGAGGGCGATGTGGGGGTGGTGGTGTACCAGGTAATGATGCTGGTGGCGCCGCACCTGCAGGCTCCGGCGCGCAGAGCGGCGGAGCAGTTGGCGATGAGGTACCTGGAGGGTTGAAATGACCGCGGGGCAAGCCCGCGCCCACGAGCCCTGTACGAGCTGCGTGGGAGCGAGCTTGCCCCGCGATTGAGGGCGACGCGGTGTCAGGCCTGGGCGGCCGCGTTCACCGGTGCCGACGGGGTGGTGCTGGCCGGCGCCGCGCTGGGTGCCGGGGCTGCGGTTGCGGCCGGGGCTGCCGCAGGCTTGGCCGGGGCGGCTTTCTTCACCGCGGGCTTCTTGGCCACGGCCGGCTTGGCCGCCGGTTTTGCTGCTGGCTTGGCCGCAGCGGTCTTGGTCGCAGGTTTGGCAGCAGGCTTGGCCGCTGCGGTTTTCGCTGCCGGCTTGGCGGCGGCCTTGGCCAGCGGTTTGGCCGCGGTCTTGCTCGCGCCCGCCTTGGAGATCGGCGTGACCGAAGCGCCGGTCAGTTTCTCGATCTGCTTGGTCAGCGTGTCGACCTGCTGGTGCAGGGCCTTGATCTCATTGCGGCTGGGCACGCCCAGGCGCGAGATGGCACTGTTCAGACGCTTGTCGAAGGCTTCCTCGAGCTCGCTCCACTTGCCCAGGGCACGTTCCTTGACGTCGGACACCCGCGAAGTGGTCGCCGACTTGGCGTTGTCAGCGGCCGAGTCGACGCTCTTCTTCGCCTGTTTCTCAGCCTTTTCGCCATCCTTCACCAGCGTGTCGAACAGCTTCGGACCATCCTGGTCGATCTTCGAGTAGATACCCAGGCCAGCCAGCCAGATCTTACGGGAGTACTTCTCGATTCCGCCGACCCAGGAGCTACCTTCCTTCTCGGTGTTCTTCTTGCCAGCCATCCTGCTCTCCTTATGGTTTGTGCGCGACGCGCTCGAGCAGCTCGTGCAGCTGTTCAAGCTTGATGGACAATGCCTCAACGTCATGTTTAGACGGAATGCCGAGGCGATTCAAGGCGCGACCGACGCGGGCGTCGAAGGCTTTCTCGATTTTGTCCAGTTGGACCTCGACTTTCCCGCGCACGCGGGTCACTTCACGGGTGGCTTCGTCGATCTGGCCATTGGCGGCGTCGAGCTCTTTGTCGATGCGCTTCTTGCCGCGCTTCTCGACGCCTTCGCCGGCCTTGACCAGCTCATGGAAGTAGTCGGAGCCTTCCTGGCCCACCCGCGCATAAGCGCCGATGCCCGCCAGCCAAATCTTGCGCGCGTACCCGCGCACTTCACCCAGCGTACCCTGGGCGTCGTCCTTTTTCTTCACAGTCACTTTGGCCACGCTCTGTACCTCATGCTCATGAGTGGAGGAGGAACTGCCCATGGAGGTTGGGCTTGAGCATAAGGTAGAAGCAGGAATTAGAATCTTCACCCTAAGATCGCCGCACTGATCTATCTACCGCAGCGGCTCACGGCTGGCGTTCCAGCATTCGGCTCCCTTTACCGGAGCCTTTGCCATGCCCCAATCACCGCCCCCGCCATCCCTATCGTTCAAGCAACTGGTAGCAACGCAGTTCGCCAAACGCCCCAGCCTGCGCGAGGTCGTGGCCACCGCGGGTTTCAACGCACTCGCAGCACGCTACCCATGGACCCGCAGGAACCACCCACAGCTGCAATCCATAAAGGGCTTCAGCATCCTGCATGGCCTGGACGAAGAACCACCGACACAGGCAGGTAGCCTGGTAGACACATTGCTTGAGCATTTCCTCAACGGCCAGCCCATGGCGCTCAAGCCCACGGACCAGCTCAGCCTGAACCCGCCAGCCATTTTTCGCCCCCAGGAAGCAGCGCCGGCCATTGATGTACGCATGGCCGACCTGAACATGGCCTACGACGATATGCTCGCGACCCTCTGCGAGGCATTTCAGCAGGCACAAGTCAGTTTCTGGAACAGCCGCGAGGGTGACTCGGATGTAACCCGCCTGCGCTGGATGCAGCAGGTGCTCAAGGCCGCACTGCTCGGCACGCTGGAACGCCAAGGCCTGGACAGCGATCAGAAGGCCCTGCTGTACGCCATGCTCGCTCAAACCGGCACATCGGCAACCGCGCAGGGATTGCAGGTTTCGTTCGACACCCAAGGCAGCACAGTTGATGAGGTATTACCGGACCTGCTCGTTACGGGCAAGAAAGATGCGCGCGATCTGGTCTTGTGGTGTAAGCCCTCTGGTACCGTGCGCGGCTTCAACAGCCTCCCGGCCTTCGCCATCGCCTTGCGCGACGAGCTTTCCGAGCGCCATGTGTTCGATACGATGTCCTGGGCCTGCACGGCACTGAGCGAAGACCCATTCGGCTACCAAGCCCGGCAACTGCTCAACGGAGTGCTGCAACAGATTGACCGGGCGCAGCTTGGCGCAATCGAACAGGTAAGTGACCTGGAGGAGCTCTACAGCAAGCTGAGCGATCCCGCATCGACATTCCCGGCGGGCTTCCAGCTTGAGCAATCGACACCCGCGATCACGCCGCCTGGCTGGCTGGAGAACGCCACGGTGACTGACCGATTCCAGTACCACATGGCACTGCTGGAGCTGTCGGCAGGGCAAATGCTGGCACAGGGTGAAACATCCCTGGACGGGATCGAAGACTTGCAGCAATACACGGTTCGGCGCCTACGCGAGCAAATGCGTGATGACCACCCGACCCAGCAGCCTTACAACCCTGATCAGGTGCAGATCACGATTTCACAGGTGGTACAGGTTTCCTCCACGGGGCCGGCGCAGCTTGAGTACCTGAAAACCATCAGTCTGACCGAACTGGCCATCTCACGCCTGCCGCTGGGTAGTGACCAGGTGGCCTCTGCCGTTCAATTGGCCGATCAACAGACGCTAAGCAGCTGGATGGACCTTGACTATGTCAGTGCGCTGATCACTGCCGTGGATGTCGGTGGCCAGTATCCGCAGTTTGTCCACGACCAGTTGCAAACGGGTACAGACACCGACAAACGTCGCCAGCGCTTTGCCGAGGAATGGCGAGGCGCCCTGCTGCTGAGCGCGCTACAGGCCAAGATAGTAGGGCAGCTGAACGAACGCACCTGGCAGGCCGTCGCGGACTTTTGCCGCCGTAAAGCCAACGCCAGCGCTTCGCTGAACCTGGCACCACTGTCATTCAACAGCGTGCCAGGTGGCCCGAAGGCCAACCTCGTGCACGGCATGTTCGTCCTCGAGGTGCCCTCCACAGGGGCGTGGGTACTTTACCGCCCCATGGTGACATCGCAGGCCGTCAGGCAGTTCGACAGCCGCAGCCAACTGATGACGAGCATCCGGGCCGAGCAAGCCCTGCAGCAGGACATCCTTGCCTGGCTGGATGACGAAGCCCGCCCCATCTATGCCAATGATGGCTTTACCCACCCGCACCTGCATGCCGGCCTCGCCGAACTGGCGCACCTGCTGGGGCCCGCTTCCACGCTAGCCGCTGATACCATTGAGCGTTTGCGGGCGCCTGTCACCTTGGCCTTCACGCCATGGTCCGGCGACCTGGACGAATTGATGTATCAGGCAAGGGCGGGCGTGCTCCTGCTACTGGCCTCACGCCAGAGCCTTTCCAACGCCCAGCAGCGCTGGGCGTTGGTCGTGCGGTTCGCATGGCTGGCGTTCAACACGGCCACGCCGCTGCTGCGAGGGCCTGCTGGCCTGCTGGCCTGGTTGGTCGCAGCCCTGCTCAGCATCAAGGATGACCTGACAGCCTTGACCCAAGGCAGCACCGAAGAAAAGTTGCTCGCCAGTGCCGACATCCTGCTGAACGTGGCCATGCTGCTGGCCCATGGGCCTGCTACTGCCAAACCCGAACCTGAGCTGCCACCGCAGCCCGAACCGCGTCGTGTTTCCAGCGCTACCGCACAGCAACCACCTGAACAGAAAAACTGGCAAGCCCCGGCCGAGCAAGCCCGACCTGTATCACTGCACATCAGCCAATGGGGCAACCACCAACGGCTCGGCAACCTGCCCCGCGAAGAGCGCGAGGCGCTCGACACCTTACGCGCCAACGTCAGCCTGAATGGGCAGAGTGCGCTGGCCAGCGGCCGAATGCGCGGGCTGTACAAAGTTGACGACCGCTATTACGTGAAACTGCAGGATGTTGCCTTCGAGGTCGAAGAAAGCTGGAACGGCGTGCACATCATCGGACCGGAGGTCAGCCAGAGCGAATGGTCGCAAACCTGGGGCGGGCAGCCTGACGGCTACTACATTGTCGGCCGGGAACGCATCCGCGGCCCGTGGTTGACGCGTTGGAATGGCGAATGGAGGATCGACCTGCACATGTCGGGCGGCATGCCGAAAACGGCCAAGGCGCTAATCGATGAGAAAAAGGAAGCGTTCACGAAAATGTTGGAAAGCCGAGCGGCCAATGACAAAAAACTCACCAGCACAGAAGCGTTCATTGATGGCTACCTGGAACGGGTAAAACCCTATGACCAGGCGCACCTGGCATTCGAGAAATCCCTGGTTGATCACCCTGGCGTCGCCTACGATGACCTGCCAGAGGAACTGCAGATACAGCGGCAAGCGCTACGGGCCCTGCGCAACGAGGCACGGGAAAACCTGAATGTATTGGCACTCACCTACGAAAAACAGACTGGATTGATAAGGGAGCAGGAGCAGTTGTACACCCGCCTGAGCGACCCGAGATACACCAGGTTCGACCCCAAGGGCGCAGCTACCTTTGCCCGTGGTCAGTGGTGGGAGCAGTTGCTTTTTTCCGACCTGCAGCAGTGCCGCCGCCTGCTCGACATGAATGACAACGAAACGCTCAAGAACCAATCGCGTCGGCTAGTGCAATTGCCGTTCGGCCAGGAGCAGGCACAACTGTACCTGGACTACAGCAAGAACATCGAGGCTGCGCTGGCTTTGCATAGACGCTTCTTCAAGGTCAGCCAACGCCTCGACCAGAACCTTAGCGAGGCGCTGACAGATGGGCAGATCCAGTTCTCAGGCAAGCGCAAGAAGCTCGATACCATCATCAACAACCGCCGATACTCGACGCTGATCACCCGTGCCCAGATCCTCAGCGACCTGAATCAGTTGATCGTGAGGAGAGATCTGCTCACCGAAGAGAACTTCGAAAGTACCCTGCTTTCTCAGAACGCCCTGGGTAGCAAGCGTCTGCATGAAGCGCTGCTGAGCCACGACAGCCTGGCGGCGGCCCGCCTGAAGCCAGAAGCACAGAAAGAGCCGCTGGAGAGCGCGCTGCGCGAATACAAACTGTCACTGGGCAATGCCGAGTATCTGCTTTCACGCAACATTTCGGCGGTGGACAGCGGCAGGCTCAACGAATACATCGCTGAGCTGAATGCACTGATAAACCTGACCGAGAGTGACCTTGCCTTCGTTTCTGCTGCCGCCGACAAACCGAATGTGGAACCCGATCAACCTCTGACCCATAAAGTACGCTCCGCGAGGCGCAAGGTGATCCGCACTACCCAGGGCAGGTCCTTGGTCGTCGAGGAAGCTGAGGAGGGCAGCGAAACCGTACAGGTCGACCCGCTGACCGAACAAACCGTTGCGCGCTATCAGCAACAAGGTGATCACTGGGAGGCTGTCCCGCAAGTTGTGCCGGTACCTGACTACGCTCGACTGCGCCGCACCGGCAATGACCTGTTGGCCCAGAAAGCCGCCAGGATCGCCCACGCCTCCCGCCACCTGGACGGGCCCAACAGCCTGGCGGACCAGATTGATTTCTACATTCAGGACATGTCAGAGATTGCCGGGCAATTGCGTGCCGGCCCGGAGCAAGGACATGCTTTGGCCACCCGGCTGGATCAAGCGATTACCGAGGTGCAGGCAGAAAAGCAGCGCCTCTTGACCGCCGCCTACCTTGGCACCCAGCACCCAGACAGCAAAGCCTTGCGTTTCCTGCTGGAGGCAGAAGAAATCGAGGTGAAGCTGACCAGGCGCCGCAAGAAGCTCAAGGCCAATGACTTTCTGGATGTGTATGACGTTTATCGCCTGCAGCCCAGGCAGAAGCTCTGGGAAGCGCACTTCCACTACACCAGCGCCAGTGCCAATGCCCGGCGCTTTGCCAAAGGTCATTTGAAGTTCGCGGACGCCATGAGCCGTGACGAGCGCTTGCAACGCGCACAGGCACAGGCAGAGCGATATGACATTTATCGGGGTGATCTGCGCCTCGAGCAGATCGAGGACCTTATCCCGTTCCCCGACAACTGACAGCAGCGGGCGTCAGGCCAGTGCCTTGTCCAGCGCCCGCTCGATCTCGCCCTTGATGGTGCCGCTCATCATCGACAGCATCATGCCCAGCTTCAGCTCGACGCGGATGCTGTCGTCGAAGATCTGCACGCTGCCGTTGGCGCCGCTGCGCGACACATCAACACGGTCGCCGTTCCAGCTGGCCTTGAGGTCATACTCACGGGCCAGCCGGTCCACCAGCGCCTGCGCCTTGGCGCGGACGGCTTCGCGGCCGAGGGAGTGTTTGCGTTCGACGCTGATCTGGGTCATGCGGGTGTTCCTGGATATGAAGACAATGGCGCCATTATGCCCCCGCCCGCCCGACGGCACACCCCGTCAAGACAAATGCGCCCGATCCCCCTAGAATGGCCGTAATTTTTTTCTGGTGAAGCGAAATGACCGACCCGCGCAAAGGCGACCACGCCGAACCCACCACACACTTCGGCTACCAGGACGTGCCCGAGAGCCAGAAGGCGAAGAAAGTCGCCGAAGTGTTCCACTCGGTGGCCGCCAAGTACGACCTGATGAACGACGTGCTTTCCGGCGGCATGCACCGCCTGTGGAAGCGCTTCACCATCGAACTGTCCGGTGTGCGCAGCGGCAACCGGGTGCTGGACATCGCCGGCGGCACCGGTGACCTGGCCGCCAAGTTCTCGCGCCTGGTCGGCCCGACCGGCCAGGTGGTACTGGCCGACATCAACGAGTCGATGCTCAAGGTCGGCCGCGACCGCCTGCTCGACCGTGGCGTGGCCGGCAACATCGAGTTCGTCCAGGCCGATGCAGAAAAGCTGCCGTTCCCGGACAACCACTTCGACTGCGTGACCATCGCCTTTGGCCTGCGCAACGTGACGCACAAGGATGAAGCCATCCGCTCCATGCTGCGCGTGCTCAAGCCGGGCGGGCGCCTGCTGGTGCTGGAATTCTCCAAGCCCACCAACAAGCTGATGTCCAAGGCCTACGACGCCTACTCGTTCGCCTTCATGCCACTGGCCGGCAAGCTGATCACCAACGACTCGGAAAGCTACCGTTATCTCGCCGAGTCGATCCGCATGCACCCCGACCAGGAAACACTCAAGGCGATGATGGTCGAGGCCGGTTTCGACCGCGTCACCTACCACAACATGACCAGCGGCATCGTCGCCGTGCACCGGGGAATCAAGCCCTGATGCTGCTGGCCGGCCTGCTCGCCAGCGTCGAGCACGGGCTCAACCGCGTCCTGCGCCTGGACAGCACCGCGCTGCCGCGGCTGGCCATGCTCGAAGGCAAGGTGGTCGAGATCGACTGCGTGCAGCCGGCCCTCAAGCTGTTCGTGCTGCCCGATGAACAAGGCCTGATGCTCGCCGCCCACTGGCAGGGCGAGGTCGACTGCACCTTGCGCGCCCCCGCCGGGCGCCTGGCGCAGCTGGCCCTGGCCAAGGACAAGACCGCCGTGCTGCATAGCCCGCAGGTCGCGCTGCATGGCGACAGCGCGGTGATGCTCGACCTGTTCGGCATCCTGCAGGACCTCGACCTGGACTGGGAATACGAGCTGCAGCGCTGGCTCGGCCCGGTACCGACGGCGTTGATCGCCGGCCACCTGCGCCTGCGTGCGCGCTGGACCCGGCAGGGCCTGGCCCGCTTCGGCCAGAACCTCTCCGAGTACCTGGCCGAAGAATCCCGCACCCTCGTCGGCAAACGCGAAGCCGAAGCGGCTTTCAGCGAACTCGATGCGCTTAAAGTCGACATCGAACGCCTCGAGGCGCGCCTGCGCCGCCTCGCCCACACTCTTGATACCAGCGATAACGCATGAAGCTGCTCGCCGTCCGCCGTCTGTTGCGCATCCAGCGCGTCGTGATCCGCTACCGCCTCGATGACCTGCTGTTCGAACAACCCCTGCTGCCCTGGTGGCTGGCCAGCCTGCGCCTGCTGATGCCCTGGCGCTGGCTGCCGCGCAAGCCGCTGGAACTGAACCGTGGCGCGCGCCTGCGCCTGGCGTTGCAGGACCTCGGGCCGATCTTCATCAAGTTCGGCCAGTTGCTCTCCACGCGCCGCGACCTGCTGCCCACCGACATCGCCGACGAGCTGATGCTGCTGCAGGACCGGGTGCCGCCATTCGACCCGCAGCACGCCGTGGCGTTGATCGAAGAGCAACTCGGGGCCAAGGTGGGCGAAGTGTTCAGCCGCTTCGATGTCGAGCCGCTGGCCTCCGCCTCGGTGGCTCAGGTGCATGCCGCCCGCCTCAAGAGTGGCGAAGAGGTGGTGGTCAAGGTGGTGCGCCCGGGCCTGAAGCCCGTCATCGCCCAGGACCTGGCCTGGCTGTTCCTGATCGCCAAGGCCGCCGAACGGGCCTCGGCCGATGCCCGCCGCCTGCACCCGGTGGAGATCGTCGGCGACTACGAAAAGACCATCTACGACGAACTCGACCTGTTGCGCGAGGCGGCCAACGCCAGCCAGTTGCGACGCAACTTCGAGGGTTCGGAGCTGATGTATGTGCCCCAGGTCTACTGGGACCTGTGCCGCCCGAAGGTGCTGGTGATGGAGCGCATCTACGGTGTACCGGTCACCGACATGGCCACCCTGGCCGACCAGCGCACCGACATGAAGATGCTCGCCGAGCGTGGCGTCGAAGTGTTCTTCACCCAGGTGTTCCGCGACAGCTTCTTCCACGCCGACATGCACCCGGGCAACATCTTCGTCAGCACCGTCAAGCCCTGGAGCCCGCAGTACATAGCCATCGACTGCGGCATCGTCGGCAGCCTCACCGCCGAGGACCAGGACTATCTCGCGCGCAACCTGATCGCCTTCTTCAAGCGCGACTACCGCCGCGTGGCGCAGTTGCACATCGATTCGGGCTGGGTGCCGGCGCAAACCAAGGTCAACGAGTTCGAAGCGGCGATCCGCACCGTGTGCGAGCCGATCTTCGAGAAACCGCTCAAGGACATCTCTTTCGGCCAGGTGCTGATGCGCCTGTTCCAGACCGCGCGGCGCTTCAACATGGAAGTCCAGCCGCAGTTGGTGCTGCTGCAGAAGACCCTGCTCAACATCGAGGGCCTGGGCCGCCAGCTATACCCGGACCTGGACCTGTGGAGCACCGCCAAGCCGTTCCTCGAGCGCTGGATGCGCGAACGCATGAGCCCCAAGGCAGTGCTTGGCAACCTGTACAGCCAGGCCGAGCAGCTGCCGCACTTGGCCGACATGACCCGCGACCTGCTCGAACGCCTGTCACAACCACACGTCAATGATGCGCAGTTGCCAGAACGCCGCCGCCAGGGCGACAACTGGGCGCTGCGCCTGCTCGGTGCCGGCCTGCTCGGCGGTGGCGCGACACTGGCGGCCGGTGCCGTCAGCCTCAGCGCCCCGGGCGCCTGGCCGGCGTGGTTGATGCTGGCCGCGGGCCTGTACCTGATCGTGCGCCGATAGCCAGCCGCGCGGCTGGCTGGCACACTAGCGCAAGAGGTCCGGTACAGGAGCGGGCCCGGTTTGGAGTCGACGATGAAAGACTGGCTGGACGAGATCAAGTGGAACAGCGATGGCCTGGTGCCGGCGATCGCCCAGGACCACAAGACCGGGCGCGTGCTGATGATGGCCTGGATGAACCGTGAATCCCTCGCCCTGACCGCCGCCGAGCATCGCGCCATCTACTGGTCGCGCTCGCGGGGCAAGTTGTGGCGCAAGGGCGAAGAGTCGGGCCATGTGCAGAAACTGCACGAGATGCGCCTGGACTGCGACGCCGACGTGATCATCCTGATGGTCGAGCAACTGGGGCATATCGCCTGCCATACCGGCCGCGAAAGCTGCTTCTACCGCGTCTATGAAGACGGCCAGTGGAAAACCGTCGATCCGGTCCTGAAAGACCCGCACGCCATCTACAGCGCAGGACACTGACATGAGCGACACACTGAACCGCCTCGCCGAGGTGCTGGAAGAACGCAAGCAGGCGGCGCCGGACAGCAGCTATGTGGCCAGCCTGTATCACAAGGGCCTGAACAAGATCCTCGAGAAGCTCGGCGAAGAGTCCATCGAGACCATCATCGCCGCCAAGGATGCCGCCGTCAGCAAGGATTACAGCGATGTCATCTATGAGACCGCAGACCTGTGGTTTCATAGCCTGGTCATGCTCAGCGCGTTGGGCCAGCACCCACAGGTGGTGCTCGACGAGCTGGAGCGCCGGTTCGGGCTTTCCGGGCATGACGAGAAGGCCGCGCGTCAGCCTTCTGCCTGAAGATTGCCGGGGGCGCTTTGCGCCCCTTTCGCGACACAAGGCCGCTCCCACAGCGGTCCGCGTCGCCTGACCGATTCGCTACACCCTGCAGGTGCGGCCTTGTGCCGCGAAAGGACTGCACAGCAGCCCCCAGGGCCCGATAGACCGACACATATTTTTCAGGAGTACGAAATGGGCATTTTTGACTGGAAACACTGGATCGTCCTGCTGGTCGTCGTGGTGCTGGTGTTCGGCACTAAAAAACTCAAGAACTTCGGCAGCGACCTGGGCGAATCGATCAAGGGCTTCCGCAAGGCCATGAACGAAGAAGAAAACAAGCCCGCCGAGCAAACCCCTCCGCCGGCCCAGCCAGTTCCTCCGGTACAGAACAGCACACAGCAGGCTCAAGGCCACACCATCGAGGGCCAGGCCCAGCCGGTCCAAGAGCCGCAGCGGAAAGACTGACCCATGTTCGGCATCAGTTTCAGCGAGCTGCTGCTCGTCGGCCTGGTCGCCCTGCTGGTGCTCGGCCCCGAGCGTCTGCCGGGCGCCGCGCGCACCGCAGGGTTGTGGATCGGCCGCCTCAAGCGCAGCTTCAACGCCATCAAGATGGAAGTCGAGCGCGAGATCGGCGCCGACGACATCCGCCGCCAGTTGCACAACGAGCACATCCTGCAGATGGAACAGGAGGCCAAGCGCATCCTCAACCCTCTGGTACCGCCCGCACAGCCGCCCGCCAGCCCTGAAACGCCCGTCACGCCTGCCACCCAGGCCGCCCCCGCGCAGCCCGCCGCAGTGCCACCCTCCGAGCCGCCACAACCGCCACGAGCCCCATGAGCGAAAATCCGGAACATGACCAGCCGATGCCGCTGGTCTCGCACCTGACCGAACTGCGCACCCGCCTGTTGCGCTGCGTCGCCGCCATCTTCCTGATCTTCGCCGGGCTGTTCTCCTTCGCCCAGCAGATCTACACCCTGGTCTCGGCGCCGCTGCGCGCCCACTTGCCGGCCAACGCGACGATGATCGCCACCGACGTGGCCTCACCGTTCCTGACACCGTTCAAGCTGACCATGATCGTCTCGATGTTCCTGGCGATCCCGTTCATCCTGCAGCAGATCTGGGGTTTCATCGCCCCGGGCCTGTACCGCCACGAAAAGCGCATCGCCATCCCGCTGCTGGTGTCGAGCATCCTGCTGTTCTACGCCGGCATGGCCTTCGCCTACTTCCTGGTGTTCCCGCTGATGTTCAGCTTCTTCGCCGCCGCCACACCGGAAGGCGTGTCGATGATGACCGACATCGCCAGCTACCTCGACTTCGTCATGACCCTGTTCTTTGCCTTCGGCGTCGCCTTCGAGATCCCGGTGGCGGTGGTGCTGCTGGTGTGGATCGGCGTGGTCGATGTGCAGTACCTGAAGAAGATCCGCCCGTACGTGATCATCGGCTGCTTCGTGGTCGGCATGATCCTCACGCCGCCGGACATCTTCTCCCAGACCCTGCTCGCCGTGCCCATGTGGATGCTGTTCGAGGTCGGCGTGCTATGCGGCAGCCTGATCCGCAAGCGCAGCCATGAACGCGACGAAGCCCCTAACGACCACAACGACCAGCCGCCTGCGACCCAACCGTGAACCTGTTGCTCCTCGAAGAGGCCGACTTCGTGTCGGCCGACCGCGTCATCCTGGCTGACCGCCGCTTCACCCACATGCAGGAGATCCACCGCGTGGCGGTGGGCGACAGCCTGCGCGTCGGCCGCATCGGCGGCCGGATGGGCAGGGCCGAGGTGATCCGCCTCGAAGGCCATGAGGCTGAACTGCGGGTGGCCTTCGACCAGGCGCCGCCGCCCAAGCTGCCTCTGACCCTGATTCTGGCCGTGCCCCGCCCGAAGATGCTGCGCCGGCTGTTCCAGACGGTCGCCACACTGGGCGTGCCACGGCTGATCCTGGTCAACAGCTACAAGGTTGAGAAGAGTTTCTGGCAAACGCCCTTCCTCCAGCCCGAAAACATCCGTGAAAACCTCATTCTCGGCCTGGAGCAGGCCCGTGACACGGTGCTGCCGGAAGTCCTCATCGAGAAGCGCTTCAAGCCCTTCGTCGAAGACCGCCTACCCGCCATCGCCGAAGGCACCCTCGGCCTGGTCGGTCACCCCGGCCCCTACCCGGCCTGCCCGCGTGCGGTGGACGGCCCTGTCACCCTGGCGATCGGCCCGGAAGGCGGCTGGATCCCCTACGAAGTCGAGTTGCTGGGCAAGGCTGGCCTGGCCCCCGTGCAACTGGGCGATCGCATCCTGCGTGTGGAAACGGCGGTCACCGCCCTGCTATCGCGGATTTTCTGACGCAAGGGTCAAGTTTTTACCATCAAGTTTCCCCGTCCCTCGCCGATGCCCTGTGCGAGAGAACAATAATCCGCACTGCCACGCGCCGGGGAGTCGTCTATGTACCGTTGGTTTGCCAAATCACTGGGGAATGTAAGCGTCAATCGCAAGTTGGGGGTAGGCTTCGGCCTGGTGCTGCTGCTCACCCTGGGCATCACCTTCACCGGGTGGATGGGCATCGACAGCGTGACCAGCCGTGGCGACAAGCTCGGCAACATCTCGGTGATCCACCAGTACACCCAGGACCTGCGCCTCGCCCGCCAGGACTACGAACGCAACCGCGATGACGCGGCCGTCGGCGCGATGGAGAAGGCCCTGGCCAACCTCGAGCGCCAGGTGCAGTCCATGCTTGGGCAGATCGAGCAGCCCGCCGACCGCCAGCGCCTGGACCAGCAACAGGACGCGATCCGCCAGTACCAGCAGGCCTTCGCCGAGCTCAAGCAGGCTGGCCAACGCCGCGAAGCCAGCCGTGGCATGCTTGGCGACAGTGCCGACAAGGCCGCCGAACTGATCGGCAAGGTCCAGCAGCGCCTGCTGCAGGGCGGCGACATCAGCCAGTACCAGCAGGTGGTGCAAGTCAGCGCCCTGTTGCAGCAGGCGCGCTTCCAGGTGCGCGGCTACACCTACAGCGGCAAGGCCGAATTCCAACAGACCGCGCTCGATGCCATTGACCAGGCCCTGGCCGTACTCAAGGCATTGCCAAGCAAACTCCCCGCCGAATTCGCCGCCAGCCTCGACGACGCCGCCACTGCCCTGGCCGCCTACCGTGACGCGGTGAACCAGTTCGGTACCGCCCAGGCTGCCAGCGAACAGGCGATGCAGCGCATGTCCGCGCAGGGCAAGGTGTTGCTGAACTCCAGCCAGGACATGACCGTCTCCCAGACCCAGGTCCGCGACCAGGGCACCCAGCAGGCCAAGTCCATGCTAGCCGGGGCCACCGCCCTTGCCCTGCTGCTGGGCGTCGTCGCCGCTTTCGCCATCACCCGGCAGATCATCGTGCCCCTGCGCCAGACCCTGGCCGCCGCCGAGCGCGTGGCCAGTGGCGACCTGCGCCAGGACACCCTGGTCGCCCGCCGCGACGAGCTGGGCCAGTTGCAGGCCAGCATGCAGCGCATGACCCAGGGCCTGCGTGAGCTGATCGGCGGTATCGGCGACGGCGTCACCCAGATCGCCAGCGCCGCCGAGGAATTGTCGGCGGTGACCGAACAGACCAGCAGCGGGGTCAACAACCAGAAGGTCGAGACCGACCAGGTGGCCACCGCCATGAACGAGATGGCCGCCACCGTGCAGGAAGTGGCACGCAACGCCGAGCAGGCCTCGGAAGCGGCGCTGATGGCCGACCAGCAGGCTCGCGAGGGCGACAAGGTGGTTGGCGAGGCCATCGCCCAGATCGAGCGCCTGGCCAGCGAGGTGCAGAACTCCAGCGAGGCGATGAACCAGCTCAAGAGCGAGAGCGACAAGATCGGCAGCGTGCTCGACGTGATCAAGTCGGTGGCCCAGCAGACCAACCTGCTGGCGCTCAACGCGGCCATCGAGGCCGCCCGCGCCGGTGAGGCCGGGCGTGGTTTTGCCGTGGTCGCCGACGAAGTGCGCAGCCTGGCCCAGCGCACCCAGCAGTCCACCGAGGAGATCGAGGAACTGATCGCCGGCCTGCAGAGCGGTACCCAGCGTGTGGCCAGTGTGATGGACAGCAGCCGCGAGCTGACCGACAGCAGTGTCGAACTGACCCGTCGTGCCGGCAGTTCGCTGGACACCATCACCCGCACCGTGTCGTCGATCCAGTCGATGAACCAGCAGATCGCCACCGCCGCCGAGCAGCAGAGCGCGGTTGCTGAAGAGATCAACCGCAGCGTGATGAACGTGCGCGACATCTCCGACCAGACCTCGGCCGCCAGCGAAGAGACCGCCAGCTCCAGCGTCGAGCTGGCGCGGCTGGGCACTCACCTGCAAGGGTTGGTGGGGCGGTTCAGGCTTTAATGGCCCCCCTGTAGGGGCGGCTTCAGCCGCGATCACCCGCGAAGCGGGTGCCGCAACACCGCGGTGCCTGCACCGCGGCTGAAGCCGCTTCTACAGAACCCAGCGCACTCTTCGCGATTTTTCCCATCCATCGCTAGGAATCTTCCTACTCGAATCTCAGGTCCAGTCCCACGCACTCCCGGCCGATGAGTCCCCTGAACTCATTCGCCGGAGACTCACCATGCTCGGACCTTTCAACCGCCTGCTCGGCCACCTTGGCGTGCGCCTCAAGCTGACCATGGGTTTTGCCGTGGTCTTGCTGCTCACCGCGCTGACCACCCTGACCGGCTGGCTCGCCCTCGACGATGCCATCGACCGCTCGGAAAAACTCACCCAGATCGCCCAGCTCAACGACTACAGCAAGGACCTGCGCGCCGAGCGCATCACCTTCCGGGTACTCGGCGACGACGAGAGCCGCGCCCAGCTCGCCCAGACGCTCAGCCAGGTCGAGTACCTGCTTGCCAGCATGCGCCCGCGCTACAGCGCCCCGGAAGATCTGCGCCTGCTGGCCGACAAGGGCGAAGTCGTCGCCCGCTACCGGGCCGACTTCGACAAGCTCCAGCACGCCGTGCAAGCCCGCCAGCAGCGGCGCGAGGCCTTGCAAAGCCGGGCCGGTGAACTGGACCGGGCCATCGGCGAGCTGCAAGGCCAACTCGTCGAGCGCCTGAGCCGCCAGGGCCAGACCAACGCCCAAGGAGAAGCCCTCAACTTCATCGAAGCACTTGAGCGGCAGGTGGAAATGGCCAGCCAGCAGGTGTCCGTGCCGGCCTACTACAGCGAACCGCTGCACGCTCTCGAACAGGTCGGCCAGAGCGCTGTGACAGGGGCCCAGACCACCCTCGGACAATTGCGCCAGTGGTTACCGCGCACCAACCTCGACAGCGCCCTGCCCACCGATGTCGCTACCAACCTAGTCCGCTTTCACGAACAGCTCAGCGAATATGCGCAAGCGGCGATCATCGTCGAACAGCTGCAGGACGACATGGAACAGCTGGGCAACCAGATCACTGCCAGCAGCCAGGCCCTGAGCAAACACCAGGTCGAACTGCGCGACGAACAGGCCCTGGCCGCCCGCGGCCTGATGACCAGCGTCGCCCTGCTGGCCCTGCTGATCGGCGCCCTGGCCGCCTGGGTGATCAGCCAGCAGATCACCGTGCCGCTGAAACAAGCCCTACGCCAGGCCGAGCGTATCGCCCAGGGCGACCTGAGCCAGGTCGACGAGATTCAGCGCCGTGACGAACTGGGGCAATTGCAAAGCAGCATGTGCGCGATGACCTTGAGCCTGCGCGATCTGCTCGGCGGGATTGACCAGGGTGTGGCCCAGCTGTCCCAGGCTGTCGACGCGCTGGCGAGCGTCAGCGAGCAGACCCAGCGCCGGGTCGGTCAACAACAGGAAGAGACCGACCAGGTGGCCACGGCGATGAACCAGATGAGCGCCACGGTCCAGGAAGTGGCGCAGAACGCCGAGCAAGCCTCGCGGGCGGCGACCACCGCCGATGAGCAGGCGCAACGCGGCGACCAGGTGGTGGCCGAGGCGCTCGAACGTATCGAGCAACTGGCCGGGCAGATGGAGCACTGTCAGGCCGCCATGGGCCACCTGGCGGGTGAAAGCCAGCGAATCGGCTCGATCCTCGACGTGATCAAGTCTGTGTCCGAGCAGACCAACCTGCTGGCACTCAATGCCGCTATCGAGGCGGCGCGAGCCGGCGAGGCCGGACGCGGCTTCGCCGTGGTCGCCGACGAGGTGCGCGGCCTGGCCCAGCGCACGCAGCAGTCCACCGAGGAGATCGAGCAATTGATCGACAACCTGCACAGCGGCACCGACCAAGTCATGGGGCTGCTGGACGACAGCAGGCAGCTCACCGAGCAGAGCGTCGAACTCAGCCGCCAGGCGGGCGATGCCCTGGGGCAGATCACCGAAACCGTGTCGACCATCCAGGGCATGAACCAGCAGATCGCCACCGCCAGCGAGCAGCAGAGCGTGGTCGCCGAGCAGATCAATCGCAGTGTCATGAATGTGCGGGATGTGTCCGACCAGACCCGTGCGGCCAGTGAGCAGACGGCAGCTTCAAGTGGGGAGCTGGAACAGCTGGGGCGGGCCTTGCGGGGGATGGTGGGGCGGTTCAGCCTTTGAGGCCGGTTCGCCGGCAAGCCGGCTCCTGCAGATGCGCCCGCAGGAGCCGGCTTGCCGGCGAACCGGATCTACAGGACCTGGCGCAGGAACGCCTGCGCCCGCGGATCCTTTGGCGCTGCGAAGAACTCGCGCGGCGCCGAGTCCTCCAGCAGCTTGCCATGGTCGAAGAACAGCACCCGATCAGCCACTTCCCGGGCAAAGCCCATTTCGTGGGTGACGCACACCATGGTCATGCCTTCCTGGGCCAGGGTCTTCATCACGTCCAGCACCTCGCCGACCATTTCTGGGTCAAGCGCCGAGGTCGGCTCGTCGAACAGCATCACCTTCGGGTCCATCGCCAGGGCCCGGGCGATGGCCACCCGTTGTTGCTGGCCACCCGAAAGCCGCGACGGGTACTCGTTGGCTTTCTGGGCGATGCCGACCTTCTCCAGCAACGCACGGGCCTTGGCCTCGCGCTCGGCCTTGCCGCGCTTGCGCACCACCTTCTGCGCCAGGCACAGGTTCTCCAGCACAGTCATGTGCGGGAACAGGTTGAAGTGCTGGAACACCATGCCGACTTCACGGCGGTAGGCATTGATATCGGTCTTCGGATCGTCCAGTTGCAGGCCGTCGATGGCCACATGGCCATCATCGAAGTGCTCCAGGCCGTTGAGGCAGCGCAGGAAGGTCGACTTACCCGAGCCCGAAGGCCCGAGCACCACCACAACCTCGCCCTTGGCAACGCGGGTGGTGACGTTGTCCACCGCGCGCACCACCTGGCCACGGGTGTCGAAGACTTTCAGCAGGTCACGAACTTCAATCACTTTGCGCAAGCCTCCGCTCGAGCCGGCTGGCGATGTGCGACAGCGGCAGGTTGATCAGCAGGTACAGGCCTGCCACGCAGAACCAGATCTCGAAGGTCGAGAACGACGTGGTGATGGCCTCGCGGCCGCTCTTGGTCAGCTCGGTGATGGCGATCACCGACACCAGCGAAGTATCCTTCACCAGGCTGATGAACTGCCCGGCCAGCGGTGGCAGCACGCGCTTGAAGGCCTGGGGCAGGATCACGTGGCGCATCGACTGGCTGCCGTTCAGGCCCAGCGAGCGCGCCGCCTCGTTCTGGCCCTTGGCGATCGACTGCACGCCAGCACGGACGATCTCGGCCACATAGGCGCCGGTGAACAGCGCCAGCGCCGCGACCCCAGCGAACTCGCGGGACAGGTTGAGTACGGTGCCAATGAAGAAGTAGAAGATGAAGATCTGCACCAGCAGCGGCGTGCCGCGTACCAGTTCGACGTAGACCGTGGACAGGTCGCGCAGGGTCGGGTTGTTCGACAGCCGACACAGGCCGGCGAACAACCCGATCACCAGCCCTAGGGCGCCGGAGATCACCGAGATCCACAGGGTGGTCCACAGTCCCCAGGCCAAGGGGCCTGCAGCCCAATGGCGAGTCACGCCGATGGCGTCGCCTTCGGTGACATCGTCACCACGAGCCAGCAGCACACTATCCTTGGCGACTTCGATGACCTGGGTGTCACCGCTTTCGTCTTTCAGGGTGACCCGGGCGTTGTCGCCGGACACCACGATGTCCTCGATCGTGCCTGGGTTGGCGGCACGCTGGGTTTCCTCGGCCTTGTAGGCGAAGTATTGCGGAACGCGGTTCCAGCGCCACTCGTAGGAAATCATCGAGGTGGCCAGGTACAGGCTGAACGCCAGGCCCACCAGGACCAGCGCGGTCAACCCATGCCAGGGCCACTGGGCTTTCTTGTGTTTGATCACTTGGGGTACTTCCGCAAAAAAGAAACGCGCCGGGTGGAGCTTTGGCGGTGGCCTGCGAAGTGTGCGCTGTACGTGCTGGCCTCATCGCGGGTAAACCCGCCCCTACAGGGTTTGGCGACACCTGTGGGAGCGGGTTTACCCGCAGTGAGGCCAGCGAAAACAGCCGCTGTCCTCGACATGCCAGCCTCCGCGCCACCTGCGCGTCAGGGGCAGAGCCTGGGCTTATGGCCTGGGCCTTATTCCATTTCCTTCAGCCAGTCCTTGTTCTTGAACCACTTGTCGTGGATACGATCGTAGGTCCCGTCATGCTTGATCTGGTGCAGGAAGTTGTTGATGAAGTTGATGCTGTCGTAGTCGCCTTTCTTCAGGCCGAAGGCCAGCGGCTCGTAGGTGAAGGGCTCTTCCAGGAACAGCAGCTTGCCGGCACCGGCCTTGTCCACCGCCACCACGTTGTACGGCGCGTCGTAGACAAAGGCATCGGCCTTGCCGTTGACCACGTCCATCACCGCTTCCTGCTCGTTGTCGTAGCCGTGGTACTTGGCCTTGCCGATCAACTTCTTGGAGACCATCTCGCCGGTGGTGCCCAGCTTGGAGGTGATGCGGTACTTCTCGTTGTTCAAGTCCTTGTACGACTTGATCTCGCCCGCCAGCTCCTTGCGGATCAGCAGGGTCTGGCCAACGACGATAAAGGGTTCGCTGAAGTTCAGGCGCAAGTTGCGCTCCTGGGTGAGGGTCATGCCGCTACCGATGAAGTCGAACTTGTCGGTCAACAGGGCCGGGATGATGCCGTCGTAGGCGGTGGAGACGGTCTCCAGCTTGACGCCCATGGACTTGGCCATCGCTTTGAGAATGTCGACCTCGAAGCCGATGATCTCGCCACGCTTGTTGGTCATCTCGAACGGCATATAGGTCGGGTCCATGCCCACACGCAGGGTGCCGCGCTTGACCGCGTCGTCGATGGCGCCGGCCTGGGCGGCGGTTACCGCGATGAGGGCGGTCGCACCGACCAGCAGTCGCGACAGGTATTTCTTCATCATCACCAAGTCCCCTAGCAAGAAGTACACGATTTGTTCTTGTAAGCACGGCCTGACAGACCGATGCGTAATGTCGGGTGGGATGCTAACGCATGCGTGGGCCGGGACCTAGAGCCGGGGGGGACTTTGTTGGCCAAAAAAACAATAAGAAGGCGGGAGGTGTTGCCCCGGTTCACCGGCTAGCCGGCCCCTACGAGGTCGAGAGTGAACCTGTAGGAGCCGGCTTGCCGGCGAATGGGATGGATCAGACTCAAGCCAGGGCTGGCTGAGCCACGTGCTCCGGATGCAGCGGCAACAACGGCGAGTGCGGATCGTTGTCGATAGAGGTACGCCACACATCGATCCAGGCCGTGTTGTGCTCGGCCCAGACCCGTTCGTGCAGGCGCGACAGCGCCACCGGGTCGCTCAGCAGGGCCAGGCGGGTATTACCGTCCAGGCCTTTCGGGCCGACTTCCAGCGCCTTGGCCACGCGTTCTGCGCGCAATGCTTCGATCGGTGCGGCCTGGCTGTGACGCGCGGTAGCCATGGCGCAGGCCAGGGCGTTCTGGCGCGGGTCGACCACGGCACGCACGAAACCGTCGTGCAGGGCATGCCAGCGGTTCTCGTGGGTGTACTGGTCGGTGGCCAACAGCTCGGGCGGCGTCGCGTACTCCTCGGGGATGAGGAACAGCTTCTCGTCCCTGGCCGCCAGGCCCAGGCGCACGCGGCTGGAGATCACCGACACCGGGATCGACAGCACCAGCGAACCGACGATAGGCGCCAGCCACCACAGGAAGCTCGGGTTCAACCAGGCCACCAGGCCCGCCCAGGCAATGCCCAGCAAGGTCTGCGGGCCATGGCGGCGCACCGCTTCGCTCCACGGGGTGGAGTCGTCGTCACGCTGCGGCGAGTTCCAGGTCGCCGCCCAGCCGAGGAACGCGGCCAGCACGAAGCGGGTGTGGAAGATCATCCGCACCGGTGCCAACAGCATGGAGAACAGCATCTCCAGCAGCATCGACAGAGTGACCTTGATGCGCCCCCCGAACTCGGTGGCGCCCTTGGCCCAGATCAGGATGACGCTGAGCAGCTTGGGCAGGAACAGCAGCACGATAGTGGTGGAGAACAGCGCGATGGCTTTTTCCGGATGCCACTGCGGCCACAGCGGGTAGAGTTGGAACGGCTCGATGAAGTATTGCGGCTCCATCAGCGTGTTGGTCGCCAGCAGTGCGGTCGACAGCACCAGGAACAGGAACCACAGCGGCGCCGACAGGTACGACATCACCCCGGTGAGGAACACCGCGCGGTGTACCGGGTGCATGCCCTTGACCAGGAACAGGCGGAAGTTCATCAGGTTGCCGTGGCACCAGCGTCGGTCACGCTTGAGCTCGTCAAGCAAGTTCGGTGGCAGCTCTTCGTAGCTGCCCGGCAGGTCGTAGGCGATCCACACGCCCCAGCCGGCACGGCGCATCAACGCGGCTTCGACGAAGTCGTGGGAGAGGATCGCACCAGCGAAGGCGCCCTTGCCCGGCAGCGGCGCCAAGGCGCAGTGCTCGATGAACGGCTTCATGCGGATGATCGCGTTGTGGCCCCAGTAGTGCGACTCGCCCAACTGCCAGAAGTGCAGGCCGGCGGTGAACAGCGGGCCATACACACGGGTGGCGAACTGCTGCAGGCGCGCATACAGGGTGTCCATGCCCGAGGCCTTGGGCCCGGTCTGGATGATGCCGGCGTCCGGGTTGGCCTCCATCAGGCGCACCAGGCTGCTCAGGCACTCGCCGCTCATGACGCTGTCGGCGTCGAGCACGACCATGTACTTGTACTCGCCACCCCAGCGACGGCAGAAGTCGTCGAGGTTGCCGCTCTTGCGCTTCACACGGCGGCGGCGACGGCGGTAGAAGATGCGGCCGAAGCCTTTCGCCTCGCGGCACACGTCCAGCCAGGCCTGTTGTTCGGCGACGGCGATGTCGGTGTCGTTGGTGTCGCTGAGCACGAAGAAGTCGAAACGGTCGAGGTTACCGCTGGCGGCCACCGACTCGAACGTCGCGCGCAGGCCGGCGAACACACGCGGCACGTCTTCGTTGCAGATCGGCATCACCAGCGCCGTGCGCGCCTCGGGGGCGATCGGTTCGCTGCCGGCGCTGCTGCCGGAGATACGGTACTTGTCGCGCCCGGTGAGCAGCTCGAGGAAGCCCATCAGCGCGGTCCAGAAGCCCGCCGACACCCAGCAGAAGAGGATGCCGAAAAGGACCAGGATGGAGGTTTGCAAGGCGTAGGGCCAGACCTGGACCACCGTGTCCCAGAGCGGCTGGTGGACGACTTCGTCGAAGTCGACGAACGACCAGCCCTGGTACGGCAGGATGCCCTTCATGTACCAGCCGGCGACGAGGGTCTGGCCGATCATCAGGGTGAGCAGGATATAACGGCGGATCGAGCCGACCGTGCGCCAGCGCGCCGGCGGCAGCTCGCGCTTGGGCGGCTGCGGGGCGTTGGTGCGGCCGGTCATGCGCCGCCACATGCGAATCAGCACGTTGGTGCGCCACGGTTCGGGGACGACCTTGGTACGCTTGATCGGCGGGGCGATCTTCAGGCACAGCCGCCCGCTGGCGTCGACGCCAAGCATTTCGGCCTCCTCCAGCTCGGCGGCGCTGCCGACGGTGAGACGGGGGCCAACCGAGGCCTGGGCGGCCTCGGTGGTGCTGGCGGCCGGTTGGGCCGCCAGGTGTTGGTGCAGCTCGCTGAACGAGGTGCAGCGGGCGAGTTCCGCGCGCTGCTCGTCGCTCAGGGGGAGGTGGGCCAGGTACTCGCTCAGCGATTCCGGCCTTGCGCTTGAGTTACTCATCGGCAGGCAACTGATAGCTCCAGGTCTCGGTCAGCACTTTCTCGGTGGTGGCCGGGGTCCCGTTGGTGGATGCCGCGTCGGCGGCGGGTTGCTCGGCAGGCTGCTCGGCCTTGGCTTTTTCGGCCTTGGCGTGGGCATGCTTGGCCGCGGCCTTGTCCTGCTTGCTGTCCTTGGCGGGCTTGGGCGCCTCGACCGGTACGTCGCGCAGCAGCGCGGCACGCATCTCGGTGGCTTTCTTCGGATCCTGCACCTTCAGGCGCAGGGTCAGGCGCCAGCCCTTGGTTTCGGGGTTGTAGCGCAGGTTGTTCTCGACCACTTCGGCGTTGTCGCCAACGCTGACCTGGCTGCGCACGGCGGTATCCGCCGGCAGGGCGGCCAGGTTCGGGCCGATGAAGTCGACCAGGAAGGCGACGGTGCCGTCGGCCTGGCGGATCAGGTTGGACTGCTTGACGTCGCCGGTGGAGCGCAGGGTCTGCTTGACCCAGCCCAGCTCAGGCGAGTGCAGCTGATCTTCCTTGATAGTCCAGCGCAGGCGGTAGTCGTACTCGAACGGCTTGCCCACTTCTGGCAGCTTTTCCGGGCTCCAGAACGCCACGATATTGTCGTTGGTCTCGTCGGCGGTCGGGATCTCGACCAGATCGACGGTACCCTTGCCCCAGTCGCCTTTCGGTTCGATCCAGGTGCTTGGGCGCTTCTCGTATTCGTCGTCGAGGTCTTCGTAGTCGCTGAAGTCGCGCTGGCGCTGCAGCAGGCCGAAACCACGCGGGTTCTCCACGCTGAAGTTGCTCACGGCCAGGTGTTTCGGGTTGTTCAGCGGGCGCCACAGCCACTCGCCGTTGCCGGCATGGATCGACAAACCTTCGGAGTCGTGCAGGGCCGGGCGGTAGTTCATGACCTTCGACGGCTGGTTGGGGCCGAACAGGTACATGCTGGTCAGCGGTGCGATACCCAGGCGGCTGACGTTGTCACGCAGGTAGACGCGCGACTTGACGTCGACCAGGGTGTCCTCGCCCGGACGCAGGGTGAGCTTATAGGCGCCGGTGGAACGCGGCGAGTCGAGCAGCGCGTAGATCACCAGGTGCTTGTCTTTTGGCTTGGGCTTCTCGATCCAGAACTCGCGGAAGCGCGGGAACTCTTCGCCGGACGGCAGCGCGGTATCGATGGCCAGGCCACGGGCCGACAGGCCATAGCGGTGGCCCTTGCCGACCACGCGGAAGTAGCTGGCCCCCAGCAGGGTCATGATCTCGTCCTGCTTGTCAGCCTTGTTGATCGGGTAGAGCACGCGGAAACCGGCGTAACCGAGGTTCTTGGTGGCCTCGGCGTCGTGCGGCACGTCACCGAACTCGAAGCGGCTCGGGTCGTACTTGATTTCTTCGACCTTGTTGGCGGTGATCTCGTTGATCGTCACCGGCGTGTCGAAGTGCATGCCCTGGTGGTAGAACGAGAGCTTGAACGGCGTCTTGTCCTTGGCCCACTCGGCCTTTTCCTGCAGGAAGCGGATCTTCTGGTAGTCGGCGTACTTCATGTCGCGGAACACCGGAGGCAGGTTGCTCTTCGGTGCCTCGTACTTCTGGCCGGCCAGATCCTTTGCCTTGGCTGCAACATCGTCCAGATTGAATGCCCACAGCTGGCCCGCGCTCAACAGGCCGACCAGCGCCACGCCGGCCAGCATGGCCTTGCGCAGCCGGGTACCGGGGATTCTAGGTGCAATACAGGGGCTTACAATCACGAGCAATCCTCGCCGAAAACAGATCATGAAACCAACGGCCAGCGACCAATGCCGGGTTGGCGAGCACTGTTCGGACCCCGTGAGGGCGTAATGATTCCCCAAACGGATCCAGACAATGCTCGAGTCAAAGTGAAACGAACCTGCGAACGCAGGTCCATGCAGCGCGCGATTATCCAGCAGGTCGCGTTACAACGCATCAGGCTGAACAAACTATTTATCGTACAAAACCCCTTGTTTTTCGACAAACAAGGGGTTTTTTGACCTCATATTTGTAACATAAATGTTACCGGGCCATCATTGACCAGATGCACCTGCATGTCTGCACCGAAGCGACCGCTGGCCACAGCGGGGTGCTGGCCCTGCGCTCGTTGCAGCAGATAATCGAAAAGCTCGGCACCGAGCGCCGGTGGCGCCGCCGTCGAGAAGCTCGGGCGCATGCCGTTGCGAGTGTCGGCGGCCAGGGTGAACTGCGACACCAGCAGCAGGCCACCGCCGATATCCTTGAGCGAGCGGTTCATCTTGCCTTGCTCGTCGCTGAACACCCGGTAGTTCAGCAGTTTGTGCAACAGCTTGTCGGCATGCTCGGGCGTATCTTCAGGCTCGACCGCCACCAGCGCCAGCAAGCCGTTGTCGATGGCGCCCACGATCTCCCCCGCCACTTCCACCCGCGCGCCGCGAACGCGCTGGATCAACCCCTTCATGCTTCTTCCAGGGGCAGGTCGAGCAGGCGGCGGGCCATCTGGTCGGCGGCGCGCACCAGAGCATCGGTGATACCCGGCTCGGAGGCGGCGTGACCGGCGTCGCGAATGACCTTCAGCTCGCTGTTCGGCCAGGCCTGGTGAAGTTCCCAGGCGTTGTCCAGCGGGCAGATGACGTCGTAGCGACCATGCACGATCACCGCCGGCAGGTGGGCGATCTTCGGCATGTCGCGAATCAGCTGGTCCTGCTCGAGGAAGGCGTTGTTGGTGAAGTAGTGGCATTCGATACGGGCGATCGACAGGGCGCGCTGCGGCTCGGAGAAGCGGTCGACCACCAGAGGGTTCGGGCGCAGTGTGGCGGTGCGACCCTCCCAGGTGGACCAGGCCTTGGCCGCATGCATCTGGGCAATCTGGTCGTTGCCGGTCAGGCGCTTGTGGAAGGCCTTGACCAGGTCGCCGCGCTCTTCCGGCGGGATCGGCGCGATGTAATCCTGCCAGTAGTCGGGGAACAGACGTCTGGCGCCCTCCTGGTAGAACCAGCTGATTTCCTGCGGGCGGCACAGGAAGATCCCGCGCAGGATCAGGCCATGCACGCGTTCGGGGTGGGTCTGGGCGTAGGCCAGGGCCAGTGTCGAACCCCACGAGCCGCCGAACAGCACCCATTTGTCGATGCCCAAGTGCTCGCGAATGCGCTCAAGGTCCTCGACCAGGTGCCAGGTGGTGTTGTTCTCCAGGCTCGCGTGGGGCGTGGAGCGGCCACAGCCGCGCTGGTCGAAGGTGATGATGCGGTACAGATTCGGGTCGAAGTAGCAACGGCTTTGCGCGTCGCAGCCAGCGCCCGGGCCGCCGTGGATGAACACCACGGGCAGACCTTCCGGCGAGCCGCTTTCGTCGACATACAGCACATGCGGCGCTTCCACGGCCAGATCGTGCCGGGCGTAGGGTTTGATCTGCGGGTACAGGGTCTGCATTGCGCACTCCGTGTGAGGTTTTTATCTGCCGTTGGGCATCATAAACCTGAATTGCGCGAAGAGCATGTGTCCGTGCGAATTGCCCCGTTCGCCGGCGCCAACGGGGTAGTCATGGGCCCAGATTCGGCACCCCCTGTAGGAGCCGGCCTGGCCGGCGAATGGCCGCTGCCGGCAGCACGAGACCGTTGCTCCCACAGGTTCCGGGAGACCCTGTCAGCCCTAGCGCCCGTAGCGCTCCCGCCCCCACTGCAAGGTGGTTTCCAGCAGGCGACGCAACACCACCTGGGTCGGTTGCGCCAGGTCTTGGCGATACGCGAACGGCTCCACTTCCTCCATGTAGGTGCTCTGCGCCAACTCCAATTGCACCGCATGCGTATGACTGGCCGGATCCCCATAGTGCCGGGTGATGTGCCCGCCCTTGAAACGGCCGTTGAGCACATGGGTGTAGCCGGCGAATTCGGCGCACACGCCTTGCAGGCGCTCGGCCAACTGCGGGTCGCAACTGGCGCCATTGAAGGTGCCCAGGTTGAAGTCCGGCAGCTTGCCGTCGAACAGGTGCGGGATCAGCGAACGGATCGAGTGGGCATCCCACAGCAATGCATAGCCGTATTCATCGCGCAGGCGTGCCAATTCACCCCGAATCGTGTCGTGATACGGGCGCCAGATCTGCTCCAGGTAGGTCGCCCGCTCATCAACGGTGGGTACCTGCCCTTCCTTGAACAACGGTTCGCCATCGAACAACGTTGCCGGATACAGGCCGGTGGTGGCGCCGACGTACAGCGGCTTGTCGTCATCCGGCCGGTTGAGGTCGATGACGAACCGCGAATACTCCGCTGCCACCACGCTGGCCCCCATTTCACGGGCAAAGTCGTACAGGCGCGGGATATGCCAGTCGGTGTCCGGCAGGCTGCGCGCTGGCTCGACCAGGCCATCGCGCACGGCGGCAGTCAAATTCAACCCGGCGTGGGGCATGCTGATCAACAAGGGCAGGCGGCCCTGGTGGAAACTCAAAACCTTGTCCATGTCGCCTCGCTCAATTGGATATTTCATGGCCCAGGCGCACCACGCGCTTGGGCAGGTCGCCGCCGAGCCAGTAGCTGAGGTCGGCCGGGCGCTCGATCTGCCAGGCGACGAAGTCCGCCACCTTGCCCACTTCCAGCGAACCATGGCTGCGGCCCAGCCCCAGTGCCGTGGCGGCGTGCAGGGTGACGCCGGCCAGGGCTTCTTCCGGGGTCATGCGGAAACAGGTGCAGCCCATGTTCAGCATCAGGCGCAGCGACAGCCCTGGCGAGGTGCCGGGGTTGAGGTCGCTGGCCAGGGCAATCTTCACCCCATGGCGGCGCAAGGCATCCATCGGCGGCAGTTGGGTTTCACGCAGGAAATAGAACGCGCCTGGCAGCAGCACGGCCACCGTGCCGGCCTGGGCCATGGCGATGGCGTCCTCTTCAGTCATGAACTCCAGGTGGTCGGCTGACAGCGCCTGGTAGCGCGCGGCCAGGCTGGAGCCGTGCAGCGACGACAACTGCTCGGCGTGCAGCTTGACTGGCAGCCCCAGCTCGCGCGCCTTGATGAACAGGCGCTCGACCTGGGCTGGCGAAAACGCCAGGTGTTCGCAGAAGGCATCCACCGCGTCCACCAGCCCCTCGGCGGCCAGTGCCGGGAGCATCTGGTCGCAGATATGGTCGATGTAGTCGTCCGCCCTGCCCACGTACTCGGGCGGCAAGGCGTGGGCGGCCAGGCAGGTGCTGCGCACAGTCACCGGCAGTTCCTCGCCTAGGCGCCGGGCGACGCGCAGCATCTTGCGTTCGTTCTCGAGGTCCAGGCCATAGCCGGACTTGATCTCGATCGTGGTTACGCCGTCGCGCATCAGCGCCTGGACCCGCTGCCGGGCACTGCCCAGCAGCGCTTCCTCGCTAGCCGCGCGGGTAGCCCGCACGGTGCTGGCGATACCACCGCCCTGAGCCGCGATCTCGGCATAGCTCACGCCCTGCAGGCGCTGCTCGAACTCGCCGCTGCGGTTACCACCGAACACCGCGTGGGTGTGGCAGTCGATCAGCCCGGGGGTGACCCAGGCGCCGTCCAGGTCGACGACGCGGTCGGCCGCGACCGGCGGTACTCCACCGCGCGGGCCGATCCACTCGATCAAGCCCGCGCTGGTGACGATCGCCGCGTCCTCGATGATCGAGTAGCGGCCCTCGGCCATGGTCGCTGCGTGGCAGTGCTGCCAGAGGGTTCTCATCAGGATCTCCTTGTTAGCTTCAACGGTGCAGCTCGGCCGGCGCCCGGGCAGGCTCGCCACCACCGGCGCGTGGCTTGCACCACAGCAGGTAGGACGCGACCAGGAACACCACCCAGATCACACCGACGATCAACGCCGCCTGGGTGTCGGGGAAGTAGCCGAGCACTCCGAAGATGAACACCATGAACGCGATGGCCAGGGCCGGCCCATAAGGCCAGAACGGTACAGGGAACTTGAGCTGGGCGACCTCTTCGCGGCTCATGCTGCGGCGCATGGCCACCTGGGTGACCAGGATCATCAGCCACACCCACACAGTGGCGAAGGTGGCGATGGAGGCGATCAGCAGGAACACGTTCTCCGGGATCAGGTAGTTGAGCAGCACGCCAATCAGCAGCGCCGCACCCATCACCACCACGGTCATCCACGGTACGCCGTGCTTCGACAGTTTGCCGAAACCACGCGGCGCCTGGCCATGCTGGGCCAGGCCGTACATCATGCGACCAGCGCCAAAGATGTCACTGTTGATGGCCGAAATCGCCGCCGAGATCACCACGATATTGAGCACGGCCGCAGCGGAGCCGATGCCCAGGTTGCTGAAGATCTGCACGAACGGGCTGCCCTGGCTGCCGATCTGCGGCCACGGGTACAGGCACATCAGCACGAACAGGGTGAGCACATAGAACAGCAGGATGCGCAGCGGCACGGCGTTGATCGCCTTTGGGATCACCCGCTGGGGGTCTTTCGCCTCACCGGCGGTGACGCCGATGATCTCGATACCGCCGAAAGCGAACATCACCACTGCGAACGAGGCGATCAGGCCACTGACGCCATTGGGCATGAAGCCGCCGTGGTCGAACAGGTTGCTCACCCCGACCGCGTGCCCGGTACCCACCTGGCTGAAGCCGAAGGCCATGATGCCCAGGCCTGCGAGGATCATCGCGACGATGGCGCCGACCTTGAGCAGCGACAGCCAGAACTCCATCTCGCCGAAGACCCGCACGTTGCACAGGTTCAGGCCACCGATCAGGAACACGATGCCCAGCACCCAGATCCAGCGGGCGACCTCCGGGAACCAGAAGCCCATGTAGATACCGAAGGCGGTCACGTCGGCGATGGCGACGATGACCATCTCGAAAGCGTAGGTCCAGCCGAGGATGAAGCCGGCCATGGGGCCGAGGTAGGTGCTGGCGTAGTGGCCAAAGGAGCCGGCCACCGGGTTGTGCACGGCCATCTCGCCGAGGGCGCGCATCACCATGAAGACCGCGGCGCCACCGATCAGGTAGGCCAGCAGCACGGCCGGGCCGGCCATCTGGATGGCCGAGGCGGAACCGTAGAAAAGCCCGGTACCGATTGCCGAACCGAGCGCCATGAAACGGATATGCCGGGCCGATAGCCCGCGCTTGAGACCTTGAGCTTGTTGCATGTCACGTCCTTATTGTTGTTCTGGTCGTGAGTATGAGGGCCGTTCGCCGGCAAGCCGGCTCCTACAGAGAACCCCGTAGGAGCCGGCTTGCCGGCGAATGCGGTATTACAGGCTAGGCAGGACCCCAGCTGGCAGCAGGCCAGTCAAGGTGCCTTTGGCCAGCAGCGTGCAGGCGGCCTCGATGTCCGGCGCGAAGAAGCGGTCGCGGTCATAGTGCGGCACTTCGCGACGCAGCGCCTGGCGCGCCTGCTCCAGCTTGACCGAGGTCTTCAGCCCCTTGCGCAGGTCCAGGCCCTGGCAGGCGCCCAGCCATTCGATGGCCAGCACGCCACGGGTGTTCTCGGCCATTTCCCACAGGCGCTTGCCGGCGGCCGGGGCCATCGACACGTGGTCTTCCTGGTTGGCCGAGGTCGGCAGGCTGTCAACGCTGTGCGGGTGCGACAGCGCCTTATTCTCGCTGGCCAGCGCGGCGGCGGTGACCTGGGCAATCATGAAGCCGGAGTTGACCCCACCGTTCTCCACCAGGAATGGCGGCAGCTGGGACATGTGCTTGTCCATCATCAGCGAGATGCGGCGCTCGCTCAGCGAACCGATTTCAGCGATCGCCAGGGCGATATTGTCGGCGGCCATGGCCACGGGCTCGGCGTGGAAGTTGCCGCCAGAGATCACGTCGCCCTCAGCAGCGAACACCAGCGGGTTGTCCGACACGGCGTTGGCTTCGATGCCCAGCACTTCGGCGGCCTGGCGGATCTGCGTGAGGCAGGCGCCCATGACCTGCGGCTGGCAGCGCAGGGAATAAGGGTCCTGGACCTTGTCGCAGTTCTTGTGCGACAGCGACACTTCGCTGGAGTCGCCCAGCAGGTCGCGGAAGCAGGCGGCGGTGTCGATCTGGCCACGCTGGCCACGCACGGCATGGATGCGCGCATCGAACGGCGAGCGCGAACCCAGCGCCGCCTCGACGCTCAGGCCGCCACAGGCGATGGCCGCGGCGTACAGGTCTTCGGCCTGGAACAGGCCGCGCAGGGCATAGGCGGTGGACGCCTGGGTGCCGTTGAGCAGGGCCAGGCCTTCTTTGGCGGCCAGCGTCAGCGGCTCCAGGCCGGCAACGGCCAGGGCCTCGGTAGCCGACAGCCACTGGCCCTTGTAGCGGGCCTTGCCCTCGCCCAGCAGCACCAGCGACATGTGCGCCAGCGGTGCCAGGTCGCCGGAGGCGCCGACCGAACCCTTAAGCGGGATGTGTGGGTAGACTTCGGCGTTGACCAGGGCGATCAGCGCGTCGATCACTTTGCGCCGGATGCCGGAGAAGCCACGGCTGAGGCTGTTGATCTTGAGCACCATGATCAGGCGCACCAGGTCGTCGTCCAGCGGCGCGCCGATACCGGCGGCGTGGGACAGCACCAGCGAACGCTGCAGGTTCTCCAGGTCGTGGCTGGCGATGCGGGTCGAGGCCAGCAGGCCGAAACCGGTGTTGATGCCGTAGGCGGTGCGGTCCTCGGCGATGATCTGCTCGACGCAGGCGACGCTGGCGTCGATGGCCGGCGCGGCGCTGGCGTCCAGTTGCAGGCGCACGGGCGCGGCATGGATGGCGCGCAGTTGGGCCAGGGTCAGGGTGCCGGGCTTGAGGGTCAATTCGGTCACTTCGCTACTCCAATCGCTTGGGGCCACACTGGGCCCCTTCTTGTTGTTCAGTATCACCCTTGCAGGGTGCGATCCAAAGCGCAGCGATCAGCCGGTGATCATCGGCAGGTCCAGGCCCTGCTCCTTGGCACAATCGATGGCGATCTGGTAGCCAGCATCGGCGTGGCGCATCACACCGGTGCCCGGGTCGTTGGTCAGTACGCGGGCGATGCGCTCGGCGGCTTCATCGGTACCGTCGCAGACGATGACCATGCCCGAGTGCTGGGAGAAGCCCATGCCCACACCACCGCCGTGGTGCAGCGAAACCCAGGTAGCGCCGCCTGCGGTGTTGAGCAGGGCATTGAGCAGCGGCCAGTCAGAGACGGCGTCGGAGCCATCGCGCATGGCTTCGGTCTCACGGTTGGGGCTGGACACCGAGCCCGAGTCCAGGTGGTCACGGCCGATCACTACCGGTGCCGACAGCTCGCCGCTGCGCACCATTTCGTTGAACGCCAGGCCCAGCTTGGCACGCAGGCCCAGGCCAACCCAGCAGATACGTGCCGGCAGGCCCTGGAAGCTGATGCGCTCGCGGGCCATGTCCAGCCAGCGGTGCAGGTGGGCGTCGTCCGGGATCAGCTCCTTGACCTTGGCGTCGGTCTTGTAGATGTCTTCTGCATCGCCCGACAGCGCGGCCCAGCGGAACGGGCCGACACCGCGGCAGAACAGCGGGCGGATGTAGGCCGGCACGAAGCCTGGGAAGTCGAAGGCGTTGGCCACGCCCTCTTCCTTGGCCATCTGGCGGATGTTGTTGCCGTAGTCGAAGGTCGGGATGCCCTGCTTCTGGAAGTCGAGCATGGCTTTTACGTGCACGGCCATCGACTGCTTGGCGGCCTTCACCACGGCTGCCGGGTCGGTCTGGGCGCGGTCGCGGTACTGCTCCCAGGTCCAGCCGGCCGGCAGGTAGCCGTTGAGCGGGTCGTGGGCACTGGTCTGGTCGGTGACCATGTCCGGGCGCACGCCACGCTTGACCAGTTCCGGCAGGATTTCGGCGGCGTTACCGTGCAGGGCGATGGAGATGGCCTTGCCTTCGGCGGTGTACTTGGCGATGCGCGCCAGGGCGTCGTCCAGGTCCTTGGCCTGCTCATCGACGTAGCGGGTTTCCAGGCGGAAATCGATGCGGCTCTGCTGGCACTCGATGTTCAGCGAGCAAGCGCCGGCAAGCGTGGCGGCCAGTGGCTGGGCGCCACCCATGCCGCCCAGGCCCGCGGTCAGGACCCACTTGCCCTTGAGGCTGCCGTTGTAGTGCTGGCGGCCGGCCTCGACGAAGGTTTCGTAGGTACCCTGGACGATGCCCTGGCTGCCGATGTAGATCCAGCTGCCGGCGGTCATCTGGCCGTACATGGCCAGGCCTTTGGCGTCCAGTTCGTTGAAGTGTTCCCAGTTGGCCCAGTGCGGCACCAGGTTGGAGTTGGCGATCAGCACGCGCGGGGCGTTGCTGTGGGTCTTGAACACGCCGACCGGCTTGCCCGACTGCACCAGCAGGGTTTCGTCGTCTTCCAGGCGGGTCAGGGTCTCGACGATCTTGTCGTAGCACTCCCAGTTACGCGCGGCGCGGCCGATGCCGCCGTACACCACCAGCTCTTTGGGGTTCTCGGCGACCTGCGGGTCGAGGTTGTTCATCAGCATGCGCAGCGGGGCTTCAGTCAGCCAGCTCTTGGCGGTCAGCTTGTTGCCACGCGGGGCGCGGATTTCTACGTCACGGTATTTGTTGTTGTCAGTCACGGGAAAGGTCCTCTGCGGTCATCCGACGGCATGTATGTGTCGTGGCAACTATACAAACACATCTTTACTTGTATGTACAAGCATAGGCAACCAAAAAAGACCGACCGTTCCTCGGATGAAAAAAAAGGCCGCGAGGCGACCTTGGAATACTTCTGTAGGAGCCAGCCTTGCTGGCGAACCGCCCGTCCGGGCATATTCGCCAGCAAGGCTGGCTCCTACACATGTCAGCGTGGCATCAGCTCGATCAGGCAGAACCGCCCCTGCACATCCAGCTCCAGCAGGCCCTCGTTGCCATCGATCCGCAGGCAGTCATACCGCCCAAGCTGCTGTGTGCTCTGCCCGGCCAGCGCCACCTCGACATGATTGCCGGCGGCAAACAGCAACACCGTCGATGCCGAACTGAACAACCGACTGCTGCCATCCAGCCACTGCAAGCGCGCCCGATACCGCTGCGGCGCGTAGATCAGGTTGAAATCGCGAATCGCCCCGCCCAGCAGCTTGCAGCTGACCTGGCTCTCGCCACTGAAGGCGAACGCATCGAACGGCAGCAGCGGCCGAGTGGCCTGGCCGTCGACCAACAGGCGCATACCATCGCCCTGCAGCACGGTGATGATCCGCTGATAGCCAGTAAAGGTGGAAAAGCCACCGGACTCCTCGATATCGGCGATCGACAGGCGCCAGCCGAAACCGTCCAGGCTGTCGCCTGCATCACGGGTGATCTCTTCGGTGAAACCACCACCGTTCTTCCAGGGCATGCGCGGGTAGTCGTGGGCGCGCAACAGCTGCAGCTGGCTCATTTGCTGAATCGTCCTTCAAGGCGATGACGGGAACCGGGATGGATCAAGCGCGCGGCAGTCACCGGCTGGCGGCCCGACCAGGTGCGGCGGCGGATCAGCAGGCAGGGCTCGCCCCGCTCGATCTGCAACAGCTTGCATTCTTCAGGCTCGGCGAGGATGGCCTCGACCACGTGCTCGCCTTCGGTGAGCGGCGCGACCTGCGACAGATAGGCGTAGGGCGTCTGTCGGGTGAAGTCCTGCTGGAGGTAGTCCGGGGCGATGGCCGCGTTGACGTAGCGGTCTTCGATCTGCACCGGCACGCCGTTCTCGTAGTGCACGATCAACGAGTGGAACACCCGCTGGCCTTCGCGCATATCCAAAGCCAGGGCGCGCTCGGAGCCAGCGGCTTCCTCGGCGAGCGTGATCACCTGGCAGCTATGCTGGTGGCCACGGCCGGCGATCTCGTCGGCGATGTTGTTGACCTCGAACAGCGCCGAGCGGGTCTTGGGCTCAGCGACGAAGGTGCCGACCCCCTGCATGCGCACCAGCAGGCCTTCGGCGGTCAGTTCGCGCAAGGCGCGGTTGATGGTCATGCGGCTGAAACCCAGCTCGCTGACCAGTTCGCTCTCGGAGGGCACCCGGTGATGGGGCGGCCAGCTGCCGCTCTCGATCTGCTGGATGATCATCTGTTTCACCCGGGCGTAGAGCGGCGCCGGCCCTTCGCCCATCTGGGCAACCAGCGCGGAGACAGGAAGTGTCGGCACGGCGTTGAGTCCTTGTACGGTTGGAGTGAACGGTAGCTTGCCGGAGTTTACCCGGCAGGCAAACAGCTGTATATGTATATACAAGTTGAACAATAACAGGATTTCACCGATGCCAGCCTATTTCGCCGAACGTGCCCTGCTACCCACGGGCTGGGCCCGCAATGTCCGCCTGGAGGTCGCCGCCGATGGCCGGCTGGCCGCGATCATGGCCGATGCCGACGCCGAGGGCGCCGAGCGCCTGGCCGGCCCGCTGCTGCCGGGCATGCCGAACCTGCACTCGCACGCGTTCCAACGGGCCATGGCGGGGCTGGCGGAAGTGGCCGGCAACCCCAACGACAGTTTCTGGACCTGGCGCGACCTCATGTATCGCCTGGTCGGGCGCATCACCCCCGAGCAGTTGCAAGTCATCGCCCGCCAGCTCTACATCGAGATGCTCAAGGCCGGCTACACCTCGGTGGCGGAATTCCACTACGTGCACCATGACCAGGCCGGCCAGCGTTACGCCGACCCGGCCGAGCTGTCCCGGCGTATCAGCGCCGCCGCCGCGACCAGCGGCATCGGCCTGACCCTGCTGCCGGTGCTCTACAGCCACTCGGGCTTTGGCGGGCAGACACCTAATGAGGGGCAGCGTCGCTTCATCAACTCGACAGAACACTATCTGCGCCTGCAACAGCAACTTGCACCACTGCTGGCGCAACAGCCAGCGCAGCAGCTGGGGCTATGCTTCCACTCGCTGCGCGCCGTCACACCCGGGCAGATCGCCGACGTGCTGGGTGCCAGTGACACCACCTGTCCGATCCATATCCATATCGCCGAACAGCAGAAGGAGGTCGACGATTGCCTGGCCTGGAGCCGCCGTCGCCCGCTGCAATGGCTGTACGAGCATGTCGATGTGGATGAGCGCTGGTGCCTGGTCCACGCCACCCACGCCGGAGCCGACGAAGTCGCCGCCATGGCTCGCAGTGGCGCGGTGGCCGGGTTGTGCCTGACCACCGAGGCCAACCTGGGCGACGGCATCTTCCCCGCAGTGGACTACCTGGCCCAGGGCGGGCGCATGGGCATCGGCTCGGACAGCCATGTGTCGCTGAGCGTGGTCGAGGAATTGCGCTGGCTGGAGTACGGCCAGCGCCTGCGCGACCAACGGCGCAACCGGCTTTATGGCGCGGACCAGCCGATGGTCGGGCGAACCCTGTACGACGCCGCGCTGGTGGGTGGCGCCCAGGCACTGGGCCAGCCGATCGGCGAACTGGCGGTGGGCAAGCGGGCTGATTGGTTGGTGCTCGACGGGCAGGACCCGTACCTGGCCGTGGCCGATGGCGACGCCATCCTGAACCGCTGGCTGTTCGCCGGCGGCGACCGCCAGGTGCGCGATGTGATGGTCAACGGCCAGTGGCTGGTGCGCCAGGGGCGGCATGATCAGGAAGAGGAAAGCGCGGTGGCATTTGTCGAGGTGTTGCGCCAGCTTCTGGCCTGAGCACATAGCCTGTAGGGGCGGCTTCAGCCGCGAAGCAAACAACGCGGTGCCAGCCCCGGCCTTGCCGGGGTTCGCGGCTAAAGCCGCTCCTACAGGTCCCTGCAATGCAAGCAGCCTTATGGCCTCAATGCCGGGCAACGATATCCTTGTCCGGCGAACGCCAGATCAACCGGCTGGTATCGAAGCCCTGCTGCCGCGCCCTGGCCAGCAGGTTCTCCCGCTCCCAGGCCGGTAGCGAAGGCGTACGCGACAGTATCCACAGGTACTTGCGGTCCGGGCTGCCGACGATCGCCGTGCGATAGCGATCATCCACGTAGAGAATCCAGTAGGCGCCCTTGGCCACGCCAGGCACCAGCCGGGTGAACCAGTTGTCGAACTCCACCCACAGTTTGTCGGTGTGCCCCGGCTGCTGCGGCGTGGCATGGCCCTCGGCACGCAGCCACTCATCACCCATCGTGCGGCAACGGTTGAGCACGCCCACGCTGCCGTCCGGCTTGAGGTTGTAGTGGGCCTCGGACTGGGCGCAGCCGTCCTGGTACTTCATCGGCAGACGCGCCAGCTCGAACCACTTGCCCTGATAACGCTTCAGATCGACCGCACCTGCGGTCTTCGGTGCCAGCGGGTCGGTGGCCGAGGTGGCGCAGCCACCGAGCAGCATCACCAGGCAGACCCCCAACAGCAGGTGCAGGCGCCTCATTTGAGCCCCTGCCCGGAATACATCAGGACCTTGTCGGCTGCGTACTGCACGCTGATGAAGCTTTTCTCGTCGCCCCAGGTGCAACTGCTCATGCCCAGCGCGCCGGAGCACTCTTTCGGCGATCCGAGCAACTGCTCGACCTCGGCCTTGTTCATGCCGGCCTTGAGCTTGGAATAGTTTTCCTGGTTGATCTTGCTGCAAGCGGTCAGGACGACGCACAAGGACAACAGGGCGAGGGAACGCAACGACATGAAGGGACACTCCTGGAGATGGGTACACAGGTATGAGGGCCTGTAGGGAGCTTAGAAGGGAAAATGGCTGCTCGGTTCCCTGTGCGTCGAGGTTTCGTTGTGCGCCGTTGGTCGCCTGGTGCGCAAACGATTAATGTTTTATCCCGGCGTGACGACACAGAGCCGTGGTGTGGCCTTTTGCCGCACCCGCCCCTCCTTCGTGCCCGTGCGCAGACTTCAAAAAAATGACCAAGAACCTCAAGTTCAGCCACAAGATCCTGCTGGCCGCCGCCCTGGTGGTGGCCGTCGCCTTCACCTGCTTCGTCCTGTTCAACGACTACCGACAGCGCCAGTCGCTGCGTAGCGACACCGAGTCGACGTTGCAGTCACTGGGCAACCTCACCGCCGGCAACATCCGCACCTGGCTCGACAGCCGCATCCAGCTGGTGAACTCGGTAGCCCAGCAGGTGGCCGTCGACGGCCCAGGCAAGAGCAGCCTCGACCGCATCCTGGCGCTGCCGGTGTATGGCAGCAACTTCATCCTCACCTACTTCGGCGGCCAGGACGGCAGCATGCAATCAGTACCGGTGGGCAACCGCGCCGCCGACTACGACCCGCGCGTGCGCGGCTGGTACAAGGCGGCCAGCGCGGCGGGCCAGACCATCGTCACCGAGCCGTACATCTCGGTCTCGGCCGGCAAGCTGGTGATCACCCTCGCCACCCCGGTGCAACAGGGTGGGCGCATGATCGGCGTGAGTGGCGTCGACACCGACCTGCAGACCATCAGCAACCTGATCAACACCCTGGACTTTGGCGGCCGTGGGCATGCCTTCATCGTCAACGGCGAAGGCAAGGTGCTCATCCATCCCAAAGCCGAGCTGGCGCTCAAGGCCCTGGCCGACGTCTACCCTGGCAGCGACCTGCGCATTGGCAGCGGCCTGAAAGAAGTCGAAGTCGACGGCCGCAAGCAGTTCATCAGCTTCACCCATGTCGACGGCGTGCCGTCGGCGGACTGGTACGTGGCGCTGGTGCTGGACCAGGATGCCGCCTTCGCCATGCTGGGCGAACTGCGCACCTCGGCGGTGGTGGCGACGCTGATCGCGGTGATGGTGATCATCGCCCTGCTGGGCCTGCTGATCCGCGTGCTGATGGAGCCGCTGCATATCATGGGCCGCGCCATGCGCGACATCGCCGAGGGCGAAGGCGACCTGACCCGGCGCCTGAACATCCACGCCCAGGACGAGTTCGGCAGCCTGGCGCAGTCGTTCAACCGTTTCGTCGAGCGCATCCACGAATCGATCCGTGAAGTGGCCTCGGCCACCGGCCAGGTGAATGCCGTGGCCAGCCAGGTGGTCAACGCCTCCAACGCCTCGATCCACAACGCCGACCAGCAGTCGAGCCGCACCAGCAGCGTGGCCGCGGCGATCAACCAGCTGGGGGCCGCCGCCCAGGAAATCGCCCAGAACGCCGCCCTCGCCTCGCAGCACTCCAGCGCCGCCCGGGGCTTGGCCGAGGAAGGCCAGCAGGTGGTCGGCGAGACCATCGACGTGATGAATCAGCTGTCGGCGCGCATCAGCGACGCCAGCGGCAATATCGAGACCTTGAACAACCACACGGCGAACATCGGCCAGATCCTCGATGTGATCAGCGGCATCTCGCAGCAAACCAACCTGCTGGCGCTGAACGCCGCGATCGAGGCCGCCCGCGCCGGTGAGGCCGGCCGTGGCTTCGCCGTGGTGGCGGACGAAGTGCGCAACCTGGCCCACCGTACCCAGGATTCGGCGCAGCAGGTGCAGCGCCTGATCGAAGAGTTGCAGGCCGGCGCCCAGGTGGCGGTCAGCACCATGAACCAGAGCCAGGCGCACAGCGACCGCAGCGTGGGCATCGCCAACCAGGCCGGCGAGCGCCTGGGCAGCGTCACCCAGCGCATCGGCGAGATCGATGGCATGAACCAGTCGGTGGCCACCGCCACCGAAGAGCAGACGGCCGTGGTCGAGTCGATCAATGTCGACATCAACGAGATCAATACGTTGAACCAGGAAGGGGTGCACAACCTGCAGAGCACCTTGCGTGCCTGCACCGACCTTGAGCATCAGGTCGAGCGGTTGAAGCATCTGGTGGGTAGCTTCAGGATCTGAAGCATTCGCCGGCAAGCCGGCTTCTACGAGTCCCCGTAGGAGCCGGCTTGCCGGCGAACAGGCTGCAAGGCAGCCGTCGTATCAGAACCTGGACCCAGGCTCGAGCAAGAAGTCCATCTCCTCGCTGGTGCTCGGCCGCCCCAGCACCAGGTTGCGGTGCGGGAAGCGACCGAACCGGGCAATCACCCGCTGGTGCTGTTCCGCGTAGTCGAGGAAGCCTTCGAACAACCGGCGGTTGGCCTCCGGTTGCTCAGCCAGCAGCACCTGATAGCGCTCGACGCACAGGTTCTGCCAATCCAGCACCTCGGCATGCTCCAGCACCAGCAGCACGAACACCCGCTGGATCGGCAGCAGCTGATAGTCCCAGCCCTTCTGCAACCCCTGCATCGCCACTACCTGGGCACGCCGGTCACCCTCGAAGGCACGCGGCGTGTCGCGATAGATCATGCGCGGCAGCTGATCCAGCAGAATCAGCAACCCCAGCCAGCCCTGCGGGCTCTGCTGCCACTCGTCGAGCCCGCCCGCCAGGGCGTGCTCGACCAGGTCGCCGAACATGGCGTGGGCATCGGCATCATGATGCTTGCCGAACCACAGCGTGTTCTTCTCGTCAGCCACGGCCTGGGGACTCGTGCCCCAACCGAACCACCACTCCAGCAACGGCTGCCAAGGTGCGAGCATGGCTTACTCCTTGTGGTAGGCGGTGACGCGCTCGACCTCTTCCTTCGAACCGAGGATGACCGACACGCGCTGGTGCAGGCTCTCCGGCTTGATGTCGAGGATGCGATCGTAACCGTTGGTGGAGGCGCCGCCGGCCTGCTCGATGATGAACGACATCGGGTTGGCCTCGTACATCAGGCGCAGCTTGCCCGGCTTGCTCGGCTCACGGGCGTCGCGCGGGTACATGAACAGGCCGCCACGGGTCAGGATGCGGTGCACGTCGGCCACCATCGAGGCGATCCAGCGCATGTTGTAGTTCTTTTTCAGCGGGCCGGTCTCACCCGCCAGCAGCTCGCCCACGTAGCGCTGTACCGGGGCTTCCCAGTGGCGCTGGTTGGACATGTTGATGGCGAACTCAGCGGTGGTTTCCGGCACGCGGATGTTTTCGTGGGTGAGCACGAAGCTGCCCAGTTCACGGTCCAGGGTGAAGCCCTTGACGCCGTTACCCAGGGTCAGGATCAGCATGGTCTGCGGGCCGTAGATGGCGTAGCCGGCGGCGACCTGCTCGGTGCCTGGCTGCAGGAAGGCTGCTTCGTTGAGGCTTTCGTTCTGGCTCAGGTACTGGTTAGGGCAGCGCAGTACCGAGAAGATGGTGCCGACCGAGACGTTGACGTCGATGTTCGACGAGCCGTCCAGCGGGTCGAAGACCAGCAGGTACGCGCCTTTGGGGTACTTGCCCGGGATCTGGTAGGCGTTGTCCATCTCTTCGGACGCCATGCCGGCCAGGTGGCCGCCCCACTCGTTGGCTTCGAGCAGAATATCGTTGGAGATCACGTCGAGCTTCTTCTGCACCTCGCCCTGCACGTTTTCGGTGCCCATGCTGCCCAGCACGCCGCCGAGGGCGCCCTTGGAAACGTGGTGGCTGATCTCCTTGCACGCACGCGCCACCACTTCGATCAGGAAGCGCAGATCGGCAGGGGTATTGTTGCTGCGGGTCTGCTCAATCAGATAGCGACTCAGGGTAACGCGGGACATGTATGGCTCCGAAATGGAAAGGGGGAGAAAAACCCCCGCAGTTTACAGGGAGAGTGCAGCGCTAGCGAGCAAAGAGACTCGTCTGGGGGGCTTGAGTTCAGCGAGAAGCAGGCCAGTGGTCGGCTTGAGCCTTGTGCAGCGGCGGTTCGCCGGCAAGGCCGGCTTCTACAGGGCGCATGTAGGAGCCGGCCTTGCCGGCGAACTGCGGACGACTCAATCCAGCGCCTTCCAGATCTCGGTCGCATACTCGCGAATGGTTCGGTCCGACGAGAACCAGCCCATCCGCGCCGTATTGAGCACCGCCATGCGCCACCACTCCTGCGGCGCATGCCACAACTCCTCGACCCGGCGCTGGGCATCCCAGTACGTATCGAAATCGGCGCACACCAGGAAGCGGTCATGGGCAATCAACCCATCGATCAACCCGGCATAGCGCGCCGGATCGTCCGGCGAGAACACCCCGCTGCGGATCGCCTGCAACACATCCCCCAGGCGGTGCGAGGCGGCGATCGCCGCGGCGGCGCCAAAATCGCCGCTGCGCTTGCGCGCCTCCACCTGCTGGGCGGTCAAGCCGAAGATGAACATGTTCTCCGCCCCCACTTGCTCGCACATCTCGACGTTGGCGCCATCGAGCGTACCGATGGTCAGCGCGCCGTTGAGGCCGAACTTCATGTTGCTGGTGCCAGACGCTTCGTAGCCCGCGGTAGAGATCTGCTCGGACAGGTCCGCCGCCGGGATGATGCTCTCGGCCAGGCTGACGTTGTAGTTGGGCAGGAACACCACCTTGAGCAGGCCGCGCACGGTGGGGTCGTTGTTGACCACCCGGGCGATATCGTTGGCCAGCTTGATGATCAGCTTGGCCTGGTGATAGCTGGCCGCGGCCTTGCCGGCGAACAGCTTCACCCGTGGCACCCAGTCGATGCCGGGGTCGTTGCGGATGGCCTGGTACAGCGCCACGGTGTGCAGCAGGTTGAGCAACTGGCGCTTGTACTCGTGAATACGCTTGACCTGCACGTCGAACAACGCCTCGGGATTGACCGTAACCCCCAGGCGGTCCTGGATGAGGCTGGCCAGGGCGCGCTTGCTGTGCAGGCGCTGGGCGGCGAACTGCGTGCGGAAGGTGGCCTTGTCAGCGAACGGCACCAGCGCCTTGAGCCGGCCTTCCGGGTCGTCCAGCACCTCCGGCCCCAGTGCCTCGATCAGCATGGCGGTGAGCGGCGGGTTGGCCTGGTACAGCCAGCGGCGGAAAGTGATGCCGTTGGTCTTGTTGTTGATCCGCTGCGGGTAAAGCTTGTGCAGTTCGGCGAACACCGTGCTTTTCATCAGCTTGCTGTGCAGCGCCGACACACCGTTGACGCTGTGCGAGCCAAGGAAGGCCAGGTTGCCCATGCGCACCCGCCGGCCATTGTCCTCCTCGATCAGCGACACCGCGCGCAACACATCGAAGTCGTGCAGGCCTTTGGCGCGCAGCGAGTCGATGTGATAGGCGTTGATCAAATAGATGATCTGCATGTGCCGCGGCAGCATGCGCTCCATCAACGCCACCGGCCAGGTTTCCAGCGCCTCGGGCAACAGGGTGTGGTTGGTGTAGGCCAGGGTGTCGACCGTCAGTTGCCAGGCCTTGTCCCAGGGAATCTCGTGCTGGTCGACCAGCAGCCGCATCAGTTCGGCGACAGCGATCGACGGGTGCGTGTCATTGAGCTGGATTGCGGCGGCATCCGGCAGGTTCATCAGGGTTTCGTGCATGTTCAGGTGGCGACGCAGCAGGTCCTGCAACGAGGCGGAGACGAAGAAGTACTCCTGGCGCAGGCGTAATTCCTGGCCGGCCTCGGTACTGTCGGCCGGGTACAGCACCCGCGAGATGCTCTCGGCCCGGGCCACTTCGGCCACCGCCCCCAGGTGATCGCCGGCGTTGAACCGTTCAAGATGCAACTCCTCCAGGGCCCGGGCACGCCACAAGCGCAGGGTGTTGACGCTGGCCCCGCGCCAGCCGACCACCGGCGTGTCGTAGGCCACCGCCCGCACCGTCTCGCCTGGCCACCAGACCTGACGCTGATGGCCACTGGCTTCGGTCACGGTCTCGACACTGCCACCGAAGCTGATCGGGTAGATCACTTCGGCTCGCTCGAACTCCCAGGGGTTGCCGAAATCCAGCCAGTTCTCGGTCTGCTCCTGCTGCCAGCCATCGACCACCGCCTGGCGGAACAGGCCGTGCTCGTAGCGGATGCCATAACCATGGGCGGCGATGCCCAAGGTCGACATGCTCTCCATGAAGCACGCCGCCAGGCGGCCGAGGCCACCGTTGCCCAACGCCGCGTCGGGCTCGAGCAAGCGAATGCGCTCAAGGTCCACGTCCAGCCCTTGCAGGGCCTCGCGGGCGATCTCCAGGTAACCGAGGTTGCTCAAGCTGTCGTACAGCAAGCGGCCGATGAGGAATTCGAGGGAGAGGTAATAGACACGCTTCTGGCTGCGTCGGTAGGCCCGCCGGGTGTGGTCCATCCAGTGATCGACCATGTGATCGCGGGCTGCCAGGGCGATGGCTTCGAACCAGTCGTGGTCGAAGGCGTGCTCCGGGTCCTTGCCGACCGCGTAGGTCAGCTTGGCCAGCACGGCGGCGCGGAAAGCCGCCACCTCTGCACTATGGGCCTTTTCGTCACGGGCTTCGGTTTCCTGGGACATGGGGCATCCTCGGGCAAGTGGGCGAAAGCGCAGGGAGAGTGTTCAGCCTAGACGCTCTGACAGGGAGCGACAGCGACGGTTCGCGGTTTTCATCGAGCACCGGTAAACCCGGCAAAAGGTTGTTCACAAATTGAACAACTCCGGTATCATCGCGCGCCCCAAAACCGTGATTTCCCTTGCAAGAATAAAACCGCAACCATGAAACCGACCCTGATCGCCGCCGCCGAAGTCGACCGCCTGGAGACCTGGCAGCGCTATGCCAGCCACATGTGTGGCGGCTGCCACTCGACCTGCTGCACCCTGCCGGTGGAGGTGAAGATCAAGGATCTGATCCGCATTGGCGTGGTGGACGAGTTCGAGAAAGACGAGCCACCCAAGAACATCGCCAAGCGCCTGCAGAAGGACGGCATCATCGAGCGCTTCAACCAGAAGTCCGGGATCTTCACCCTGACCCGGATGAGCAACGACGACTGCCTCTATCTGGACCGCAAGAGCCGCCTGTGCACCATTTATGACAAGCGCCCCGACACCTGCCGCAATCACCCCAAGGTCGGGCCGCGCCCAGGCTACTGCGCCTACAAGCCGAAGGCGGCCACCCGCTGATTGGCAGGTGGCACCGCCGGCTCAACGCTTGGCGATGATGTACACCGCATGGACGATCCCTGGGATGTACCCCAGCAGGGTCAGCAGGATATTCAGCCAGAACGCCCCACCGAACCCGACCTGGAGGAACACCCCCAGCGGCGGCAGGATGATGGCGATGATGATGCGGATGAAGTCCATGGGCTGCGCTCCTTGAAGGGTTTCAACAGAGACCAGCCACTCAGCGCAGAGGTTCCACCGCCGCGCGCCAGGCAAAAAAAACGCCCCGGGCCAAATACTGCAGGCCAGGGGCGATGCGCAGAAACGCGAGACGGTTCGTTGAAATTCGGTTTGCCGGGGCGGCCGTTCAGGCCGATACCTCGCGGCGGTCGTGTTGCCGTGCATGCAGACGGGCGAAGGCCCGGGCCAGACGCACCAGCATTTCGTCGATGTTGCCCTTGCTCACGGTCAGGGCCGGCGAGAAGCGCAGCACATTGGCCTGTGGGGCATTGAGCAGCAGCCCTTCCTGCAGCGCCGCCTCGACCAACTCACCGGCCTCGGCCTCATGCAACTGCATGGCCCACAGCAGGCCCTGGCCACGCACCTCGCCCTGGCCGTAGCGCCCTGCCAGGCGGCAGAGGCCATCACGCAGATGACGACCGCTGTCCTGCACATGCTCGAGGAAGCCGGGCTCCAGCACCGTGCGCAACACGGCCAGGCCGGCCGCGCTCATCAACGCATTACCATGATGGCTGCCTGCCAGTTCCCCCGGCTCGGCGCAGCAGGCGGTACCTCGCGCCAGCAGCGCGGCCAATGGCACCCCGCCACCCAGGCCCTTGCCCAGGGTGATGATGTCGGCCCGTACGCCGTAGGTTTCTTCCGCCAACAGCGCGCCGCAGCGCCCGACGCCGGTCTGCACCTCATCGAGGATCAGCAGGATGCCCAGCTCACGGCACAGGCGTTCGACACCCTGGAGGTAGTCACGGGTCGCCGGGATCACCCCGGCCTCGCCCTGGATCGGCTCGAGCATGATCGCCACGGTGCGTGAGTCGACACCGGCATGCAGCGCCGCCAGGTCGTTGAACGGTACCTTGCTGAAACCTGGCAGACCTGGTTCGCAGCGGTTGCACGGCAGCGGATCGGAAGCCGACAACGCCCCCAGGCTACGGCCATGGCAGCCCTGGCTGGCGGTAATGATGTGGTAAGCACCATTGCGGTGCAGCTGGCCCCACTTGCGCGCCAGCTTTATCGCCCCTTCGCAGGCCTCGGCGCCGCTGTTGAGCAGGTAGGCCTGGTCGCTGCCGGTGCTCTGGCACAGTCGGTCGACCAGGTTCAGCAGGCCACGGCTATGCAAACCCGTGCCAGGGTTGATCAACGCCTGGGCCTGGTCGCTCAATGCCTTGGCCAGCACGCCAGGACTGTGACCGAGGCTGTTGACCGCGCAACCCTGAGTGAAGTCCAGGAAAGCATGCCCCTCGCTGTCCCACAGCCAGGAGCCCTGGCCACGCACAAACACCTGCGGCGCGAGTTCGGCACTGGGCATCAAGCGCTTGCGGGCGATCTGCGCCGGCGCCGGTTCGGCGTCCGGTGCACGCTTTGGTTCAGCAGGTGCAGGGGCCGGACGGCGCAGGTTGAACAGGTTCATCGGGGTTCCAGCCTTTCACGGTCGAGGGCGGTCAAGGCTCGGCCTGGCGCCGTGGCTCAGATATTTTGCCTTGCCTATCAAAAGTGTTTTTCCTACGGGGTAACAATTAGCGTGATGATCGCTGTAACCCTCTGGAATACGGCGATAGACTAGGCGCCAAGCCACGCTGGGGCCATTCCGATTTTCCAGCTTTTTCGATAAGTGCTACTTATGGATTTCCGCCAACTGCGCTATTTCGTCGCGGTCTATGAAGAAGGCCATGTGGGCCGCGCCGCCGAGCGCCTGTCGCTGTCCCAGCCGGCGCTTTCGCAGCAGATCCGCCAGCTCGAGCACAGCCTCGACCTGAACCTGTTCGAGCGCAGCAACAAACGCCTGCTGCCCACCCTGGCCGCCCATACCCTATACAACCATGCCCTGCCCTTGCTCGACGGCCTGCAACGGGCCCACGAAGCCATGCGCAACTTCAAGGGCCAGTCGCTGCGCACCCTGGCCATCGGCGTGCTGCAGACGGTGAGGCCAAGCCTGGTGCCGCAGTTGCTGGAACGTGTGCGCCGGGCCCAGCCGCATCTTGTAGTGCAGATCTACGAATTGTCGGGGCTGGAGATCGAGCGGCGCCTGCTCAATGGCAGCCTGGACATCGGCATCAGCTACCTGCCGCCGCGCCAACCCGGCCTGCATGGGTTGATGCTGTACGAGGACGAGCTGCAGTTGGTCATACCCAATGACCACCCGCTCAAGGATTTCAAGAAAGTCTCGATCCGCCAGGCGGCGGAGCTGCCGATGCTGATGCTGGGGGAGGAATTCCAGGTCCGCCAGATCTGGAAGGCACAGCTGGCCAACCTGGGGCGCAGGCCACAGGTGCAGGCGGAAATGAACAACATGGCGGGGATTCTCGACAGCCTGGCGCACACGGCGCTGGCGACCATCCTGCCCGGGCGGGCAAAGGATGCCGCAGAGGATGACCAGGCGCTGCTGTGGAAACCATTGAGCGAGCCGCGAGTACCGTTGAAAGTCGGCCTGGTGTTTCGCGATGCCCAGCGCCAGCAAGCCTCGGTCGAGCTGCTGCGCACCTTGCTGGAGGAAGAGACCGACGCACGTCAGCTGGGCGTGTCGCCGCTGGATGTGCTTGGCTGAAACACGCGCACAAAGAAAACCCCGCCGAAGCGGGGTTTTCCAGACTGTTTCCCTGTGACTTCCATTTCACCCCGCCATCCTGGCAGGAAATCCTACGGTGTCCCTGTTCTGTCCATTGCGCTTCCTGCGCTCCGTCCATGTAAGAAAGAGTAACCGTGGATCCAATCTTAGGAAAGAGGAGAAAAGTCACCACGTCGTGTAGGAAAATGCTTACACGAAATTACCCCTCCAAACGCCAGAATCAACAAAGGGCTGCAAAGCAGCCCCTTGTTGGGTTACACCAGTCTTTATGTGAAGACCAGGCTTACCGAGGTTCGCCGGCAAGCCGGCTCCTACAGGTATAGCGGGCCTTGCCGGAGAACGGGCCTGGTTCAGAACTGCGCGGCATCCAGCAGGTAGAGCGATTCGCTCCCAGCCTTCACCGAAGCCGCCAGCGAATGAACCCGTGGCAGCAAGCGCGCGAAGTAGAACCGTGCGGTACCCAGCTTGGCGCCATAGAAATCGGCATCACCCTCGCCCGCCTGGGCGGCACGCGCCATCAATGCCCACATGTAGGCATAGGCGACATAACCGAACGCATGCAGGTACTCGACCGACGCGGCGCCGATCTCGTTGGGGTTGCCCTTGGCCTTGTCCAGCACCCAGGCCGTCAGTTCGTCGAGCTGGTCGAGGGAAGCCGCCAATGGCTTGGTGAACTCGCCCAGTTCGCCACCGGCGCTGGCGATGAAATGGCGAATCTCGTCGGCGAACAGCTTGTAGTAGGCACCACCACTGCCCACCACCTTGCGGCCCATCAGGTCCAGCGCCTGGATACCGTTGGTGCCTTCGTAGATCTGGGTGATGCGCACGTCACGCACCAACTGCTCCTGGCCCCACTCACGGATATAGCCATGGCCACCGAACACTTGCTGGCCGTGCACGGTGCACTCCAGGCCCAAGTCGGTGAGGAAGGCCTTGGCCACTGGGGTCAGCAGTGCCACCAGTTCCTCGCTGCGCTTGCGGGTCGCGGCGTCTTCGCTGTACTTGGCGCTGTCGAGTTGCATCGCCACGTAGGTGGAAAAGGCGCGGCCGCCTTCGACCTGCGCCTTCATGGTCAGCAGCATGCGGCGCACATCCGGGTGGACGATGATCGGGTCGGCCACCTTGTCTTTCGCTTGCGGGCCGGTCGGAGCGCGGCTCTGCAGGCGGTCGCGGGCGTACTCCACGGCGTTCTGGTAGGAGCGCTCGGCCGAGGCCAGGCCCTGGATGCCGACCCCCAGGCGCTCGTAGTTCATCATGGTGAACATGGCCGCCAGGCCCTTGTTCGGCTCACCGACGATGTAGCCGACTGCCTCGTCGAAGTTCATCACGCAGGTGGCCGAGCCCTGGATACCCATCTTGTGCTCGATCGAGCCGCAGTTGGCAGGGTTGCGCGCCCCCAGGCTGCCGTCTTGGTTGACCAGGAACTTGGGCACCAGGAACAGCGAGATGCCTTTCGGGCCAGCCGGGGCGTCCGGCAGCTTGGCCAACACCAGGTGGATGATGTTTTCGGTGAGGTCGTGCTCGCCACCGGTGATGAAGATCTTGGTGCCGCTGACCTTGTAGCTGCCATCGGCCTGGGGTTCGGCCTTGGTGCGGATGATCCCAAGGTCGGTGCCCGCGTGCGGCTCGGTGAGGCACATGGAGCCCGCCCAGACACCGGCGTACATGTTCGGCAGGTACTGTTCCTTGAGCGCTTCGCTGGCGTGGGCGTTGATCGACAGGCAGGCGCCAGCGGTCAGCATCGGGTACAGGCCAAAGGCCAGGCTCGAGGCGTTGACCATCTCCTCGACCTGGGCCGAAATCACCTTGGGCATGCCCATGCCACCAAACAGCGGATCGCCGCCAACACCAACCCAGCCGCCCTCGGCATACGTCTTGTAGGCGTCAATGAAGCCTGCCGGGGTGCGTACCGCGCCATTGTCCCAATGGCAGCCCTCTTCGTCGGCGGCGCGGCTCAGCGGCGCTATGGTCTTGCCAGTGACCTTGCCGGCTTCCTCCAGCACCGCCATGGCAGTTTCCGCGTCGACCACTTCGGCCAGGGCGGGCAGCTGCGACCAGAGCTCGGCCACGTTGAAGACTTCATTGAGAACGAAGCCCATGTCGCGCAGGGGCGCTTTATATTCAGCCATGACAACCTCTCGCTATCGGGGTCGGGGCGGCCCGTCGGGGCCGCGGCACTGGGATGAACGCAGTGTAACCGAACAACTTTTACGAGACATAGGGTCATCATGCGACTGAATAGTCGACAATGGTCATGCCATGCGAACGGCCCCACGCCGCGATTGCTGACCGAAGGTCATCACGCAGTTACGCCCTGCGCCCTTGGCGCTATAGAGTGCCTGGTCGGCGGATTTGAGCACTTCGTCGGGGTTGCGATGATCGACCTGGCGCTCGGCGACACCGATGCTGATGGTCACCGATACCGTGCTGTTGGCACCGGCGCCTCGGCGCTGCCGCCCGGCGGAATCATCGTTTGGCCGACTGTTCTGGTCCCGCAACTGGATAGCGTAGTTGGCGATCATCTCGCGCACCGCCTCCAGGTGGGGCAGGCACTCCTCGGCGGTCTTGCCGGCGAACACCAGGGCGAACTCCTCGCCACCATAGCGGTAGGCGCGCCCGCCCCCGGTGACCTTGGACAAACGGCTGGCGACCAAACGCAGCACCTGGTCGCCGACATCGTGGCCGTGGGTGTCGTTGAATTTCTTGAAGTGATCGACGTCGCTCATGGCGATCACATAGTTGCGCCCCAGCCGCTGCATGCGCTCGTTCAACGCGCGGCGCCCCGGCAGGCCGGTCAGCTCGTCGCGGAAGGCCATCTGGTAGGCCTCGTGCGAGACCGCTGCGGCGATCATCAGCATCACCTGGCTGCACATGATGTTGAGGGTGAAGGGCAGGATGAAGGTCTTGGGTAGCATCCAGAAGATGCCGATCAAACCAATGACCTGTGCCGCGTGCAACGGCCGGGGTTCGCGCAGGTATTGCACCACCAGCAGGATGAACACTACCAGGAACATCGGGTAGGCCAGCTGGATCAGGCTCATCCACTGCCCGTGCAGCGAAGGCCAGCGGATCTCCGCCAGCCAGCCCAGCAACGCCTCGGGGAAGCTCTGCTCCAAAGCCACCGCCACGCTGCCGACGGCGAACAGCACCGCAAAGCGGGCGAGCATGTCCTGGGCCAGATGGGTGCGCTCTTGCCAGGCTGCGTACAAGCCGAACAACGCAGGCAACAGCAGGCAGACCAGGTGGAAGATCACCGCCGCGTCCTCGCGGACCCGGCCATTGTCACGGTAATAGTCGGTCTGGGTGTCGAGCAGAAAATAGGCGATGTATACCGCGACCATCAAGAACAGCTCGCGCTGGCGGCGGTAGACGGCGCAGTAGGCACCACCCAGCAGCAGCACCAAGGTGGGGAGAACGTTGAACAGCGATGTGAAGAAGACGCTGAGGTCCCTTACATAGGCTGCCGCAAGCCCTGCCAGCAACAGAATCAGCGAAGGCAGGAAATGGCTCGCGCGTACAGCGGATAGACGAAACAAGGGTAATCTCCGACCCGGCAGATCAATAATGGCATTGTGCCCCTACTTCATCGGCAGTGCACATGAATAGATGAATACGGATGCCCGGTTTAACGGCAGATCAGGGACGAAGCTTGAGACTTTCTCGTTACTGGATGCGACACCCGGTCGGATTCTTCATGTTTGCGCGGCTCCTGTAAGAACGGATTTATCCGCGAATGCGTCGGTGAACCCACCGCCATCATCGCGGCTGATGCCGCTACAAGGAGCAAAAAAAAACCGCCTGCCGGTAAAGGCAGGCGGTTTTTCGTACAACCAATACGCTTAGATGGAGAGTCCGAAGTCTTCTTCCTTCATCGCCATCAGGTTGTCGGCGCCGGACAGGATCGCCGCCACGTGCGAGCGGGTGCGCGGCAGGATGCGCTGGAAGTAGAAGCGCGCGGTCTGCAGCTTGGCGGTGTAGAACGCTTCTTCGCTGGTGCCGGCAGCCAGTTTCTCGGCAGCCAGGCGGGCAATGTCGGCCCAGAAGTAGGCCAGGCACGCATAGCCGGAGTACATCAGGTAATCCACCGAAGCGGCACCCACTTCCTCGCGGTCCTTCATCGCGGCCATGCCGATCTTCATGGTCAGCTCGCCCCACTCCTTGTTGATCGCCGCCAGTGGCTCGACAAACTCTTTGGTAGCGGCGTTGCCTTCCTGCCCTTGGCAGAACTTGTGGACGATCTTGGTGAAGCCCTTGAGCGCCTCGCCCTGGGTCATCAGCACTTTACGGCCGAGCAGGTCGAGGGCCTGGATGCCGGTGGTGCCTTCGTACAGCATCGAGATACGGCTGTCGCGCACGTTCTGCTCCATGCCCCACTCGGCGATGAAGCCATGGCCACCGTAGATCTGCACGCCGTGGTTGGCGGCCTCGAAGCCGACTTCAGTCATGAACGCCTTGGCGATCGGGGTGAGGAAGGCCAGCAGTGCGTCGGCCTTCTTGCGCTCTTCCTCGTCCTGGCTGTACTTGACGATATCCACTTGCTTGGCGGTGAAGTACACCATCGCGCGGTTACCCTCGGCGAAGGCCTTCATGGTCAGCAGCATGCGACGCACGTCCGGGTGGACGATGATCGGGTCGGCGGCCTTTTCCGGCGCTTTCGGGCCAGTCAAGGAGCGCATCTGCAGGCGGTCACGGGCGTACTTCAGGCCACCCTGGAACGCCACCTCGGCGTGGGCCAGGCCCTGCAGGGCAGTACCCAGGCGCGCAGTGTTCATGAAGGTGAACATACAGTTCAGGCCTTTGTTGGCCGGGCCGATCAGGTAGCCGGTGGCACCGTCGAAGTTCATCACGCAGGTGGCGTTGCCGTGGATACCCATCTTGTGCTCGAGGGAACCGCAGCTCACGCCGTTGCGCTCGCCCACGCCGCCTTCGGCGTTCGGCAGGAACTTCGGCACGATGAACAGCGAAATGCCTTTGGTGCCAGCTGGTGCATCGGGCAGGCGGGCCAGGACGATGTGGACGATGTTGTCGGCCATGTCGTGCTCACCGGCCGAGATGAAGATCTTGGTGCCGGAGACTTTGTAGCTGCCATCGGCTTGCGGCTCGGCCTTGGTGCGCAGCATGCCCAGGTCGGTACCGCAATGCGGCTCGGTCAGGCACATGGTGCCAGTCCACTCGCCGGACACCAGTTTGGTCAGGTAGGTCTCTTGCTGCTCGGGGGTGCCGTGCTCGGAGATGGTGTTCATCGCGCCATGGGACAGCCCTGGGTACATGCCCCACGACCAGTTCGATTCGCCGACCATTTCACTGAGGGTGAGGCCCAGCGACTCGGGCAGGCCCTGACCGCCATGGGCGATGTCATGGGCCAGGCTCGGCCAGCCACCTTCAACGAACTGCTGGTAGGCTTCCTTGAAGCCGGTCGGGGTCTTCACGCCCGACTCGCTCCAGGTGCAGCCTTCCAGGTCGCCGACGCGGTTCAGCGGTGCCAGCACCTGCTCACAGAATTTCGCGCCTTCTTCAAGAATCGCGTTGACCATGTCCGGCGTCGCGTCCTGGCAGCCCGGCAGGCTCTGATAGTGCGCCTCATAGCCGAGCAGCTCGTCGCGGACGAAGCGGATATCACGCAAGGGGGCTTTGTAATCAGGCATTGCGATGAACCTCTGTGATGAGTTCGGTGGGGAGACCGCGGATACCGACCAGCTCTTGGCGGCTTTCGGTCAAACAGTTGTTTGAAACTTACGTTTAGGTGGCGCCAATGTCAAGAAGGCACGATAGTGCCATTTTTGCCACCGAACATGGCATTTAAGCCATGCCCACCTGAACGCATCGCGGGGCAAGCCCGCTACCACGCAATCGCCACGAGGCGGGGCATGGGAGCGGGCTTGCCCCGCGAGGGTGCAGCCAGATGTAATTGAGCGTATCAGGCGTAGGTGTCGATGAAACGACCGAGCATTTCGTCCGAAGCCTTGGCGACTTTCACGCCCAACTCGACCTCGTGCTTGCCCAGCGCCAGTTGCACGGTGCTGGTAGCGAGGTCTAGCTGCTGACTGCGATCTATGCCGCGCAGGCGTTCGGCTTGAAATTGTGTGGATTGGCCGCTTTCCTCGCCGCGCTCGACTGCACCAGTGGCGATCTGCTGGGCAGCTTGGTCGACACGATTCTGCCCGGCCTGGATGGCACCAAGGCCCGCATAGAAGGCGGAGCTCGCATTGATTTCCATGTCAGGACTCCGTGACGCTGGATAGTGAACAGGCCTTATTAAAGCAGTACATCGGGCAAAAGACCCGTTTAAATCACTAATAGCCTAGTGCCACCCAATAGAGCCCGGCGATATGGATTCGCGCAGAGAACTGTAATCGGATGGACTCGCCCCCGCCGAGGCATCACAGTGCCACGGTGGCGTTCTAGAAAGCCAACGGCAGCGAGGGCGAGACCATGAGCAAGCATAGGACGAAGCGCAATTCCCTGTCTTCCAACGATGTAACGCTTTGCCAACATCTGTCAGTCGACCTGGCCAAGCAGGTCTTTCAGGTGGCCGGAGATGACGGTTCCGGGCGCGTCATCTACGAAGATCGAATCAAATCCCGTGAAGCCTTTCATGCGTTCCTGACCAGGCTGCCACCCACTGTGACGGTCCTGATGGAAAGTGGCCCCGGCGCTCAAGCATGGGGGCGTTTGCTACAGGCGCAGGGAACGCCAGTCCGCATCCTGCCCGCGCAGCGAGTGGCGGAGCACCGCAGTGGTGCCAAGAACGATCGTAACGACGCCCATGCCATCTTGCGCGCAGGCCGGGATACCAGCATTGCTGCGGTGCCGATCAAGAGCACTGCCGCTTTGGCGATTCAAGCCTTACACCGCGCCCGCAGAGGCTATGTCAGGCGCCACACCGCGCTAGGCAACCAGATCCGCGGCCTGTTACTGGAACAGGGCGTCGCCCTGGCGCAAGGCGATTTAGCCGTCAGCCACGGTGTACCGCGCATTCTTGAAGATACGACTCAACCATTGCCAGATCTGCTGCGTGAATTGCTCGATGAACTGCTCGCCGAATGGCGCTATCTGAGTGAGCGTATCGCCATCCTGACAGGACGGCTCGAAACAGCGGCGCAGGCCGACAAGGTCGCATGCCGCCTGATGACGATACGCGGTGTCGGCCCGATCATCACCACAGCGATGCTGGCCAAGCAGCCTGAACCCTCGCGTTTCCCCAATGCTCGACAGTTTGCCGCTTACTTTGGCCTGGTGCCCGACCAGCACAGCAGTGGAAAGAAGGTCAGGCTAGGCAAGATGAGCAAGCGAGGTGACGGCTACCTGCGCAGCATGATGATCCAGGGTGCGCACGCGGTTCTTAGCCATTTGAAGCCTGATTCCGATCAGCCAGACGATCGCCGCCTCTTGCGATGGTTAACTCGACTTGGTCGCAAGGAGGCGGCGATCAGACTGGCTAATCGAAATCTGCGCATCATCTGGGTGCTGCTACAAGGTGAGCAGGTCTACCAACGCCAACCGAACGATCGTCAGGAGCCCGCCATGAGCCACTGACTTACGGTGTTACGCCACCGGGGTGCCGAGCGCCCCAGCCCCTGCTAGTGAACATCGACCCTAGGTAAGACCGTCGCGGATTAATGCCTACGCTCCTACCGGCCCAAGAGGCCTAAATGTAATGGGCATGCTGCGAGCTCACCCCGATGTTGGCCAGAAGCACCAAGCTTCCTCGAATAGGCCTGATACATAGATGCAACCGGGTAACCTTGTTCGAAAAGCAGGTAGACAATGTAGGCGAGTCCATACATAGGAGCGGCTTGAGCCGCGATGCAGACGACGCGGTGCCTGGCACCCGCTCTGCGGGTGATCGCGGCTAAAGCCGCTCCTACAGAGGTCGCGCAAAATCAATGGGTTGCGGTTTACACATTGAGAACCAGACCACACTAATCCAGCAGGTCCAACTGCAAGTGCTCGGCGACCGCATCCGCCCCGGCCTGCTTGAGCCAGGGAACACGCCCGAGGCACGGTGCCGGTAAGCGCTCGGCCAGGCTGGAGAGGTTCTCTTCCAGGCGCGATGTCCGTGGGTCGACGATGTTCGCCACCCATCCGGCCAGTTGCAACCCATCCCGCGCAATGGCCTCGGCGCTGAGCAAGGCGTGGTTGATACAACCAAGGCGCACACCGACCACCAGGATCACCGGCAGCTTCAGGGCAATGGCCAAGTCAGAGAGGTTTGCAGTGTCGGAGAGCGGCACCCGCCAACCCCCAGCCCCCTCGATCAAGGTGAAGTCGGCAGCTTGGTCTAGCACATGGCGCATGGCATCGCTCAAGGTCGACACGGTCAATGCCACCCCCGCCTCACGTGCTGCCACGTGCGGGGCGATGGCGGGCTCGAAGGCGAATGGATTGACCGCTTCGTAAGGCAGCTTGATCGTGCTCTCGTCGATCAAGGCCAAGGCATCACTGTTACGCAGCCCCTTGCCGGAAATCGTGCAGCCGGAGGCCACGGGCTTGGCTGCCAGGGTACTCATGCCCAACTGCCGCGCTGCGTGCAGCAGGCCGGCGGCGATGGTGGTCTTGCCCACGTCGGTGTCGGTGCCGGCGATGAAATAGGCCTGGCTCATGCTACTGCTCCATGGGTTTGTGCAACACACCATAGACCACCTGGTAGGTGGCCGGCAGGCCCTGCGGCTGGCGGAACTGTTCATAGGCCTGTAACAAGCCCTGCATCCGCGCCCGGCCGGTGAGCCCGGAAGGGCGCCCCGGATTGAGATTGTGGGCACCCAACGCCTTGAGCTCGTGGGTCAGGCTGCGCACGTCCGGGTAGTGGAGGACATGGGGGCGACGCTCCAGGTCGAGCAGTTGCAGGCCACTTTCGCCGCACAGCCGCTGGTAGTCCTCGAAACGGCGGAACCGGTTGACGTGAACCATGCCATCCACCGCCTGCCAACTGGCGCGCAATTCTTCCAGCGTCCCCACGCACAGGCTGCTGAACGCCAGTACACCGCCCGGGCGCAGTACCCGCCGCGCCTCGTCCAGCACGCTGGCGAACTGGCCGCACCATTGCACCGCCAGGCTGGTGAACAACAGGTCGACACTGGCGTCGCGCAACGGCAGGCGCTCGGCATCGCCAGCCACATGGTGGTGCGCGCCACCCTGCTCGCGGGCATGACGCAGCATGCCCTCGGCGATGTCCAGGGCCACACCATTCGCGTGGCTGAAACGCTCGGCCAATACCCGGCTGAAATGCCCGGTGCCGCTGCCCATGTCGAGCCAGCGCGCAGGCGCCAGGCCGCCGGGCAGCTTGTCCAGCAAGGCAACACCGACCGCGCGCTGCAGGGCCGCGACACTGTCGTAGCTGGCCGCCGCGCGGGAGAACGAAGCCGCCACCTGGCGCTTGTCCGGCAGGGCACCGGGCAGGGTTGGGTGGGAAAGATCAGTCATCACCACTCTCATGCAGGAAACTCTTGATGCCCGCCGCCAGTTCCTGTGGATATTCCAGCAGGAAGGCGTGGGAACTCTCTTCGACCAGGCCGACTTCCACGTCCGGCAGCAGTTCGCTCAGGGCCTTGGCCGCAGCGGCCGGCACCAGTGCGTCACTGCCGGCGAACAGGTGCAACTGTGGGCCGCCGTATTGCTCCAGCGCCGCACGGGTGTCCAGCTTGGCCAGTACCTCAAGGCCCGTGGCCAGGTACAGCGGGTCGGTGTCCGGCACCCCCACGCCAAGCTGACGCAACAACGTGCGCGGCTGCTGGGCGCCGTCGCTGCACAGGGTGCGAAAGCGCTTGAGGGTGACCTGGGTGTGGCTGCGGCAGCCGTCGAGGAAAGTACCGAAGGTGTCTGGCGCCATGCCGTGGGGCCAGTCGGGGCGGGCGACGAAACAGGGGTTGCTGGCCAGGGTCAGCAGCCCGCAGCAATGGTCGCCGCGCTTGTGCGCCAGTAGGCTGGCGAGCATGCCGCCCAGTGACCAGCCCCCCAGCCACACATCGGTGGGCAGCTTGCGGTCGAGATGATCGACCCAGGCCAGGACATCGCTGTCGGCCAGCTCCGGCAGCGGCACCAGTTCGACTTGCAAGCGTGAATCCTGGGCCCGCAGGCTGGCGGCCAACGGCTCCAGGGACGCGGTACCCAGCCCCCAGCCGGGGAGGAGGATCAGTCGGTTACGCATCGGCGGGCTCCAGCTGTGGATAACACTCGGCCAATGCATTCAACAATAGCTGGACCTGAGCTTCGCTGTGGGCCGCGCTCAGGGTCACGCGCAGGCGCGCGCTGCCGGCGGGCACGGTAGGCGGGCGAATCGCGGTGACCAGCAACCCACGCTCGCGCAGCTTGCGCGATAGCGTCATGGCGCGCCCGGCATCGCCGATCAGGATCGGCTGGATCGCCGTCCGGCTGTCCATCAAGGTCAGGCCGATCTGCCGCGCGCCTTCGCGGAACTGGCTGATCAACGCCGACAAGTGCTCCCGCCGCCAGCTGTCGCGGCGCAGCAGCTCCAGGGCCTTGAGCGTCGCGCAAGCCAAGGCGGGCGGCTGGCTGGTGGTGTAGATGTAGGGCCGGGCGAACTGCACCAGCGCCTCGATCAGTTCCTCGCTGCCGGCGACGAAGGCACCAGAGGTGCCACAGGCCTTGCCCAGTGTACCGACCAGCACCGGCACGTCATCGACGCCCAAGCCAAGCTGTTCGACCAGGCCACCGCCGTTGCCGCCCAGCGTGCCCAGGCCATGGGCGTCATCAACCATCAGCCAGGCGCCACGGGCACGTGCCACCCTGGCCAGTGCCGGCAAGTCGGCACAGTCACCATCCATGCTGAACACGCCATCGGTAACCACAAGTGTATTGCCGGTGGCCTTCTCCAGGCGGCTGGCGAGGCTTGCGGGATCGTTGTGCAGGTAACGGCTGAAGCGGGCGCCGCTGAGCAGGCCGCCATCGAGCAGCGAAGCGTGATTGAGGCGGTCCTGCAACACCGTGTCGCCCTGTCCCACCAGCGCGGTGATGGCACCGAGATTGGCCATGTAACCGGTGGAGAACAGCAGCGCGCGCGGACGCCCGGTCAGCTCGGCAAGTGCCTCCTCGACCTGATGGTGCGGGGTGCTGTGGCCGATCACCAGATGCGAGGCACCACCGCCGACGCCCCAGCGCTCGGCGCCATCGCGCCAGGCCTGGATCACGTCGGGGTGGTTGGCCAGCCCCAGGTAGTCGTTGCTGCAGAATGCCAGCAGTGCATGGCCGTCGACCACCACCTGCGGCCCTTGCGGGCTTTGCAGCAGCGGCCGTTGCCGATAGAGGTGGGCGGCACGCCGTTCGGCCAGCCGCGCGGCGAGGTCAAAGGCCATGGTCAGGCCGAGGCTGCGTCGTAGAACAACTCGCTGTTGCGCTGTTCGACCAGCGCCTGCTCGATGGCTGCTTGGTGAACCTCGTCGGCGTGCTCTTCACGGGCTTCAGGCTTGATGCCCAGGCGGGCGAACAGTTGCATGTCCTTGTCGGCCTGCGGGTTGGCGGTGGTCAGCAGTTTCTCGCCGTAGAAAATCGAGTTGGCGCCGGCCATGAAAGCCAGGGCCTGCATCTGTTCGTTCATCTGCTCGCGCCCGGCCGACAGGCGCACGTGGGATTTAGGCATCAGGATACGGGCCACGGCCAGCATGCGAATGAAGTCGAACGGGTCGACATCTTCTTCCTCGGCCAGCGGCGTGCCAGCGACTTTGACCAGCATGTTGATCGGCACCGACTCCGGGTGCTCGGGCAGGTTGGCCAGCTGGATCAGCAGGCCGGCGCGGTCGTCCAGCGACTCGCCCATACCAAGGATGCCGCCGGAACAGATTTTCATCCCGGCATCACGGACGTAGGCCAGCGTCTGCAGGCGCTCGCTGTAGGTGCGGGTGGTGATGATGCTGCCGTAGAACTCCGGGGAGGTGTCGAGGTTGTGGTTGTAGTAGTCGAGGCCCGCCTGGGCCAGGGCCAGGGTCTGCTCCTGGTCGAGCTTGCCAAGGGTCATGCAGGTCTCCAGGCCCATGGCCTTGACCCCTTTGACCATCTCCAGCACGTAGGGCATATCCTTGGCCGACGGGTGCTTCCACGCCGCGCCCATGCAGAAGCGGGTCGAGCCGATGGCCTTGGCCCGCGCGGCCTCCTCCAGCACCTTCTGCACTTCCATCAGCTTCTGCTTTTCCAGCCCAGTGTTGTAGTGCCCGGACTGTGGACAATATTTGCAATCTTCCGGGCAGGCGCCGGTCTTGATCGACAGCAGCGTGGAAACCTGCACGCGGTTGGGGTCGAAATGCGCGCGGTGCACGGTCTGGGCCTGGAACAACAGGTCGTTGAACGGCTGCTGGAATAGCGCCTTGACCTCGCCCAGGGACCAGTCGTGACGGGTTGTTGCAATTGCGCTGGCGCTCATCGGCGTTTCCTTATCTATGTTCTGACTGACGCCGGGACAGGAAAACCTACCAGCGCATCACGGATAGCTCGCATAGTCATGGAAGGCCTATGAACTGTCAACCAAACATAAAAGCACTGGTTTACAAATGTATAAATAATAACCAGCCATGTTTACTGTGCGACGAAACCGCCAGGCAGCCTTATCCACTGTGCCCAGCCTGTGAAAGCGAGCTGCCCTGGCTGGGTGAACAATGCATCCGCTGCGCCTTGCCACTGTCACTGGAGGGGCTCATCTGTGCCAGCTGCAGCCGCCGCCCACCGGCCTTCAGCCGAGTCGTCGCCGCCTGGCACTATGGTTTTCCGGTCGACACCCTGGTCAGCCGCTTCAAGCACAACAACCAATGGCCCCTGGGGCGGTTGATGGCACAGTTGCTCGGGCATGCCGTGGAGCATCGCCATGGCGAAGGCTTGCCAAGACCGGACCAACTGTTGCCCGTGCCCCTGGCCAGGCGTCGACTGCGCCAGCGTGGCTTCAACCAGGCGGCCATGCTATGTCGCTGGCTGTCCAGGCAGCTTGAACTGCCCTGGAACGAACACTTGCTGAAGCGCACACGCGAAACGCCCGCCCAGCAGGCGCTGGGCGCCAGCGCCCGGCACCGCAATCTGCGCCAGGCCTTCGCCCTGTCGCCCGGCACTGAGGTCGAAGGCCTTCACCTAGCCGTGGTCGACGACGTCATGACCACCGGTGCGACCGCCCAGGCGATCGCCGCGCTGCTGCGCAAGGCCGGCGCCCGGCGCGTCGATATCTACTGCCTGGCGCGCACGCCTCGCCCCGGCCAGGCTTGACTTGACCGGGTGCGGGCGGCAACGTCGCGGGATATCTACCACATTCGATACCTGCCCATGCCCCTGCCCGCCCTGCTCACCCAGCACATCGCCCGCCGCCCACAGCGCATCGCCCTGTTGCAACACGTGGCTGAACAAGGTTCGATCACCCGCGCGGCCAAGGCCGCCGGCATCAGCTACAAGGCGGCCTGGGACGCCATCGACGAACTCAACAACCTGGCGGCGCAACCTCTGGTGGAACGCTGCACCGGAGGGCGAGGCGGCGGTGGCGCGCGGCTGTCCTTGGAGGGTGAACGGGTGCTGCGTCTCTACCAGCGCTTGCAGGCCATGCAAGCGCAGATACTCGAAGCCGCCGAGGAAACCAGCGACCTCGACCTGCTCGGGCGCCTGATGCTGCGCACAAGTGCGCGCAACCAACTGCAGGGGCGGATCAGCGGGCTGCGCCGCGAAGGCCGCCACGATCGGATCAGCCTCGACCTGGGCGGTGGGCTTGAGATCGAAGCACTGATCACGCGCGGCAGCACCGAACGGCTGGAACTGGCACTAGGCGCGACCGTGGTGGCGCTGCTCAAGGCGGGCTGGGTGCAGTTGCTTGGCGCGGATGAGGTTCAGGAACCTGGCAGCAACTGCCTGCAAGCCAAGGTCGAGGAAGTGCTGGCCGATACCGACGGGCCCGGCGAAGTGCGCCTGGCACTGGGCAACGGCCAAACGCTGTGTGCCATTGCCGAGGAGCAATGGCTGATGCAGCACAAGGTGGAGGCAGGCAGCACGTTAAGCGTGCAGTTCCATCCGTCTTACGTGTTGCTTGGGGTGCCGGTGTAACCCTCTGAACCTGGGCTGCTGCGCAGCCCATCGCCGGCAAGCCGGCTCCTACTGGTAGGTCGTGTGCCTGCCGAGCACGTTCACCAAGCCAATGCGCTACCATGCGCCCACGCAGTCCCCGCGCCTGGAGCCCTTCATGTCCCACCCCTTCGACACCCTCACCCCCGACCTCGTGCTGGATGCCGTGGAAAGCCTGGGCTTTCTCAGCGACGCGCGGGTACTGGCGCTCAACAGCTACGAGAACCGCGTCTATCAGGTGGGCATCGAGGGGGAACAACCGCTGATCGCCAAGTTCTATCGCCCTGGGCGCTGGAGCGATGCGGCAATCCTTGAAGAACATGCCTTCACCGCCGAGCTGGCCGAGTGCGAAGTGCCAGTGGTGGCCCCCCAGGTGCACGAAGGTCGCTCCCTGTTCGAGCACCAGGGTTTTCGCTTCACCCTGTTCCCACGCCGTGGCGGACATGCCCCGGAGCCGGGCAACCTCGATCAGCTCTATCGCCTCGGGCAACTGCTCGGGCGCCTGCATGCGGTGGGTGCCACCAAGCCCTTCGCTCACCGTGAATCCCTGGCTGTGGATAACTTCGGCCACGCCTCGCTCAAGACCCTGCTCGACGGCGACTTCGTGCCCCGCGAGCTGCTGCCGGCCTACGAGTCGGTGGCCCGCGACCTGTTGAAGCGGGTCGAGGATGTCTACGCCCGCACCCCGCACCAGACGATTCGCCTGCACGGTGACCTGCACCCCGGCAACCTGATGCACCGCGACGACGTCTACCACGTCGTCGACCTCGACGACTGCCGCATGGGGCCGGCCGTCCAGGACCTGTGGATGATGCTCGCCGGCAGCCGCGAGGAACGCCTGGGCCAGCTGGCCGAGCTGATCGACGGCTACAACGAGTTTCACGACTTCGACCCGCGCGAACTGGCCCTGATCGAGCCACTCCGCGCCCTGCGCCAGCTGCACTACAGCGCCTGGCTGGCGCGGCGCTGGGACGACCCGGCGTTCCCGCCGAGCTTCCCTTGGTTCGGCCAACCGCGCTACTGGGGCGACCAGATCCTCGCCCTGCGCGAGCAGATCGCTGCACTCGATGAAGAACCGCTGAAATTGTTCTAGAAGCGCGTCGCGGTCTGTCTACAATAGGCGTCGCTTTATTAGCTACCTAAGCAAGGATTTTTCATGCACGCCGCCAACCCGCGCCGCGGGTACCTCCTGGGCCTCGGCGCCTACATCATCTGGGGCCTGTTCCCCCTGTACTTCAAAGTTATCCAGAGCGTCCCGGCGGTGGAGATCATCGTCCACCGGGTGCTCTGGTCGGCCCTGTTCGGCTCGCTTCTGCTGCTGGTGTGGAAACACCCCGGCTGGTGGCGCGAGCTGCGCGAGAACCCGCGACGCCTGGCGATCCTGGCCCTGAGCGGCGCGCTGATCGCCGGCAACTGGCTTACTTACGTGTGGGCAGTGAACAACGGGCGCATGCTCGAGGCCAGCCTGGGCTACTACATCAACCCACTGATCAACGTGCTGCTGGGCATGCTGCTGCTCGGTGAACGCCTGCGCCGCCTGCAATGGCTGGCGGTGGGGCTGGCGGCACTGGGGGTGGTGCAACAGGTATGGCAGGTCGGCAGCCTGCCGTGGGTGTCGCTGGCGTTGGCACTGTCGTTCGGTTTCTATGGGTTGATTCGCAAGCAGGCCCCCGTGGCCGCGCTGCCTGGGCTGGTGGTCGAGACCTGGATGCTGGTGCCCGTTGCCATCGGCTGGCTGTTGCTGCACCCGGCCGCCAGCAGCGCCAGCCCTGAGTTCTTCAGCAGCAGCGAGGCGCTATGGTTGATCGCGGCCGGCCCGGTGACGCTGGTGCCGCTGGTCTGCTTCAACGCCGCCGCCCGTCACCTGCCCTACACCACGCTGGGCTTCCTGCAGTACCTGGCACCAACCCTGGTGCTGTTGCAGGCGGTGCTGCTGTTCGACGAGCATCTGACGACGAGCAACCTGCTGGCGTTCGCCTGCATCTGGGCCGGCCTGGCGGTTTATAGCGTCGATGCCTGGCTCAGCTTGCGCAAGCGGGCCTGATCAAATAATGATCACCTTGCTGCAAGCCAAGATTGGCGTGGCCTGCAGCAAGCGCTCCAGAGGTTATCCACACCCTCGTCCCCGCCGTTTGTGCACAAGCCACTGATTGTTGGACGTTTTTTGTTCAAATCACGCTAGGCAGCGCCGTTATTGTCTTGCAGCGGGGCGTCCCCAGGTTATCCACAGAGACGTCCCTCTGAAATCGGGGATAACCCTGTTCGCCGGCAAGCCGGCTACATGGGTCACGGCGCTCTTGGGTCACTCCTCCGAGCGCAATTTCAATTCCACCATCAGGTCATCCGCCAGGCTCTCCAGCCGCCGCTGCAAATCTTCCAGCGACAAGGTCAACGGCAGTGCCAACAGGGCATCGGCGCGAAACAGCGGCTCGCTGCTCATCGGTGCCGGGCGAACCTCGGTGCTCAGGCGCTCCACGTTAACCCCTTGCTCGGCCAGCAAGCGGGTGATATCACGGACGATGCCCGGCCGGTCGTTGCCCACCAGTTCCATGGCGATCGGTTTCCAGGTGCAGGACGGCTCGATGCCGCTTTCGGCGATAAGCACACGGATGTCGTGCTGTGCAAGCTTCTGCAGCGAGGCGACAAGTTCGTCGTAGTTTTCCGCCGGCACGGCCACCCGCAGGATCCCGGCGAACTGCCCGGCCATGCGCGACATGCGGCTTTCCAGCCAGTTACCGTTGTGATTGGCGATGCATTCGGCGATGCGTTCGACCTGCCCGGCTTTGTCGGGGGCGATCACGGTGAGTACGAGATGGTCCACAGGCCATTCCTCTTCGTTCGGTCAGGGCCGCGGCAGACGGCCGGAAAACGGGGATCGCATCAGTATAGGCAAGGCGCGGCAACCTGCCGCAGGACAGCCTAGCCAACCAATCGTGTACTGTTTCAAGATTTATCTGGAACAATCCACCTGTTTTTTGCGAACATGTCGTCTCCCAGCGTGACCCTATGCGACCAATCGGTCGCGGAGCGACGCTTTTAGTCTGATGTTTACCTGCCTGCTGCTTCATGTAGTATGCGTCGACGCGGACTACAAAACGTCGTTTCGATGTCTGCCAAGGCGCCTGTGAAAATACGCCACCCGCTCGCCGACCCATCTGGCGAGCCGCACCCAGCCGCCCTCGTGAGTCATTGGGGCATGCACTGGTGCCGTGTTTAGAGAAGCGCTACAGGCTTAATACAGAAGAGCGAAAGCGAAATAGCTGAGCAGAGGTGAGGCAAGCAATGACTGGATACGTTCAAGTCGGTGGCCTTCAGGTCGCCAAGGTCCTGTTCGACTTCGTCAACAACGAAGCCATTCCGGGGACCGGCATCAACGCCGAGCAGTTCTGGGCCGGTGCCGAGAAGATCATCAACGACCTCGCTCCCAAGAACAAAGCCCTGCTCGCCAAGCGCGACGAGCTGCAAGCGAAGATCGACGCCTGGCACCAGGCGCGCAAGGGCCAGGCCCACGACGCCGTGGCATACAAGGCTTTCCTCCAGGAGATCGGCTACCTGCTGCCGCAGGCCGAGGACTTCCAGGCCACCACGCAAAACGTAGACGAAGAAATCGCCCACATGGCCGGCCCGCAGCTGGTGGTGCCGGTGATGAACGCCCGCTTCGCCCTGAACGCCGCCAACGCCCGCTGGGGCTCGCTGTACGACGCCTTGTACGGCACCGACGTCATCAGCGATGAGGGTGGCGCCGAGAAAGGCCAGGGTTACAACAAGCTGCGCGGCGACAAGGTCATCGCCTTCGCCCGCGCCTTCCTCGACCAAGCCGCGCCGCTAGCCGCCGGCTCCCACGTCGACTCCACCGCCTACCGCATCGAAGGCGGCAAGCTGGTGGTCGCCCTCAAGGGCGGCAGCAACAGCGGCCTGCGCGACGACGCCCAGCTGATCGGCTTCCATGGCGACGCCAAGGCCCCGACCGCCGTGCTGCTCAAGCACAACGGCCTGCACTTCGAGATCCAGGTCGATGCCACCACGCCTGTCGGCAGCACCGACGCCGCAGGCGTGAAAGACATCCTGATGGAATCGGCGCTGACCACCATCATGGACTGCGAAGACTCGGTCGCCGCCGTCGACGCCGACGACAAAGTGATCGTCTACCGCAACTGGCTGGGCCTGATGAAAGGCGACCTGGCCGAGAGCGTGAGCAAGGGCGGCAAGACCTTCACCCGCACCATGAACCCGGACCGCGAGTACGCCGCACCCAACGGTGGCAGTGTCACCCTGCACGGTCGTTCGCTGCTGTTCGTGCGCAACGTCGGTCACCTGATGACCAACCCGGCGATCCTCGACGCCAAGGGCAACGAGATCCCCGAAGGCATCCAGGATGGCCTGTTCACCAACCTGATCGCCCTGCACAACCTCAACGGCAACACCAGCCGCAAGAACACCCGCACTGGCAGCGTGTACATCGTCAAACCAAAAATGCACGGCCCTGAAGAGGTGGCCTTCGCCGCTGAAATCTTCAGCCGCGTCGAAGACCTGCTGGGCATGCAGCGCAACACTGTCAAGGTCGGCATCATGGACGAGGAGCGCCGCACCACGGTCAACCTCAAGGCCTGCATCAAGTCGGCCGCCGAGCGCGTGGTGTTCATCAACACCGGCTTCCTCGACCGTACCGGCGACGAGATCCACACCTCGATGGAAGCCGGCGCTGTGGTGCGCAAGGGCGCCATGAAGAACGAGAAGTGGATCGGCGCCTACGAGAACAATAACGTCGACGTGGGCCTGGCCACCGGCCTGCAAGGCCGCGCGCAGATCGGCAAGGGCATGTGGGCCATGCCGGACCTGATGGCCGCCATGCTCGAGCAGAAGATCGCCCACCCGCTGGCCGGCGCCAACACCGCCTGGGTGCCTTCGCCAACCGCCGCCACCCTGCATGCCCTGCACTATCACAAGGTTGATGTACAGGCGCGCCAGCGCGAGCTGGCTTCGCGTACCCCGGCGTCGGTCGACGACATCCTCACCATCCCACTGGCTGCCGACACCAATTGGTCCGCAGAAGAGATTCGCAACGAACTGGACAACAACGCCCAGGGCATCCTCGGTTACGTGGTGCGCTGGATCGACCAGGGCGTGGGTTGCTCGAAGGTGCCGGACATCAACGATGTCGGCCTGATGGAAGACCGCGCCACCCTGCGTATCTCGGCACAGTTACTGGCCAACTGGCTGCGCCATGGCGTGGTCACCCAGGCGCAGGTGCTGGAAAGCCTCAAGCGCATGGCCGCGGTGGTGGACAAGCAGAACGCCGGTGACGCCCTGTACCGCCCGATGGCGCCGAACTTCGATGACAACATCGCGTTCCAGGCCGCTATCGAGTTGGTGGTCGAAGGTGCCAAGCAACCAAACGGCTACACCGAGCCGGTGCTGCACCGTCGTCGTCGCGAGTTCAAGGCGCGTAACGGGCTGTAACCCCGAGGGGCCGCCATGCGGCCCGTTCGCTGCGCTGTCGTGCAGGGAACGGATTCCTCTGTAGGAGCGGCTTCAGCCGCGATGCGGGCAACGCGTTGTCCGGCACCCGCTTCGCGGGTGATCGCGGCTCAAGCCGCTCCTACGGAGGTTGCGCCCAATCAATGAGTTACGGTTTACCGGCGAACGCTCCTAGTCGATCTTCAGCTCCTTTTTCACCAGCTCCATCAACCTGTCCAGGTCCACCGGCTTGAGCAGGAAATCCACCACCCCCAGGTGCATCACGTCCACCGCCTCCTTCACATCGGTGTCGCCGGACACCACGATGATCGACAGCGCCGCACGCTCGGATTCACGCACCTGTCGGATCAACTCCAGGCCATCCTTGGGTTTCATGCGCAGGTCAGTGATCATCAGCCCGATGCGCGAATCGTTCTTCAGAACATCCAAGGCCTCTTGTGCACCATCGGCAATCTCACAATCGATGCCCTTGGCCATCAGATAATCCCTAAGCGCCTGGCGGTTCTCTGGCTCGTCATCCACCACCAGTACCAAAGACGTCTTTGCAGGTGGGGCAGTAACCATGGCCAACGCCTCACGCTCGGCGTCACTCAGGATATCGTCATGCTCAGCCATGGCCATCTCGTCAAAAAAACCCCGTTATTCAAGTTCAGACTGCAAAGGCCATGCATGCAAGCTGCCTTTCGTCGGCAATTTGACACTCGGCACAAGCAGCGAATCTGCCTCTACGCCTTATAGACTTACGTCCAATGGGCACCGCAGAGCCGTCGTCCGACCATGGAGGCCTAGAACAACACGGTCTGCGCCTCTCCATGCAGACACTTTTAACGCGGTTGGTTCCATGAGCAAAAAGGACGCCTACACCCAAGCAGGCAGGACAGCAGTGCTGCAGAACATCCAAGGCACCCTGCAGTTCCTGCAGCGCTTCCCGCCATTCAATCAGATGGAGCAGAGCCACCTGGCCTACCTGGTGGAACAATGCCAGCTGCGTTTCTACGCAAGCGGTGAAAGCATCATCAAGCCCGCCGATGGCCCCGTCGAGCATTTCTACATCGTCAAGCAAGGGCGCGTGATCGGTGAGCGCCAGCATGTCACCCGGCCAGGCACCGAAACCACCTTCGAGATCGCCAGCGGCGAATGTTTCCCGCTGGCCGCACTATTGGGCGAGCGGGCCACCCGCACCGAACACCTGGCCGGCGAGGACACGTTCTGCCTGCAATTGAACAAGGCCGCGTTCATCCGTGTGTTCTCCATGTCCGAGGCGTTTCGCGACTTCGCCCTGCGTGGGGTGAGCAGCCTGCTCGACCAGGTCAACCAGCAGGTGCGCCAGCGAGCAGTGGAAACCCTCGGCACCCAGTATTCGCTGAACACACCATTGGGCGAGCTGGCCCTGCGCCACCCCGTGGTCTGCTCGGCGGATACCCCACTGCGCGAAGCGGTGCGGCTGATGCACGAGCAACAGGTGGGCAGCATCGTCATCGTCGATGCGCAGCGCCATCCCACCGGCATCTTCACCCTGCGTGACCTGCGCCAGGTGGTGGCGGACGCCAGTGCCGAGCTGACCGCGCCGATCGAGCACTACATGACCGCCCGGCCGTTCTCCCTGAGCCCCCAGGCCAGCGCATTCGACGCCGCCATGGCCATGACCGAGCGGCACATCGCCCATGTCTGCCTGGTGGAGAACCAGCGCCTGTGCGGGGTGATTTCCGAGCGCGACCTGTTCTCGCTGCAACGTGTCGACCTGGTGCACCTGGCACGTACCATCCGCCATGCGCCGCGGCTGGACACCCTGGTATCGCTACGCGGGGAGATCGGCCAGCTGGTCGAGCGCATGCTCGCCCACGGCGCCTCCTCGCCCCAGATCACCCAGATCATCACCCTGCTCAACGACCATACCGTATGCAGGGTGATCGAGTTGGCCATCGCCGAGCGTGGCGACCCGGGCGTACCGTTCAGCTGGCTGTGCTTTGGCAGCGAAGGGCGCCGCGAACAGACCCTGCACACTGACCAGGACAACGGGATTCTCTTCGAGGCACGCGACGCCATCGAAGCCGAGGCGATTCGCGCGAAGCTGCTGCCGCTGGCCCAGCTCATCAACCACAACCTCGCCCAGTGCGGCTTCACCCTGTGCCAGGGCAATGTCATGGCCGGCAACCCCGAGCTGTGCCTGTCGCGTAGCGAATGGGCACGGCGCTTCGCCGGTTTCGTACGCGAGGCAAGCCCCGAAAACCTGCTGGGGTCGAGCATTTACTTCGACCTGCGAGTGGTCTGGGGCGACGAACTGGGCTGTGAACAACTGCGCCAGGGCCTGCTTGAGCAGGTGGCGGACAACCGTATCTTCCAGCGTATGCTGGCCGACAACGCCCTGCGCCAGCGCCCGCCGGTCGGGCGCCTGCGCGAGTTCGTGCTGACCCGCCAGGGCGACGACAAGGCCGCGACCCTCGACCTCAAGGTGCAAGGCCTGACACCGTTCGTCGATGGCGCGCGGCTGCTGGCCCTGGCCAATGGCATCGGCGCCTGCAACACCCTCGAACGCCTGCAAAAGCTGGTGGACAAGGGCGTCATCGCGCCGCTGGATGGCGCCGCCTATGAAGAGGCGTACCACTTCATCCAGCAGACCCGCATGCAGCAGCACCAGCGCCAGTCCCGCGACAACCAGCCTTACTCCAACCGCCTCGACCCGGACAGCCTCAACCACCTGGACCGGCGTATCCTGCGCGAGTCCCTGCGCCAGGCCCAGCGCCTGCAAAGCAGCCTGGCCTTGCGGTACCAGCTGTGAACCTGTTCGCCTGGTTGCGCCCGACGGCACCGGAACTCGACGACCGCCTGCGTCAGCGCCTGGCGCTGTTGCCCAGGCCCGCGCCACCGGCGGTGTGCTCGCTGCGCGAACAGCGCTGGGTGGTGCTGGACCTGGAGACCAGCGGCCTGAACCTCAACCGTGACCAGGTGCTGTCGATCGGCGCGGTGGCCATCGAGGATGGCGCCATCGATCTAGGCCGCCCATTCGAACGCACTCTGTATCGCCCCACCCAGAAGACCAACGCCAGCGTATTGATCCACCGCCTCGGCCCCAGCGCCCTGGCGGCGGGATGCGACCCGGCCGAGGCGTTGCTCGACCTGCTGGCGTTCATCGGCGACAGCCCGGTACTGGCGTTCCACGCCCCGTTCGACCAGCGCATGCTGGCCCGGGCCCTGAAGGACAGCCTGGGCCTGCGCCTGCAGCATGTGTTCCTCGACGTCGCGGAACTGGCGCCGATGCTCAACCCCGACACGGTGCTGCGCGAAGCCGGGCTGGATGACTGGGTCGCCCACTTCGGCCTGGAGGTGCAGGCTCGCCACCATGCCAGTGCCGATGCCCAAGTCACGGCGGAACTGGCCTTGATCCTGTTCAGCCAAGCCCGCCGCCAGCAGTTGGACAGCCCGTTGCAGTTGGAGCAGCGGCTCAAGCAGTGGCGCCGGCGCAAGGTACATAACCACGGTTTCTGATGGGAACCTCGCGGCCACGTGTTCGGTAGGAGCGGCTTCAGCCGCGATGCAGGCAACGCGGTGCCTGACACCCGCTTCGCGGGTGATCGCGGCTGAAGCCGCGCCTACAGAGATCGCCTCGGATCAATGGGTTGCGGCGAGCAGCCAGTGGCAATGGCCCCAATGTGATGGCAATCCGATAAGCGTCAATTGCGCCCCGCCCCCCGCCTCTGCCACAATCGCGAATAATTATCGTTAGTTAACGCATTCTTTCCCGGGGGACGCTCCTTGACGTCTGCGCAGAGTCCACATGCCGATCTGGTCCGGGCGCTGTACCGCGACCATCGCGGCTGGCTGCTGGCCTGGCTCCACCGCAGCACGGCCTGCCGCCAGCGCGCCGAGGACCTGAGCCAGGACACCTTCGTGCGCTTGCTCGGCCGTGAGCGCCTGGACAGCCCGCGCGAACCCCGGGCGTTCCTGGTTGCCGTCGCCAAAGGGCTGCTGTTCGATCATTTCCGCCGCGCGGCCCTGGAGCAGGCCTACCTTGCGGAGCTTGCCCTGCTGCCGGAGACCGAGCACCCCTCCCCGGAACTGCAACACTTGATCCTCGAAGACCTCAAGGCCATCGACCATCTGCTCGGCAAGCTGTCGAGCAAGGCCCGCATCGCCTTCCTGTACAACCGCCTGGACGGCCTGGGTCATGCTGAGATCGCCGAACGCCTGGGTGTTTCGGTGTCGCGTGTGCGCCAGTACATCGCCCAGGGCCTGCGCCAGTGCTATGTCGCCCTGTACGGGGAGCCGACATGAACGCTACCCCGGTATCCGGCAAGGTGCTGGAAGCGGCCATTGCCTGGAAGCTGTGCCTGGACGAAGACAGCGGTACCCCGGACGAACGCAGCGAATTCATGCGCTGGCATGCCGCCCATGAAGAGCATGCCCGCGCCTGGCAACAACTGGGCGCCCTCGACCAACGCGTCAGCGCCGCCGCCGGCCCGGTACGCCACACCTTGCTGCAATCGCGTGCGAGCCTGCGCCAGCGGCTCGGCGGGCTGAGCGCAGGCCTGGCCGGGATGCTGGTGCTTGGCGGGTTGCTGGCCTGGGCCGGGGTACCCACCCTCGCCCCAGGCTACTGGCTGGCCGACCAACGCACCGCCACCGGCGAAATGCGCACCTTGCGCCTTGAAGACGGCACCTTGCTCAGCCTGAACACCCACACCGCGGTGGATATCGACTTCCACGGCGAGCAGCGGCTGATCGTGCTGCACCAGGGGGAAATCTCCGTGGAAACCGGCCACGCCGACAGCCGCCCGCTGCTGGTGCGCACCGAGGACGGGCGCCTGCGCCCGCTGGGCACGCGCTTCCTGGTCAAGCGCGAAAGGGGTGGCACGCGCCTGGAGGTACTGCAAGCTTCGGTGGCGGCCAAACCGCAGAACAGTGGTGATGAACAGGTCCTGCGCGAAGGCCAGCAGGTGTTGATGAGTGCCGATGGGCTTGGGCGCATCGACCCCGTGACCGCCGGCAGCGACGCCTGGACCCGCGGCATGCTGGTGGTCGACAACGTGCGCCTGGCCGACCTGGTAGCCACCCTCGGGCAGTACCGCAGCGGCCACCTGGGCGTGGCTGACGAGGTCGCCGACCTGCGCGTGAGCGGCAGCTTCCCGCTGACCGACACCGACCTGGCCCTGGCGTCGCTGCAGCCGCCGTTGCCGGTGAAGATCGAACGGCACACGCCGTGGTGGGTGACCGTCACCGCCAAGTAAAGGCCGGCGCCAAACTTGTAGGAGCCAGCCTTGCTGGCGAACGGGGCCTCCTCGGTCCCGCATCGTCCCATTCGCCGGCAAGGCCGGCTCCTACAGAGGCCGGCGCCGGAAAAAATTTCGAAAGCCCCCTGTCACTTTCCCACTCTCGCTCGGCAAGGAAGCAGTCAGCACTATTTCGTCGAGGAGCCGCTGCATGTCCCGTGCCGTTGAAGCTTTGCTTCGCCCCAGCCTGATGGCCCTGGCCATCGGCCTGGCCGCCCCGTTGGCCAGCCCCGCCCTGTTCGCCACCGAGCAGTCCGCCCCGCGCACTTACAACCTGCCCAGCGCGCCCCTGGCCAACACCCTGAACCAGATCGCCAGCCAGGCCGGCATCGCCCTGGCCCTGGACCCGGCATTGGTCAGTGGCCGCGCTTCGGCACCGGTCAACGGCCAGTACAACGGTGTCGGCGCCCTGCAGGCGGCCCTGCGTGGCACTGGCCTGCAACTGCTGCAGAGCGGCGCCGGGACCTACAGCCTGGTCGCAGCGCCCGATGACAGCCTGGTGCTGCCGGAAACCAGCGTGAACGCCGCCAGCGACAGCGAAAGCGCCTGGGGCCCAGTGGAAGGTTATGTCGCCAAGCGCACCGCCGCTGGCACCAAGACCAACACCGCGCTGGTCGAAGTGCCCCGCTCCATCTCCGTCGCCACCCGCCAACAGATGAGCGATCGCGGCGTGCACAGCCTCGACGATGCCGTGCGCTACATGCCGGGGATCGTCTCCGCCAGCTATGGCAGCGACACCCGCTACGACTGGATGCGCGTGCGCGGCTTCGAGCCCACCCAGTCTCGATGGCCTGCCACTGCCGCGCGGCATCTACGCCAACCCGAAGGCCGAGACCTGGAACCTGGACCGCCTTGCACTGCTGCGTGGCCCGGCCTCCTCGATCTATGGCCAGACCCCGCCCGGCGGCCTGCTGGACATGGTCAGCCGTCGCCCACAGGCCGAAAGCGCCCATGAGATCGAGCTGCAGTACGGCAGCGACAACCATCGGCAGATCAACTTCGCCAGCACCGGCAAGATCGACGACCAGGGGCAGTTCCTCTACAGCGTCAGCGGCGTGGTACGCGATGGCGGCACCCAGATCGACCATATCGACGACAAGCGCTACAACATCGCCCCCAGCCTGACCTGGAACATCGACGAAGATACCTCGCTGACCGTCCTCACCCAGTTCACCCGCGACGATACCGGGGCCACCAGCCAGTTCCGGCCGATCCAGGGCACCAAGATCGACATGCCGTTCGGCAAGATCTCCCACCACAAGAACCTCGGCGACCCGAACTACGAGTTCTACGACCGCACCTACTACGCCCTGGGCTATGCGTTCGAGCATCGTTTCAACGATGTCTGGCAGTTCCGTCAGAACCTGCGCTATACCAAATCGGACCTGTCGTTCCAGACCATTACCCCCGGTGCCTACTATTCACCCGGTGGCCCGGTGGCAGATGATGGCACCGTCAATCGCATGTCCACCAACGTCGATGAAGACATCGGCCAGTTGGCGGTGGACAACAATTTCCAGGCCGACTTCGCCACGGGCGCAGTCACCCATACCGTGCTGATCGGCCTGGACCACCAGCGCACCGACCACAACTACCTGGCGATCTACGGTTTCGACGTACCGCCCACCAATGCCGTCAACCCGGTGTATGGCGTGCCGATCATCCGCCCGGACCGCTCATCGGCGTTCTATGACTACAACCAAAAGACCGTCCAGACCGGCCTCTACGTTCAGGACCAGATGGCCCTCGACAAGTGGCGCCTGACCGTAGGTGGTCGTGAAGACTGGGTACATACCGGCACCAAGTTCTACAACAAGAACGATGCCACCAACACCCAGCGTGACAAGAAGTTCAGCGGCAACGCGGCGATCAGCTACGTCTTCGATTCCGGGTTCGTGCCCTACCTCTCGTATGCCGAGTCGTTCCAGCCCGCCAGCAGTGCGGACGCAGACCCGCTGAAGACATTCAAGCCAACCGAAGGTAAGCAATGGGAGCTGGGTATCAAGTACCAGCCACCGGGCTCCAATACCCTGCTTTCCGCCGCCGTGTATGACCTGACCCAAAAGAACATACAGGTCACCAACAATGAGGGCGGCGTGAGCGTCACCAGTCAGACCGGTGAAGTGAAGGTTCGTGGCCTGGAACTGGAAGCCGTTTCCGACGTGACCGAAAACCTGAAGGTGGTAGCCGCCTACACCCTGGCCAAGTCCGAAGTACAGGACGGCCAGTACAAGGGCAACCGTCTGCAACTGATGCCGAACCAGCAAGCCTCGCTGTGGGCCGACTACACCTGGCACAACGGCGTGCTCGACGGTTTCGGGATCGGCCTGGGCGCGCGCTACACCGGTAATACCTATGGCAACCAGGAGAACACCTGGCTGGGCAAGGCCAACGCCTACACCGTATTCGACGCAGCCGTGCACTACGACCTGGGCCGCCTGGACAACAGCCTCAAGGGCGCCTCGGTGGCGATCAACGCCACCAACCTGCTGAACAAGGACTACCTCTCCACCTGCGACGGGTACTACTGCTACTACGGCGACCAGCGCAGCGTCGTCGCCAGCGCCACCTACAAGTTCTGAGTGACCGAGGCTGCTACGCGGCCCGTTCGCCGGCAAGCCGGCTCCTACACGGCAATCCCTGCAGGAGCCGGCTGCAGGCGAACGGCTGCGCAGCAGCCCCAGCCATAATCAGACGTAAATGGAACCGTGATGAAAAGCCAAACCATCCGCCGCTGGTCAGCGATCCACACCTGGAGCAGCCTGGTGTGCACGCTGTTCCTGCTGCTGCTGGCCGTCACCGGCCTGCCACTGATCTTCCACCACGAACTGGAGCACCTGCTCGGCGAAGCCCCCGAGCTGCGTGAGATGCCCGTCGACACCCCGCACCTGGACCTGCAGCAGCTGGTACTCAAGGCCGAGCAGCACCGCCCGGGCGAGGCGCTGCAGTATTTCGGCTACGAGGACGACGAGCGTAACGGCGTGGTGGCGATCATGGCCGCCACCGCCGGTACCGAACCCGACTTGTCGCACACCTTCATGCTCGATGCGCGCACCGGCGAGGCCGTGGCCATGCCAGCCGCCAACGGTGGCTTCATGATGCTCATGCTGCGCTTGCACGTGGACATGTTCGCCGGGCTGCCCGGCAAGCTGCTGCTGGCCTTCATGGGGGTATTGTTCATCGTCGCCATCGTGTCCGGCACGGTGCTCTACGCGCCCTTCATGCGCCGCCTGGACTTCGCCACGGTGCGCCACGACAAGTCCCGGCGCCTACGCTGGCTCGACCTGCACAACCTGATCGGCGTGGTCACCCTGACCTGGGCCCTGGTGGTCGGCGTCACCGGTGTGATCAGCGCACTGTCCGACCTGGTCATCGCCGCCTGGCGCAACGACAGCCTGGCCGCCATGGTCGCACCCTACCGCGACGCACCGGCGCTCACCGAACGCGCCCCAGCCAGCCGCCTGCTGGACATTGCCGCAGAGGCCGCACCGGGCATGCGCCCGAACTTCATCGCCTTCCCCGGCACACGCTTTTCCAGCGAGCACCACTATGCCGTGTTCATGAAAGGCGACACCCACTTGACCTCGCACCTGCTCACGCCCGTGCTGATCGACGCCAGTACCCTCGAGGTCACCGCTGTCGGTGAACGCCCGTGGTACATGGACGCCATGAGCCTGTCGTCGCCCTTGCACTTCGGCGACTACGGCGGGCGCCCCATGCAGATCCTCTGGGCGGTGCTGGATGTGCTGACCATCATCGTGCTGGGCAGCGGGCTGTACCTGTGGTGGGGCAAGCAGCGCAAACCACGGGAGGCCCGTCCATGAGTCATCGTTCGCAATCGACCCGACGCATCTTCGCCTGGCCGGCGTTGATCGCCCTGCTCAGTGGCGCCGGGTTGTTCGCCGCGTTGCTGGGCGATGGCGTATGGGACAGCCTGGCCTGGCTGGGCCTCGGCCTTTCGGCCGGCCTGGGGCTGAGCGGGTTCTGGCCTCGGCGATCAACGTAATACCTGTAGGAGCCAGCCTTGCTGGCGATGCAAGGCGCAGCCTTGCCTGGGCGCCCGTTCGCCAGCAAGGCTGGCGCCTACAGGGGGCAGCGTCAGTCGGCCAGGCGCGGTAGCACTTGGTCTAGCCGCTGATGCAGCGCGCTGCCCTTCGGCCAATTGCGCAGCAGCCGCGCCCGGTCGCGGGCGTAGGCAGGGGCGAAACTGAGCTGGGTGGCGTGCTGGCACATGGCGTCAAGATCGATCAGCGACCACTGGCCGTCCTGCCAGAACAGGTTGTGGCCCTTGAAGTCGCCGTGGCTGATGCGCTCGCGGATCAGTTGCTGCATCAACCGCACCAACGCGTCGACCTGCTCGTCCGGCGCCTCGCCGCTTTCGACGAAGGGTGCGAAACAGGCAGTCAGGTCCGGGCCATCGGCGTATTCAGTCACCAGGTACGCACGGCTGCGCAGCCCCATTACCCGCTGCTCCAGCACCGCCAACGGGCGTGGGGTGGCGATGTCGAGGAACGCCAGGCGATGCCCTTCAATCCACGAATGCCAGGCCCGGCTCGGGCGCCAGAAGCGCTTGATCCAGTGGGCGGTATTCTTGATGTTGTAGCGCTTGAGCACCAGTTGGCGCCCGGCCACTTCGATACGCGCCACGCTGGCCGCACCACCGGTCTTGTACAGGTGACCCTGGTCGATCAACGCGTCGGCCTGCTCCAGCACCGGCAGCATCGCCGCCACTTCGCCACGGCGGATCGCCCGCAAGCCCGACAGCGTGCGCTGGACACTGAACAGCGTGCATTCGCGCCCGGCCTTGTCCAGGTAATCCTTGAGCCGCCAGGTGCGCACCTTGTCCACCTGCTTGAGCAGGGCTTCCAGCGGCAACGCATGCTCGGCGTTGGCCAACAGGTAATGCACCAGCGCCTCTTCCATGAACGGCTCGAGGCGTTTTGGCAGTTGGGCGAACAAAACCCCGAGGTTCTCCAGCACGCGCTGGCGTGACAACTGCTGGCCAGGCGTCTCGGCCTTGATGCCGGCACCATCGATCAAGTAGAGCTGGCCCCCATGGCGTAGCAGGTTGTCCAGGTGCAGGTCTTCCTGCCACAGGCCCTTGGCGTGCATGTGCGCCACAGCCGTCAACGCTTCACCGAGCACCAGGTGTTGCTCGTCGGCGAGCATCGGCAAGTGCTCCACCTTGTTCCAGGCGTCGCCCAGGCTCTCGGCGTTTTCCAGGAACTCGAACAGCAACCAGCCGCCCTCGCCCTCTTTCAGGCCATCGGCCAGCAGGCGTGGCGTGGTCAGGCCCTGGTCGGCCAGCAAGCGGGCGCCATCGAGCTCGCGCTGGAAATGGCGGGCGGCATTGCCGCCGACCAGCAGCTTGGCCAGCACCTTGGTGCCACGCCAGATCCCGGCACCGACATAACGCTGGCCCGGCAGCACGCGCAACAGGCTGAGCAGTTGCAGGTCGGCCACGCCCGCGGCGTCGGCCAGGGTGACGGTCAGGGGCAACGTCGGGCTGCGCCCGGCGTCCTTGAGTTCGGACAATCGCATCAGCGGGCCTCTTTGTGGCGACGGCGTTGCGTTAGGCGTTGCAGCCAGGTGTCGACCTGCGCGCTGTCCGCCGGCAGGGCCAGGTAGGCGCCGAGCAGCGTGCGCACGTCCGCTTCGCTCCAGGCACCCGCGCGGCGCAGCAGCGGCTCAAGATCCTTGAGCCGGTCACGCATGCCGAGCAGCAGCGGGCGGGTCTTCTCCAGGTCGATCAGCTGCGCCTGCCAGCCTTCACGGCGCTCGCGCAGGAAAATGTGCTTGGGGTAGAAGCAGCCATGCACCTGCCCCGCCGCGTGTAGTGTGCGCGCCAGCTCACCGCAGGCCTGGAGGACCTGCTGGCGCTGGCTGCTTTCCAGTTGCGGCCATTCGGCCAGCAGGCTGTCCAGGTCGCGCCATTCGTCCAGGGCACGGGTCATGAGGATGGCGCGGTGCTGCCCATCCTGCTTGCGCTCGCCGTAGAACACCGCCTGCAGCGCCGGGATACCCAGCTTCTGGTAGCGGCTGATGTTACGGAACTCGCGGGCGAAGGTCGGTTCACCGAAAGGGCGGTGCAGGGTGCGAGTGAGGTAGTCGCTCTGGCGCTTGAGGTAGTAGCCCTTGCCCTCCAGCTCCAGGCGGAACACGCTGCTCCAACCGCCCCGGCCGGTGTTGGGTTCGTCCACGGCTTCGAGCTGCAGTGCCCATAGCGCGTCGAAATCGCCCAGGCCATGGCGCTTGAGCAGTGCCTGGTCGGCACTGGCCAGGTAATCGGTCATTCCCTTCCCTCGAAAAAGCCCACCACCTGGCGAATACGCCGCTTGTCACGGGCGTTCAGGCGATCATGCCTGCGGTACTGCAGGTAGAAGCGCAGGCGCTGGGTCGCCGACAGGTGGTATTTGGCGACCTTGTCCAGGCACGCCAGGTCCTTGATCAACCGGTGGCGCAGCATGAAGCCGCGCCAGAAATCGCCAGTGGGGCAGTCGATGAAGAACAGCGTGCCCTCGTCGTCCACCAGCAGGTTGCGCCACTTCAGGTCGTTGTGGGCGAAATGGTGATCATGCATCACCCGGGTATGCCGTGCCAGCTGGCGACTGATGTGGTCGACCCAGGCGCGGTCATGCAGGCGCGGGTCATTGCGCTCGGCCAGGGCCGAAAGGTCTTCGGTACGCGGCAGCTCACGGGTGATCATCGCCCCGCGGCCAAAGGCCAGGCCATTGCGCTCCAGGCCCCAGGCGACCACATCGGCGGTGGGGATGCCCCACTTCTTGAACTGCTTGAGGTTCTGCCATTCGGCCTTGATCCGTGGCCGGCCCAGGTAGCGGCGCATGTGCTTGCCTGCTCCGGTATAACGTTTGACGTAGTAGTTGACCCCATCACGCTCGATGCGGACGACCTCGCTGAGCGGGTCGCGGGTCAGGCGCTCGCCCTGCAGGGCGAACACCGCGTCGAGACTGCCGAAGTCCGCCGCCAGATGCTTGTAGCCCGGCGCCAGTGTCCAACCCGCCATCAGAGTGCGTCCCCATAGCGTTGCTTGCGATCGTAGAGTTTCTGCGCCTTGCGTTCGAGCCAGGCGAGCAGCGTGGCCTCCTCCTTGAGCACCTGGCGCAGCGGACGCTGGAAGTAACCACGCAGGAAGCGCAGCTTGTCACGGCGGGTGAGGCCGATGTCCAGTGCCGAGAAATACAGCGCGGCCAGGTCCTTGTCGCGCCAGCGACGGGTAATTTTCGCCCGGGTCTGGGCACGGTGCAGGTCGATCACCGACAGTTTGAAATCTTCCGGCGTCACCGGGCGGGCGGTGTGCAGCAGGAAGTGGCAGATGTAGCAATCGCGGTGGTTGACCCCGGCGCGGTGCATGCCACCGGTCATCTTCGCCACTTCGGCGATCAGCGCGTGCTTCAGGCGTGGCGCTGGCGGCTGCCTGACCCAGTCGATGCTGAAGTCTTCCAGGCTGACGGTCGGCGCCAGCTCTTCAGTGACGATGAACGAGTGCTGGGTGGCTGGGTTGCTGCCACGCTCGCCGTAGGCCACCGCGGTCATGGTCGGCACGCCAACCTCATGCAGGCGCTGGATCGCCCGCCATTCCTGGCCGGCGCCCAAAACCGGCAGCTTGGCGCTGAACAGGTTCTTGAAGATCTCGCCCCAACCGATGCCACGGTGGATCTTGACGAAGAAGCCCGCGCCATCGACTTCGGTGCGCAGGGTGCGACGGCCTTCGAGTTCGCGATACACCTCGCCCTGCAACTGCTCGACGGCCTCGAACGCATCACGGCCGGCCCACAGGCGCTTGAATGGCTCTGCCAGTATCAGCTTCATGCAGGCTCCTGGAGAATCACGTCGGCGGCGTGCTGCGGCATGCTGTACAGGTCGGCGCTGTCGGCGAAGGCCACACCATTGCGCGACCAGGCGGCGCGCTGCGGGCCATCTTCGAGCATGCGTTGCAGGTAACGGTTGAGCTGCTCCTGCTCGAACGGCTCGTCGAGCACCAGGCCACTGTCGGCCTCGGCGATGTAGTGGGCGTAGCCGCACACCTTCGACACCAGCACCGGCAGGCCGGCGACCAGCGCCTCCAGCAGCACGGTGCCGGTGTTCTCGTTGTACGCCGGGTGGATCAGCAGGTCAGCGCCCAGCAGGAAACGCGGGATGTCGCTGCGCCCCTTGAGGAACTGCACCTGATCACCCAGGCCGAGCGCGGTGCTCTGCACCTGGAACAGCTTGGGGTCGTCCTGGCCGATGACCATCAGCCGGGTGCGCTTGCGCAAGTTCGATGGCAGCGCCGCCAGGGCCTTGAGGCTGCGGTCGACGCCCTTGGTCTTGAAGCCCGAACCGATCTGCACCAGCAGCAGCTCGTCGTCGGCCAGGCCGAATACCTTGCGGAACTCGGCGCGGATGGCGTCGGCGTCGGCCGGGCGGCGGCGGTCGTGGGAGATGCCCGGTGGCAGCAGGTGGAAACGCGCCTCGGGCGTGCCGTAGTGCTTGATGAACAGCGGCTGCTGCACCTCGGAGATCATCAGGATCTCGGTACGGCCGTCCGCCTTGAACACCGCCCGCTCGTACTCGGCGAAATGGCGGTAGCGGCCCCAACGCCGGTACAGCCCACCGCGCAGGGTCTGGGCCTTGTCCTCGAAACAGCCGTCGGCGGCGTAATACACATCCAGCCCGGGCATCTTGTTGAAACCGACCAGGCGATCGACCGGGCGCTTTGCCAGGTCCGCTTCCATCCAGGCACTGAGCTTCTCGTTGCGGCGATGGTTGAACAGCGCCTTCACCGGCGCCACCAACACTTCGAAGCCCGGAGGAATATCACCTTCCCAGATCAGCGTGTACACGCGGATCTGGTGGCCGCGTTTCTGGCACTCGAGGGCGATGCGCATGAAGTCGCGCTGCAGCCCACCGAAGGGGAAATACTTGTAGAGCACAAAAGCCAGTTGCATCAACGAACATCCTCAGCCAGCAGCAGCGCGCTCAAGCGGCCCGCCACATGCTCGGGATTCAGGCGAGTGAAGCACAATGGCCACTCGCGTTTGAGATCGAACCGGCGCAGGTCCTCTGTGCTCGGTTTGTAGGTGCACTTCTTCTGCAGGCACGGCGCGCAGGGGAAGTTGCTCGCCTGGTGGATCTGGGCGCGTCCGTAGGCGCCCGTCAGGCCAGGGTTGGTGGGGCCGAACAGCGAAATGGTGGGTACATCGAGCGCCGCGGCCAGGTGACCGAGGCCGGTGTCCACCGCCACGCAGGCCTTGGCCGCTGCCAATACGCGGGCGACGCCGACCAGGTTCAACTTGGGGAGCACCTGGCAGTTGTTCAAGCCCTGGGCGATGCGCTCGGCACGGGCTTTCTCCGCCGGGTTGCCCCAGGGCAGCATCACTTGCAGCTTGCGCCGGCCCATGCGCTCGGCCAGCTCGCGCCAGTAGGTTTCCGGCCAGTGCTTGGTGGCCCAGGTGGTGCCATGCAGGAACACCACGTAGGGCGCGGCGGGCGGCAGTTGCAGGCGGTTGAGGTCAAGGCCGTAGTCACCCAGCCCTTCGGGCAGGTCATAGGCCAGGGCCAGGGCGAACAGCTGGCGCACACGCTCCACCGCGTGCTGGCCGACGGCGACCGACAAGCGCCGGTCGTAGAAGCGGCTGGCCCAGCCCTCGCGCGCCGAGTAGCGGTCCAGGCCGGCCACCGGCGCCTTGACGTAGCGGGTCAGCCAGGCCGACTTGACCAGGCCCTGGGCATCGATCACCAGGTCGTACTTGTGTTCGCGCAGGCGCTGCTTGAACGCCTTCCACTCGCCGCTCTTGAGCGTCTGCCAGAGGTTCTTGCGCCAACGGCGGATCGCCACCGGAATCACCCGGTCAACCGCCGGATGCCAGCTGGGGATCTCGGCGAAGCCTTCTTCCACCACCCAGTCGAAACGAACGCCGGGGATGGCGTGGGCCGCATCGGTCAACGCCGGTAGCGTGTGGATGACGTCGCCCAGCGACGACGTTTTGATGATCAGGACCCGCACTCAGTCGACCTCGGCCACGGTATCGATCAGGTGAGGCCCGCCCAAGCTGTGCAGGGCCGCGATGACCTTTTCAGGCTCCAGCAGGCGCAGGCAGTTGTAGTGGCCGAAACGGCAGGTACGGTCGAAGCAGGGGCTACATTCGATGCCGGTGCGCACGATCTCGACCTGGTCAGCCAACGGTGGGGTGAAGCCCGGCGAGGTGGAGCCGTACACCGCCACCAACGGGCGGTTCAGCGCGGCAGCCACGTGCATCAGGCCGGAGTCGTTGGAGACCACGGCGTTGGCGCAGGACATCAGGTCGATGGCTTCGGCCAGCGAGGTTTCACCGGCCAGGTTATAGGATTCTTCGCGCAAACCCGGGATCAGGCGGTCGCGAATCTGTTCGCCCACGGCGTGGTCGTTCTTCGAACCGAACAGCCACACCTGCCAGCCCTGGCGGATCATCGCGTCGGCCACTTGCGCGTAGTGCTCGGCCGGCCAGCGCTTGGCTTCGCCAAACTCGGCGCCGGGGCACAGGGCGAGCACCGGGCGGTCCAGCTCCAGCTTGAACTTGGCCAGGGCGGCGTCGCGGCTCTGGGCCTCGATTTGCAGGGACGGGCGCGGATACGGTTTGGGCAGTTCGACACCCGGCGCATAGGCCAGGGCCATGAAGCGCTCGATCATCAGCGGGTAGCGCGCCTTGTCCAGCTTGCGCACGTCGTTGAGCAGCAGGTAGCGCATCTCGCCACGCCAGCCAGTGCGCTTGGGGATGCCGGCGAAGTACGGCACCAGCGCCGACTTGAGCGAATTGGGCAGCAGAATCGCCTGGTCGTACTGGCCGGCCAGCGTCTTGCCGATGCGCCGGCGCGTGGCCAGTTCCAGCGCGCCATGGCCGAGCGGGAAGCTCAAGGCCTGGCGCACCTCGGGCATGCGCTCGAGGATCGGCCGGCTCCACTCGGGGGCCAACACGTCGATCACACAATCGGGGTGCTGCTGTTTGAGGCACTGGAACAGGGTCTGCGCCATCACCATGTCGCCGACCCAGCTGGGGCCAATGATCAGTATTCTCATGCGTTATCCAGAAACATTCGGGGAGGCTGCAGGCTGCGTTAAACCTGGCCTCCCCTCTTTATATTCAGGCTATGTGGCGGACAGTGTACCACCGAGGACGGATTGCGCCCTGTTCGCCGGCAAGCCGGCTCCTGCCAGGCGTGCGCGCCTCGTAGGCGCCGGCTTGCCGGCTCCTGCCAGGCGTGCGCGCCTCGTAGGCGCCGGCTTGCCGGCGAATGGCCCTCAAGTCAGCCCTAGCTGCCCCCAGATCCGCCGCACCTCGCGGCGTTCGTCGACGAACTGCGCCGCGTCGATCACCCCGGCCTGCTTCTGCAGGGCCTGGCGGTGCGAGGCCGAGCGGAACGCCTTGTACACCTCGCGCAGCAGCACGGCATCGCTGGCGGGCATCAACCCGGCCTGCTCGAGCTCTTCGAGGATGCGGATGTTGTCGGTCCAGCGCAGCAAGGCCGGGTGGTCGTGGGACCAGGCCAAAGCGGCGTATTGCACCATAAATTCGATATCGACGATACCGCCGGCATCCTGCTTGATATCGAACGCCACGCCTGCGTCGAAGGCATTGCCAGCGGTGCCGGCGGCGGTCGCCTTGGTGCCGAGGTTGTCGCGCATCTTGGCGCGCATGTCGCTGACTTCGCTGCGCAAGGTGCCCAGGTCGCGGGCCTGGCCCAGCACCTTGGCACGCACGCCCTCGAACGCCGTTGCTACCTGCTTGCAGCCCACCAGCACCCGTGCCCGCACCAGGGCCTGGTGCTCCCAGGTCCAGGCTTCGTTCTGCTGGTAGCGCTCGAACGCGCCCAGCGAGCTGACCAGCAGCCCCGAGGCGCCGGACGGGCGCAGGCGCATGTCTACGTCGTAGAGCTGGCCGGAGTTGGTCTGGGTGGTCAGCAGGTGGATGATGCGCTGGCCCAGGCGGGTGAAGAACTGCGCGCCATCGATGGGCTTGGCACCGTCGGTCTCGGCATTGGGGTCGCCATCGTGGATGAACACCAGGTCCAGGTCCGAGCCATGGCCCAGTTCGAGGCCACCGACCTTGCCATAACCCACGATGATGAAACCTGGGTCGCACAGGCTGCCATCACTGCGCCTGGGCTGGCCATGACGGGCTACCGTCTGGCGCCAGGCCAGGGCCAGCACCTGGTCGAGGATCGCCTCGGCGAGCCAGGTGAGGTAGTCACTCACCTTCATCAGCGGCAGGTTGCCGGTGATCTCCGAAGCAGCCACCCGCAGGCTATGGGCCAGCTTGAAGTGGCGCAGGGCCTCCATCTGCTGTTCCAGGTCGTCCTCGGGGATGCGCGTCAGGCGTTCACGCAACTCGGCGGCCAGCTCAGGCGCCAGCGGCGGGCTGAACAGCCGGCCTTCGTTGAGCAACTCGTCGAGCAGCAGCGGGTAGCGGGCGATCTGCTCGGCGATCCACGGGCTGGCCGCGCACAGGGTCAGCAAGCGGCGCAGCGCGCCCGGGTTTTCCGTCAGCAGCACAAGATAAGCAGAGCGTCGCGCCACGGCCTCGACCAGCGGCAGCACCCTCTCCAGCACCAGGTCAGGGTTGTCATGCTCCACCGTCTGGGCCAGCAAACGTGGAATAAAGGCATCCAGGCGTTCACGGCCGATGCGCTGCATCGAACGCAGCGACGGGCTGACACGCAACGCGGTCAGGCGCCGCAGCGCCTCGGCGGGCTGCTTGAAGCCTGCCTCTTCCAATTGACGGCAGGCGGCCTCTTCATCCTGGGCCTGCTCCCACAGGGGCGACCACTCGCCGCCCACCACCAGCTCGCCCTCGGCGTCGTCTTCGTCCGGGTCGGCGATCACCTGGCGGAAATGCCAGTCGACGCGGCCACGCCAGTGCATCAATTGCGCATGGAAGCTGGCCCAGTCGGTGTAGCCGAGCATATAGGCAATACGTTCGCGGTCGGTCTCATCGTCCGGCAGCATCTGCGTCTGGCGGTCGGCGATGGCCTGGATGGCGTGCTCGGTGTAACGCAGGAACTCATAGCCTTCGCGCAGTTCGGCGACCACCGCTGGCGGCAGGTAGCCCTGGCCCTCCAGCGTCGCCAGCACCTTGAGCAGCGGCCGCTGCTGCAGGCTCAGGTCGCGCCCGCCGTGGATCAGCTGGAAGGCCTGGGCGATGAACTCCACTTCACGAATGCCCCCGGCCCCCAGCTTGATGTTCTCGGCCATGCCCTTGCGCCGCACCTCCTGCTGGATCAGCTGCTTCATGGTGCGCAACGCCTCGATGGCGGAGAAGTCCAGGTAGCGGCGGTAGACGAACGGCCGCAGCATGTCCTGCAACTGGGAGCCGGCGGCCTGGTCGCCGGCTACCACGCGCGCCTTGATCATCGCGTAGCGTTCCCAGTCGCGGCCCTGGTCCTGGTAGTACTGCTCCAGGGCATTGAAGCTGAGCACCAGCGCCCCGGCCGAACCATAAGGGCGCAGGCGCATGTCGACACGGAACACGAAGCCATCGACGGTGACCGGGTCAAGCGCCTTGATCAGGCGCTGCCCCAGGCGAGTGAAGAACTCCTGGTTGTCCAGGGAGCGTTTTACGCCTTCGGTTTCGCCACCCTCGGGGAAGGCGAAGATCAGGTCGATATCGGACGACAGGTTGAGCTCCACCGCCCCCAGCTTGCCCATGCCCAGCACCACCATGTGCTGCGGCTCGCCGCTGCGGTTGCCAATCGGTGTGCCGAACTGCTGGCAGTGGCGTGGGTACAGCCATCGATAAGCTTCATCAATGGCGGCATCGGCCAGGTCGGACAGATCGCGGCAGGTTTCGCCCAACGCCGCCTGGCGGGTGATGTCGCGCCAGATGATGCGCAACTGCTGGCGGTTGCGTTCGCGGCGCAGGTTGCGCGCCAGCTCGTCCTCGGTCTGCGCGGCCTGGGCGGCGGTATTGACCTGCCCACGCAACTCGCCCGGTGCGAACGGGCGACTCATCAGGCCACTGCCCAGCAACTCGAACAGCATGGCCGGCTCGCGCTGGGCCTGGGTCAGGACGAAATCGCTGGCGGCGGCCACCTGGTCGAACTGCTGCCGATGCTCGGCGCTCCAGCTATCCAGGTGGAGGTCGGGATGGGCGGCCAGGGCATCGCGCAGGAACTGTTGGTTGCGGGCGACCAGCGGTTGGAGTGCGGCGGGCAGATCGAGCGGCAAAGGCAGGCGCATGGTCTATCCTTGATCGGCGTGAAAGTGAGGGGCGTGGGCGCTCAAAAGGAGGCCCGGCCACGGTTGGACTGTCATACAAAAGTTGTAAATAGCCGATAAAGCCGGAAAATTGGCAAAAAGCATCAAGAACCACCTGATCGCGACACACCACCAACCAACATGAACGTTTATCCTCACAACCCGAGATGCGACAAACCGTCGCATTTGTGTAGTTTTACTACTACCCCATAGGTGCAAAAGCATGAAATGCGAAAGCATTTGTAGTAAAACTACACCGCGCCGGATGACTGTCCGGTAATCCAAGAATTCACGACGTCTGCCCATAAGGCCAGTCGCAAACTCAGGCCATCGATTCTGGTGGCCTTTCCGCCCTGGAGCAAGCCATGCAAGACCTCGATCCAATCGAAACCCAGGAATGGCTGGATGCCCTGGAGTCGGTCCTCGACAAAGAAGGCGAAGACCGCGCTCATTACCTGATGACCCGTATGGGCGAGCTGGCCACCCGCAGTGGCTCCCAGCTGCCATATGCCATCACCACGCCGTACCGCAACACCATCCCTGTCACCCACGAAGCACGCATGCCTGGCGACCTGTTCATGGAACGCCGCATCCGCTCGATGGTGCGTTGGAACGCCCTGGCCATGGTCATGCGCACCAACCTGAAGGACTCGGACCTGGGTGGCCACATCTCGAGCTTCGCCTCCAGCGCCACGCTGTACGACATCGGCTTCAACTACTTCTTCCAGGCCCCGACCGACGAACACGGCGGCGACCTGATCTTCTTCCAGGGCCACGCTTCGCCAGGCGTCTACGCCCGCGCCTTCATGGAAGGCCGCATCAACGAAGAGCAGATGAACAACTTCCGCCAGGAAGTGGACGGCAACGGTTTGTCTTCGTACCCGCACCCGTGGCTGATGCCTGATTTCTGGCAGTTCCCGACCGTCTCGATGGGCCTGGGCCCGATCCAGGCGATCTACCAGGCGCGCTTCATGAAGTACCTGGAAGCCCGTGGCTTCATCCCGGCCGGCAAGCAGAAGGTCTGGTGCTTCATGGGCGACGGCGAGTGCGACGAGCCGGAATCCCTGGGTGCAATCGCCCTGGCCGGCCGCGAGAAGCTGGATAACCTGATCTTCGTCATCAACTGCAACCTGCAGCGCCTCGACGGCCCGGTTCGCGGCAACGGCAAGATCATCCAGGAACTCGAAGGCGTGTTCCGCGGCGGTGGCTGGAACGTCAACAAGGTCGTCTGGGGCCGCTTCTGGGACCCACTGCTGGCCAAGGATACCAACGGTGCCCTGCAGCGCCGCATGGACGAAGTCATCGACGGCGAGTACCAGAACTACAAGGCCAAGGACGGCGCGTACGTCCGCGAGAACTTCTTCAACACCCCAGAGCTCAAGGCCATGGTCGAAGACCTGTCCGACGACGAGATCTGGAAGCTCAACCGTGGCGGCCACGACCCGTACAAGGTCTACGCGGCCTACCACCAGGCGGTGAACCACAAAGAGCAGCCGACCGTCATCCTGGCCAAGACCATCAAGGGTTACGGTACCGGTGCCGGCGAAGCCAAGAACACCGCGCACAACACGAAAAAAGTCGACGTCGACAGCCTGCGTCACTTCCGTGACCGCTTCGACATCCCGGTCAAGGACGCGGACCTGGAGAACCTGCCGTTCTTCAAGCCGGAAGAAGGCTCCGCCGAAGCCAAGTACCTGGCCGAGCGCCGTGCTGCCCTGGGCGGCTTCGTGCCACAGCGCCGCGCCAAGAGCTTCAGCGTGCCGACCCCGCCACTGGAAACGCTCAAAGCGATCCTGGACGGCTCGGGCGACCGTGAAATCTCCACCACCATGGCCTTCGTGCGCATCCTGGCGCAGCTGGTCAAGGACAAGGACATCGGCCAGCGCATCGTCCCGATCATCCCGGACGAAGCCCGTACCTTCGGTATGGAAGGCATGTTCCGCCAGCTGGGCATCTACTCGTCGGTCGGCCAGCTCTACGAGCCTGTCGACAAAGACCAAGTGATGTTCTATCGCGAGGACAAGAAGGGCCAGATCCTCGAAGAGGGCATCAACGAAGCCGGCGCCATGTCGTCGTTCATCGCTGCCGGTACTTCGTACAGCTGCCACAACCAGCCGATGCTGCCGTTCTACATCTTCTACTCGATGTTCGGCTTCCAGCGCATTGGCGACCTGGCCTGGGCCGCTGGCGACAGCCGCACCCGTGGCTTCCTGATCGGCGGTACCGCCGGCCGTACCACGCTGAACGGCGAAGGCCTGCAGCACGAAGACGGTCACAGCCACATGATGGCGGGCACCATCCCGAACTGCCGCACCTACGATCCAACCTACGGCTACGAGCTGGCGGTGATCATCCAGGACGGCATGAAGAAGATGACCGAAGAGCAACAGGACATCTTCTACTACATCACCGTGATGAACGAGTCGTACCAGCAGCCTGCCATGCCGGCCGGTGTCGAGGACGGCATCATCAAGGGCATGTACCTGCTCGAGGAAGACACCCGCGAAGCCGCGCACCACGTACAGCTGATGGGCTCCGGCACCATCCTGCGCGAAGTTCGCGAGGCGGCGAAGATCCTGCGTGAAGAGTTCAACGTCGGTGCCGACGTGTGGAGCGTCACCAGCTTCAACGAACTGCGTCGCGACGGCCTGGCCGTGGAACGCGCCAACCGCCTCAAGCCTGGCCAGAAGCCTCAGAAGACCTACGTCGAAGAGTGCCTGGCCGGCCGCAAAGGCCCGGTCATTGCCTCCACCGACTACATGAAGCTGTTCGCCGAGCAGATTCGCCAGTGGGTCCCGAGCAAAGAGTTCAAGGTCCTGGGTACCGACGGTTACGGTCGCAGCGACAGCCGCAAGAAGCTGCGTCACTTCTTCGAAGTCGACCGCCACTTCGTGGTGCTGGCTGCCCTGGAAGCCCTGGCTGACCGTGGCGAGATCGAACCCAAGGTTGTGGCTGACGCCATCGTCAAGTTCGGCATCGACCCGGACAAGCGCAACCCACTGGACTGCTGAGGAGTATTTTTAAGTGAGCGAACTCATTCGCGTACCTGACATCGGCAGCGGTGAAGGTGAAATCATCGAGCTGTTCGTCAAGGTCGGTGACCGTATCGAAGCAGACCAGAGCCTGCTGACCCTGGAGTCCGACAAGGCCTCCATGGAAATCCCGGCCCCCAAGGCCGGCGTGGTCAAGGAACTGAAGGTCAAGCTGGGCGACCGCCTGAAAGAAGGCGACGAGCTGCTGGTCCTGGAAGTCGAGGGCGCCGCTGCGGCGCCCGAGGCTCCGGCCGCCCCCGCCCCGGCTGCTGCCGCTCCAGCGCCGGCCGCTGAAGCCGCCCCTGCTCCCGCAGCAGCCCCGGCTGCCGCCAGCGTGCAGGACATCCACGTGCCGGACATCGGCTCGTCGGGCAAGGCCAAGATCATCGAAGTCATGGTCAAGGTCGGCGACACCGTCGAAGCCGACCAGTCGCTGATCACCCTGGAATCTGACAAAGCTTCCATGGAGATCCCGTCGCCTAGCGCTGGCGTGATCGAAGCCGTGCTGTGCAAGCTGGAAGACGAAGTGGGCACCGGCGACCTGATCTTCAAGATCAAGGCCGCAGGCGCAGCCCCTGCTGCTGCGGCTCCGGCCGCTGCTGCCCCGGCTGCCGCTCCTGCCCAAGCCGCCGCACCGGCCGCGGCTCCTGCGCCTGCCGCCGCCCCTGCTCCGGTCGCCACCGCGCCGGCTGCCGGCAGCAACGCCAAGGTTCACGCCGGCCCTGCCGTGCGCCAGCTGGCCCGTGAATTCGGCGTCGACCTGGGTGCCGTCGCGGCCACTGGCCCGCACGGTCGCATCCTGAAAGAAGACGTGCAGGTCTACGTCAAGGCCATGATGCAGAAGGCCAAGGAAGCGCCGGCCGCCGGTGCTACCGGTGGTGCTGGCATCCCGCCGATCCCGGCCGTGGACTTCAGCAAGTTCGGTGAAGTGGAAGAAGTCGCCCTGACCCGCCTGATGCAGGTCGGCGCCGCCAACCTGCACCGCAGCTGGCTGAACGTGCCGCACGTCACCCAGTTCGACTCCGCCGACATCACCGAGCTGGAAGCCTTCCGCGTCGCGCAGAAAGCGGTCGCTGAAAAGGCCGGCGTCAAGCTGACCGTGCTGCCGCTGCTGCTCAAGGCCTGCGCCTTCCTGCTCAAGGAACTGCCGGACTTCAACAGCTCGCTGGCACCAAGCGGCAAGGCGATCATCCGCAAGAAGTACGTGCACATCGGCTTCGCCGTGGACACCCCGGATGGCCTGCTGGTCCCGGTGATCAAGAACGTCGACCAGAAGAGCCTGCTGCAACTGGCTGCCGAAGCCGCCGCGCTGGCCGAAAAGGCCCGCACCAAGAAGCTCTCGGCCGACGACATGCAGGGCGCCTGCTTCACCATCTCCAGCCTCGGCCACATTGGCGGCACCGGCTTCACGCCGATCGTCAATGCGCCTGAGGTGGCGATCCTCGGTGTGTCCAAGGCGACCATGCAGCCAGTCTGGGACGGCAAGGCCTTCCAGCCGAAGCTGATGCTGCCGCTGTCGCTGTCCTACGATCACCGCGTGATCAACGGCGCCGCCGCAGCGCGCTTCACCAAGCGCCTGGGCGACGTGTTGGCGGATATCCGCACGATGCTGCTGTAAACCGCTGTTTTCCTGCCCCTCTCTTGAGGGGCAGGTACCCTTTCGAGCTGCCACGCTCGTACCTCAACCCCGCCATCTGGCGGGGCTTTTTTTAATCCCAACCACCGACCTTGAACAGGGATGGAAGGCGCACATCTCCGCTACGAATCTCTTCGCTACGGAAATCCGGCTTGAGTTGCCTCAGGTTGACCACATAGGCGAACCCACCGCCATACCAATTGCTCCCTGTCCAGAAGTACGTGTCACTCCAGCCCAGTATTTCGGCCACACTCTTGGTGAGGTCATCACGCTGATACTGTTCCCAGAACGATTGCATCTGCAGTAACTGCAACGAGTGCCACTCAGGCCGGGATTTATCACCTGGAACACCGCTCCAGGACTGATTGGCCAGCCGCTCAACCAACCTCACACCCGTAAAGGTGATCTTGTAACTGGCCTTGGAACCTTTACTGTCTGTCACAGTAATCTCTGCGGTACCGTTGGCTGCGCCAACGACCAACCCGTCCTTATCGACTCTTGCCACTCCAGGCGACGTCGAGCTGTAAGTGTATGGAAGGTACCCTCCGCTGGCTTGGCGCTGATAGCTGCCACCGGAATCCGAAGTCGGGAACAGCGGTGGGCGGCCCTTGAGGATGATGTATCGGAGCCCTGCCCTTTGGGTATGAGCGTCCCCGAAGACCAGCGGTCGTTCGGTCAACGCACCCACAAGTTCAGCGGCAGCCAAGCTTGAGGTCCTCCCCGCCGCGATGTAGGACACCAGAAGTCGACCAGCCTGTAGCGTCACATTGAAATCACTGGGTAGGTCAAACAACAGGTCCTCACCTCCGGCCCCGACCGGTTGCTCCAACCAACCAGACGCGCTGCCACCTGCTGGCGTCGTAGTTCTCCAGTTGAGCCTGACAACCGTGCCAACGGCCAGTCCGTCGACCGGAACACTTACACGTGTATCTCGCCAACTGCGCCCATTCTCCCAAGGCAGATTGGCAAGATCGATCGTTGAGGCAATCGCATCTACCAAGGTTGGCCTGGGAAGTGGATTGGCGATATTGTCGACATCAAATTTCGTGGCTGGCGAACGCGCGCTCAGATTGCGTACATCGTCGAATACACGATACGCCACCTCGGCTTCCATCAGCCCGATAAAGCCAGTAAGAAATTCTGCACCAACGTGGAAACTCACCGGACTGCCCTCTACCGGGATAGAGTCCAGCAAATGATCAAACACTTTCTGGCCCGGCAACTCCAGACGAACTGTATCGAACTGGCGCCTGTTCAAATAAGGCTCGACCTCGAACGTAATGCCATTCTGAAGGTCCTCCCTACTGATAATGCCTGGGTTCGAAAGTTTGGCAGTGATCGGTTTCAGGCTCGCCCCATCTGGGGCCTGGAAATCGATCTTTACATTCAACCGCGGTGTTTGCTCACGATTTTGAGACACCGGGTTGATGACAACGGCGAAAAGCTCGAATGTCCCTTCGGAGATCATGGCTTTAGGTACATCGATCTGGAGATCTGCCTGATGTTCAGCAGGTATGAGTGCCGACCAGACAGGTGTGGGGCCAGGCGCCAAGCCGGTACCGGCCTGAATATGAATTTGAACGGTATAACCCCCCATATTCTCGAATGCTTGTACCCAGCAAGGCAGGGTGTTCCCAGCCAGTGATTGGATATTGATACCGACCAGCATCCCGTCTGGATTACTGGGGAGATCGAATTGAGGATTATTGGGTACGATCACCCTGAGATTGAGCGTATCCATGGTCCCTTTGGAGGGAATTTTTTTTTCGTCCAGCCGAGTCCGAGTCTCTTGATCAGGGATAGGCAGCACCTGGGCACTCGCAACAGATGAAGGTGCTGTGGAAGCTGCGGCGCCAGTAGTAGCTGAACTCGCTTGGGCATTTAACCTGTCCAGGGCTGACTGGCTGGGGAATGATGGCGTAGTCATGCGTAAAGTGCTCCAGGGAAGTGGGAAACGTTCCAACGCGACAACGCCACATTCAAGGGCCATTCCAAACCACTCCACAACTGACAAAAATGCCAGGTCTTGGCATCCCCCCCACATTTGCCTGACCACGCTTGAAGAAATCCGCATATCGGCCGACAACCTGTTCACAGCATCCCCCATGGCCGCTTGCCAGCCCATGGGACATGATGCAACCTTGCCCGATGCGCCGCTTTCCAGGCAGCGCCCCCTGTTCAAGCGAGTCTTCGATGAAAAGCCAACCCGATGCCGCCAGCCGTGTGGCGGCCGAGGTCGTCACGCAGCTCCCCGTGCCCTCGCGGCTCGGCATGCTGCGTTTCGAACGGCTCAACGAAGCCAGCTGGGCCATGCTCTACCTCGACCCCGCCTGCGACCGCCAGTTTGGCCTGCCCGCCGCCGAACTCTGCGCCCTGATCGGCTCGCCCTACGCCAGCCTCATGGAGCCGGAGGCGCGCTACAAGCTGCACGACGAGATCCAGCGGCAACTGGCTCTGCGCGGGCACTACCGAGTGCGCTACACCCTGCACGCCAGCCCGCTGGCGCTGCGCCTGCTGGAAGTGGGCGAGAGCTACAAGCAGCACAACCGCCAGCTGCTGCGCGGCTACCTGACGGTGATGGACGACCAGCAAGACGAAATGGCGGAGCTGGACACCGACGACCTCGAATCGCGCAACAATCGCCTGCAACTGGCCCTGCAACTGAACCAGCGCGCCCAGCAAGAGCAACTGGAGCATCTGGAGCGGGTACGTGCCCAGCAGGACCTGATCCTGCGCCTGGCCCGCCAGCGCTACAGCGTGGGCAATTCGCTGCTTGAAGCCGCCGAGCTGATCACCCGCAGCGCCTGCGAGATCTACAAGGTCGACTGTGCCAGCATCTGGTACCTGAACGACCAGCGCCTGGAGCCCATCAGCGCCTGGTACCGCAGCGAACAGCAGCATCGCCTGCCGGAAGCGATCGACGCCAGCCGCTTCCCCGACTACCTCGACGCCCTGCACGCCAGCCGCGCCATCGACGCCCACAACGCCAGCCACGACCCACGCACCCGCGACATGGCCGAGTCGCTGTACAGCACCGATGACAATGCCATGCTCGACGCCAGCATCCGTATCGACGGCCAGGTGGTCGGCGTGCTGTGCCTGGAGCAGACCGGCCAGCCACGGGCCTGGCAATCCGACGAAATCGCCTTCGCCGGCGAGCTGGCCGACCAGTTCGCCCAGGTCATCAATAACCACAACCGACGCACCGCCGCCAGCGCCCTGCACCTGTTCCAGCGGGCCGTTGAACAAAGTGCCAGCGCCTTCCTGCTGGTCAACCGCGACGGGGTGGTGGAGTACGTCAACCCAAGCTTCACCGCGATCACCCAGTACAGCACCGAAGAGGTCCAGGGCCATCACCTCGGCGAGCTGCCTGCGCTGGAAAACCTGAGCGAGCTGCTGTTCGACTCGCCGTCCAGCCTGGCCATGGGCAACAGCTGGCAGGGCGAATTCAAGAGCCGGCGCAAGAACCTCGAACCTTACTGGGGCCAGCTGTCGATCTCCAAGGTGTACGGTGACAACCGCGAGCTCACCCACTACATCGGCATCTACGAGGATGTCACCCAGACCAAGCTGGCCCAGCAGCGTATCGAGCGCCTGGCCTACACCGACAACCTGACCAACCTCGGCAACCGCCCGGCGTTCATCCGCAACCTCGACGAGCGCTTCGCCCGCGACAGCAACACGCCGATCTGCCTGCTGCTGGTGGACATCGACAACTTCAAGCGGATCAACGACAGCCTCGGCCACCAGACCGGCGACAAGCTGCTGATCAGCCTGGCCCGGCGCCTGCGCAACAGCCTGAGCAGCGGTGGCAGCCTGGCGCGCTTTGCCAGCAACGAGTTCGCCGTGCTGCTCGACGACACCAGCCTGGAAGACGGCCAAGGCGTCGCCCAGCAGTTGCTGCGCACCCTCGACAAACCGATGTTCGTCGACAACCAGCTGATCAACGTCACCGCCTCCGTGGGCCTGGCCTGCGCGCCGCTACATGGCAGCGACCCGGCGACGCTGATGAAGAACGCGGGCCTGGCCCTGCACAAAGCCAAGGCCAATGGCAAGCACCAGGTGCAGGTGTTCACCGAAGTGCTCAATGCTGAGGCCAGCTACAAACTGTTCGTCGAGAACAACCTGCGCCGCGCCCTGACTCAAAACGAACTGGAAGTGTTCTACCAACCGAAATTGTGCCTGCGCAGCGGCCGCTTGCTCGGGCTGGAGGCGCTGCTGCGCTGGAACCACCCCGAGCGCGGCATGATCCGCCCCGACCAGTTCATCAGCGTCGCCGAGGAAACCGGCCTGATCATCCCGATCGGCAAATGGGTGGTGCGCCAGGCCTGCCGCAAGAGCCAGGAACTGCGCGGGGCCGGCATGGGCAACCTGCACGTGGCCATCAACCTGTCGCCCAAGCAGTTCTCCGACCCCGAGCTGGTCGGCTCGATCGGCAGCATCCTCAAGGAGGAAGCCCTGCCGCCGCACCTGCTCGAGCTGGAACTGACCGAAGGCCTGCTGCTCGAAGCCACCGAAGACACCCACCGCCAGCTCGACGAACTCAAAGCCCTGGGCCTGACGCTGGCGATGGACGACTTCGGCACCGGTTACTCGTCACTGAGCTACCTGAAGAAGTTCCCGATCGACATCATCAAGATCGACCGCAGCTTCATCAACGAGATCCCCGACAACCAGGACGACATGGAGATCACCTCGGCGGTGGTGGCCATGGCCCACAACCTCAAGCTCAAGGTGGTGGCCGAAGGGATCGAGACACCGGAGCAGCTGGCGTTCCTGCGCCGCCACCGGTGCGACGTCGGCCAGGGCTACCTGTTCGACCGGCCGATCCCCGGGCGCGAGCTGGCCGAGAAACTGCGCCGCTATCCACGCGGGCCGATGGACTGACAGCGGCCTGAAGCTCGGGCACTATAGAGACCATTCGGGCCCGTTCGCCGGCTTGCCGGCGAACGGGCCAACACCCATCCCACTGCAAAACACAGAGGAACGGCCATGGTCCTGCGTTCGGAAATCCTGGTGAACAAAAACGTCCTGCCCACCGCGGAACAGGCCCTGCCTGGCCGCGAAACCCCGATGGCCCTGCCCGAGTTCCACTACGTGTTCAAAGGCACCCCGTTGCTCGGCCCGTTCTTCGAGGGCGACATCGACTTCGCCATCTTCGCCCTGGGCTGTTTCTGGGGCGCCGAGCGCCGCTTCTGGCAGCGTGACGGCGTGGTCAGCACCGTGGTCGGCTATGCCGGCGGCTTCACCCCCAACCCCACCTACGAGGAAGTCTGCTCGGGCCTGACCGGCCACACCGAAGTGGTCCTGGTGGTGTTCGACAAGAACAAGGTCAGCTACCGCGAGCTGCTGACGATGTTCTGGGAACTGCACAACCCCACCCAGGGCATGCGCCAGGGCAACGATGTCGGCACCCAGTACCGCTCGGCGATCTACTGCACATCGCCGCAACAGCTCGAAGAAGCCAAGGCCAGCCGTGACGCCTTCCAGGCCGAACTGAGCAAGGCCGGCTTCGGCGAGATCACCACCGAAATCGAGCAAGCGCCCACCGTTTACTTCGCCGAGGCCTACCACCAGCAGTACCTGGCCAAGAATCCGGACGGCTACTGCGGCATCGGTGGCACCGGTGTGTGCCTGCCGCCCAGCCTGCAAGGTAACTGAGCCATGATCCTGTACCACTCGCCGCTGTCGCCGTTCGTGCGCAAGGTGATGATCGTGCTGCACGAGACCGGGCAGCTCGAGCGCGTGACCCTGCAAGGCGTCAACATCAGCCCGGTGAACGGCGACGACCAGCTCAACCAGGGCAACCCGATCGGCAAGATCCCGGCCCTGCGCCTGGACGACGGCAGCGTGCTGCACGACAGCCGGGTGATCTGCGAGTACCTCGACAGCCAGCACGTCGGCAACCCGCTGATTCCCCGCGAGGGTTCGGTGCGCTGGCACCGGCTGACGCTGGCCTCACAGGCCGATGCGATCATGGATGCGGCGGTGGCTTCGCGCTACGAGACCTTCCTGCGCCCTGCGGACAAGCAATGGGACGGTTGGGTCGAGGCGCAGGCCGAGAAGATCCGCCGCAGCCTGATGAACCTGGAACAGGCGCACCTGGCTGAACTGGCGTCGGGGTTCGATATCGCGGCCATCGGCGTGGCCAGTGCGCTGGGCTACCTGGACCTGCGCCAGCCCGGCTTCGGCTGGCGTGAGCGCCAGCCTGGGCTGGCGGCGTGGTATGCCGAGGTGAGTGAGCGGCCGTCGATGGTGGCCACAGCCCCGACGCTCTGAACGACACCACCGTCCTGTAGGAGCCAGCCTTGCTGGCGAAGGGGACCATGACATCCCCAGGCAAGGCTGAGCCTTGCATCGCCAGCAAGGCTGGCTCCTACAGTGGCGAACAGTTGGCCGATGCGACCAGCCAACCACCGCCCGATCTCCCTATCCTCCCTCATACCCCCCTCCCCACCCGCGACCAGTCCAACCGCCGGGTCAGCACCATGAACACGCCCAGCAGCCCGAAGCACAGTAGCGACCCCATCAACAGCGCATAGTCCTCGGCACTGAGCAGCCCGTAGAGCATCGCGTACAACGCCGCCAGCCCCGCCGCGAAGCCAACCCCGCGCCCCAGGCTGCGCAACACGTGCACCAGGTAGAAGCCGATCAGCAGCACGCAGCCCACCGCCGACAGGCCATAGGCCAGGCCGAAGCCCAGGTGTTCCGACAGCGACAGCAGCAGCAGGTAGAAGAACGCCAGGGCCACGCCCACCAGGATGTACTGCACCGGGTGCACGCTGAGGTTCTTCAGCACCTCGAACAGGAAGAAGCCGGCAAAGGTCAGGGCAATGAACAGCAGCGCGTACTTGATCGCCCGCTCGCTCTTGAGGTACTGGTCCACCGGGTCGACGAAGCTGACGCCGAAGGCACGCTCGTTGAAGTCGCCGCACTTGCCGACGGTTGCGCAAAGGCGCACGACCTCTTCCAGGTTGGTGGCGAAGAACGACGTCTGCCAGTGGGCGCTGAAGCCCTTTTCATCGATGGCGCGACGACTGGGCAGGTAGCTGCCGACGAAGCTCGGGTGCGGCCAGTTGGCGCGCATGTCCACGGTGGTGCTGCGCCCAACCGGCAGCACCGCCAACTGGCCGGTGCCCAACAGAGCCAGGTCGAAGGCGTAGTCGAACTCGCGGGCCTTCTGGTCGCTCAACTGCGGCAGCGGCACATGCACCCCGCCAGGCAACCAGTCGACACCGCTGCCAGCCTCGAACGGCAGGCGCTGGTCATCCAGGGTCAGTTCCAGGCTGTTCTCGATGCCACGAATATCGCTGATGCCGACCATCAGGAACGGCTTGTCGAAACGGTAGTCGTCGTAGTCCTTCTCGATGCCCCAGCGCTCCGGCAGCTTGAAGCGGCCACTGACCTGGCTCTTGGCGTGGAACAGGCGCGCCTGGTAGATGCCGCGGGCGCGCAACTCGGTATCGACGCCCACATCCATCGCGAAGGTTTCCGGCAGGAAATAGAGATTGCCGTGCATCGTGGTGGTCTCCTGGACGCTCGTGCCATTCTTGTCGATCCAGCGCCGCTCGTACTTGCGGTAGGGCACCACCAGCACCGGCCCGCTGACCACCTGGTCGAAGCTCGAACTGGCGGCGATCTCGCCCAGTACGTTGTTGCGCAGTTGCTGCCGTTCGTCGATCAGGCCGCCGATCATCAGCAGGGGTATGAGCAGTAACAGGATCAGCGTGCCGATCAGGCCAAGCTTGAAACCTAGGGTCTTGTTCATGGGGTGGGGCTCCGTTTGCGATGGGGGCAGTGTCTGCCCGCCGCGTGGAGCCCTCAGGGAGGGAATGTGGAGATTGTGTGGAGATTACCCACGATCTGCGGCACGACATCGCCCCTGTAGGAGCGGCTTTAGCCGCGATCCCCCGCGAATCGCGTTGTCTATATCGCGGCTAAAGCCGCTCCTACAGAGATTTACGCCGGTTCAGCTGACCCGTCGCGCTGGTAGCCACAGGCGCACCCGCACCCCACCTTCGACGTTGTCCACCGCCAGCGACCCGCCGTGCAGTTGCATCACCTCGTCGACGAAGTTCAGCCCCAGCCCGGTGCTCTTGCGGCCCGTCCCGGGCCTTGGCAACGAATAGAACCGCTCGCTGACCCGCCCCAGGGCGTACTCGGGTATCGCCTGCCCCTGGTTGAACAGGCTCAGCGCCACCCGTTCGCCCGCCCGCTCCAGGTCGAACAGCAAGGCGCCACCCGGCGGCGTGAAGTCCAACGCATTGTCCAAGAGGTTGGCCAGCGCCTGGCGCATCAGGAACGGATCGCACCACAGCCGGGTAGCGACCGGGACACGCTGGCGTACCTGCAGGCCCGCCCCTTCGATACGTGCTACGTGAGCAAGCAGCAGCTCATCGACCAGCGCCGCCAGCGCCACCTGCTGCTCGTCCTCGAGCGCCTGCATCTGCTCGACCCGGGCCAGGTTGAGCAGGCGCTCGATCATCTGCTGCAAGCGCTCGCTCTCACGCTCGATATTGCCGGCGAAACGCGCCCGCTGCTCCTGCGGCATCTCGCCTTGCAGCAGCTCGGAGGCGCCACGTATCGCCGCCAGCGGGCTCTTGAGCTCATGGGTGAGGGTGTGCACGTAGCGCTCCACATAAGCCTTGCCCTCCAGTTGCGTGCGCATGCGTTCCACCGCCGTGGCCAGTTGCAGCAGCTCGCCGCCCTTGTAGTGCGGCAAGGCGGTGCGCTCGCCCTCGCTGACCGCCTGGGCGTACTGGGTGAGCCGGCGCAGCGAGCGGGCCAGCCACCACGACAGCGCCGCCCCCACCAGCAACCCCAGTACGATCAGCCCCAGCCCGAGCGTCAGCAGGTGTTGTTCGGAGCGGTCGATGTACGGTTGCAGCGAACTGTTGGGCTTGGCCACTGTCACCACGCCGATGATCCGGCCCTGATCGAGAATCGGCGCCGCCACGTGCATCACCGAGGTGCTTTCATCGTCCGGGTCGCTGCGGGTGGAACGTGCGCCGTACTGGCCGCGCAAGGTCAGGTAGACGTCGTTCCAGCGCGAGTAATCCTTGCCCAGGTCCTGGCCGCTTGAGTCGAGCAGGACGATGCCCTTGGCGTCGGTGACGTAGATCCGGTGGCTGACCTGGTTCTTCGCCAGCCCCCAGATCTGCGCGCTCGGGCGCCGCTCACCGTACAAGGCGAGTACCTGGGGCAGGCGGCTTTGCCCGAGGGTGCCGGCCTTGACGTCGTCGTGGAGGATTTCCGCCAGCAGGTTGGCGGTGTCCACCAGGGTTTCCTCGGAGGACTGGCGCACCACCGGGCGGATCTGTTCGCGCACGGTGTTGAGCAGGAAATAGCCCGCCAGCCCGACGAACAGGAAGTACACCAGGAAGATGCGAATCCCCAGGCGCATCAGGCGTGCTCCGGGCTGTAGCTGTAGCCCAGGCCACGGTGGGTCTGGATGGGTTCGGCGTCGCCGGCCACCTGTCGCAGCTTGGCCCGCAGGCTCTTGATGTGGCTGTCGATGGTGCGCTCGTAGCCCACGTCCGAGGCCACGCCCAGGCCGTCCAGCAGTTGCTCGCGGCTGAACACCCGCCGGGGTTGCTCGAGCAGGCATTGCAGCAGGCGGAATTCGTGGCGGGTCAGCGCCAGTGGCTGGCCACGGTAGAGGATGCGCATGGCCAGGGTGTCGAGCTGGAACGGCGCTGACTCGGTGACGGGCTCGGGCCGCGGCGCCATGCGCTTGAGGATCGCCCGCACCCGCGCCGCCACCTCGCGTGGGCTGAAGGGCTTGACCACATAGTCGTCGGCGCCGATCTCCAGGCCCAGCACCCGGTCGATCTCGGCGTCGCGGGCGCTGAGGAACATCACCGGCACCTCGCTGAAACGGCGCAGCTGGCGGCAGGTCTCGAAGCCGCTGATGTCGGGCAGGCCGATGTCGAGGATTACCAGGTCGGCCGGGCGCAGGCGCTGCTGCTCGACCGCGGCGCTGCCCAGCGATACCCATTCGGTGCTGTGGCCGTCGGCCTGCAGGGCGTAGACCAGGGTGTCGGCGATGGCGGATTCGTCTTCGACGATGAGGATGTGGGGCATGGCGTCCGGCCTTGCTAGGTTGAAGGCTGGACTGTGAAGCATATCCAGATGCCGGTGCAATCCCTGTAGGGGCGGCTTCAGCCGCGATAGCGTCGGTCATGCGAACCGAGCTGGGGCCATCGCGGCTGAAGCCGCTCCTACAGGTGTTGGGTAGCGCTTAACAGCCCGGATTGCCCGCCGTGAACTTCTCGCGCGGATCCACCGCCGCCTTGAACTTGCGCAGGGCCTTGGAGCCGATCAGCAATGGGTAGCGGAAATTGCTGCGGTCGACCAGGTTGACCTCCACGGTGCGCTTGACGTCGCCCAGGCACATCTCCAGCTCGATCACCGGCCGGTGCGAGAGATCTGGCGTATCACCTTCTTCTTCCTCATCGGCGCGGTTCTTGATCTTGCTGATGCGCGCCACTTCGTGCTCGTAGACCTTGTCCCCGGCACCCTCGGTGGCCAGGCGGAAGCGCACCCACTCGTTGCCGTCACGGGTGAACATCTCGATATCCTTGGCCGACAACGAGGCGGTCCAGGCACCGGTGTCCATCTTGGCTTTCAAGGTCTGGCCGATCTCCGGCAGCTTGATGTTCTCGTATCGGCCGTACAGGGTCGGTTCGGCGGCCATGACTGGCAGCGCCAGAAGGGACAACAGGGCAAGCAGGGATTTCACAGGGCAGGCTTCCTTGAGAGGGGTCAGTGCTTAGACTGCGCACGCAGGATAGGTTCGTTGTCACAGGCTAAACAACACAATGTGAAACATTTGTACCAATTAATGGACGTACGACGTTTGGCTAAGGACCGTCCCCTGCTTATCATTGCCGACCGTTTACCTCACACCACAAGAGTCCCCTTATGCGTCGCCTGCTGACCGGCACCCTCACCCTCACCCTGCTGCTGCTCAACACCCTGGTGATGATCGGCCCGCTGCTGGTGTTCGCCCTGCTCAAGCTGGTGCTGCCCGGCCGTGGTCGCGATTATGCGTCGGCGGCGGTGATGTGGGTCGCCGAAACCTGGTCGGAAGTCGACAAGGTCATCTTCGCCCTGTGCATTCCCACGCAATGGGACATCCGCGGGGTGGACACGCTGCGCAACGACACCTCGTACCTGTGCGTCAGCAACCACCAGACCTGGGTCGATATCCCCGCGCTGATAGAAAGCCTCAACCGCCGCGTGCCGTTCTTCAAGTTCTTCCTCAAGAAGGAACTGATCTGGGTGCCGCTGCTGGGCCTGGCCTGGTGGGGCCTGGACTACCCGTTCATGAAGCGCTACAGCAAGGCCTTCCTCGACAAGCACCCCGAGCTCAAGGGCAAGGACCTGGAGATCACCAAGGCCGCCTGCGAACTGTTCAAGCGCCAGCCGGTGACCGTGGTCAACTATCTGGAAGGTACCCGCTTCACCGAAGCCAAGCGCGAGCAACAGCAGTCACCGTACCGTCACCTGCTCAAACCCAAGGCCGGCGGCGTGGCCTTCGTGCTGGCGGCGCTGGGCGAGCAGCTCGACGCACTGCTCGACGTGACCATCGTCTACCCCGGTAACAAGGCGCCGGGGTTCTGGGACCTGCTCAACGGCAGCATCAGCCGGGTGATCATCGACATCCGCGTACGTGAGCTGGACCCGGCGCTGAGCGAGGGGGATTACGAGACCGATCCGGCGTTCCGCCAAGTGGTGCAAGGCTGGGTCAACCAGCTGTGGGAGGAGAAGGACCAGCGGATCGAAGAACTGCGTGCCGAGATGCGTTGACAGGCGGTTCGCCGGCAAGCCGGCGCCTACGGGCAACCTTCTGTAGGAGCCAGCCTTGCTGGCGAACCCAGGAACTTGCGTCAGACCGAAGGTGCGACGGCGGCCGGAGTGGCCCACAGGTTGCCCAGGTTCTGCAGCAGCGAGCTGGCGATGCCCTGCTGCCCAAGGTATTGGAGGATCAACGGGGCGAACTGGCCGATCATCCCGGTCTCCATGCCCAGCGCCTTGAACACAGTGTCCAGGTCGTTGCGGTCCTGCACCTCGCCGCCCAGGGCATTGCTCAGGGCGGAGGAATTCTTGTCATTACCCAGCAGCTGCCCCAGGCCGCTCAAACCGCCCAGCGCACTGTTGCCCGACAGCAGATCCAGCCCCGGCACAGCCTTGGCCAGTTGCCCATAGTCGTCACCACTGAGGTTGTTGCGCGCCAGCCCCAACATCGCCCCCGCCCCGCCAATAGCCTGCTCAGGCGTGATCTTCAATTCGCTGCCCAGGCTGTTGAGCAGGTTGGCCTGAGCCGCCGGTGCCTGCACCTGGCCCTGTGGATGCGGACTCTGCGCAGCAGACACCGCATTGGCGACATCGCCGAGGTTGAGGGCGAACACCGGGCTTGCGGCCAGGGTCATCAGGGTTGCCAGGGTGAATGCTTTCATCGGGAGGGACCTCGTCGGCCGGGATGGCCGGGAAACGAGGGGTTGGACTGGGTTACCGAAGGTTTGTTCCAGCCCGGCCATCGCTGTTCATCTCGACGGGCCGGCCTGCGGTGCGTGGGGCTGCCACCTATCCGGTGGCGCCCCACTGCCAGCCATCACGCCGCGCTGAAGGTCTTGTGTGGGTCGATCACGAATTTCTTCGGCACGCCTGCATCGAACTCGCCATAGCCTTCAGGCGCCTGATCCAGGCTGATCACTTGCACCCCCACCACTTCGGCGATGTTGATGCGGTCCCACATGATCGCCTGCATCAGCGCACGGTTGTACTTCATCACCGGGGTCTGGCCGGTGTGGAAGCTGTGCGACTTGGCCCAGCCCAGGCCGAAGCGAATGCTCAGCGCACCGATCTTGGCAGCGGCATCCACCGCGCCCGGGTCCTCGGTCACGTACAGGCCCGGAATACCGATCTTGCCGGCCACACGGGTCACCTGCATCAGCGAGTTGAGCACGGTGGCCGGGGCCTCGTGCTTGGCACCCTCATGACCATGGCCACGGGCCTCGAAGCCAACGGCGTCGACGGCGCAGTCCACTTCCGGCTCACCGAGGATGTCGATGATCTGCTCATGCAGCGGCGTGTCCTTCGACAAGTCGACCACTTCGAAGCCCTGGGCCTTGGCATGGGCCAGGCGGGCGGGGTTGAGGTCACCGACGATGACCACCGCGGCGCCCAGCAGGCGGGCGGAGGCAGCCGCGGCCAGGCCGACCGGGCCGGCGCCCGCGACGTAGACGGTGCTGCCCGGGCCAACACCCGCGGTGACGGCGCCGTGATAACCGGTCGGCAGGATGTCGGACAGGCAGGTGAGGTCGCGGATCTTCTCCATGGCCTTGTCGCGGTTAGGCAGTTTCAGCAGGTTGAAATCGGCGTAGGGCACCAGCACGTACTCGGCCTGGCCACCGGTCCAGTCGCCCATGTCGACATAACCGTAGGCGCCGCCGGCACGGGCCGGGTTGACGGTGAGGCAGACGCCGGTGTGCATCTCTTTGCAGGAGCGGCAGCGGCCGCAAGCAACGTTGAACGGCACCGACACCAGGTCGCCGATCTGCAGGTTTTCGACGTCACGGCCCTTCTCGATCACCTCGCCGGTGATCTCGTGGCCCAGTACCAGGCCGACCTGGGCAGTGGTGCGGCCTCGGACCATGTGCTGGTCGGAGCCGCAGATATTGGTGGAAACCACCTTGAGGATGACCCCGTGCTCGATCTTCTTGCCGCGCGGGTCCTGCATTTTGGGGTAGTCGATCTTCTGCACCTCGACCTTGCCCGAGCCGAGATACACCACTCCACGGTTACCAGACATGCTTCTTACCTCGCTTGATTTGTAGTTATGCAGCGGTGGTGGAAAGCGCCGCCGTCCGTGGGCGGCCTGTGTTACTGGAATGAGGGGGATTGTGGGCTGGATGGGCGGTTGGGCGGTGACTGGATGCGACAGGGGGATATCTGATTGCGCCGAGCCGCCGCCCCTGTAGGAGCCAGCTTGCTGGCGAACGGCAGCACCGGGGTGGCGTGGCTGTTCGCCAGCAAGCTGGCTCCTACAGGGGGCGGGGTGGATCAGAGAACGACTGTGCGATTGGCGTTGAGGAACACCCGTCGCTCGATGTGGTAGCCCACCGCCCGCGCCAGGGTCAGGCATTCGATATCGCGGCCCTTGGCGATCAGGTCCTCGGGATAGTGGGCATGGTCCACTACCTCCACACCCTGGGCGATGATCGGCCCTTCATCCAGGTCGTTGTTGATGTAGTGCGCCGTGGCGCCGACCATCTTCACACCCTTGTTGTACGCCTGGTGATACGGTTTGGCGCCCTTGAATCCGGGCAGCAACGAGTGGTGGATGTTGATCGCCCAGCCGTCCAGGCGCCGGCACAGCTCCGGCGACAGCACCTGCATGTAGCGGGCAAGAATGACCAGCTCGGCGCCGGTTTCCTCGATCACCTGCAGCACCTTGCGCTCCTGCCCGGGCTTGTCGTTGGGGTCGAGGGCGAAGTGGTAGTAGGGGATCTTGTGCCAATGCGCCAAGGGTTCGAGGTCGGGGTGGTTGGACACCACCGCGACCACGTCCATGGCCAGTTGGCCAATGCGCTGGCGATACAGCAGGTCGTTCAGGCAGTGGTCGGCCTTGGACACCATGATCACCACCTTGGGGCGGTGATTCGGCGCGGTCAGCTCGAAGGCCATGCCGAATGCTTCACTGCGCTGCGCCAGCCCAGCGCGAAAAGCGTTCTCGTCGAAGCCATCCGGGGCGCGGAACTCCACGCGGATGAAGAACCGCCCCGACAGCCGGTCATCGAAGGAATGGTGCTCGGTGACGTAGCAGCGCTGCTCGTAGAGATGACGCGTCACCACATCGACCGTGCCGAGCATGCTCGGGCAGTCGGCGGTGAGAATCCAGGTGTCCGGTGCCCGACTCATGTTGTTGCTCCTTAAGCTTCGATGGCCAGGCCATACTCGGCCGACGCGTCCTGCAGCCACAGCCACCAGTAGTCGGAGAAGCTGCGGCGGATCACCAGCTCCCAGGTGTCCTCGGCGGTACGACGGATCACCAGTTGCGACTTGGCGAACACGGTGCCGACGGCCTTGCCGACCGGGAAGTTGTTCGGGTGTACATCATAGCTGGTGGATTTCATCAGTACGTCACGCACGTTGGGGCCGCGCAGTTCGAGCAGGGTCTGCCCGCCGCTGACGTTGACCACCTGGATGTGCTGGCCATCGAGGGCGTCGCGCAGCTTCTGCTCCACGGCGAACTCCTGGCCGCCGGGGACGATCAGCAACCACTCGTCCGGGCCCACCCATTGCAGTGACATCTCGTTGTTGGCGACCACGGTCAGGGCCACCGGCAGCTCCAGGCCCAGGGCCTTGTGCACGCCGCCGGCGAAGGCCTGATCGTGGCCATCACCACGGATAGTCAGGTGGCCAAGCAGTTTCTTTTCGCGCAGGGTCACACCTGCGTTCTTGCGGCCTTTACCCACCAGGCTGGCCAGGTCGGCGTGGTGCAGTGGCGATTGGGCCTTGGCGTCGGCGCCTGGGTTTTGCTGGAAGACGTTGATAGCACTCATTTCTTACCTGCCTTGAATTCTTGTTCGTCGATACGACGCAGCAGTGTGGTGAGGCCCTGGGCCCTGTTCGCCGGCGAGCCGGCTCCTACAAGAAGCCGGCTTGCCGGCGAACAGGGCCTGGCCTGCCCCACAGCCCCGGATTCAAACGTTCTGCCGCTCGCCTTTCGGGTCGAAGAACACCGAAGACACAATCTCGGCCTCGATCACGCTGCCGTCGGCCTGGGGCGAATACACTCGCTCGCCCAGGCGCTTGAGGCCGCCCTTGACCACACCCATGGCAAACGAATAACCCAGGGAGTTGGCCGCATAGCTGGAGGTGACGTGGCCGACCATGTCCATCGGGATCGGCTGCTTGGGGTCGAACACCAGTTGGGCACCTTCCGGCAGCCACACGTTGGGGTCGACCGGCTTCAGGCCCACCAGCTGCTTGCGGTTCTCGCGCACGGTGTCCTCGCGGTTCATGCCGCGCAGGCCAATCCACGAGAACGGCTTGTTGCGGCCCACGCACCAGCTCATGTTGAGGTCGTCCGGGGTCATCGAGCCGTCGGTGTCCTGGCCGACGATGATGAAGCCCTTTTCGGCGCGCAGTACGTGCATGGTCTCGGTGCCGTAAGGCGTGAGGTTGTACTGTTTACCCGCCTCGACGATCTGCTCCAGCACGCCCATGGCGTAGTTGGCCTGGACGTTGATCTCGTACGACAGCTCACCGGTGAACGAGATGCGGAATACCCGCGCCGGCACGCCGCCGACCAGGCCTTCCTTCCAGCTCATGAACGGGAAGCCTTCCTTGTCCAGGTCGATGTCGCTGACCTCGGCCAGCAGCTTGCGGCTGTTGGGGCCGGACAGGGTCATGGTCGCCCAGTGGTCGGTGACCGAGGTGAAGTACACCTTCATGTCCGGCCATTCGGTCTGGTGGTACAGCTCCAGCCATTGCAGCACGCGGGCGGCACCGCCGGTGGTGGTGGTCATGATGAAGTGGTTGTCGCCCACGCAGGCGGTCACACCATCGTCGAAGACCATGCCGTCTTCTTTGCACATCAGGCCGTAGCGAGCCTTGCCCACATCGAGCTTGGTCCAGGCGTTGGTGTAGATGCGGTTGAGGAATTCGCGCGCGTCCGGGCCCTGGATGTCGATCTTGCCCAGGGTCGAGGCGTCCAGCAGGCCGACGCTGTCACGCACGGCCTTGCACTCGCGGGCCACGGCGCTGTGGATGTCTTCGCCGGGCTTGGGGAAGTACCACGGGCGCTTCCACTGGCCGACGTCCTCGAACTCGGCGCCGTTCTTGATGTGCCAGGCATGCAGGGCGGTGAAGCGCACCGGTTCGAACAGGTGGCCGCAGTGCCGGCCCGCTACCGCGCCGAAGGTCACCGGCGTGTAGTTGGGGCGGAACATGGTGGTGCCCATTTCCGGGATGCCGATCCCCAGCGAACGGGCGGCGATGGCCAGGCCGTTGATGTTGCCCAGCTTGCCCTGGTCGGTGCCGAAGCCCAGGGCGGTGTAGCGCTTGACGTGCTCGACCGACTCGAAGCCTTCGCGGGTGGCCAGCTCGATGGCCGCGGCGGTGACGTCATTCTGTTGGTCGACGAACTGCTTCGGCGCACGGGCGGTGCCCTTGTCGTGGGGTACCTGGAACAGCGCCACGGTGGCCTCTTCCTTGCGCGCCAGGGTTTTCGGCAGGGTGCCGGCACTGGCCTTGAAACCGGCCTCGGTAGCCGCGCGGACACCGCCTTCGAAACCGTCGGCGATCACATCGCCCAAGGCGTAGACACCGTTCACACCACCGACGCAAACACGCTTCTGCGGTGCGTCGCCCGGCACGAAGCCGAGGATGTCTTCACGCCAGACCGGGCGACCGCCCAGGTGCGAGGCCAAGTGCACGACCGGGCTGTAACCGCCGGAAGTGGCGATGAGATCGCAGTCGAGGGTCTCGCCAGGGCTGGTGACCTTGTGTGCTTGTACATCGATAGCGGCCACACGGGCGCCGGTGACGTGCTTGCTGCCCTTGGCCTCGATCACGGCGCTGGAGGTGAGGATGCGGATACCTTTGGCGCGGGCCTCTTCGACCAGCGAACCGCGCGGGTTGTGGCGGGCATCGGCGATGGCGACCACCTGCAGGCCCGCATCGTGCCAGTCCAGCGCGCAGCGGTAGGCGTGGTCGTTGTTGGTCGACAGTACCAGCTTGCGGCCCGGCGCCACGCCGTAGCGGCGTACATACGTCGAGACCGCGCCGGCCAGCATGTTGCCCGGCAGGTCGTTGTTGCCGTACACCAGCGGGCGCTCGTGGGCGCCAGCGGCCAGCACCACACGGTTGGCGCGCACGCGGTGCACGCGCTGACGCACCTGGCCGATCGGCGCGCGGTCGCCGAGGTGGTCGGTGAGGCGCTCGTGGATGGTGAGGAAGTTATGGTCGTGGTAGCCGTTGACCGTGCTGCGCGGCAGCAAGGTGACCTCCGGCAGCGACTCCAGCTCGGCGACGACGGCGTTGACCCAGTCGGCGGCCGGTTTGCCATCCAGCGTCTCGCGGCTGTCGAGCAGGCTGCCGCCGAACTCTTCCTGTTCATCGGCGAGGATCACCCGGGCACCGCTGCGTGCGGCGGCCAGGGCAGCAGCCAGGCCGGCAGGGCCGGCGCCGACGATCAGCACGTCGCAGTGCTGGTTCATGTAGTCGTAGCTGTCCGGGTCGTTCTGCAGCGGCGCGCGGCCAAGGCCCGCCGCCTTGCGGATGTACTTCTCGTAGGTCATCCAGAACGACTTGGGGTACATGAACGTCTTGTAGTAGAACCCGGGCGGCATCATGTTGCCACCGACCTTGCCGATGATGCCCATCATGTCGTTGTTGACGTTCGGCCAACCGTTGGTGCTGGTGGCCACCAGGCCGGCATACAGGGCCTGCTGGGTGGCGCGCACGTTGGGGATCTGGGTGGCTTCGCTGGAGCCGATCTGCAGGATCGCGTTGGGCTCTTCGGTGCCGGCGGCGATGATCCCGCGGGGGCGCGAGTACTTGAAGCTGCGCCCGACGATGTCGACGCCGTTGGCCAGCAGCGCGGCGGCCAAAGTGTCGCCGGCATAGCCTTGGTAGGTTTTGCCGTTGAAGCTGAAGTTCAGCACCTTGCTGCGGTCGATACGGCCGCCGCTGGCGAGGCGATAGGTCTGGCTCATACTTTTTCCCCTTGGCCCTTGGCGGTCGCTGGCGCGGTGCTCTGTTTCGAGGTCGCGGTGACCTGCGGCTTCTCGCCGATCTTGTAGGTTTCCAGGACCTCGTAGGTCACGGTGTCACGAGTGACGTTGAAGTACTGGCGGCAGCCGGCGACGTGGTCCCACAACTCGTGGTGGATGCCACGCGGGTTGTCGCGGAAGAACATGTAGGTGCCCCACTCCTCGTCGGAGCAGGCGTTCGGGTCCAGCGGGCGGGCGATGTGCGCCTGGCCTGATGCGTGGAATTCTTCCTCGGAGCGCAGCTCGCCGCAGTGGGGACAGAAGATTTGCAACATGACGGTTGTCTCCGGGTCAGTGGGCGACGGCAGCGGCGCCGTGTTCGTCGATCAGCGCGCCGTTGTAGAAACGGTCGATGGAGAAAGGCGCGGCCAGCGGGTGCATCTCACCCTTGGCCAGGCTCGCGGCGAACACGTTGCCCGAGCCGGGGGTGGCCTTGAAGCCGCCGGTACCCCAGCCGCAGTTGAAGAACATGTTCTTGACCGGGGTCTTGGAGATGATCGGGCAGGCATCGGGGGTGGTGTCGACAATGCCGCCCCATTGGCGGTTCATGCGCACCCGGGAGAGGATCGGGAACATCTCGACGATCGCCTGCAGGGTGTGCTCGATGATCGGGTAGGAGCCGCGCTGGCCGTAGCCGACCCAGCCGTCGATACCGGCGCCGATCACCAGGTCGCCCTTGTCGGACTGGCTGATGTAGCCATGCACGGCGTTGGACATGATCACGCTGTCGATGATCGGCTTGATCGGCTCGGATACCAGCGCCTGCAACGGGTGCGACTCCAGCGGCAGGCGGAAACCGGCCAGCTTGGCCATGTGCCCGGAGTTGCCGGCCGTGACTACGCCGACGCGCTTGGCGCCGATGAAGCCCTTGTTGGTTTCGACGCCGATCACGGCGCCGTTCTCTTTACGGAAGCCGATCACCTCGGTCTGCTGGATCAGGTCCACGCCCAGGGCATCAGCGGCCCGGGCGTAGCCCCAGGCCACAGCGTCGTGACGGGCCACGCCGCCACGGCGCTGCACGGTGGCACCGAGGATGGGGTAGCGGGTGTTCTTCGAGCAGTCGAGATAGGGGATCTCGGCCGCGACCTGCTCGGTGCGGATCAGCTCGCCGTCCACGCCGTTGAGGCGGTTGGCGTTGACCCGGCGCTCGGAGTCACGGATGTCCTGCAGGGTGTGGCACAGGTTGTACACGCCGCGCTGGGAGAACATCACGTTGTAGTTGATGTCTTGCGACAGCCCTTCCCACAGTTTCATGGCGTGTTCGTACAGGTGCGCCGACTCGTCCCACAGGTAGTTGGAACGCACGATGGTGGTGTTGCGGGCGGTGTTGCCGCCACCCAGGTAGCCCTTCTCGACCACCGCCACGTTGGTGATGCCGTGTTCTTTCGCCAGGTAGTAGGCGGTGGCCAGGCCATGGCCGCCGCCACCGACGATGACCACGTCGTAGACCTTTTTCGGGGTGGGCGTGCGCCACATGCGCTGCCAGTTCTCGTGGTGGCTGAGGGAGTGCTTGAAGAGGCCGAAGCCTGAATAACGTTGCATGGTGTTCTGCTCCACTCAGCGGTAGACCGGGAAGTCGGCGCACAGGGCGGCGACGTTCTTGGCCACATCGGCCTCGACATCGGCGTCGCCCAGGTTGTCCAGCACATCGCAGATCCAGCCGGCCAGCGCCACGCACTGGGCGACCTTGAAGCCACGGGTGGTGACGGCCGGGGTGCCGATGCGCAGGCCCGAGGTGACGAACGGCGACTGCGGGTCGTTGGGCACGGCGTTCTTGTTGACGGTGATATGAGCGCGCCCCAAGGCGGCGTCAGCGTCCTTGCCGGTCAGGCCCTGGCGGATCAGGCTGACCAGGAACAGGTGGTTGTCGGTGCCGCCGGAGACCACGTCGTAGCCGCGGTCGATGAACACCTGGGCCATGGCCTGGGCGTTTTCGATGACCTGTTTCTGGTAGGCCTTGAAGCCGGGTTCCAGGGCTTCCTTGAAGCACACCGCCTTGGCGGCGATCACGTGCATCAGCGGGCCGCCCTGGGCGCCGGGGAACACGGCGGCGTTGAGCTTCTTCTCGATCTCTTCGTTCGACTTGGCCAGGATCAGGCCGCCACGCGGGCCACGCAGGGTCTTGTGGGTGGTAGTGGTGACCACGTCGGCGAACGGGATCGGGTTGGGGTACAGGCCAGCGGCGACCAGGCCGGCGACGTGGGCCATGTCGACGAACAGCAGCGCGCCGACTTTATCGGCGATCTGGCGGAAGCGTGGGAAATCCAGAGTCTTGGAGTAAGCGGAGAAACCGGCGACGATCATCTTCGGCTTGTGCTCGACCGCCAGGCGCTCGACTTCGTCGTAGTCGATCAGGCCAGTGGTGGTGTCGATTCCGTACTGCACGGCGTTGTACAACTTGCCCGAGGACGACACCTTGGCGCCGTGGGTCAGGTGGCCGCCGTGGGCCAGGCTCATGCCCAGGATGGTGTCGCCGGCCTGCAGCAGGGCGAGGTATACGGCACTGTTGGCCGAGGAGCCGGAGTGCGGCTGAACGTTGGCATAGTCGGCGCCGAACAGCTGCTTGGCGCGCTCGATGGCCAGGGCTTCGACTTTGTCGACGTGCTCGCAGCCACCGTAGTAGCGCTTGCCTGGGTAGCCCTCGGCGTACTTGTTGGTCAGGCCGCTGCCCTGGGCCTGCATCACGCGTTTGCTGGTGTAGTTCTCCGAGGCGATCAGCTCGATGTGATCTTCCTGGCGCTGTTCTTCGGCATTCATCGCCGCCAGCAGTGCGTCGTCATAACCCTGGATCTGGTCTTGCTTGCTGAACATCGTGTATCTCCCGGCAGCGATCGTTTCTTGTCTGGTGAGGGTTTTCCCACCCTTTGCAGCGATGGTATGACCGGGCACGGGGGCACAGATGCCTGCGCGCGCCTTGCAATGGCGCGTTTACGACATTGGCGTACCGACTTGGCAAATCCTCTGTCGGAGCGGCTTCAGCCGCGAAAGGGCTGCACAGCAGCCCCGACGATTCGCGCCTTGTCATGGATCCCGGGGCCGCTTCGCGCCCCTTTCGCGGCTAAAGCCGCTCCCACATAGGCAACCGCTGAATCGATGGTTTAGAGTGCGTGCCTGCGTCGTACAAAAGGACAGGCGTCATGACCGACAACAATCAACAATTCGCCAGCGACAACTACTCCGGCATCTGCCCCGAAGCCTGGGCCGCCATGGAAAAGGCCAACCACGGCCACCAACGCGCCTACGGCGACGACCAGTGGACCGAACGCGCCTCGGAATACTTTCGCAAGCTGTTCGAGACCGACTGCGAGGTGTTCTTCGCCTTCAACGGCACCGCCGCCAACTCCCTGGCCCTGGCCTCGCTGTGCCAGAGCTACCACAGCGTGATCTGCTCCGAGACCGCCCACGTCGAGACCGACGAATGCGGCGCGCCGGAATTCTTCTCCAACGGCTCCAAACTGCTGACCGCTGCCAGCGTCAACGGCAAGCTGACGCCTGAGTCGATCCGCGAAGTGGCGCTCAAGCGCCAGGACATCCACTACCCCAAACCCCGCGTGGTGACCATCACCCAGGCTACCGAAGTGGGCACCGTCTATCGCCCGGACGAACTCAAGGCGATCAGCGCCACCTGCAAGGAGCTGGGCCTGAACCTGCACATGGACGGCGCACGCTTCACCAACGCCTGTTCGTTCCTCGGCTGCTCGCCGGCCGAGCTGACCTGGAAGGCTGGTGTCGATGTGCTGTGCTTCGGCGGCACCAAGAACGGCATGGCGGTGGGCGAGGCGATCCTGTTCTTCAATCGCCAGCTGGCCGAGGACTTCGACTACCGCTGCAAGCAGGCCGGGCAGCTGGCGTCGAAGATGCGCTTCTTGTCGGCACCCTGGGTCGGGCTGTTGGAAGATGGCGCCTGGCTGCGCCATGGCAAGCATGCCAACCACTGTGCGCAGCTGCTGGCGTCGTTGGTGAGTGACTTGCCGGGTGTGGAACTGATGTTCCCGGTGGAAGCCAACGGGGTGTTCCTGCAGATGCCGGAGCATGCGCTGGAGGCCCTGCGCAACAAGGGCTGGCGCTTCTACACCTTCATTGGTAGCGGGGGCGCGCGGTTCATGTGTTCGTGGGACACACAAGAAACCCGGGTGCGCGAACTGGCGGCGGACATCCGCGCCATCTTTACCGCCTGACAGATGGCATTCGCCGGCAAGCCGGACCTACGGGCCCCTTGTGGTGACGGCTTGCCGGCGAAGCGATCTAAAGCCTGAACCCACCCATCTGCCGCGCCAGGTCATCGGCCAAGCCGCGCAACGCCTGGCACTCCTCGCGACACCCCTGCACTTCGCTGGCGGTCTGCCGCGCCAGGTCGGAGATCCCCTGCACGTTGCGGTTGATCTCCTCGGTCACCGCAGACTGCTCCTCAGTCGCCGTGGCCACCTGATGGTTCATGTCGCTGATACGCTCGACCTGGTCGGTGATCGCCCCCAGCGACGTGCCCGTGCGCTGGCTGGACTCGACACCGCTGCCAGTCGCCTGCTGCCCCGCCTGCATCGACGCCACGGCGGTGCCCGCGCCCTGCTTGAGACGGTGGATCATCTGCTGCACCTCGTCGGTGGACACCTGGGTGCGCCGCGCCAAGGTGCGCACCTCATCGGCGACCACGGCGAAGCCACGGCCCATTTCCCCCGCCCGTGCAGCCTCGATGGCGGCGTTGAGCGCCAGCAGGTTGGTCTGTTCGGAAATGCTGCGGATCACCGCCAGCACCTCGTCGATCGAGGCCACCTCATCGGCCAGTTGCGTGACCGCCTCGGCGGCGCGGCCAATCTCGCCGGACATGCCTTCGATACCATGGATCGAGCGACGCACCACCTCCCGCGCCTGCAGCGCCTCGTCGCGCGCCGACTGCGAGGCGTGCGCGGCGGCACCCGCGTTCTGCGCAATGTCCTGCACGGTCAGGCCCATCTCATGCACCGCGGTGGCAACCATTTCGGTCATTTCCTGCTGCCGCCCGGAGCGGTCGGCGGTGTTGTCCACCACCTGGGTCACCTGCTCGACTGACCGGTGCAGGCGCTCAGTGGTGCGCAGTACTTCACCGATCAGGCCACGCTGGCTGTCGAGGAAACGGTTGAACCCTCGGGCCAGGTCGCCCAGCTCGTCCTGTCGCGAGTCGTCCAGGCGATGGCTGAGATCGCCCGCGCCGCTGCCGATCTGCACCAGCGCCGCGGTGACCTGGCGGATTGGTCGCACCAGCCCGCGCGCCAACAGCACCACCAGCAACAGCGACACCAGCGCGACCGCGCCGCCGATCAGGCTGGTCAGCCAGACGGCATGGCGCATCTGGGCATAGATCTCGGCTTCCGGTACCTCGGCGACCAGGGTCCAGTTCAGCTCGCGCAGGGGCAGGCCCAGTGCCAAGTAGCGCTCCCCGTCACGCTCGAAGCGGGTGCTGCGCAGCCCATCGGCGCCGCTCATCACGGCCTTGGCCGCCTCCGCGTCCAACTGCTCGGCCAGCTGGCGCTTGCCGCTGAACTGCTGGTCGGGATGGACCTGGATCAGGCCATCGTTGCGCACCAGGAACACCTTGCCATGCTCGCCGAAGCTGAAGTCATGGATCAGCTTCGACAGTTCGGTCATGCGCAACCCCATGCCGGCCACGCCGACCAGTTGGCCGGCCTTCTCCACCCGATAGTCGATGAACAGCGCCAACTCGCCGGTGGAGCCATCGATGTCGATGTTGATCAGGCGCTCGGCGCCACTGTCGATGTAGCCGTAGAACCACTTGTCCTTGGGGTTGGCGCGGCTGAGGGTACGGTCCAGGCCCTTCTCGTTGTAGTAATGGCCGGTGCGGGTGGAGGCGAACAGGGTGGTGAAGGCCTTGTTGCGCTGCTTGGCGGCCTCGAGGTATTCGATGAAGCGCGGCAGCTCGGCGGCATCTTCCCCGGCGGCCAGCCAGTCACGCAGCAGGGTGTTGCCGGCGATATCCGCCGCCGCCACCAGCGGCTGGCCGAGCATGCGCTCGATGTCGTTGCGAATCGCCTCGACGCTGGCCGGCAACGCCGTGTCGACCAAGTAGCGCTCGGTGAGGCGGTTGACCGCCACGGTATAGATCGCCACCACCACCAGGATGCTCGCCAGCAGGGCGCCGCCCATGCTCGCGATCAGTTGCCACTGGATACTCCGCCGCCAGATGCGCATGCCCTGCCACTCCCGCTAATTATTGTTTTGCGAGAAGTGTATACACTCAAGTATCCAGTTTATCCAGCACCCCTGTAGGAGCCAGCCTTGCTGGCGAACTGCGGTGCCAGCGTTCTACTGGTCCGGCTGTTCGCCAGCAAGGCTGGCTTCTACAGGGGGGTGCGCATTCTGTTGTTATTGGTCGCCGATGGTCCGGCTGATGGCATCGACGGTGGCGTCGATCTGCGCCTGGGTGCGCTCGAGGGTGCGATCGTGCTCGCGCTGCAGCTCGATCTGTTTGGAGCACAGGTTCAGGGCGGCCAGCACCAGCAACTTGTCGCCGATCAGGGTCGGGAACTGGCGCTTGGTTTCGGCCAGCGCGACATTGAGCATGCGCACGGCCTGGTTCAGGGTGTCTTCCTGGCCCTCGGGGGCCTTCAGCGAGTAGTCGTTGCCGAGGATCGACACGACATTGATCGGCTGTTCTGGCCGTCTCATGCGTTCACGACACCCGCGCTGGCGCGCTCGACCAGGGCCTGGATGCGTGCGGCGGTGGCGCCGTGCTTCTCCTCCTGTTCCATCAGCGACAACTGCAGGCTGTCGTTCTCTTCCTTGGCCTGGGCCAGTTCCTGGCCGAGGCTGGCGTTCTGCTCGGCCAGTTGCGCGTTCTTGTGCATCAGGTCGCTGACCAGTTGCTCGAGTTGATTCAGGGAAGTTTCCAACATGCGTCTATCTCGGGTTGTTGCAAAGGGCGCACACGATAAGGAAAAACCTGCGCCCCCGCCATTAAATATCGGATTCAAAAGGTTTTTGCCTGGGGAGGTTGACCGGATATCGCCCCCCTTGTTCCGGTCTGTGGCAACCGCTGGTCAGGAAGTTCGTTAGCGACTTCACACTTTCACCATTCACCACTCAAGACTGGTCGGTCACGACCGATAGGCAGGTAGGTCTTTTTCCGTCGCATGGATCGCGGCCCCCTCACTGCCTTGGATACCGCCTCCATGTCCCTACGCAACATGAACATCGCCCCGCGCGCGCTGCTCGGGTTTTCGGTCATCGGCCTGCTGATGCTCGGCCTGGGTGTGTTCTCCCTGATCCAGATGGGCAACATCCGCCAGGCCGGCGTGACCATCGAAGAAGTCAGCGTGCCCAGCATCAAGACCCTCGATGAACTGACCGCGCTGAACCTGCGCCTGCGCACCCTCTCCTACCGCCTGCTGCTCAACCGCGAGCCAGCCACCCAGCAGGACACCCTGCGCCTGCTGGACGAGCGCAACGCCCAGATCGACAAGGCCCGCCGCGCCTACGAGCCGCTGGTCAGTGCCGCCGACGAACAGGCCGCGTACGACCAGTACAGTCAGTTGCTGAACCAGTACCGCCAGCTCGAAGCGCGCATGCGCACCCTGAGCCAGGCCGGCGACCTCGATGCCCTGCGCGACCTGCTCAACCGTGAGTTGCTGGACAACTCCGAGCAGATCAACAAGGTCATGGACACCCTGGTACGCATCAACACCGACCAGACCAGCGCCACCAACGAGGCCGCCGCCAGCCAGTACAGCGGTGCCTTCGGCCTGGTGATCAGCCTGCTGGTGGCTGCCACCGTGCTGACCCTGCTGTTCGCCTTCCTGCTCACCCGCAGCATCGTCAAGCCCATCGACGAAGCGCTGAAGTCGGCCGAGCAGATCGCCGAGGGTGATCTCACCCACAACATCGACACCGAAGGCACCGACGAGGCCGCGCGCCTGTTGAAAGCCATGGCCAAGATGCAGGACAAGTTGCGCGACACCCTGCAACTGATCGCCGGCTCCGCCACTCAGCTGGCCTCGGCCGCCGAGGAGCTCAACAGCGTCACCGACGAGAGCGCCCGTGGCCTGCAACAGCAGAACAACGAGATCGAGCAAGCCGCCACCGCCGTCACCGAGATGACCAGCGCGGTCGAGGAAGTGGCGCGCAACGCGGTGAGCACCTCGGAAGCCTCCAGCGAAGCCAGCCGTTCGGCCGGCGATGGCCGCGACCTGGTGATGGAGACCGTGGGTGCCATCGAGCGCATGAGCGGCGACGTGCAGGCCACCGCCAAGCTGATCACCCACCTGGCCGAGCAATCGCGCGATATCGGCAAGGTGCTCGACGTGATCCGTGGCCTGGCCGACCAGACCAACCTGCTGGCGCTCAACGCTGCCATCGAGGCCGCCCGTGCCGGTGAGGCCGGCCGTGGCTTCGCCGTGGTCGCCGACGAAGTGCGCGCCCTGGCGCATCGCACCCAGCAATCCACCAGCGAAATCGAGCGGATGATCGGCAGCATCCAGGGTGGCACCGAGCAGGCGGTGGACTCGATGCGCACCAGCACCGAGCGCGCCGAGTCGACCCTGAACATTGCCCGTGGCGCCGGCCTGGCGCTGGACACCATCGCCGGCGCGGTGGCGCAAATCAACGAGCGCAACCTGGTGATCGCCAGCGCCGCCGAGGAGCAGGCCCAGGTGGCCCGCGAGGTGGACCGCAACCTGGTGAACATCAACGACCTGTCAGTGCAGAGCGCCACCGGGGCGCACCAGACCAGCGCGGCGAGCGCCGAGCTGTCGCGCCTGGCGGTAGACCTGAGTGGGCTGGTGGCACGCTTTCGCACTTGAAAAAGCCGGGGCCGCTTTGCGGCCCCCTGCACGCTCGGGTCAATACTCGATCCGCACATCCCCCTTGGGTACGCTGCAGCACGACAGGATGTAGCCTTCGGCCTCATCTTCTTCGGTGATCCCGCCGTTGTGCTCCATCTCCACCTCGCCGCCCAGCTTGAGCACTTTGCAGGTGCCGCAGATGCCCATCCCGCAGGCCTTGGGAATCATCAGCCCGACCTTGGCCGCCGCGGCGTGCACCGTCTCGCCCGGCGCCACGCGGATGCTCTTGTCGCTGCCGACGAACTCCACCAGGTTGAGGTCGGCCACATCCACTTCCGGCGCATCAGCGGCCTGCTCGGCGTGCTCCACCGCGTCGGCCTTGGCCTCCGGCGGCGTCGCGCCGAACGATTCCTCGTGGTAATTCTTCATGTCGAAGCCGACGGCCTCGAGCATGCGCTTGACCGCGCTCATGTAGGGGGTCGGGCCACAGCAGAAGATGGTGCGTTCGAGATAATCCGGGGCGATCAGCTCCATCAGCCGCTGGTTCAGGTAGCCGCGGTAACCGGCCCACGGCTCACCCAGCCCGTGCTTCTCGCAAATGATGTGCAGGCTGAAGTTGGGGATGCGCGAGGCCATCTGCTCCAGCTCGCGGTGGTAGATGATGTCCTTCGGTGAACGGGCGCTGTGCACGAACACCATGTCGACGTTGGCGTTGGTGTCGTAGAACCAGCGGGCCATGGACATCACCGGGGTGATGCCGACACCACCGGAAAGATAGAGCACCTTGCCCGCCGGGAAGTCGATGGCATTGAACAGCCCCACCGGCCCGTGCACCGGCAGTTCGGCGCCTTCGTGCATGGTGTCGTGGAGGAAGTTCGATACCAGCCCGCCCGGCACGCGCTTGACGGTGATGGAGAAGCTGTAGGGCACCGACGGCGAACTGGAGATGGTGTACGAACGCATCACCGGCTTGCCTTCGATCTCCAGCTCGAGCGTCACGAACTGCCCGGGCTTGAAGAAGAACATGATCGGCTGGTCGGCCATGAAGCAGAAGGTGCGCACGTCCCAGGTCTCCTGGATGACCTTGACGCAGCGCACGATGTGGCGGCCATTGGCCCAGGTCTGGGTGGTGACCGGATTGAGGAAGGTATCGGACATGTTCATCTCCAGCAGCCGACTGTCGGCCTTTCTTATGGTTCCGATAATGCGCAAGCCGGGGGCTGTGTACATTCCCATCCGCGACATCGGCGTGCTTATCGCGACCAGCCCCGCGCTACAAGGGTTGGCGCGTCGGAATTCGATTCGGCCATGTCGCCCGTGGACATGGCCGTTTCCCGGCTCGAACGCACACTCCGGCAAAAGAACAGGTTGTTTATCCACAGCAGCCTTGCGGCATAAAAACAACGACACGATTAGCCACCTTTCGCCGGCCGACCACGGCCCTGAGGACCACACGATGGACGTCACCGCAACCCTGAGCCTGGGCGATCCACTGGAACCTGCACGCAAAGCCACCGCCGAGATGCTGCAGACCCGCGAGCGCACCTACTCGCTGCCGCAACCGTTCTACAGCGACGAACGCCTGTTCCAGATCGACATGCAGGAGATCTTCCACAAGGAGTGGCTGATCGCCGGCCTGGTGTGCGAGATCCCGGCCAAGGGCAACTACATCACCCTGCAGATCGGCAAGAACCCGATCATCGTGGTGCGTGGCGCGGAAGGTAAGGTGCATGCCTTCCACAACGTCTGCCGCCACCGCGGCTCGCGGCTGTGCGTCAGCGAGAAGGGCAAGGTGGCCAAGCTGGTGTGCCCCTACCACCAGTGGACCTACGAGCTCGATGGCCGCCTGTTGTTCGCCGGTACCGAGATGGGCGCCGACTTCGACATGAACCAGTACGGCCTCAAGCCTGTGAACGTGAAGGTGGCCGGTGGTTACATCTTCATCAGCCTGGCCGAGAACCCGCCGGCCATCGACGAGTTCCTGGCCACGCTCGAGCATTACATGGAACCCTACGACATGGAGAACACCAAGGTGGCGGTGCAGACCACCTTGATGGAAAAGGCCAACTGGAAGCTGGTGCTGGAGAACAACCGCGAGTGCTACCACTGCAACGGCTCGCACCCCGAGTTGCTGAAGACGCTGCTGGAATGGGACGACACCAACGACCCGCGTGCCAGCCAGGAATTCAAGGACCACGTGGCCGCCTCCGCCGCCGCCTGGGAAGCCGAAAAGATCCCCTACCTGCACAAGAGCCACGGCCTGCGTAACCGCATCGTGCGCATGCCGCTGCTCAAGGGCACCGTGTCGATGACCATGGACGGCAAGCAGGCGTGCCAGAAGCTGATGGGCCGCATCAAGAACCCGGACCTGGGCTCGATGCGCATCCTGCACCTGCCGCATTCGTGGAACCACTGCATGGGTGACCACATGATCGTGTTCACCGTATGGCCGATCAGCGCGCAGGAGACCATGGTCACCACCAAGTGGCTGGTGCACAAGGACGCGGTGGAGGGGGTGGACTACAACCCCGAAGAGATGCGCAAGGTGTGGGACGCCACCAACGACCAGGACCGCCGCCTGGCCGAAGAGAACCAGCGCGGGATCAACTCCACGGCGTACCAGCCAGGGCCTTATTCGAAAACCTATGAATTCGGCGTGGTGAATTTCATCGATTGGTACAGCCAGCGCCTGCTGAACAACCTTGGCGCCGAGCCTGCGTCGTACCTCAAGGAGATCAAGGCGCAGTAAGCCCATAGCTAGCGACGCTGGCTCCTACACCTGGCCTGTAGGAGCCAGCCTTGCTGGCGAACAAACACACCGCCATTCGCCAGCAAGGCTGGCTCCTACAGGTTACATGCGGCATCAGAATGCTCGGTGCCAGTGGTCACTGTCCACCTAGACTCTCCCGCTCACAAGGGAGATCACAGATGAACCCCGCACATGCGCGACACCTACGAAAAGGTCGCTACTCCGAAACAGGTCGTCTCTACATCGTCACCAGTGTGGTGGACGAGAGGCAACCTCTGTTCGCCGACTTCCACCTCGCGCGCGCAATGGTCGCTCAGTTGCGCCATGCCCACGACCAGCAGTGGGTATGCAGCCTCTGTTGGGTGGTCATGCCCGACCACTTCCACTGGCTAATCGAACTGCGCCAGATCGAGCTCTCCAACCTCATGCGCAGGGTCAAATCCAGAAGCACGCTGCTCATCAACAAAGCTGCCTCCCGCCAAGGCCGCCTCTGGCAAAAGAATTTCCACGATCATGCCCTGCGCAAGGACGAGGATATCCGCTCAGCCGCTCGCTATATCGTCAGCAACCCCCTACGGTCGGGGCTCGTACGCAGCTTGCGCAACTATCCGCACTGGGACGCTGTCTGGCTCTGATCAGAAAACGTACAAACCACCGCAACCCACGCCCTGCAGGGTGCACAGACACCCACCAACACTTTATCCACAGCACGGCCAACAGCAATTGTGGAAACTCCTCAAAAAAATTCAGGCATAGATCTGATCAAATTTCGATCAATCTAGTGCAAGCCTCTGAATTCAATGGCTCCAGAGTTATCCAAACAACTTGTCCACACCTTCGCCAACAGACTTTGTGAGCAAATCGGTCCCTGTGCGGAAAACCACTGTGGATAACACGACAACGCCCTGAAAATACTGATTTCCAAGCAGAATAAAGGCCAGCTGATCACTTTCTGACCAAAACTGGCAACACCAATGAATTCAGGGCCTGTAGAGCACACCAAACATATTATCCACAGACCAGCCAACAGCGATTGTGGGAAAGATTAGCCCTTCACCCCGCCATGAAAACGAAAAAGCCACGAACGGGTCGTGGCTTTAACTGATCAAAAATCGACCAACACCTTGTAAGCCCTATGAACAAAGGCCTGCAGCAATACACAAACACTTTATCCACAGAAGCCCCAACAGATTTTGGGTACAACGCCTCAACGCAACACCCCCTCCTCCACCAACAGCTTGAGGATGGCCTCAGCCCCTTCCTGTGGAGAAACATCCTTGAGCACCTTGCCGCCCCCGCCACTGGCCTTGGCCGTGGCAGCCTTCATACGGTCGGCACCGCTCTTGGCCTTGATCACCTTAAGGCGCTTGGGCCGTGGCCGGGCCGGTTGCAAGGCGCCCTCGCCCAGCACCGAGTCCTCCACCACCACCACGTTGCGCGCCGCCAGCACACCCCGGCGAGCCGGACCGAAGGCACTCTGGCGTGGCTTGGGCGCAGCGTTATCCACAGTCGCCAGCAACGGCAGGCGCACTTTCAAGCGACGCCGCTGGCCCCGTGGCAAGGCCTGCAGCACCTGCGCGGTGCCGTTCTCGATGGACTCCACCTCGGCCAGCCCGACCACCAGCGGCCAACCAAGCTTCTCGGCCAACAGGAATGGCAGCATGCCCGAACCTTCACCGGTCTCTGCCTGGCTGCCTGCCAGCACCAACTGGGCGCCGGCATCACGCAGGTAATCCCCCAGCACGCCGAGCACATCGGCGCCGGCCGGCTGCTCCAGGACATCCAGATGCGCCAGCCCCATGCCCAGATACGCACGCAGGGCCTCTTCACGCGGGTCACCGGCATGAACCACCTGCAAGTTATCCCCAGCCAGCTGCAAGCCAAGTTCCACGGCGCGGGCATCCTGCTCGGCGCGGCGGGCGCGGCCGGAGCTGGGGTGGGCACCGATCGAGACCAGGCTGATGACTTTCGTACTCATGCTCGCTGCCCCTATGCCGCGTCGCGTTGGCCGGCACTGCGGTAGTTACCCACAGCGTCGATCAGTGCCTGAAGAATCGCCGAGCTGTCGCCGATCACCGACAGGTCAGCCCGCTTGATCATGTCGCAGCCCGGGTCCATGTTGATCGCCACCACCTTGTCGCAGGCACCGATGCCCTGCAGGTGCTGGATGGCACCAGAGATACCCACGGCCACGTATACCCGCGCCGTGACCCATGTGCCGGTAGCACCCACCTGACGGTTGCGCGGCATGAAGCCGTCGTCCACCGCCACCCGCGAGGCGCCTTCGGTGGCGCCCAGGGCCGCCGTGGCCTTGTGGTACAGGTCCCAGTCCTTGACGCCGTTACCACCGGAGACAATGAACTCGGCCTCGGCCATGGCGATGGCGGCCGGGTCCACGGCCACCGGGCCAAGGTCCTCGATGCGCGACAGGCTGCGCGCGATGCCTGTGGACAACTCGACGGGCAGCGCTTCGTGGCGGGTTTCGCTGACCGGCTCGGCGCATTCGGCGGCGGCCAGGATCACACGTGGCAGATCACGCTGAATATCCTGCTGGCCAGCACCGGCACGGCCGATACACTGGCCATCCTTGACCTGCCACACCCGCGTCGCCGGGCGCTCGCCCAAGGCCGCGGCGAAACGCCGACCCAATTCACCACCCCCGGTACGGCTGTCGGGCAGCAACCAGTGGCGTGGGGATAACTGGTTATCCACAGCTCGCAGGCCCTGCACCAGCTGCTCCGGTGCATAACCCTCGAACACCTCGCCCTCGATGACCAACAAGCGGTCGACGCCGGCTGTGGAAAAGTTGTGTTCCTTGTGTTCGCCAAAGACGATGGCCAGCACCGCGCCGTCGCTGCCCGCCAGGCTGTGGGCCAGGCCGAGCAAGTCGCGGTCGTGGCTGCCCAGGCGGCCGCCGACCATGTCCGGCACCACGGCGATGTAGAAAGCCGGCTCCGCCAACTGGTGCAGCGGCAGCTGCACCTCAGCGGCTGCCGTGCGCCGCCCGCCCACGCCAGTGCCCTGCTGGGCGCCGCTGCGGTCGATGCGCTTGAGGCCGTTGGGGCCGATGAAGCCTGCGGCGATCGCGTGTGGGTTCTTGCGGATGACGCCGTGGGGGCCCATCCAGCTCGTCTGTTGCACCTGCATCGCCGCATGCAGCGGATGCAGGCGGTTACGGGCGATCCACTCGGCGCGTGGGTCGCGGCGGATGATGTCGCTCATCAGTGCACCTCCGCAGGTTCACGTTTGGCTGCCTGCGACTTGGCGGTTGCAGGTACTTCATCTTCGATCAGCACGTCGGCCACCAGCTCGGCGATGTCCTTGATTTGAGGACGCGGCTCGACCACGCCTTCAAGCATCGCCGTGCACTGTGGGCAACCCACCGCCACCAGCTCTGCCTGGGTCTCGCGAATATCGTCCATACGCATGTCGGGAATGCGCTGCTTGCCGGGGATATCGGTGATCGGCGCACCGCCGCCACCACCGCAGCAACGGGAGCGGAAACCCGAACGTTGCATCTCGCGCACTTCGATACCCAACGCCCTGAGCACGTCGCGCGGGGCTTCGTACTCGCCGTTGTAGCGGCCCAGGTAGCACGGGTCGTGATACGTGACGCTGCCACCCTTGTGCTGGCCGAGGTTGAGCTTGTTCGCGGCGATCAGTTCGGCGATGTAGGTGCTGTGGTGTTGCACCTGGTACTCGCCGCCCAGTGCGCCGTACTCGTTCTTCAGCACATGGAAGCTGTGCGGGTCGCAGGTGACGATGCGCTGGAACTGGTACTTGGCCAAGGTCTGGATGTTGCGTTTGGCCAGTTGCTGGAAGGTCGCCTCGTCGCCCAGGCGACGGGCCACGTCGCCGCTGTCGCGTTCTTCCAGGCCGAGCACGGCGAAGTCCACGCCCGAGGCCTTGAGCACTTTGACGAACGCACGCAGGGTGCGTTGGTTGCGCATGTCGAAGGCACCATCGCCAACCCAGAACAGTACGTCGGTGCGCTTCACCTCGGACAGAAGCTTCAGGCTGAGGTCGGCGGCCCAGTTCATCCGGCCGCCCGGAGCAAAGCCGCCGGGGTTGTCGGTGGCGATCAGGTTGTCGAGCACTTCGGCGCCCTTGTTCGGGGTGGCGCCCTTCTCCAGGGTCAGGTGGCGGCGCATGTCGACGATGGCGTCGACGTGCTCGATCATCATCGGGCACTCCTCGACGCAGGCGCGGCAGGTGGTGCACGACCACAGCGTCTCGGCGTCGACCAGCCCGTTGACGATCGGCTGGTGCGGGTGACCGCCATGCTCACCGACCGGCTTGCCCGGATAAGGGCTACCAGCGAACTGTGCATCGGTGCCACCGGCCAGGCCGATGACCATGTCCTGGATAAGCTTCTTCGGGTTCAACGGCTGGCCGGCCGCGAACGCCGGGCACATGGCCTCGCACTTGCCGCACTGCACGCAGGCGTCGAAACCAAGCAGTTGGTTCCAGGTGAAATCAACTGGCTTTTCCACACCCAACGGCGCATTCGGGTCTTCCAGGTCCAGCGGCTTGAGGCCGGTGGAACGACCGCCGCCGAAGCGCTCGGCCCGGCGATGCCAGGCCAGGTGCAGGGCACCGGCGAAGGCGTGCTTCATCGGGCCGCCCCAGGTCATGCCGAAGAACAGCTCGGACACGCCCCACAGCACACCAATGCCCAGCAACGCGACGAGTACCCAGCCACCCGTACCTTCCGGCAGAATGCCGGCCACCGGCAACGTGGCGATGAAGAAACTCGCCGCGAACATCAGCAGGCTCTTGGGCAGGCGCATCCACGGGCCCTTGGACAGGCGCGCGGGCGGGTTGAGGCGGCGTTTGAAGACAAAGATCGCGCCGGTGAACATGATCACCGTGGCCACCAGCAGCGCGTAGCCGAGAATCTTGCTGTGCAGGCCGAAACCATGCACCAGGATCGCCAGCACAGCCGACAACACGAAGCCGCCTGCGGTGGCCACGTGGGTCTTGGACATGTACTTGTCGCGCTCGACCACATGGTGCAGGTCCACCAGGTAGCGCCGCGGCATGGCCAGCAGGCCACCGATCAGGTCGACCTTGCTCGGCCGCCCGCGCCGCCACATGCGCACCCGGCGCAGGGCGCCGAGCACCGCCAGGCCAAGGGCGGCGAACAGCAGGATGGGTAGAAGGGTGTTCAACATGGGAGGCTCCCACAACAGCTAGAATCCTGCGCCGCTCTCAAGGGCGGCACCGACCCCTGTAGGAGCGGATTCATCCGCGATGAGGGCGGCACAAGCCGATGGGCTGTCGCTGCCGACGCTATCGCGGATGAATCCGCTCCTACAGGGGGCCAATCCCGCCTCTAGAGAGGCGGTGCGATCAGAAGTCCTTGCACAAGCGCAAGGCGTCGTAGATCGCCGCATGTACGTTGCGCTGGGCCACGCAGTCGCCGATGCGGTACAGCAGGTAGCCCTCGCCCGGCTGGCTGAGGATCGGCTGCGGCTTGATGGCGAACAGCGCCTCCACGTCGATCTGGCCCTTGTTGCGCGAACCCTCCTTCAACGCGTAGTACAACTGCTCGTCCGGCCGCACGCCGTTCTCGATCACCACCTGGTCGACCACCCGCTCCTCCTTGCCGCCGGTGTATTCGTTCTCGAGCACCGCCACCAGCTTGTCGCCCTCGCGGTAGACCTTTTCCAGCATCATGTCGCCGGTCATGATCACTTCTTTCGGGTAGAGGCTGCGGTAGTAGGTCGGGAAGGTGGTGCCGCCCATGGCCACGCCCGGCTTGATGTCGTCGGTGACGATCTCCACCTGGGCGCCCTTGTCGGCGAGGAAGTCGGCGGTGGACATGCCGGTGAACTCGCAGATGGTGTCGTACACCAGCACGTTCTTGCCCGGCGCGACCTTGCCGTCGAGCACGTCCCAGCTGCTCACCACCAGCCCTTCGGCGGCGCCCCAATGCTCGTTCTGCTCGACGAACGGATGGCCGCCCACCGCCAGCACGATGATGTCCGGGCGCAGGTCCTGGATAGTCGCCACGTCAGCGGCAGTGCCCAGGCGCAGGTCGACCTTCAGGCGGGCGAACTCCAGCTGGTACCAGCGGGTGATGCCGGCGATCTGATCGCGTTGCGGCGCCTTGGCGGCGATGGTGATCTGCCCGCCGATCTGCTCTTTCTTCTCGAACACGGTGACGTCGTGGCCACGTTCGGCGGCGACACGGGCCGCTTCCATCCCGGCAGGGCCGGCGCCGACCACCACGACCTTGCGTTTCGGCCCGGTGGATTTCTCGATGATGTGTGGCACGCCCATGTATTCACGGGAGGTCGCGGCGTTCTGGATGCACAGCACGTCCAGGCCCTGGTACTGGCGGTCGATGCAGTAGTTGGCGCCCACGCACTGCTTGATCTGGTCGACCTGGCCCATCTTGATCTTGGCGATCAGGTGCGGGTCGGCGATGTGCGCGCGGGTCATGCCGACCATGTCGACGTAGCCACCCTCCAGAATACGCGTGGCCTGGTTCGGGTCCTTGATGTTCTGCGCGTGCAGCACCGGGACCTTGACCACTTCCTTGATGCCGGCCGCCAGGTGCAGGAACGGCTCCGGCGGGTAGCTCATGTTGGGGATGACGTTGGCCAGGGTGTTGTGGGTGTCGCAGCCCGAACCGACCACGCCGATGAAATCGAGCATGCCGGTGGCATCGTAGTAGGCGGCGATCTGCTTCATGTCCTCGTGGCTCAGGCCATCGGGGTGGAACTCGTCACCGCAGATGCGCATGCCCACGCAGAAGTCGTCGCCGACCTCCTTGCGCACCGCCTTGAGCACTTCCAGGCCGAACTTCATGCGGCCCTCGAAGGTACCGCCCCATTCGTCGGTACGCTTGTTGACCCGCGGGCTCCAGAACTGGTCGATCATGTGCTGGTGCACGGCCGACAGCTCGACGCCATCCAGGCCGCCTTCCTTCGCCCGGCGCGCCGCTTGCGCGTAGTTGCCGATCACCCGCCAGATCTCTTCCGGTTCGATGGTCTTGCAGGTGGCGCGGTGCACGGGTTCGCGGATGCCCGACGGCGACATCAGGGTCGGCCAGTTGAAGCCGTCCCAGCGCGAGCGCCGGCCCATGTGGGTTATCTGGATCATGATCTTGGCGCCATGCTTGTGCATGGCGTCGGCGAGGTTCTGGAAGTGCGGGATGATGCGATCGGTGGACAGGTTGACCGACGACCACCACTCCTGCGGGCTGTCGATGGCCACCACCGACGAACCGCCGCAGATCGCCAGGCCGATGCCGCCCTTGGCTTTCTCTTCGTAGTACTTCACATAGCGGTCGGTGGTCATGCCGCCGTCAGTGGCGTAGACCTCGGCGTGCGCGGTGCTGAGCACGCGGTTGCGGATGGTCAGTTTGCCGATCTGGATCGGCTGGAACATTGCTTCGAATGCCATGACGCAGTCTCCGGCTTACAACGGCTTCGTAACGAACAGGCCATCTTCGTGGCCTTCTTCCGACCCACCGTAGACCTGCTCGGCCACGGTGCGGATCGAGCTGCCGCGGGCAGCGAGAATCTGGTCCATGGCCCCGGCGAACCAGCCGGTGAACATGTAGTCGACCTTGCGGCCGCACTTGCCATAGACGTACACGAACGCGGAGTGCTTGAGCTTGACGCTGCAGGTGCCCTTGTCCAGGTCGATGTCCTGGATCTGGAACAGGCCCCAGCCGCGCTGCGACAGGCGTTTCATGTAGTGCTCGAACACCGCCACGCCTTCCAGGCCATGGCACTCGGCTTCTTTCTCGCACCAGTGCCAGGCGGACTTGTAACCGGCCTTGTAGAGGATCTCGGCGTACTGCTCGGCGCCCAGCACTTCCTCGATGCCCATGTGGTTGTTGACGAAGAAATGGCGCGGCACGTAGAGCATCGGCAGGGCATCGCTGGTCCAGACACCGGTCTCGCTGTCGACTTCGATTGGCAATTGCGGGGCGATCTTGGCCATGGAAACTCAACTCCATACAAATTTTTATTGGTGTGCCCCGGCATTGCTGGCAGGGGCTTTCAGGCTCGGAGTGCGGCTTTACTCGCCCCACACATCCTTGAGGACGTTGACCCAGTTTTCGCCCATGATCTTGCGCACCACGCGTTCAGAGTGGCCGCGCTTGAGCAGGGTTTCGGTGAGGTTGGGGAATTCGCCGACGGTGCGGATGCCCAGCGGGTTGATGATCTTGCCGAAGTTGGTCAGGCGCCGGGCGTAGCCCTTGTCGTGCGTGAGGTACTCGAAGAAGTCCTGGCCGTGGCCCTGGGTGAAGTCGGTGCCGATACCGATGGCGTCTTCACCGACAATGTTCATGGTGTACTCGATGGCTTCGGCGTAGTCGTCGATGGTCGAGTCGATGCCCTTGGCCAGGAACGGCGCGAACATGGTCACGCCGACGAAGCCACCGTGGTCGGCGATGAACTTCAGCTCGGCGTCGGACTTGTTGCGTGGGTGTTCTTTAAGCCCGGAAGGCAGGCAGTGGGAATAGCAGACCGGCTTCTTCGATTCGAGGATGACCTCTTCGCTGGTCTTGGAGCCCACATGCGAGAGGTCGCACATGATGCCTACACGGTTCATCTCGGCGACGATCTCGCGGCCGAAGCCCGACAGGCCACCGTCACGCTCGTAGCAACCGGTGCCCACCAGGTTCTGGGTGTTGTAGCACATCTGCACGATGCCCACGCCGAGCTGCTTGAACACGTCGACGTAGGCAATCTGGTCCTCGAACGCATGGGCGTTCTGGAAGCCGAAGAGGATGCCGGTCTTGCCCAGCTCCTTGGCCTTGCGGATGTCGGCGGTGGTACGCACCGGCATCACCAGGTCGCTGTTCTCGCGGATCAGCTTCTGGCTGGAAGCGATGTTGTCGACGGTGGCCTTGAAACCCTCCCACACCGACACCGTGCAATTGGCCGCGGTCAGCCCGCCCTTGCGCATGTCCTCGAACAGCTCGCGGTTCCATTTGGCAATGATCAGGCCGTCGATGACGATGCTGTCGGCGTGAAGTTCGGCTGGGCTCATCAGGCTGTCCCCTTTTATCGAGTTTGGCTGCGCCGAATCCTGTGCCGGCGCTTTGGGGCCAGCATATGCCTGCGGCTGGATGCGCCTCGATGCAAAAACGACAGGGGGTTTGCCGAAAGCGTCAACACCCTCCCCGACGCGCTCTGGCACGGTCTTCACAGATGAGAGCCAGTCTCGACAACCCGGGTGTGTAAGGCTTTGATGAACTTTTTGTCAGGGAGCTATCGCCGCCGACATCGGCTGAGCGAGAATCCTGCGATTCGTCAGCCTGATCGGGAGAAAACGGATGAAATCAATGGCATGGCTGGTTCTGCTGGTCGTCGCGTGCGGCGCGCAGGCCGCCGAGGAAGAAAGCACGCCCTGCGACAACGTCGAGAGCGACCAGCAAGGCTACGCGTGCGCCGCCTACAACAAGCAAACCGCCGAGCGGGAGCTGAAGTCGGCCTACGAAGACTTGATCCAGCGCATTCGCGACCAGTACGCGGACGAGAGCGACAAGGCTGCCGCCTTGAGTTCGAAGATGGAGGCTGCGGAGAAACTCTGGGCCCAGTTGCGCGACGCCGACTGCAAGGTCGAAACCTATGCCGAAAAGCCGGGCAGCAAGGCCTTCGAAGCCGCGTGGAACACCTGTGTGGCGCAACGTAGCGATGAACGCTCGGAGTACCTGCAGTCCATTGGGCAACAGTGAGCCGCCATCGTGGAGCAAGCCCGTGCCGGCATCGGTCACCGGGCGTGAGAATGGGCCTGCTCCGCGATGAACGATCAGGCCGCTGCCGGCTTCAGCGTGACGACATGCCGCTTGTCGAAGTGCCCGTCCATGCTCACCTCATCCACCAACAGCTGCTGCGCCGGCCAGTCGAACGTCAACCGTAGGTAGGTACCCGCGTTCAGGGCACCGGTCTTGAAATGCGACACATTGCCGAACGGATGATACTTGCCGACGTGCCAATGTTTATGGCCAGAGAACACCGCCGCCACACCATGCGCTTCCAGCAGCCTCGGCACATCATGGTGACGCAGGTACGGGTCTTGCCAGTGCTCCGAGGTATGCATGTTGACGATGACCACTTCGTCGCGGGCGCTGGCCTCCTCAAGCTGCCCCTTCAGCCAATCGAGCGAAGGGGTGATCTTGAAGTGACGCTTGGGTCTGAAGCTCCACCCGCCTCCCGTGCTCCACTGACGTTCATAGGTCGGTTCGTTGTTCAACTGGATGATGCGCACCCGCCCCACGGTGACTGAATAGGACAGAGAACCTTCGTGGGTATCGTTCTGGTAGCGGTAGTCGAAGGCGTTGACCGGCGCGATGGCCTGGACCCAGGCAATCTGGTCACAAACAGCATCACGCGCGCAGCCGTTGTTGCCGCAATCATCCACATTGTTGTCATAGTCATGGTTGCCCAGCCCGGGGAGCATCAGCGGCCCGCCCACGCCAGCGGCCATCTTGCGGAACATCTTCTGGACGGCGCCGCGCTCACTGCCATGGCCGTATTCGGTGATATCGCCATTGATCACCACCGGCACGTGGTAAGGTTCGTGCCGCTCACGGGCAATCGCCTCGTACACCGGCGCGGTCTTGTGCCAACCGGATGAATCGATTTCCTCCTGATGATCGTCGAAACGCTGGCTCATGTAGCGAAACGCTTGCGGGTCGGAGGCGATGATCATCTTCTGCCGGCCCTGTGGGTAATCCACCAATCGGTTCCAGCCAGCCTGATAGTAGTCCCCGTAGGTGTCGGTAGTCGTGCTGCCGCAGCCCTCTACAGCGGCATTGGCTTGTCCGACCGCGAGCATCGAGATAAGCGCTAATGCGAAGCGCCTGGTGTTGGGTGTCCGAGTTGCAGGAAACATCTTGGCAATCCTTGTTCGTTCAATGGATTGCCTACGCTAGAGATGAATGCCTCCGACAATAATCGGGAAACTAGTCCTACTGATGCGCTGTGCTCGCCTGACGATCCTGGCGTGGACACCGCTCGAAGCGCACCCGATAACAACGCGTGAAATACGACGCCGACTCGAACCCACACGCCACCGCCACCTCCAGCACGCTCATGTCGGTCTGGCGCAACAGTTGCCGGGCCTTGTCCAGCCGCAGGCGCAGGTAGAACCCGCTGGGGGTGTCGTCCAGGTGCAGGCGGAACAATCGCTCCAGCTGCCGCCGGGTGACCTGCACCGCGTCGGCCAGTACCTGGGTGTTCAGCGGCAGCTCGGTGTTGCGCTCCATCTCGCCGATCACCTTGACCAGCTTCTTGTTACGCAGCCCGTAGCGCGTGGCGATCTGCATGCGCTGGTGGTCCTGACGCGGGCGGATGCGCCCGAGCACGAACTGCTCCGATACCTGCACCGCCAGCTCGCTGCCATGGGCCTGGGCGATGAGGTCGAGCATCAGGTCGATGGAGGCGGTGCCACCTGCGCAAGTGATCCGCCGACGGTCGATCTCGAACAACTCCTGGGTGGCCTGCAAACGTGGGTAGCGCTCCTTGAACGCCTCCAGCGCCTCCCAGTGCAAGGTGGCGCGGTGGCCGTCGAGCAGGCCGGCTTCCGCGAGCACCATGGCACCGGTATCAATGCCGCCCAGTACCACCCCCTCATGATCGAAGCGGCGCAAATGCTGCTGTAGCACAGGCCCATGACAGGCCAGCGGGTCGAAACCGGCGACCACCAGCAACAACCGGGCATGTTCACCCTCGCCCAGCACGCCATCCGCGTTCACCGACATACCGTTGCTCGCCAGCACCGCGCCGCCGTCCAGGCTGAGCACGCGCCAGTGATACAGCGGGCCACGGAAGCGATTGGCCACACGCAGCGGCTCGATGGCGCTGATGAAACCCATGGCCGAGAAGCCCGGCAGCAGCAGGAAATCGATGGTCTCGGGCATTGCTCGCTCCGCAGTGAAAGTGGTCGCCTCCGTGCAAGTCTTGGTCGCCAGGGTGCGATTTTCCACCCCGCTGCCAGCGTAGCTTGTTCACACGGCCCGCAGAGGCCGGCCCTCATAAAAAACGCACTGCCGATGGAGAGCCACCATGCAACGCTTTATCCGCCGCAGCCTGTTGTCCCTCGCTCTCAGCACCACCCTTGCCACACCTCTGTTCGCCGCCGAGCCCACTGCCTGCAAGGACGTGCGCCTGGGCGTGGTCAACTGGACCGACGTGATCGCCACCAGCGCCATGGCCCAGGTGCTGCTCGACGGCCTGGGCTACCAGACCAAACAGACCAGCGCCTCGCAGCAGATCATCTTCGCCGGCATCCGCGACAAGCGCCTGGACATGTTCCTGGGTTACTGGAACCCGATCATGACCCAGACCATCACCCCGTTCATCCAGGCCAACCAGGTCAAGGTGCTCGACAAGCCCAGCCTGGAAGATGCCCGCGCCACCCTCGCCGTCCCCAGATACCTCGCCGACCAGGGCCTGAAGACCTTCGCCGACATCCACAAGTTCGAGAAGGCGCTCGGCGGCAAGCTCTACGGCATCGAGCCGGGCTCAGGTGCCAACACCCAGATCAAGGCGATGATCACCAAGAACCAATTCGACCTCGGCAGGTTCCAGTTGGTCGAGTCGAGCGAGGCCGGCATGCTTGCCGCGGTCGACCGCGCGGTACGGCGCAAGGAGGCGGTGGTGTTCTTCGGCTGGGCGCCGCACCCGATGAACGTGAACATCGACATGGTCTACCTCGGTGACAGCCAGGACGCCCTCGGCCCGGACGAAGGCCGTGCCACGGTGTGGACGGTAACCGCGCCGGACTATGCCGAGCGCTGCCCCAATGCCAGTCGCCTGCTGGCCAACCTGAGCTTCAGCGCCGAGGACGAGAGCCGGATGATGCAGCCGCTGCTCGACCACAAGGATGCCCTGGAGTCCGCCCGCCAGTGGCTCAAGGACCACCCCGAGGACAAGGCCCGCTGGCTCGAAGGGGTTACGACCTTCGACGGCAAGCCGGCTGCGGACAACCTCAAGCTCACCGCCAACTGACAGATCGCTTCGCGGATGAATCCGCTCCTACAACGCCCAGGAGGCCGCATGCCTCCTGTAGGGGCGGATTCATCCGCGAAAAGCCCACAAGCGATTCCAAAAGGAACCACCATGAACCACGACGTCATCATCACCTGCGCCCTCACCGGTGCCGGTGACACTGTAGCCAAGAGCCACCTGGTCCCGGTCACCCCGAAACAGATCGCCGAATCCGCCGTCGAGGCCGCCAAGGCCGGCGCCACCGTGGTCCACTGCCACGTCCGTGACCCGCAGACCGGCCGCTTCAGCCGCGACGTGAACCTCTACCGCGAAGTGATGGAGCGCATCCGCGAAGCCGACGTGGACATCATCGTCAACCTCACCGCCGGTATGGGCGGCGACCTGGAGATCGGCCCGGGCGAGTCGCCGCTGGAATTCGGCCCTGGCACTGATCTGATCGGCCCGCTGGAGCGCCTGGCCCATGTCGAGGCACTACTGCCGGAGATCTGCACCCTCGACTGCGGCACCCTCAACTTCGGCGACGGCAACGCCATCTACGTCTCCACCCCAGCCCAGTTGCGCGCCGGCGCCAAGCGCATCACCGAACTGGGGGTGAAAGCCGAGCTCGAGATCTTCGACACCGGCCACCTGTGGTTCGCCAAGCAGATGATCAAGGAAGGCCTGCTCGAAGACCCTCTGTTCCAGCTGTGCCTGGGTATCCCCTGGGGCGCGCCGGCCGACACCACCACCATGAAGGCCATGGTCGACAACCTGCCCGCCGACGTGACCTGGGCCAGTTTCGGCATCGGCCGCATGCAGATGCCCATGGCCGCCCAGGCGGTGCTGCTCGGCGGCAACGTGCGGGTGGGGCTGGAAGACAATCTCTACCTGGACCGCGGCGTGCTGGCCAGCAATGGCCAGCTGGTCGAACGGGCGGCGGAAATCATCACCCGCATGGGCGCCCGCGTGCTCACCCCGGCCGAGGGCCGGGAAAAGATGAACCTCAAGCGCCGCTAACCCTGTAGGAGCCGGCCTTGCCGGCGAACCAGAAACCTCGCTTGCAGGCACCGGCCATGCCGGTGTTCGCCGGCAAGCCGGCTCCTACAGGCAATCTCCGAGTCAGTTTTTATGGAGTGCCATATGCCTTTCATCACCGACATCAAGACCTTCGCCGCCCTGGGTAGCGGCGTGATCGGCAGCGGTTGGGTCGCTCGCGCCCTGGCCCACGGCCTGGACGTGATCGCCTGGGACCCGGCGCCCGGCGCCGAAGCGGCCCTGCGCAAGCGCATCGCCAATGCCTGGCCCGCCCTGCAGAAGCAGGGCCTGGCCCCCGGTGCCTCGCCGGAGCGCCTGACCTTCGTCGCCACCATCGAGGAGTGCGTGCGCAACGCCGACTTCATCCAGGAGAGCGCACCCGAACGCCTGGACCTCAAGCTCGACCTGCACGCGAAGATCAGCGCCGCGGCCAAGCCAGACGCAATCATCGGCTCCAGCACCTCGGGGCTGCTGCCCAGCGAATTCTACGAGTCGGCTACCCACCCCGAACGCTGCGTGGTCGGCCACCCGTTCAACCCGGTGTACCTGCTGCCACTGGTGGAGATCGTTGGTGGCCGGAACACCAGCCCTGACGCCATCGAGGCGGCGAAATCCATCTACACCGCGCTGGGCATGCGCCCGCTGCACGTGCGCAAGGAAGTCCCTGGTTTCATCGCCGACCGCTTGCTCGAAGCGCTCTGGCGCGAGGCCCTGCATCTGGTCAACGACGGTGTGGCGAGCACCGGTGAGATCGACGACGCCATCCGCTTTGGCGCCGGCCTGCGCTGGTCGTTCATGGGCACCTTCCTCACCTACACCCTGGCCGGTGGCGATGCCGGCATGCGCCACTTCATGTCGCAGTTCGGCCCGGCATTGAAGCTGCCCTGGACCTACCTGCCGGCCCCGGAGCTCACCGACAAGCTGATCGACGATGTGGTGGAGGGCACCTCGAAGCAATTGGGCGAACGCAGTATCGCCGCCCTGGAACGCTATCGTGATGACACCCTGCTGGCAGTGCTGGAAGCGGTGCGCAACAGCAAGGCCAGCCACGGCATGGCTTTCGGCGATTGAGGAGAACCCGATGCCCGCACTGATCACCTACCGAACCCCAGTCCAGGAGGACTGGGTCGATTACAACGGCCATCTGCGCGATGCCTTCTATATGCTGATTTTCAGCTACGCCACCGATGCGCTGATGGAGCGCATCGGCCTGGATGCCGACGCCCGTGGGCAGACAGGGCACTCGTTGTTCACGCTCGAGGCGCACATCAACTACCTGCATGAGGTGAAGCTCGGTAGCGAAGTATGGGTGCAGACGCAAATCATCGGTTTCGACAAGAAGCGCCTGCACCTCTGTCACAGCCTGCATCGCAGTACTTTTGATCAGCCGCTGGCAGTCAGCGAACAGCTATTGCTGCACGTGAATCTTGCAGGGCCAAAATCGACCCCGTTTGCCGAGCACTGCGTCGCACACCTGCACGACCTGCTTCGGATACAAACAGATTTGCCAACGCCTGAGCACATTGGCCGAACCATCGGACTACCCTGAGGACTGCCTTCCGCTAAAGTCATGGATAGAAGTTTTCAACGGTTTCCCTCCGTTCATTGAAACGCCGCGCCGCATCGTGGTACTCGGTTGTGCCCATGGGTACACCCATATATTGCAAGCGAGGATTGGAAAAGAAGGGTATCGCGCCGTGCGAGGTGACCATAATGGTGTGGAACGCCGGTGCCGAGTCGTGACTATAACCGTGCATGTAGGGTGGATTTCTTACGCTATCACCTTCTTTCCACCCGTGATTCACGCCTAGGTTGTGGCCTAGCTCGTGAGCCAATGATCCCGGGCAAGATACTACGGAATGCGCTTGGACCTTGCTGGCCGTGAGCCAGGCCATTCCACAGTACTTCGGATTTGTCGAATACATCGACACCATGTCCGCACGCAACTCTTCCCGCTTGGCTAAAACCTGTTGTGCGAACGGTTGGGCCAGCCGGATGTCATTCAACTGCTCGCTGTAATCTCTACCGGTCTCATCATAGCCACCCTCATAATAACCGGCCAACTCATACGTTATCTGAACACCGCTATTGCTCATATATTGATTGGCATTATTGAGTGCAAGAGCCAACTGAGCTTTATAGTTTGAGGTTTGCTCTTTCCTCTGATTAGTGGCCAGGAACATCACGCGAATCGTACTGTGCGCAGACAACGGAAGCTTTCCTACCGTACCGCCTCGCGTAGCCGAGCCCGACGGCTCAAGCGGCTCGGCTTCTGGGGGAAGTTTCGATTCGTCGATCTTGATCAGAACATGTTGCTCCGAACCCAATGGTTGGAGCGAGTAGCGTTGCCCCTCAACGATGAGGTCACCTACCAACTTGTGGTTCTCTCGGACCAGTGACAAATAGAAAAGCGGGTCGACTTCGATTTCCGAAGCCGCACCGCCATTCGTCTGCTTCCGCATCGAGGTTTTATAACCAACCCAGCCGACGATGCCCGGCGTGATGGTGGTGTAATCACGCAAGCTAAAACTTGCGACTTTTCCACCCGGCAAGCTGATTGCCAAGTCCCTGGTTTGTTGGTTGATCAACTTCGAATCAACCCTGACAAAGGTAACTTCAGCATTCGCAGGATCTGCCAATAGCTTCGCCAACTCACCTGTCGCATTACTTTGCAGAGATTTTCTGTCCAGCGTCGGCTCCAAAGTGAACAGATTTGGTTCCGCACTCACACCAGCACTCAAAACGGGTTTCGAGACTGAACACCCCAAAGCCAGGATCAATACCGAGGCTGCAAGACTCGCATTAAAGATTGTCGACATCACTTTCCGCTCCAGAGGAAAAACCTCCCTCAGCAGATCACGATCAACGCAACGTAGTCATCTGACAGAAATACTAGGTGGATAGATGAACAGTCCCAATAAACGACAGAAGAAAAAACCCCGGAAAGCCGTGAGCATCCGGGGCCAAGAGCGAGCAACATCCACTGTGCATGAAGAGAGGGTGACCAAACCCTCGGTGCCGTGAATGACTTCAGTGTGCGGTCTTCCTTTCCCGGCGATTTAGCCGTAAACGACCTGTTCTTAGCCAAAGCGGCCATCGCGGCAATCTGCCCTTGCCGCGCTGACGTGGCGGACACAGAATCGATCGCAAACAACAGCGGCAAAGGACAACAGTCATGATGCATGCGGACTTGATCGACCAGGACGACCTGCTGGGCCAGCTGCGCTCGCGGGGTTTCGACATTCCGGCCGGCGCCAGCGCCGAGCAGGCCTGCGAGGTGGTGATACGCGGGCTGACCGAGCCCAATGCCCGCGCCCTGAAGGGCATGGTGGAGCAGATGTACACCGGCAGCGCGACCATTCTCCCGGCCGTGCGCCAGGCCATCGACAAGCAGTTGCTGCCGGCGTTGGCGCAGTTCAACAGGCGCGCCTGAGCTTTCGTTCTTCTTGAACCTTTTCGCCGGCAAGGCCGGCTCCTACAGGTATCGCACCGCTCTTGAGATCGGCGAACCACCGTAGGAGCCGGCCTTGCCGGCGAATGGGCCTAAAGCCTCACGCTGGCAAAGGTTGACTCATTGCGCGCCTGGCTCAGCGCCGCCATCGGCCCGCTGTGCGGCGACAGGGCCATGGCCTGCGGGATCGGCATCATCGCCACCTGCTGCGTGGTGTTCGAACCCACCCGCTCGTCACGCGGCGGAATGCCGAAGTACTCGCGGTAGCATTTGGAGAAGTGCGGCGTGGAAACAAAGCCGCACACCGACGCCACTTCGATGATCGACATCGGGGTCTGCTTGAGCAATTGCCGCGCGCGGATCAGGCGCAGCTTGAGGTAGTAGCGCGACGGCGAGCAGTGCAGGTACTTCTGGAACAGGCGCTCGAGCTGGCGCCGCGACACCGCCACGTACACCGCCAGTTCATCCAGGTCGATGGGCTCTTCCAGGTTCGCCTCCATCAACGCGACGATTTCCTGCAGCTTCGGCTGGTTGGTGCCCAGCATGTGCTTGAGCGGCACGCGCTGGTGGTCCTGCTCGTTGCGGATGCGTTCGTAGACGAACATCTCGGAGATCGCCGCCGACAGCTCACGACCATGATCGCGGCTGATCAGGTGCAGCATCATGTCCAGCGGCGCGGTGCCGCCGGAGCTGGTGAAGCGGTTGCGGTCGAGGGTGAACAGGCGGGTGCTCATGTTCACCCGTGGGTAGGCTTCCTGCATCGCCGCCAGGCATTCCCAGTGCACGCTGCAGTCGAAACCGTCAAGCAGCCCGGCGCAGGCCAGCGCCCAGCTGCCGGTGCACACCGCGCCCAGGCGACGTGACTGGCGGGCCTGGGCCTGCAGCCAGGTGACGTGCTCACGGGTGACGGTGCGCTGGATACCCACGCCACCGCAGACGATCACGGTGTCCATGGGTGGGGCATTGTGCATGGCGGCATCGGGGGTGATCTGCAAACCATCGCTGGCCCACACCTGGCCACCGTCGACGGTCAGCGTGTGCCAGCGGTACAGCTCGCGGCCGGACAGCTGGTTCGCCATGCGCAGCGGCTCGACGGCGGACGCCAGGGAGATCAGGGTGAAGTTGTCCAGCAGGAGAAAGCCGATGGACTGGGGTGCTGTGCGGTTCTGGGTTGGGGTCCCGGAGGTGTACGACGTCATCGCGATTTCTCCTCACACAATGCAGGGTGTGCTTCAGGCGAGCACTGTTCTTGTAGTGGCCCCGTTTCGTATGCAGGGGCTTTGCCAATCCCGACGCAAATGGCATGCCGGAAATTGAACGCTCATCCAATAAAACCCAAAAGCGACGTTGCCATGCGCCCTCCAGCGGGTTCTGCAACGAGCGTAGACCTAAACGCAAATCGGCGCGCCAGCGCCTTTGCGTGTCACGCCTGAGCAGTTCGGTAGCACTTGTGGGAAGGATGCCCAGATGCGACAGATTTGAGTGTCACCGACAATGACCCTGCTGGTAACGACAGGCGACGGCCGGTAGATGACAACCGTTGCGCCAGAATGTGGCGCAACGGTCAGGCGTGGGCAAAAACGGCGCATCAGCACTCGATGACGCTGACCGCCAGACCTCCACGCGAGGTTTCCTTGTACTTGTCGTGCATGTCGGCGCCGGTGTCGCGCATGGTGCGGATCACCTGGTCGAGGGAGATGAAATGCTCGCCGTCGCCGCGCAGCGCCATCTGCACGGCATTGATCGCCTTCACCGCCGCAATGGCGTTGCGCTCGATGCACGGCACCTGGACCAGGCCGCCGACCGGGTCGCAGGTCAGCCCCAGGTTGTGCTCCAGGGCGATCTCGGCGGCGTTCTCCAGTTGCGCAGGCGTCGCGCCCAGCACTTCGGCCAAGCCTGCCGCAGCCATGGCGCAGGCCGAACCGACCTCGCCCTGGCAACCGACCTCGGCGCCGGAGATCGACGCGTTCTTCTTGCACAGGATGCCCACCGCCGCAGCACCCAGGAAGAAATCCACCACGTTGGATTCGTCCACCACATCGGAGAAACGCATGTAGTAGTGCAGCACCGCCGGAATGATCCCGGCGGCGCCGTTGGTAGGCGCAGTGACCATGCGCCCACCGGCGGCATTCTCTTCGTTCACGGCCAGGGCGTACAGGTTGACCCATTCCATGGCGCTCATGGTCGAGCCGATCACATTGGGCTTGCCCAGCTCCTGCAGGCTGCGATGCAGCCTGGCGGCGCGGCGGCGCACGTTGAGCCCGCCAGGCAGTATTCCTTCGTGCTTGAGGCCGTTGTTCACGCATTCCTGCATGGCCTGCCAGAGCTTGAGCAGGCCGGCGCGAATCTCGGCCTCGCTGCGCCAGACCTTTTCGTTCGCCATCATCAATTGCGACACGCTCAGGTCGTTTTGCTTGCACAGGCGCAGCAGCTCGGCGGCGCTGTCGAAATCGTAGGGCAACACCGTCTGGTCGGCGTCCAGCACACCGCTGGCGGCTTGCGCGGCATCGACCACGAAGCCGCCGCCCACCGAGTAGTAGGTGTCGCGGTGCAGCTCGCCGCCCTCGCCTTCGGCGATCAGGGTCATGGCATTCGGGTGGTACGGCAGGTTCTCGTCCAGCAGCAGCATGTCGCGGGCCCAGACGAACTCGATGGGCAGCCGGCTATCAAGCTGCAACACCTCGGTTTCGCGCAGGTCGGCGATACGCGGGATGATCTGGCTGGGGTCGATCGCGTCCGGCCATTCCCCCATCAACCCCATGATCGTCGCGTTGTCGGTGCCGTGGCCGACGCCGGTGGCCGACAGCGAGCCATAGAGCCGCACCTCGACGCGCCGCACCTGCTCCAGCTCGCCGCGTTCGCGCAGCCCCTGGACGAACAGCGCACCAGCACGCATGGGGCCGACGGTATGGGAGCTGGAAGGCCCGACACCGATCTTGAACAGGTCGAACACGCTGATGGCCATGGCCGGATCACCTCTTGATGGGCTTGTCTCACGGCGCCGAACACCGCCTCGCGCAACTGCTAGGCTGAAGTTCGAGCCGCCTTGGAATGCTCGCATCATCAGGCTTTTGCCCACCCCCTCGCCGTCTGCAACCGACGTACTTTTGTCCAGCAGCGCCGCCGCTGAACCGGCCCTGCGTGCGCCGTTTTCCAGCGCCCGGGCGCCGTAAAAACCGAGGTGTGGGGGTGGAAAAATCCAGTTGCGACATCGTCCGTACTGGATGCGACCCGTCCTGTACTGGATACGACGCCACCAGTAGGCGATTGCCGAACGCTGGAGGATTATCGAAAGCGACTCGTATTGCACGGCCTCGCATCCTGCCCTCTGCAGGCCTGGTCGACCGGAGCCCTGAGAACGCCCGGCGGCCCACGCGAACCCGAAGATAAAATCACAGGAGTCCATCCATGAAAGGTAAACCCTCGCTGTTGCTGGTCGCGTTGCTGTCCGCCCCGCTCCTGGCCCAGGCCGCCGAACCCGAGCAGTGTCAGACGGTACGGTTCTCCGATGTCGGCTGGACCGACATCACGGTCACCACCGCGACCACCAGCGTCGTGCTCGAAGCCCTGGGCTACAAGACCCACACCACCATGATCTCGGTACCGGTGACCTACAAGTCGCTGGCCACCGGCAAGGACCTGGACGTGTTTCTCGGCAACTGGATGCCGACCATGGAAAACGACATCAAGCAGTACCGCGATGCGGGCACCGTCGAGACCGTGCGCGCCAACCTGGAGAACGCCAAGTACACGCTGGCCGTGCCCCAGGCGCTGTATGACAAGGGCCTGAAGGACTTCTCGGACATCCCGAAATTCAAGAAGGAACTGGACGGCAAGATCTACGGCATCGAGCCGGGCAACGATGGCAACCGCACCATCCAGAGCATGATCGACAAGAACGCCTTCGGTCTGAAGGACGCCGGTTTCAAGATCGTGCAGTCCAGCGAGGCCGGCATGCTGTCGCAGGTCGACCGGGCGCAGAAACGCGGCGAGTCGGTGGTGTTCCTGGGCTGGGAGCCGCACCCAATGAACACCCGCTTCAAGATGCAGTACCTGACCGGCGGGGATGAGTTCTTCGGCCCCGATTTCGGCAAGGCCACCGTGCTCACTAACACCCGCAAGGGCTACGCGCAGGAATGCGCCAACGTTGGCCAGCTGTTGAAGAACCTGTCGTTCGAGCTCAAGGATGAAAGCACGATGATGGGCTATGTCCTGGACGACAAGATGAAACCCGAGGCGGCGGCCAAGAAGTGGCTCAAGGAAAACCCCGGCAAGCTGGACGCCTGGCTGGCCGGCGTGACCACCGTGGATGGCAAGCCCGGCCTCGAGGCGGCCAAGGCCAAACTGACGCAATAACGCAAGACGCAATGGCAACACCGCGGGGCGGGACCGTGCCCGCCCCGGACTGATTTCAATCTTTGCAGGTGGAAGCTCGCTATCATGCTTATCGATCAGAAAATACCCTTGGGGCAGTACATCGCCTCATTCGTCGAATGGTTGACCCAGAACGGCGCCAGCTACTTCGACGCTATCGCCCAGGGCCTGGAGTTCATGATCCATGGCGTCACCAGCGCCCTGACCTGGTTCAACCCGTTCGTGCTCATCGCCCTGTTCGCCGCCCTCGCGCACCTGATCCAGCGCAAGTGGGCACTCACCGTATTCGTCGCCCTGTCGTTCCTGCTCATCCTCAACCTGGGCTACTGGCAGGAAACCATGGAAACCCTGGCGCAGGTGACTTTCGCCACGGTGGTGTGCGTAGTCATCGGCGTGCCGCTGGGCATCGCCGCCGCGCACAAACCGATGTTCTACACCGCCATGCGTCCGGTGCTCGACCTGATGCAGACCGTGCCCACCTTCGTCTACCTGATCCCCACGCTCACGCTATTCGGCCTGGGTGTGGTGCCGGGGCTGATCTCCACGGTGGTGTTCGCCATCGCCGCGCCCATTCGCCTGACATACCTCGGCATCTGCGACGTGCCACAAGAGCTGCTCGACGCCGGCAAGGCTTTCGGCTGCTCACGCCGCCAACTGCTGACCCGCATCGAACTGCCCCACGCCATGCCAAGCATCGCCGCCGGCATCACGCAGTGCATCATGCTGTCGCTGTCGATGGTGGTGATCGCCGCCCTGGTGGGCGCCGACGGCCTGGGCAAACCTGTGGTCAACGCACTGAACACCGCCGATATTTCCCTGGGCTTCGAAGCGGGCCTGGCCATCGTGCTGCTGGCGATCATGCTCGACCGAATCTGCAAGCAACCGGAACTGCCGGTAAGGGGTGAGGCATGAGCATCATTCGTTTCGAAGACGTCGACGTCATCTTCTCCAGCAAGCCGCGCGAGGCGCTGTCGCTGCTCGACCAGGGCAAGACCCGCGAGCAGATCCTCAAGCAGACGGGCCTGGTGGTCGGTGTCGAAAAGGCCAACCTGGACATCAACAAAGGCGAGATCTGCGTGCTGATGGGCCTGTCCGGCTCCGGCAAGTCCAGCCTGCTGCGTTGCATCAACGGCCTCAACACCGTCAGCCGCGGCAAGCTGTTCGTCGAGCATGAAGGCAAGCACATCGATATTGCCCACTGCACCCCGGCCGAGCTGAAGATGATGCGCACCAAGCGCATCGCCATGGTGTTCCAGAAGTTCGCCCTGATGCCCTGGCTGACCGTGCGCGAGAACATCAGCTTCGGCCTGGAAATGCAGGGCCGCCCGGAGAAGGAACGGCGCAAGCTGGTCGACGAGAAACTCGAGCTGGTGGGCCTGACCCAGTGGCGCAACAAGAAGCCCGACGAGCTCTCCGGGGGCATGCAACAGCGCGTGGGCCTGGCCCGGGCGCTGGCGATGGACGCCGACATCCTGCTGATGGACGAGCCGTTCTCGGCCCTCGACCCGCTGATCCGCCAGGGCCTGCAAGACGAGCTGCTGGCCCTGCAGAGCAAACTGAGCAAGACCATCGTGTTCGTCAGCCACGACCTGGACGAGGCCCTGAAGCTGGGCAGCCGCATCGCGATCATGAAGGACGGGCGGATCATCCAGTACAGCAAGCCGGAAGACATCGTGCTCAACCCGGCCGACGAGTACGTGCGCACCTTCGTCGCCCACACCAACCCGCTCAACGTGCTGTGCGGCCGCAGCCTGATGCGCAGCCTGGACAACTGCAGGCGGGTCAATGGCTCGGTGTGCCTGGACCCAGGTATCGACTCCTGGCTGGACCTTGGCGAAGGCAACTCGATCAAGCGCGCCCGCCAGGGCCAGAACGGGCTGGACATGCAGAATTGGGCGCCAGGGCAGGACGTGGAGCTGCTGGAGCGCAGGCCGACCGTTGTGCACGCCGATATCGGCATGCGCGAGGCGCTGCGTATTCGTTACCAGACCGGCAACAAGCTGGTGTTGCAGGATAACGACAAGGTGGTGGGGATTCTCGGGGATACCGAGCTTTACCATGCCTTGTTGGGCAAGAATCACGGGTGATTCAATTGGGGCCGCCTTGCGGCCCATCGCGGCTGAAGCCGCTCCTACAGGAGACGTGTGAGCCTTGTAGGAGCGGCTTCAGCCGCGATGGGCTGCAAAGCAGCCCCAATCTTGGTTCAGCGTACGACAATCCCACGCGAAGCCATGTAGGCCTTCGCTTCCGGCACCGTGTACTCGCCGAAGTGGAAAATGCTCGCCGCCAGCACCGCGCTGGCATGCCCTTCCAGAATCCCGTCAGCCAGGTGCTGCAGGTTACCCACACCACCTGAGGCGATCACCGGAATCCCCAGCGCATCGCTGATCGCCCGGGTAACCCCCAGGTCGAAGCCGTTCTTCATGCCATCCTGGTCCATGCTGGTGAGCAGGATCTCACCGGCCCCCAACCCTTCCATCTTCTTCGCCCACTCCACCGCATCCAGCCCGGTGGGCTTGCGCCCGCCATGGGTGAAGATCTCCCAGCGCGGCGTTTCACCCGGGCCGGAGACTTTCTTGGCGTCGATGGCGACGACAATGCACTGCGAACCGAAACGGTCCGCCGCCTCGCCCACGAATTCCGGGTTGAACACCGCCGCAGTGTTGATCGACACCTTGTCGGCACCGGCATTGAGCAGGTTGCGGATGTCCTGCACGGTGCGCACGCCACCGCCCACGGTCAGCGGGATGAACACCTGGCTGGCCATGCGTTCGACGGTATGCAGGGTGGTATCACGGCCATCGACACTGGCGGTGATATCCAGGAAGGTGATCTCGTCGGCGCCCTGCTCGTTGTAGCGACGGGCGATCTCCACCGGGTCGCCGGCATCGCGGATGTTCTCGAACTTGACGCCCTTGACCACCCGGCCGTTGTCCACGTCCAGGCAAGGGATGATGCGCTTGGCCAGTGCCATGGTCGTTCCTCAGCCTTTGTAGTTGTCGCAGAAGGCCTGGGCCTCGGCGACGTCGAGGGTGCCTTCGTAGATGGCGCGGCCGGTGATGGCACCGATGATGCCAGGGGCTTTCGCCTCCAGCAGGGCCTTGATGTCACCCAGGTTGTGGATGCCGCCCGAGGCGATCACCGGGATCGAAGTGGCTTCGGCCAGCGCCTTGGTGAAGGGCACGTTGCAGCCCTGCATCATGCCGTCCTTGGCGATGTCGGTGTAGACGATCGCCGAGACACCATCGGCCTCGAACCGCTTGGCCAGGTCGATGACCTGCACCGAGCTCACCTCGGCCCAGCCGTCGGTGGCGACGAAGCCGTCTTTCGCATCCAGGCCGACGATGACCTTGCCCGGGAAGGCCTTGCACGCTTCGGCGACGAACTCAGGCTGCTTGACCGCCTTGGTGCCGATGATCACATGGCTGACGCCCGCCTTGACGTAGTGCTCGATGGTTTCCAGCGAGCGGATGCCGCCGCCGATCTGGATCGGCAGGTTCGGGTAGCGCCTGGCGATGGCGGTGACCACTTCACCGTTGACCGGCTGGCCTTCGAAGGCGCCGTTCAGGTCGACCAGGTGCAGGCGGCGGCAGCCACCCTCGACCCATTTGGCGGCCATGCTCACCGGGTCGTCGGAGAATACCGTGGAGTCTTCCATGCGGCCTTGGCGCAGACGTACGCAGGCACCGTCCTTGAGATCGATAGCGGGGATAATCAGCATCTTGATGACCTGTCTTGTTCGTTGAGTTCAGGGCTTCTCGAGCGCCCACAGGTCGCTTTCGATGCTCTCGAACCGCTCCTTGAGGTGCAGCTGAACATCGGCGATCGCCCTGTTGTAGTAATACGGAGCCACTTCCCTGGAAAACAGCTCGAGGACCTCGGCCACCTCGAACGACCCCAGCTCCAGCTCGAAACGGTCTTCGAGGAAGCGCTTGAGCGTGTCGAGCGCCTCGCGCTCCTGCTCGGGGGCCAGCGTGATGATCGGGGCCTTGGCCTTCGACCGGCTCATTTACCAGCGCCCGTCCCAGGCGACGAAGTTCTGCAGCAGCTGCAGGCCGTGGGTGTGGCTCTTCTCCGGGTGGAACTGCACGGCAAAGCGCGAACCGTCGGCCAATGCGGCGGCGAAGTCGACGCCATAATGGCCGCGACCGACCACCTGGCCAGGTTTGCCGGCATTGATGTAGTAGCTGTGCACGAAGTAGAAGCGTGCGCGATCAGGGATGTCGTGCCACAGCGGGTGGTCGATGGTCTGGCTGACCTCGTTCCAGCCCATGTGCGGCACTTTCAGGTGCTCGCCGTCTTCCTTCAGGTCTTTGCCAAAGAAGCGTACCTGGCCGGGGAACAGGCCGATGCAATCGACACCGTCGTTCTCCTCGCTGTGGTCGAGCAGCGCCTGCATGCCCACGCAGATGCCGAGGAACGGGCGGTCCTGGCTGACTTCGCGCACCAGGCTGTCGAAGCCCAGGCGGCGGATCTCGGCCATGCAGTCGCGGATCGCGCCGACGCCCGGGAACACCACGCGGTCGGCTTCACGAATCACCGCGGCATCGCTGGTCACCAGCACCTTGCCGGCGCCCACATGCTCCAGGGCCTTGGCCACCGAGTGCAGGTTGCCCATGCCATAGTCGATTACGGCTACCGTCTGCATTTACAGGCACCCTTTGGTGGAAGGCATCTGCCCAGCCATGCGCGCGTCTTGCTCGATGGCCATGCGCAGCGCGCGGCCGAAGGCCTTGAACACGGTCTCGATCTGGTGGTGAGTGTTGTGGCCACGCAGGTTGTCGATGTGCAGGGTCACCAGGGCGTGGTTGACGAAACCCTGGAAGAACTCCTGGAACAGGTCGACATCGAAGCCACCGACGCTGGCGCGGGTGTACGGCACGTGCATCTGCAAGCCCGGGCGGCCAGAGAAGTCGATGACCACTCGCGACAGGGCCTCGTCCAGCGGCACATAGGCGTGACCGTAGCGGTAGATGCCTTTCTTGTCGCCAATGGCCTGGGCGAAGGCCTGGCCGAGGGTGATGCCGACGTCCTCGACAGTGTGATGGTCATCGATATGCAGGTCGCCCTTGCATTCGATGTCCAGATCGATCAGCCCATGCCGGGCGATCTGGTCGAGCATGTGTTCAAGGAAAGGCACGCCGATATCGAATCGGGCCTTGCCGCTGCCATCGAGGTTGATCGAGCACTTGACCTGGGTTTCCAGGGTATTGCGCTCGACGGAAGCCTTACGTTCGACCATCACCAGCTCCGCAAAATCATTGGGCGAAAAGGGTTCCATTATAGGCCCAGAATGCGCCGGCTTGAAACGCGGATGACATATGGCGGAGCACGCATTTACGGGGGTTGGACAGGCCTACAGGTCTATACAACCAGCCCTTTCGCCGGCTGCCGGCTCCTGCGGACATCGCACCCGTAGGAGCCGGCTTGCCGGCGAACAGCCTCACACATCAATCAATGAAACAGCACCGCCGTCTTCTGCAAGGTGATCCACACCCCCCAGGCCAGCGGAATCACCACCACGGCCCAGGCCAGCAGCACCAGCGGCAGGCTGCCCGGCGCCGCATGCCACTCCAGCGCACGGGCAGAATCCGCGCCCTTGTCGTGGCTCAAGGCCCGCTCGGCGGCCAATTCGGCATCGGTCATGAAGTACTTGTCCGCCACCGGCCGCACCAGCATGTTGCAGATAAAGCCCAGCACCAGCAGGCCGGCCAGGATGTACAGGGTCATGTCGTAGGCCGCGGCGCGCTCCACACCCGCCGCCAGCTGAGCCTCGCGCAGGTAGGTGATCAACACCGGCCCCAGCACGCCGGCCGCCGCCCAGGCAGTCAGCAGGCGACCATGAATGGCGCCGACCATTTGCGTGCCGAACAGGTCGGCCAGGTACGCCGGCACGGTGGCAAAGCCGCCGCCGTACATCGACAGGATGATGCAGAACGCGGCCACGAACAGCGCCACGTTGCCGATATGCCCCATGTTCGGTACCAGGCTGTACAGCCCCACGCCCAGGGCGAAGAAAGCGAAATAGGTGTTCTTGCGGCCAATGTAGTCGGAGAACGACGCCCAGAAGAACCGCCCGCCGATGTTGAACAGGCTGAGCAGGCCGGTGAAGCCTGCGGCGATGGCGGCAATCTGCGCCAGTTGCCCGGCGTTCAGCTCACCGAAGGTCAGCTCGTTGCCCAGCAACTTACCGGCAAACACCTCCTGCAGCAGCGGCGATGCCATGCCCAGGATACCGATACCCGCCGAGACGTTCAGGCACAGCACCAGCCACACCAGCGCGAACTGCGGCGTCTTCCAGGCCACGCTGACATGCACGTGACGGTCGGTGACCATGGCATTGGCTTTCTTCGCCGGTGCGGTCCAGCCTTCAGGCTTCCAGCCGGTCGGCGGCACGCGATAAGCCAGGGCGCCGCCAGTCATGAACACGAAGTAGATCGCGGCCATGGCGACGAAGCTCTGCCACACGCCCACCTCGGTCGGGCTGGAGAAATGCCCCATCAGCGCGGTGGCCAGCGGCGCGCCCACCATGGCACCCCCGCCAAAGCCCATGATCGCCATGCCGGTGGCCATGCCGCGCTTGTCCGGGAACCACTTGATCAGCGTCGATACCGGCGAGATATAACCCAACCCCAGGCCGATCCCCCCGATCACCCCCGAACCCAGCCACATCAGCCACAGTTGGTGGGTCTTCACGCCGATTGCCGAGATCAGCAGGCCGCCGCACCAGCACAGCGCCGACACCAGGCCGGCTTTACGCGGGCCTGCGTGCTCCAGCCAACCGCCGAGCACCGCGGCCGAGCAACCGAGAAACACGAAGAACAGGGTGTAGATCCAGCTCAGCATGGAGATCGGCCAGTCGCACTCGGCGCTGAACAGGCGGGCGACGAAGCCCATGTCCGCGGCGCAGGCTACCGGCGCGCTGACACCCAGGGCCTGGGACAGCGGCAACCAGAACACCGAGAAGCCATAGGCCATGCCGATGCACAGGTGGATGGCCAGCGCCGCCGGCGGCACCAGCCAGCGATTGAAGCCCGGGCGGGCGATGATACGCTCCTTCGACAGGAAGCCCGGCGCGCTCGCTGCCACTCCCGCCGTGATACTGCTGTTCATGGATTGTTCCTTTTTTTAGGTGGGCGGTGCTCGCGGAGGGCTCTGTATGGCTGCACGCAAGGCAGCCCGGCCGCTTTGGGCGCCCCCGCGACAATGGGTCGCGGGGGGCTCCACGGGCGGCGCAAGAGTACCAGCAGCCGGTGCCATGAAAGCAATCTGATATCGTGTTTTTTTCTTTAGCTGAAACGGTATTTCTCGGACCGTGTCGCCTGGTTCGCCGGCAAGCCGGCCCCTACGAGGGACGTGTGGGCTTCGGTAAGAGCCGGCCTGCCGGCGAACAGCCCACCCTGCGCATGGTCGAAACGTCGAATGCGCAGAGCCAGGCGCCACGGCGCTATACTCGCCGCTGAATTTAACTTTCCGACTACAAGGACTCGCCCATGAAAGCGTTCGGCAAAATCCTGGGGCTGGGGCTGCTCGGGTTGTTGCTGATCATCGTGGCGCTGGGCTTCGCCCTGACCCACCTCTTCGATCCCAACGACTACAAAGACGAGATCCGCCAGCTGGCCCGCGACAAGGCCCACGTGGAGCTCACGCTCAATGGCGACATCGGCTGGAGCCTGTTCCCCTGGCTGGGCCTGGAACTGCACGAGGCGAGCATCGCCACGCTGAACAACCCCAAGGTGCCATTCGCCGACCTGCAGATGCTCGGCCTGTCGGTGCGCGTGCTGCCCTTGTTGCGCCGCGAAGTGCAGATGAGCGACGTGCGCGTCGAAGGCCTGAACCTGACCCTGACCCGCGACGCCAATGGTCACGGCAACTGGGAAGACATCGGCAAGCCACTGCCGGACACGGCGACCGCCAACGCACCTGCCGCCACACCAGGCGAGGCCCCCGCCAACCCGCCCGCCAAGCCCGAAGCCAGCGAGCGCATGGTCAAGCTCGACATCGACAGTCTTACCGTCAACAACGCCCGGGTGCTGTACACCGATGAGAAGGCCGGCCAGAGCTACGGTGCTGAGAGCATCCAACTGAGCACCGGCGCCGTGCACGAGGGCGTGAATATCCCGCTCAAGGCCAGTGCCTTCCTCAGCGCCAGCCAACCGAACATGAAGGCGCGCACCGAACTCACCGGTGAGCTGCGCTTCGACCGCAAGCTCAAGCGCTACAACCTCGAAGACCTGCGCCTGTCCGGCGAAACCTCGGGCGAGCCGCTGGCCGGCAAGACCCTGACCTTCGCCGCCCAGGGCCAGGTGCTGGTGGACCTGGCCGCCAACGTCGCCTCGTGGAGCGGCTTGAAAGTCTCGGCCAACCAACTGCGTGCCCTCGGCGAGCTGAACGTGCGCGACCTGGACAAGGCGCCGCAGGTCAGCGGCGGGCTGTCCATCGCCCAGTTCGACCTGCGTACCTTCCTCGACGGTATCGGCCACCCGCTGCCCGCCACTGCCGACCCGGCCGCGTTCAAGAAGCTGGAACTGGTGACCCGCCTCGACGGCACCCGCGGCAGCCTGGCCCTGGAAGACCTGGCCGTGAAGCTGGACGACAGCACCTTCACTGGCCGCGTCGCCGTGGAAGACTTCGCCAAACAGGCCCTGCGCATTCGCCTCAAGGGCGACAAGTTCGACGCTGACCGCTACTTCCCGGCCAAGAGCGACGAGGCCAAGGGCGCCACCGCCGCGCGCCAGGCCGAAGTGAAACAACAGGAGGCCAGCGCCGTCGCCGGTGCCGGCACCACCCCACTGCCCAACGCCCCGACGCAACAGGCCTGGAGCAACGACAAGCTGCTGCCGGTAGACCGCCTGCGCGCCCTCGACCTGCAGGCCGACCTGTCCTTTGGCGCCTTGGTGCTGGATAAGCTGCCCATCAGCGACGCCCAGCTCACAGCCACCGGCCAGGGCGGCCTGATAACCCTGCAGGCCCTGCGCGGCGGCCTGTACAACGGCAGCTTCGAAGCCAAGGGCACGGTCGACGTGCGCCCTGCCGTGCCGCAGATCGGCGTGAACACCAAGATCAATCGCGTACCGGTGGAGCACTTCATCAAGCGCGAGGGCCCCGACCAGTCGCCTCCGGTCAAAGGCCTGCTGACCTTGAGCAGCGACCTGACCGCCACCGGCAACAGCCAGAAGGCGCTGGTCGACACGCTCAACGGCAATGCCAGCTTCACCATCAACGACGGCGTGCTGGTCAATGCCAACCTGGAACAGCAGCTGTGCCAGGCCATCGCCACCCTCAATCGCAAGCAGCTCAGCGGCGAGGCTCGGGGCAAGGACACACCGTTCCAGGAACTGCGCGGCAGCCTGGTGATCCGCAACGGCGTGGCCAGCAACCCGGACCTCAAGGCACGCATCCCGGGCCTGACCGTCAACGGCAATGGCGACCTCGACCTGCGCGTGCTGGGCATGGACTACAACGTCGGCATCGTCGTCGAAGGCGACCAGCGCGCCATGCCCGACCCGGCCTGCCAGGTCAACGAGCGCTTTGCCGGTGTCGAAGTACCGCTGCGCTGCCGTGGCCCGCTGGAGCTGGGCGCCAAGGCCTGCCGCCTGGATCAGGAAGGCCTGGGTAAAGTCGCCGCGAAGCTGGCTGGCAACCGCCTGAAGGACAAGATCGATGAAAAGCTCGAAGAAAAACTCGGAGACAAAGTGAGCCCCGAACTCAAAGATGCACTCAAGGGGCTGTTCAAGCGATGACACCCCAGCAGTTCTCCAGCGCCGTGCTGGCCTGGTATGACCAGCACGGCCGCCACGACCTGCCCTGGCAACAGGGCATCAACCCGTACCGGGTATGGGTTTCCGAAATCATGCTGCAGCAGACGCAAGTCAGCACCGTGCTCAACTACTTCGACCGCTTCATGCAGGCCCTGCCCACCGTGCAGGCCCTGGCCGAAGCGCCGGAGGACGAAGTGCTGCACCTGTGGACAGGCCTGGGCTACTACACCCGCGCACGTAACCTGCAAAAGGCCGCGAAGATCGTCGTGGAGCAACATGGCGGCGAATTCCCGCGCAGTGTCGAGCAGCTCACCGAGCTGCCCGGCATCGGCCGCTCCACCGCCGGGGCCATCGCCAGCATCAGCATGGGCCTGCGCGCACCGATCCTCGATGGCAACGTCAAGCGCGTGCTGGCCCGCTTCACCGCCCAGGCCGGCTACCCCGGCGAGCCGAAGGTGGCCAACCAGCTGTGGGCCACCGCCGAGCGCTACACACCGATGACGCGGGTGAACCACTTCACCCAGGCGATGATGGACATGGGCGCGACGCTGTGCACCCGCAGCAAGCCCAGTTGCCTGATCTGCCCGCTGCAGCGTGGTTGCGAAGCCCATCTGCACGGTGAAGAAACCCGCTACCCGGAGCCCAAGCCGCGCAAAGCCTTGCCGCAGCGCAAGACCCTGATGCCGCTGCTGGTCAACCACGAAGGCGCGATCCTGCTTTACCGTCGGCCCTCTACCGGCCTTTGGGGCGGCCTGTGGAGCCTGCCGGAGCTGGACAACCTCGAGCAACTCGACGACCTCGCCTACCAGCACGGCCTGCGCCTGGCCGATAGTCAGGCCTTGCAAGGCCTGACCCACACGTTCAGCCATTTCCAGCTGGCCATCGAGCCGTGGCTGGTGCGTGTCGACCCCGTCGGCGCGCACGTGGCCGAGCCGGACTGGCTCTGGTATAACCTCGCCACCCCGCCGCGCCTGGGCCTCGCCGCCCCGGTCAAGAAGTTGCTGCAACGCGCGGCCGACGAACTGATTGCAGGAGAGACCGCATGACCCGCACCGTGATGTGCCGCAAGTACAAAGAAGAATTACCAGGCCTCGAGCGCGCGCCCTACCCCGGCCCCAAGGGCCAAGACATCTTCGAACACGTCTCGCAGAAAGCCTGGGCCGACTGGCAGAAGCACCAGACCCTGCTGATCAACGAGAAGCGCCTGAACATGATGAATGCCGAGGACCGCAAATTCATCCAGGCCGAGATGGACAAGTTCTTCGCCGGCGAAGACTACGCCAAGGCTGAAGGCTACGTTCCGCCGTCGGAATGACCCCAGAAAACGTAAGCGACGGAATTAATTTAAATTTTTTCAAAAAAAGTCGTTGACGATCGGTTCGGAAATCTATTTAATGCACCTCGTCGCCCAGATAGCTCAGTCGGTAGAGCAGAGGATTGAAAATCCTCGTGTCGGCGGTTCGACTCCGTCTCTGGGCACCACCTTCAGCTTCTGGTGGTTGCAAAGTTACCCGAAGCGACACAAGAAACCCGCCTAGTGCGGGTTTTTTGTTGCCTGCGATTTTTGCCTGATGACCAGCAGGTGTTCGCGCTCTTCATCATGCCCCTCATGACAGCGCATCAGGCTCCCTTCTCTGATGGGTTGGACCACGATCGTATTCCGAGTGCGGTTCGCGCCCCCCCAAAAAGCAAGGCTGGTCAGGCACCCCGAGACCAGCCAGAAATTCAGACATCAACGAGCCATAGGAATCTTCCTAGTAATCAGTTCGTGCTTGAACAACACGATTAAATGGCCGGCCCGGCCGTAATATTAATACACACACGAAAACTTCTGCAGGTCGCGGCATGTGGTCTACCTTGTCTGCATCTTCGACAAAACCCACGACTTACATGGAGTTGAACATGCAATATTCCGCTTGTTTACGAGTAGGCCAGAACGACATCAAGGCATTGATAAATCTGGAGCCAGAAAGAAGAACCCCATTCACCCCATTGCTTGATATGCGCGGCGATGATGACAGACACCTGCAGACCTTCCTGAACAACTGGACCGAACACCCTTTCTTCATTGATGTATCCAGGGGTAAGAAGGATGTACGTGAGGCCTTCATCTCTGCCCATGACCTGCATAACCCTGCTAATGCATTTGAGGAAAAAAGAAAATTCATCTATCACGTCCGCGATAAAAATCCGAACGTCATTCCTGTTATCTCCTGGTCTGACGACGACGCGCAACGAGACGTTATACAACTGTCGCTGTCACTTGAGCGTGACTTCAAAAACATTGCAATCAGAGTTACCTGTCCGGAAAAACCGACCCCAATCTCGCGCAACCGACTGCTTGCGATACTCGACTCATTGTCAGCACCGACCTGTGCACATATCATTCTGGATTTTATCGCCTCAGCCCCTGCTAGCACGGCCAGCGGATCAGACTTCGATCACCTGCTCAGGGACATCGGCGCCTACACGCCCGCCACAGTGATCCTGCTCAGCACATCATTCCCTATCGACAAGCCCGCATCGAACAGCTCTCGTTCGGCCACCTGCTTCGATACTGCCTGGCAGGCGACCGTGAACAGGAATCGACCAGGAATCAACCTCGTGTACGGCGACTATGCCGCCACCAACCCCACTGCCCCCATGGAGTATGTCGTGGGCATGCCTGTGCTTCCTTTCGGCTGCTACTACACGCCAACCGAATGGTGGCAACGCCGCAAGGGGGGAGACAAAGAGTTTGTGAACTACATCGAGATTGCAGATGAGATCCGTCGCCTGCCGGGATACCACGGTGATGGTTTCTGTTGGGCAACCAGGGAGTACACAAGAATTGTCGCCACCTCGACCAACTATGGAAACAATGGCACCTGGAATGGATATCGAATAAATCAACACATTTGCGCCATGTTGAAGTCCATCCTGGATCGCGAACGTGCAGTGCTTGAGCCCATCGACATTGACGACCTGGACGACCTCATCTAAGCGTAGCGTTGCTTCAGCACTGCCAGAACAAACGTACGAATCACCTCAAGCGGCAGTGCGTCACTGACCAGTCGGCGCACTGTCTTTATAAGGTCCTTGCTGCGCACAGTAACACCATGCTCACGGGCCAGCCTGTCCAACTCCTCTCGCCAGAGAAACCCCGTGAGGTGGAACTTTTCCTGTTTTTTATTTGACCTGGCTTTTCTCACCATGACCATTCCGGAGAAGTCGTCGAACACCAGAATCCCGACAGTGGTCGCCGACACTTCCAGTGCCTTTACCAAATGGCGGGAATGGCAGCATAGCCACACTTCGTCAAAACACGCCAGGTAGGCCTCTTGCTGGCCAACCCACCGAATCAGCGTATCCGCTTGCGATTTAATTTCGAAGGCACTGAGCTTCCCGTTCGCGTGCACGAGGTCCGCACGTCTGGCTTTGTCGATAAAGCAAAGCTCCTCGATGAACACATCACCGGACTCATGGGGCATCACCTTGGTGACCCATTGCTTTAGGAGGGGGCGAATTTCGTCTGGATTCAACATCCGGCGATTATAGCCACCAGCCCATTACCCTTCACAGCTTGCGCGACAGAACGCGCCGCTCAAATATTTACCATTTATAGCCATCTCCCCGCCTCCTGCTGGCGTCGTTCACACCCAGTTGATCGACATCAAAAAACCACCTGCCATGGCCCCCTAGGATGGAAGGTGGACTTTCGACCGACCCCGCAAGGACTTCCATGAGCGAAGAAGCCGCCAGCCTCCTCCTGCCGCCGCCTGCCGACACCACCAGCAGCAAGCCACCACCCCGCACCCGCCGGCCACGCGAGCGCAAGCCTGCCATCAACGCCGCCACGCCGGAAACCATCACCCAGGTCAGCCAGCAGCCCGCTGCCCTGGAAGTGGCCAACGCCCGCAAGGGCAGCAGCGAGGACAGCACCTCGGCGCGTCTGCCGGCCAGCTACCCGTACCGCACGCGCATGCGCCGCCAGGACTACGAGAAGGCCAAGCACGACCTGCAGATCGAGCTGCTGAAGGTGCAGAACTGGGTGAAGGAAACCGGCCAACGCATCGTGGTGCTGTTCGAGGGCCGTGACGCCGCCGGCAAGGGCGGCACCATCAAGCGTTTCATGGAGCACCTGAACCCGCGTGGTGCGCGCATCGTCGCCCTGGAGAAGCCCTCCGAGCAGGAGAAGGGGCAGTGGTACTTCCAGCGCTACATCCAGCACCTGCCCACGGCCGGCGAAATGGTGTTCTTCGACCGCTCCTGGTACAACCGCGCCGGGGTCGAGAAGGTGATGGACTTCTGCTCACCACTGCAATACCTGGAGTTCATGCGCCAGGCGCCGGACCTCGAGCGCATGCTGTGCAACAGCGGCATCCTGCTGTTCAAGTTCTGGTTCTCGGTGAACCGCGAGGAACAGCTGCGCCGTTTCATCTCCCGTCGCGACGACCCGCTCAAGCACTGGAAACTCTCGCCCATCGACATCAAGTCGCTGGACAAGTGGGAGGACTACACGGCCGCCAAGGAGGCGATGTTCTTTCACACCGATACCGCCGACGCGCCGTGGACGGTGATCAAGTCGGACGACAAGAAGCGCGCGCGGATCAACTGCATCCGTTACTTCCTGCATGCGCTGGATTACCCGGGCAAGGATCACCGCGTGGCGCATGCGCCGGATTCGCTGCTGGTTGGCCGGGCCTCACGGGGGTTCGAGGAAGACGAACCAGCACCGCCTCCCCTGTAGGAGCCAGCTTTGCTGGCGAACAGCTGTCCAGGTAGTGCATGGGCCCTGTTCGCCAGCAAGGATCATCGAACCCCTTGGGTTTCCCGGGCAACTACGCTTCAATACGCGCCTTTACCAGACACCCCAAGGACCTGCCCCATGGCCACCAACACCAAACAACAGAAACGCGCCAAGCGCGCCGCCGCCAAGGCCAAGCAGAACCGCATGGTGCGTAGCGGCCAAGCGGTCAAAGCCAGCGCCGGCGACAGCGCCAGCGTCGAGCAGGTGTTCAACAAGGCCTTGGAATCGAGCAGCTACGACAGCCTGTTCGAGAAGATGAAGGAAGCCCAGGAAAACGGCCTGGTGCCGATGATTTCGGTGTTCCTGGTCGACCCGCTGCTGGCACTGGTGCTCAAGGGCCACAAGGAAGAGCACGCCACCGACTACATCGTCATGGTCTTCACCGCCTACCGCGCCTGGCTCGACGGCATCGACGAGGACGCGACCATGGCCTGGCTGGAGAGCGACGAGTTCCAGGACGCCTATGTCGCCGCTTCGGAAGCGGTGGCCAAGCAGCAGCAACAGCAGAAGCAGTTCGGCTGACCTTCCAAGCCCTGTTCGCCCAGGCAAACAAAAAGGCCGCGCCCTTTACAGGGCGCGGCCTTTTCATTGCACCCGACGTGGATCAGTTATCCAACGCCATGCGCCCGGCAGCGCTGCGCTTGCGGTGCACCAGCAGGCCTGCAGCCACCACACCGATGCTCAGGATTGCCGTGGCGATGATCTCGACACGGTGATCTTCACGCAGCCCCATCACCACCAGAATGGCGACGATGAAGGCGATAGTCGCCCAGGTCAGGCCCGGGAACAGCCACATCTTGAACGAGATCTTCTCACCGCTGGCTTCACGCTGGGCACGCATGCGCAGTTGCGACACGGCGATCACCAGATACACCAGCAAGGCGATGGCGCCGGAGCTGGCCAGCAGGAACTCGAACACCGCGGCCGGAGCCAGGAAGTTGGCGAACACGCACAGGAAGGCTGCTGCGGTCGACAGCAGCACCGCGCAATGCGGAGTACCCGCCTTGGTGGTGCGCTGGGCGACTGCCGGGGCGTCGCCACGCTTGCTCAGGGAGAACAGCATGCGTGAGGAGGTGTACAGCGCCGAGTTCAGGCAGCTGGTCACGGCGATCAGCACGACGATGTCGACGATCAGCTTGGCGTTCGGTACACCGATCAGGCTGAGGACAGTCTGGTAGGAACCTTTTTCGGCCAGGGTAGGATCGTTCCAAGGCACCATGGCCACGACCAGGAAGATCGACACCAGGTAGAACAGGCAGATACGCCAGATCACCGAGTTGGTGGCCTTGCTGATCTGCTTGCCTGGGTCTTTCGATTCGGCGGCGGCGATGGTGACGATCTCGGTACCCATGAACGAGAACATGGTGGTCAGCATGGCGGCCAGCACGGCGCCCAGGCCGTTGGGCATGAAGCCTTGGGTGTCGAACAGGTGGCTGATGCCGCTCACCTGGCTGCTTGGCACCATGCCGAACATGGCGGCGCAACCAACGATGATGAAGCCGATGATCGCCAGCACTTTGAGCAGTGCGAACCAGAACTCGAACTCACCGTAGTTCTTCACGCTGAACAGGTTGGTGACCGTCAGGGCCAGGGTGATGATCAGGGAGAAGGCCCACAGGTCAACGGCCGGGAACCAGGCGTGGAGAATGGCCGCGGCGGCGTTGGCTTCCAGCGGGATCACCAGGACCCAGAACCACCAGTACAGCCAACCAATGGTGAAACCGGCCCAACGCCCGATGGCGCGGTCGGCATACGTGGAGAAGGAGCCGGTGTCCGGCGAAGCGACCGCCATTTCACCGAGCATGCGCATTACCAGCACGACCAACGTACCCGCGGCGGCATAGGCCAGCAGCACGGCAGGGCCGGCGGCAGCGATGGCGTGGCCGGAACCGACGAACAGGCCGGCGCCGATGACGCCAGCGATGGACAGCATGGTCACATGCCGTTGCTTGAGCCCCTGAGCGAGGTCATTGGAATTGTTACCGCTCATAAAACTACCTTTGTAAGGAGGTGGACTACACGAATGACTGCCGGCGCGCACCGGGGTGTAAGTGGGCGTTGCCGCATTCAGTGGTTTCCAGATGGCAATAAGCGGGCCAGGTGAGAACCACTTTCGTCTGAAATCATTCAGCCACCAATAACGGCGCGGCTTGCAGGGCATTCTGCCAAGCTTTGACCGAAAGGCCACCAAAACCCCATGCCAAGTTCAGATTACTGAAATACCCACTTACAAACGCACCAAAGGTGCTCCCCGGTAACACCGGCGCACACTTCATGGGCACACAAAAGCGCAACCAGCAGGCGCAACCCGCGCCCGGTACAACCATGAACAAAGCGCCACCCGGGTAAAAACGGCTTCCCAGGCACGGCCAAAGCTGGCACCATCGCGCCTTTTTTCATCAAGGCTCCGGCGCTGGGCAAAACGCCGTTGCGGACATCCTCGCGACAGTCCACTGCAACGATGCGACAAACTGTCCCACCAGCGACCTGGGCCCCCCGCGACCCGGTTGGCCGCCGTTATGCCGCTATGCTAGCGTGGCGCTCGCCAGGAAGGCCGCCAACAGCTGGGAACGCACCCGAACACATGAGGACCGCACATGGCCCAGGCCACGCCCGCGCTGGAAATCCGCAACCTGCACAAACGCTACGGCGAGCAGGAAATTCTCAAGGGCATTTCGCTGACCGCGCGCGACGGTGACGTGATCTCCATCCTGGGGTCGTCCGGCTCCGGCAAGTCCACCCTGCTACGCTGCATCAACCTGCTCGAGAACCCGCATCAAGGCGAGATCCTCGTCGCCGGTGAAGTGCTCAAGCTCAAGGCCCAGAAGAACGGCGACCTGGTCGCCGCCGACAACCGCCAGATCAACCGCCTGCGCAGCGAGATCGGCTTCGTCTTCCAGAACTTCAACCTGTGGCCGCACATGTCGATCCTCGACAACATCATCGAGGCGCCACGCCGCGTGCTCGGCCAGAGCAAGGCCGAAGCCATCGAGCACGCCGAGGCGCTGCTGAACAAGGTCGGCATCTTCGACAAGCGCCACAGCTACCCCGCCCAGCTTTCCGGTGGCCAGCAGCAGCGCGCCGCCATCGCCCGCACCCTGGCCATGAAGCCCAAGGTCATCCTGTTCGACGAACCCACCTCGGCGCTCGATCCGGAAATGGTCCAGGAAGTGCTTAACGTCATCCGCGCATTGGCCGACGAAGGCCGTACCATGCTGCTGGTGACGCACGAGATGAACTTTGCCCGCCAGGTGTCCAGTGAAGTGGTGTTCCTGCACCAGGGCCTGGTCGAAGAGCAGGGATCGCCGCAGCAGGTCTTCGAGAACCCGACCTCGGCGCGTTGCAAGCAATTCATGTCCAGCCACCGCTAACGGAGCAATACATGCAGACTTACAAGAAGTTCTTCCTGGCAGCTGCTGCCACGCTGGTGATGTCGGCCAACACAATGGCCGCGGAAAAACTGCGCATGGGTATCGAAGCTGCCTACCCACCGTTCAACAACAAGGATGCCAGCGGCCAGGTCGTCGGCTTCGACAAGGACATCGGCGACGCCCTGTGCGCCAAGATGAAGGTCGAGTGCGAAGTGGTCACCTCCGACTGGGACGGCATCATCCCGGCCCTGAATGCGAAGAAGTTCGACTTCATCGTCTCGTCGCTGTCGATCACTGACGAGCGCAAGCAAGCCGTGGACTTCACCGACCCCTACTACTCGAACAAGCAGCAGTTCATCGCACCGAAGAAGGTCGACTTCAAGACCGACCGCGCCTCGCTCAAGGGCAAGACCATCGGCACCCAGCGCGCCACCCAGGCCGCGACCTGGCTGGATGACAACGGTGGCTTCGACAAAGAGTTCAAAGTCAATCTCTATGACGGTCAGGAGAACGCCTACCTGGACCTGACCTCCGGCCGCGTCGACGCCATCCTCGCCGACAAGTACGCCAACTACGACTGGCTGAAGTCCGAGGCCGGCAAGAACTACGAGTTCAAAGGCGACCCGGTGAACGAAAGCGACAAGGTCGGCATTGCCGTGCGCAAGGGTGACAACGAGCTGCGTAACAAGCTCAACGCCGCACTGAAGGAAATCGTCGCCGACGGCACCTACAAGAAGATCAACGACAAGTACTTCCCGTTCAGCATCTATTGATTCGCCCCGACAGGCATCGCCACCATGGTGATGCCTGTCCCTTGAACAAACTTACCCATGAATATCGACCTGCACGGATTCGGTCCGGCCATGATGGCCGGCACCCTGATGACGGTAAAACTGGCGCTGTGCGCCCTGCTGCTGGGGCTGATACTCGGCCTGCTCGGCGCCCTGGCCAAAACGTCCGCGCTCAAGCCGCTGCAATGGCTCGGCGGCACCTATTCGACACTGGTGCGCGGCGTACCCGAACTGCTCTGGGTGCTGCTTATCTATTTCGGCACTGTCGGGCTGATGAACAGCCTCGGCGGGCTATTGAACATGCCGGGCCTGGAGCTCAGCGCCTTCGCCGCCGGCGTGATTGCCCTCGGCCTGTGCTTCGGCGCTTACGCCACGGAAGTGTTCCGTGGCGCGATCCTGGCCATCCCCAAAGGCCACCGTGAAGCGGGCCTGGCCCTCGGTTTGTCGAAAGGCCGCATCCTCTCGCGGATCATCCTGCCGCAGATGTGGCGCATCGCCCTGCCGGGCCTGGGCAACCTGTTCATGATCCTGATGAAAGACACCGCGCTGGTGTCGGTGATCGGCCTGGAAGAGATCATGCGCCACGCGCAGATCGGCGTGACCGTCTCCAAGGAACCGTTCACCTTCTATGCCGTGGCCGCCTGCATCTACCTGGGCCTGACCGTGATTGCCATGACCGGCATGCACTTCCTGGAAAAGCGCGCCGCTCGCGGCTTCATGAGGGCCGAATAAATGAACTGGGAAGTCATCATCAAGTGGCTGCCACGCCTGGCCCAGGGTGCGACGCTGACCCTGGAACTGGTGGCCATCGCGGTCATCGCCGGCCTGATCCTGGCCATTCCGCTGGGCATCGCCCGCTCGTCGCGGCACTGGTACGTGCGCGCCCTGCCCTATGGCTACATCTTCTTCTTCCGCGGCACCCCACTGCTGGTGCAGCTGTTCCTGGTCTACTACGGCCTGGCCCAGTTCGACCTGGTGCGCGACAGCTCGCTGTGGCCGTACCTGCGCGACCCGTTCTGGTGCACGGTGCTGACCATGACCCTGCACACCGCCGCCTACATCGCCGAGATCCTGCGCGGCGCGCTGCAGGCGATCCCCAAGGGCGAGATCGAAGCCGCCCGGGCGCTGGGCATGTCGCGTGGCAAGGCGCTGTTCTACATCATGCTGCCACGCGCCGCACGCATCGGCCTGCCGGCCTACAGCAACGAAGTGATCCTGATGCTCAAGGCCAGCGCCCTGGCCAGTACCGTGACACTGCTTGAGCTGACCGGCATGGCACGGACCATCATTGCCCGCACCTACCTGCCGGTGGAGATCTTCTTTGCCGCCGGGGTGTTCTACCTGGTGATCTCGTTCTTCCTGGTCCAGGGCTTCAAGCTACTGGAGCGCTGGTTGCGCGTGGACGCCTGCCAGGGGCGATGAACGCGTAACAACATCGGGGCCGCCTCACACCCCATCGCCAGGTATTGCGCGGCCCCTGCAGGAGCCGGCTTGCCGGCGATGGGCCGCGAAGCGGCCCCAATCAATAACGCCGCGGTGCCTGCATGCCGACCACGCCCCCACTCCACGACCAGCACTTGCTCGAGCGCTTCCAGGCCCTCGATCACTTCCTCGTCGAGCATCAGCACCTGTGGCGCCCCCGCCCCTTCATTCACCTGCAGATGGATTGGGAAGCCAAGCTCCCCGAGCTGTCCCAATGGCTGCGCCAACGCACCTTGGAACAGGCCGAAGCCGTCCAGCAACACCCTGAACGCCTTCCAGCCCCGGCACCCTTCCCACAGCTGGCCAAGCATGCCCTGCTCCTGTCCGAAGTCGGTGAACTACCAGACGCCGGCCTGCACCCCGCCGGCCACCGCCTCGACGTCAACGTCCCCGGCCGCAAGTGGCAACAGATCGAAGCCTTCGCCAGCCGCCTGGCGTTCGGACAGCCCACGCACCACTGGCTCGACTGGTGCTCCGGCAAAGGCCACCTGGGCCGGCGCCTGCTGCAGCCCGGCCAGCAGCTGACCTGCCTGGAGTACGACAGCGACCTGGTCAGCGCTGGCCAGGCGCTGAGCGACCACCACCACCTGCCCGCCGTTCACGTACAGCAGGACGTCATGGCCCCGGACAGCGCTCGGCATCTGGGCGGCGACAAGAGCGCAGTCGCCCTGCACGCCTGTGGCGACCTGCACGTGCGCCTGCTGCAAGCGGCCAGCCAGCAAGGGTGCCAGCAGATCGCCTTGGCCCCCTGCTGCTACAACCGCATCCAGGGCAAGCATTACCATGCGATGTCGGCAACCGCCCAGGCTTCGGCCCTCAACCTGACTCAGGAAGACCTGGGGCTGCCCCTGAGCGAAGCGGTGACCTCCAGCCTCAGGACACGCCGCCAGCGCGACACCTCCATGGCCCGCCGCCTGGGCTTCGACCTGCTGCAGCGCCAGCAACGGGGCACGGACGACTACCTGCCGACCCCCTCGCTACCGGTTAGCTGGCTGGCAAAACCCTTCGAGCAGTACTGCCGCGACCTGGCCGACCTCAAGCAGGTGGTGCTGAGCGGTGATCCCGACTGGGCCTGCCTGGAAGCGATGGGCTGGCAACGCCTGGCCCAGGTGCGCAATCTCGAGTTGGTGCGCAACCTGTTCCGTCGCCCGCTGGAGATGTGGCTGGTGCTCGACCGCGCACTGTTCCTCCAAGAGCAAGGCTATGCGGTACGCGTCGGTGTGTTCTGCGACTACCCCCTCACGCCACGCAACCTGTTGTTGCTGGCCGAGCGCGACGGATCGCCGCAGGAGGCTTGACAACCTGTGGATAAGTCTGTGAACAAGCTTGTGATGAAAATCACACGGTCGTAGAGAAATACGCTATTTGCGCCGCTTTGCTTATTCCGCTGAAACCCTGAAAACCAGCAAAAACAGGCCTTTGCGCAAAGACCGGTGGTAGCGCCGGCCGGCATGCCTTTTGTGCAAGGCACAAATGCTCCTTGTGCATAAGCATTCCAGCCAAACGCTCTAACCGCCCTCGAACGAGGGTATTTTCAGGCCAATTTCAGCAGGCTCATGCCCACCAGCAGCAACACCAGCCCCAGCCAGCCACGACCGGCCAGGCGCTGGCCGAACAGCGCCCAGCCCATGGCCACGGTGGCGAGGATGCCGAAACCACCCCAGATGGCGTAGGCCAACGACAATTCGATGTCCTGCACCGCCTGGGCCAGCGCGGTGAATGCCGCCAGCACGCAGAGGATCGAGGCAAGGCCCAGGCCCTTGCGGCGGAAGCCGTCGGAGTACTTGAGCAACAGGTTGGCCAGCACTTCCAGCGCAATGGCCAGGCCCAACCAAGCGAATGGAATCAGCATGGCAGCGCCTTCCCTTCACGTTCGACGGCCTTGGCCCGGGTACCCGCCTTGACCAGCAGGATACCGGCGATCATCACCGCCAGGCCCAGGGCCTTGGCCCAGCCCAGGCTCTCACCCAGCCACAGCACGCTGATCAGAGTGATCAACACGATACCGAACCCTTCCCAAAGCGCATAAGCGACACCCACCGGCACCCGCTTGACCGCCAGGGCCAGGAAGAAATACGACAGACAGATCATGACGTACATGACCACATGCCCCAGCACGGGGAAATGCGTGGCGGCGAGTTTCATCGACGCCGTGCCGATCACCTCGAAGGTGATGGCGACAATCAAATAGATCCAGGAACGCATGGTGCCCTCCCATGGGCGACAGCAGCCGGGCGCGCAGTCATCGGCGCCGGAAAAAGACGTTTAAGGCTGAAAGAGGAGGGAGGGGCTAGAGGTCGCCGGTCCAGTGACGTTCACGGGAAACCAGGCGGGAGGTGGAGAGGAGCTTGAAAGCTTTAATGTTCAACATAATGAACAGAAGATTAGCTGAGTTGATCGAATAAGTCAAAACGATAGACTCAGACTAATTATTTGTCGCGAGCAATCGTCCACAGACAGTGAAAACCCCTTAAAGCCTGCTGAAAGCTTCGTAAATTATATTATCCAGCCAAAACCCCGTCACTGTAGGAGCCAGCCTTGCTGGCGAAAAGGCCGTCACAACCCCCACAAGGCGGCCACCTCCCCTGCGGCAAAGTGTCACCACCCCCAAAACTACCCAATTAATTATTGTATTACGATAATTATTCAAGAATAATCCGCCCCGTTCATCATTGTACGGAGGCACCCCATGAACAGTAGATCCGTGGCCTATGCGCGTTCGCGCCTACGCACCATCGGCGCATTCGCCGCCTTTCTCGCCTGGACGACCGCCGCGGTAGAACTGCTCGGCACCCCCATGCTGTGGCTATTCGACTTTCCCGAAGTACAAGCCGCCTACCTGCAGGCCCATGGCGACCAGATGCCCCTGCTGCTGGCGCCCGAATACCAGCCATCGGCCTTGTCCATCGGCTTGGTCCTGGTGCTGGACATGATCCCCACCAGCATCTCGGTCCTGGCCTTGGGCCTGACCGGCCTGTTCTTCCACCGGCTCTCAAAGGGCCAGACCTGGACCAGCGCCAACATCAAGCTGCTCTGGTGGGTCGGCCTGCTGTGCATTGGCACGCCGCTGCTGTGGCCGGTGGTCGATACCTTCCAGGGCCTGGCCCTGGCCATCGACCTGCCTGCTGGGGAAAGAAGCTTCAGCGTCTCGATCGGTGTATCATCGCAGGCTGTCTACGAGATCATGAAAGGCATCTTGCTGTGTGCCTTCTCGCTGCTCATGCGTGACGCCAAGACCATCAGCGATGAACACAACTGTTATGTCTAACCGCTCCCTATGCCGATAATCATCCGCCTCGACGTCGTCATGGCCCGGAACAAGATGCGTTCCAAGGACCTGGCGGAAATCATCGGCATCACGGAAGCGAACCTGTCGCTGCTGAAGAACGGCAAGATCAAGGGTTTCAAGATCGAGACCCTGGAGAAGCTGTGTCGCGCACTGAACTGCCAACCGGGCGACCTGCTGGAGTTCAGCGACGAATGATCAAGGACTGCACCACCCATGGCATTTTCCCGCAAGGGCCTCGCGGCCCTGGTACTGGCCTGCCTGCCGCTGGCCGGCTGTGGCCCGAGCTACAGCTATAGATACTCGCCACCGCCCAGCGCGCATGGCATGAACTGCATCAACAGTTGCTCCACACAACGCAACCACTGCCAGCAAATGGCGCGGTTGCAGGAAAACAGCGAACGCGCGGTGTACCAGGCCGAGATGAGGGCCTACCAGTACTGCCGGAACGGCAAGAGCAAGAAGGAAGCGCGTCACAGTTGCTACTACCCGAGCTACCCCTTTTCGACGGGGAGCAGCTACAGTTGCGGCAACGACTACGATTCCTGCTACATGGCCTGCGGCGGCACTATCCAGCGCATTTTGAACAAAGACTGATCCCGGAACGGACGCGAACCACGTGAAACACGCCAAGCCCCTCGCCCTGCTGACCCTCGCCCTGGCCATCACCGGCTGCGCCGGCAACACCGCCACCAACCAGCCCGCCCCGCTCGACTGGAACATGCCCGGCATGCAGCTCGGCGGCGACCGCGGCCTGCCGCTGCACAACGTTGACGGCAGCTGCCGCAAGCGCGGTTGCGACAACAACAAGCTGTTTTTCAACCCAGGCAAACCTGAGCCAAGCGTCAACACCATCCACCGCGGCTGGTAGTAAAATTCTCCTTTCGCCTCGGTGACTTAGGGGTTTTGACGATGAATGCAACGAAGTGGTTTACAGCCGCGAATCCATCGCTATAATGACGCCCCTGTGCCGGTATAGCTCAGATGGTAGAGCAACTGACTTGTAATCAGTAGGTCCCGGGTTCGATTCCTGGTGCCGGCACCACCTTAGAAGCCCCGCAATGCGGGGCTTTCGTCTTTCTGGAGCTTGGAGATTGGCTTTTCAAAGTCTCTTCAACGTCCACATTGTGTCCACATCCTGCTGGTCACCCTTTTCCACCATGGATAACGCTTTCCAACGAGGTCGGCAGCTAGCTCCAGTACCTGCTCCAAAATCTCCGCAGCGTCATCGAAGTCCTCCGCTTTGTCACTCCCCTGATAGGGAATGCCTCCCTTCACCACATCCGCTCGTAAACTCTCCGCAAGCAAATGAAAGCGCACATTCGACACCGCTTCATGCTCTGTAAGTACACCTAAACGATTGAGATTCGCTTTGTAGATTTGGCAGGCCACAGCCCATGAACCTGCGCCACATCGACCTGCGCGGCGTACTTGAACACGTCAGCGAACAAACCGGCCTGCGCTTTCGCGTGCCCGACCAGCCCTACGCCTCAACCCGGGCGCCGTTCTTCTACAGCCTGGCGGCGGGCTTCCAGGCCATGGAGAGCCTAGCCCAGGTGTTCGCCATCCCGGACTTCATCTGGCAGCAGCAGGGCAACGCCGGATGCGCCGGCGGCGCCCGGCCTGTGCGACGACTTCCGCCCGCGCTTCGGCGTTGATGTCCAGGTGCTGCTGCCTGACGGCGAACCGGATCCGGCGCTGCCGGTGTTCACCAGCCTGCCACTGCCGGCGCCCATGGGCGGGCAGGAGGCCGGCATGTTTGGCTTCCCCAAGGAAGGCACGACCGTGGTCGTGTCGTTCGCCTACGGCCTGCCGCACAAGCCGTTTATCCAGCAGATCCTGCCGCACGGGCTGAGCCTGCCCCGGGTACCGAAAGACGACCAGGTCTGGCAGCACAGCGAGGCCTGCAAGCAGCGCGTCGACGCGGACGGCAACTGGCTGCGCCAGACGGACGGGAAGATCCAGGACAAGGCGATCGAGCGCGAAGTGGAGTCGCTGGCCAACCGCGAGCAGTTCCAGAGCCACACCAGGAACGTAGACGACCATTCCACCGAGACGGTGGGCGGGGTGAAGAAGGTCGAAGCCCTGGGCGCGCTCAAGTTGCTATCCGGCGGATCCGCGAGCCTGGCCGCTGTCGATGACCTGCACCAGGCCACCGGGCGCGACCTCAACCTGGTGGTGGGGCAGAAGCTCAACGCGACGATTGGCGGCGATGTCCAGGAGCAGATCGAGGGCTTGCGGAAAAGCGTGGTAGGCGTCAGTCAGCGCCTGCAGGCGTCGAAGACGTGGCTGGGGTCGGACGGGGTGAACGTGCTGCAGGTGCTGTGTGACCTGCTCGACCTAGTCCAGGAGATGAACACCCAGCTAGCTGGGCATGTGCATGGACCGACGCCACCACCGACCAATGCGGCTGAGTTCATTCAAGGTAGCGCTTCAGCACTGCAGCTATTTACTAAACTTAAACAAATAACACTCTAAAGCAAAGGCCGCAAAAATAGCGGCCTTTGCTGTTAATCTAGGTCGCGAGACGATCAGCCAGTAATAGATACAGTCACTTTAGCAGGGTCAACACCATAAGTGCCGGCCAGCCGACCTATTGCTTCCTTGATGGTTAACGAGTTTGCCAACGAGGGGGGCTCAAGATACAGGAAATAGTCATCATCCACACCTGATCTATTGTAGGAGAAGCAACTTTCAACATCCCAGTCAAAAAGCTCCCAGTGACCTACTTTTCTGACAAGCTTGGATAGCTCTCCAGAATTATTAATACCAGAAGAAATTTCACTTAATCTAAACGTATATTCCCACAGACCTTCAACAAGAGAAACAGTTATATTCTTGACCTTACAAAGATAACCAGACTTCAGATCCCGCCCAAATCCGTTGAGCAGGCCAGTAAAATAAACATACTGGAAGTTTAAATCCTTGAGCTGCTCTTTGGAAGCATGAGAAAAAGAGAAATTATTAACAAGCTCATCAATGGATGTAGAGCTAACTACTGCTAAAAGAACTTTTTGCTTATCACTCATGCTTCACGCCCTTAACAAAAATTCCATATTCATCGCCACATTTATTGACGGAAAATATCGTTAATAGCTATAAGCTTTTTCCCTGCGGCTTTTATTGTAGAAGATCCCTCCCTCACAAAGGATTCATCACCAACAAAAGAAACTTCTTTTTGCGCTGGAATTCTGATCCGAAGAACGGACAGCCCCTTGAACTCCACAAAATCTGTTTGCGATAAAACCTGAGACTTCAGCGGTTCACTCAAATCTGATTTTCTAAAATGCTCCAGCAACCGCTCAAGATACTGTTCATCATCAATCTGTAGCAGCGACATTTCGCGGCCTAAGCCAACAACGTATCGCAAACCAACTTTAACCGGCACGACAGAATCCAGTTCCTCAACACGGTCCGCGTGCGCTTTACGGTCGGCTACACCAATAAAAATGTAACCATCAGCGTCCGGCCCGACATTGGCAATACCGCAGGCTGTTTCTATCAGTTTCGAAGGTAGCGACTTATCAAACTCACGATCACCACTAAGCTTTAGCAACCCCTGCTTACATTCATAACGAGATGTTTCGATTCTAGACCGCCTCAAAGCATTTGCCATATCAAGAGCAAGCCCTGCGCCATGCCGTAGCATGGGCGGATCTTTCTTAACGAAATACCGTTGAATTAGACCAACTGTTTTATCAACATTCTTTATTCGGTCGGCTGTAGTAGCGTAATTTGCATTACTTACCAAGTTCCGCTGAAGCCCAGTGATAGCATGCATTATTCCAGAATAATCTTCTGGTGTTTTCTCCTCACAGACAACCAAATGATGAAGAGCCATGAATATCGAATAAAAAGAATTTTTAATCGGATTCATTGAAGATGGATTAACTACAGATCTTAGTGTGTTAGGTGCTTCATTATAGCCCGCGATGATTTCATTCAGCACAGACATGGTAACTTTAACTTCTTCACTAAGTCGTTCGCCAGAATAAGTATGAAATGCTCGACGAACCTTCCCATATTCCGCCTCGCCCTCATCATAAATTTTGTCAAACAACTCTTTACTACGAGCAATCGGTTCCCCAAGAAGAATCGAGGCGCAAATATCCACGATCATCTCTTCGTCTTCACTATCTCGAAGCTGTTGTGCTCTTAACACACCTTGACGACACCAAAATATTTCTTCAGTTTTTAATGCATACCCCATGCTAGATCTTAGCGAGTCAATACTTATTTCAGGCATGCCGGAAAGAGGTAAAATCTCTCTTGAAGCGTCCCCGCGGATCTCAGATGCCAATTCTCGCACTAGAAGCGAGAATTCATCGACCTGACCCGCCTGTCTTTTCTCTTGCGCACTCAACTGGCGCCCACCAGAATTAATTCGGCCAAAAACCTCTGTAACTTGGGCCTCACTTTCTATTGGGAAAATTGTTACCGCCAGTTGATAATCAAGGATATTTGCACATACACTGGGGTCTAGGAGTTCCACAGTATTACGGTCTACAGGCTTAAAAACCCCAGACTCAGATGCTTGCTTTGCCCTAGAAAACTCATTTACATCAAAGAACTTTCCATCTAAGTCAAAACCATTTTCAATGAACGAAAATATTGCGTTCATTCTTTGCATGCCATCCATTATTTCATAATAGATATCACTACCACTGGAAGCATCCGCCAACATTATCAGCGGAATAGGATAATCAGAAACCAAACTATCAATGAGCTTCTGCTTTTCAGCCAAGGTCCACACCAGTTTCCTTTGATACTTACGATTTACAATAAGTCTATTCTCTCGGTATAAGCGATAGGCTTCGGTTACGCTCATACCACGTGGTGTAATGCTCATAAATTCCCTATCTAGTGGTTCCCGTTTTCATGACACCATAATGGCATTACTGGTCAAATCTCAAGGGATTCATAAAAAGAGAGCAACCAAAAAAATGTCCGAAAAATCACTTATCCCCCTCCCGCCGACGCGCTTCGCCTCGGGAAAAAATGCAAAGGGGCTGGGCTTTGCTACGACCGGCCACGGCAGGCGCGGCGCGGGCCACGAGGGACCGAGGGGCATTGCACACTGTGCAAAGGATTGAAGGGTTGTGCAGGGTTGAGCCACCGAGAGTGTCCACAAAGTGTCCACAGCGCTCTCGGATACCTGACCCAAATATCCGTGAATAACCAACAAAATCAGCTGATAGCCGGCTTTTATCAATGGATGCTGGGTGATAGGGTGGACTTGTAATCAGTAGGTCCCGGGTTCGATTCCTGGTGCCGCACCACCTTAGAAGCCCCGCAATGCGGGGCTTTCTTGTTTCCTGCCTCAAGCTTTCCCCTCCAGCAACGCCTTCTGCAACTTCCTCACCTCAACCCCACTCAGCTCCAGCGCCACATTCCCGCCCTCCTTGCCCATCCCGCTGATCAACACAATCCCGCCCTTGTTGAAGTTGCGTTCCTGAGGCAGCGGATACATGGCGATGATGTGATCGACACTGACCACGTAATGCCGATGATTGGTGATCTCGAAACTGACGAATCGGTTCACTCCGTGTGCTCCTTGCAGGGCTGACCCGCGCACCCAGGTTGCAACCAACGCCCTCCAGAGGCGCCCCACAAGCCATAGTAGCCTTCCGCCAGGCCTGCAACTGGCTGTCGGCCCTTTCCTATTATTGTTTTCGCTCAATAAACCTTATGTTTAAAAGGGGTAATCCTGTGCCGGACGGCTTTCGTCGACTTAAGGAGAAGTCCCATGAGTGAGCAAGAAGGAGTGGCCCTGACCCGGCGCGGGATTCTGGCGGGGGGTGTGTTACTCGGTGTCGGCGGTACTCTGCTGAGCACAGGCCTGGCCCAAGCGGCCGTGCCGCAGGCAAAAGCTTCGCCTGCCGACCTGGCGAAGCTGGAGCGGGTCAGCGTGGAACTGGTCGCACCGCCCCAGGTACATGCCCATGCCCAGCGCGCGCCAGGCAAACCTCGCATCGTCGAGTTCCGCCTGGTCATCGAGGAAAAAGAGCTGGCCATCGACAACAACGGCGCCTTCATCCATGCCATGACCTTCAACGGCTCGGTGCCCGGCCCGCTGCTGGTGGTACACGAAGGCGACTACGTGGAGCTCACCCTGGTCAACCCGGCCAGCAACAGCATGATGCACAACATCGACTTCCACGCCTCCACCGGCGCCCTGGGCGGCGGCGAGCTGACTCATGTGAAGCCCGGCGAACAGGTGAAACTGCGCTTCAAGGCCGACCGGGCCGGAGTGTTCGTGTACCACTGCGCGCCTGGCGGGGCGATGATCCCGTGGCATGTGGTGTGTGGCATGAACGGCGCGATCATGGTGCTACCGCGCGATGGCCTGAAAGACCCCGAAGGCCGCCCGCTGCAGTACGACAAGGTCTGGTACATCGGCGAGCAGGACTACTACATCCCCCGCGACAAGGACGGCAAGTACAAGCGCTACCCCACCCCCATCGCCAGCTTTGCCGACATGCAACCCCTGATGAAGGGGCTGGTGCCGACCCATATCGTGTTCAACGGCAGCGTCGGCGCGCTGACCGGCAAGCAAGCCCTGACCGCCAAGGTGGGCGAGACAGTGCTGATCGTGCACTCGCAGGCCAACCGCGACACCCGCCCGCATCTGATCGGCGGCCACGGTGACTATGTCTGGGCCTCCGGTAAGTTCGCCAACCCACCGCAGCGCAACCTCGAAACCTGGTTCATCCCGGGCGGCGCGGCGGGCGCGGCGCTGTACACCTTCCGCCAGCCCGGCCTGTACACCTACCTCAACCACAACCTGATCGAGGCGGTGATGCTCGGCGCGGCCGCCCATGTGCAGGTCGAAGGGCAATGGAACGACGACCTGATGAGCCAGGTGGAGGCGCCTGGGCCGATCAAATAGCGGCGTTGATCCCGATCAAGCCCCTTGGCCATGCGCGGCATAGCCTGAACACAGGCATCTACTTCATGGAGGGAGACCATGGCCAAGAAATTTCCCGTGAACCCAAGCCACCCCGAACGGATCTGCTGGGGGTGCGATCTGTATTGCCCGGCCAAGGCGCTGGCCTGTGGCAACGGGGCGGAGCGAACCCTGCATCCGGCGGAGTTGTTCGGCGAGGACTGGCACCTGCAAGCGGACCAGCTGGAGCAACCGTTGCCCGACGCATCAGCCATCCGACACCAAGGTTGAGCCCGGCAGCCGATAACGGCACCATGGCGGTCGCCTTATCACCCAGCAAGGACCGCTCATGGATTTTTTCAAGAAGTTGCTTGGCCAATCGCGCCCTGAGGCCAACGAGGCCGATGCACAACCCCAGCCGCAGGTTGCCGAGCCCGAGCCGACGATCACGGCCGCCGAGGCCGCCAACCAGGCCGCGCGCGAGGCGGGCTGCGCCGTGCTCGATCGCCATTGGCAGACGGTCGGCAACGTCGAGCAGGATGTGCTGGATTACGCCATCAGCCCAAGCCTGATGGGCGGGCCACACTGGCCATCGACCCGCCAGGCCTACCGCGTCGTACGCCGAGAGCGCAGCATCCTGCTGGCCAGCGATGGCCTGTCTGACCCCTTCGACGATGTCGAAGGCGCGGGCAATGGCTTCGAGCTGGAGCTTTTCGTCGAGTCAGCCGACTTCCCCGAAGCGGAGTACGGAAAGGCTGGCGACGTCAGCCCATTCATGGGCAGTTGGGCGTTCGATGTGGTGCGTACCGTAGCCGATACCGTGGCCGACGCGGGCGGCATCAATCACCGTCTGGAGCGCTTCGGCGTGCTGTCGTTCGAGCTGCCTGGCGTGAGCCAGTCGCCGTGCATGAGGGGGCAATTGCCCGCGCACTTCGTGACCGAGGATGACTGCCTTGGTGTGCTGGTAGGCGGGCCAGCGCCTGATTTCAGCACACACCTGGCAGACATGCCGCTGTCGCCGGTGACACTGGTGCCGGTGGTACTGATCACCGCCGCCGAGCTCGACTATGTGCGTAACGGCGGCGGCCAGGCGCGGATGGATCTGGTGGAGCGCTTGCAGGCCGCGGGGCATGGGCATGTGAGCAATTTGCAGCGGGAAAGCGTGATCTGACGGTGTCAGGTGCCGCTGGGCTTACTTGCCTTGCAACACCTTGAGCGCTGCTTCGGCCAAGAAGCCTGAGCGGCTCTTGTGCTCGGGGTGATTCTGCACATAGCTGTCGATGCGGGTGAGCAGATAGGCCGGCAAGGTGATGTTGAGTTTTTCGGCCTTGCCCAGGTAACGGGTGATGTCGATGTCGATCAGCGCCCAGGTGCAGCCGGCGTAAGCCGGGTTGGCGGCATGCTCGCTGACCTTGCCGGCCTTGGGGATCTCCTGCTGGTCCTGGGCAAGCAGTTCGAGATGGCCTTCGATCGCCTCGCGGGCCATGGCGATGGCATCGTCGAGGTCGTCGCCGGCCGAGAAGCACCCAGGGATGTCTGGCACTTCCACGCCCCAGGCGTGCTGATGATCGCCGGGAAGGATCGCGATGGGAAAAAGCATGGCTGGGGTTCTCCTGGTCAGCTGGCGTAACCGATCCGCGCCTGGCGCAGGATGCTGGCCGCGGTGGCGGGCAGCAGGTCCTTCTTCGGGTGCGGGATGGTGACCAGTCCGGTCTTGTGGGGGTGCTTGAAGTGGTGGTGGCTGCCTTTCGAACGCACCAGGTACCAACCATCCGCCTCGATCACGGAAATCATTTCGCGGCTATTAATAACCCAATCCTTGGGCGAGCCGAGCTGTGGTTAGTATAACCACCAAACAGGCTTTATCAACACCATACCCACCAAGGCGACGAGTGGGCGATCCGAAGGGAATTAGGGTGATTGCAGGCTGGGTGGCCTGAGAGAAGTGATGCGGGATCTTGCGATAATTTTCTCCAAGCCCGCTCCCACGCCCCAGTGATACCCGCTACTTGCTCCTGGCACGACAACGCAGGTCGAACAGCCACGGTGCCCGCGATCTTCAGATCACCAGCCCCGCCACTTCCTGGGCCACGCCCAGGAACGCCGCCGGCAAGCGCGCCTGGCGCCGCTCCTTGAGGCAATACAGGTACTCGTGCATCACCGGCGCCTCTTCCAACGCCAGCACCCGCAGCTCCGGGTTATGCGGCACTTCGTGGCGGGCAATGATGCTGATGCCGATATTGCGCAGCACCGCCTCGCGGATCGACTCGCGGCTACCGATCTCCAACAACGCACCGGCCTTCACGCCGGCCTCCTGCATCATCTGCTCGGTCAGTTTGCGCGTGGTCGAGCCCTTCTCGCGCATCAGCAGGCAATGCCCGGCCACCACGTCGATGGACACCGCTTGGCGGTGAGCCAGCGGATGATTGCGGTGCACGGCCACCACCAGCGGGTCGGTGCCCAACACCCGGCGCACCAGGCGCGCGTCCTCCAGCAGTTGCGAAGAGGCCGCGATGTCCACTCGATAGTCCTCGAGCATTTCCAGCACCTGCTGGGAGTTGCCGATCTCGACCGCAACGTCCACCTGGGGCAGGCGTTCGCGGAAGATCTTCACCAGGTCGAGGATGTAGTACGGCGCGGTGGCGGCGATGCGCAGGCTGCCCTGGGCCAGGCTGCTGTTGCGCAGTTCGAACTCGATGTCGGCCTCCTGCTGCAGCAGGGCCTTGACCATCGGCAACAGGCGTACGCCCTCCTCGCTCAGCACCAGGCGCCGGCCGCCACGGTAGAACAACTCCACCGCATACTGGCTTTCGAGGTTGCGGACCTGCGTGGTCACCGTGGGCTGGCTGAGCCCGAGCTTCTTCGCCGCCAGGGTGATGCTGCCCAGGCGGGCCACCATGTAGAAGGCTTTGAGCTCGGCGCTCAGCATTGTGCATAACCTCTATTTGCGCAGCAGGCGCAAGCCGTTGAACACCACCAGCAGGCTCACGCCCATGTCGGCGAACACCGCCATCCACATGGTGGCCATGCCGGCAAAGGTGATCGCCAGGAAAATCGCCTTGATCCCCAGGGCCAGCACGATGTTCTGGGTGAGGATCGCCGCGCTTTGGCGCGACAGCCTGACGAACGCCGGGATTTTGCGCAAGTCGTCGTCCATCAGCGCCACGTCGGCAGTCTCGATGGCCGTGTCGGTACCGGCGGCGGCCATCGCGAAACCGATCTCGGCACGGGCCAGGGCCGGTGCGTCGTTGATACCGTCACCGACCATGCCGACCCGGTGGCCTTCGGCGTACAGGCGCTCGATGGTGGCGAGCTTGTCCGCCGGCAACAGGTTGCCCTCGGCCCGGTCGATCCCCACCTGGGCAGCGATCGCCTGGGCGGTATGAGGATTGTCGCCGGTAAGCATGACCGTCTTGATACCGAGCGCATGCAGTTCGGCAATGGCCTGGCGGCTGCTGTCCTTGACCGTGTCGGCCACGGCGAATAGCGCCAGCGGGCCGCTGCGGTCGAGCAACAGCACCACGGTCTTGCCCTGGCGCTCCAGCTGGTCCAGCTCGGCTTCGAGCTGCGGCGAGCACAAGCCCAGTTCTTCGACCAGGCGATGGTTGCCCAGGTGGTAGGTTTCACCGTCGATGTCGCCACGCACCCCGCGCCCGGCCAGGGCGGCGAACTCGGTGACTTCGCTCATTGCCAGGTCTTGCGCCTTGGCGAACAAGGCAATGGCACCGGACACCGGGTGGTCGGAGCGGGCGGCAAGGCTTGCGGCCAGCGCCTGGGCACGGCCTTCGAACAACGGGTCGAGCACCTTGCTGTCGGTCTGCACCGGCTTGCCATGGGTGATGGTGCCGGTCTTGTCCAAGGCCAGGAAGTCCAGCTTGCGCCCACCCTCCAGGTACACGCCGCCCTTGATCAGGATGCCTTTGCGCGCGGCGGCGGCCAGGCCGCTGACGATGGTCACCGGGGTGGAGATCACCAGCGCGCACGGGCAGGCCACCACCAGCAGCACCAGGGCGCGGTAGATCCAGTCGAACCAGGCACCGGCCATGAACAGCGGCGGGATGATCGCCACCGCCAGGGCCACGGCGAAGACCACCGGGGTGTAGATGCGCGAGAACTGGTCGACGAAGCGCTGGGTCGGCGCACGGGCGCCCTGGGCCTCCTCGACCGCCTTGATGATGCGTGCCAGGGTCGACTGGCCGGCGCCCGCAGTGACGCGGTATTCCAGCGAGCCTGCCTGGTTGATGGTGCCGGCGAACAGTTTGTCGCCCACCGTTTTCTCCACTGGCAGGCTTTCGCCGGTGATCGGTGCCTGATCGACGCTGGATTGCCCACTGACCACTTCGCCGTCCAGGCCGATGCGCTCACCTGGGCGTACCCGCACCCGCGCACCCAAAGCTACCTCGCGCACATCGACTTCAAGCCACTGTCCGTCTGCCTGCTGCACGGTCGCCATGTCCGGCGCCAGCTGCATCAGGCCGCCGATCGCGTTGCGCGCGCGGTCCAGCGAGCGGGCCTCGATCAGTTCGGCCACGGTGAACAGCACCATCACCATGGCCGCTTCCGGCCATTGGCCGATCAGCACGGCGCCGGTCACGGCGATGCTCATCAGGGCGTTGATGTTGAGGTTGCGGTTCTTCAGGGCGATCCAGCCCTTCTTGTAGGTGCCCAGCCCACAGCCGAGGATGGCCGCCAGGGCCAGCGCCGCTACCACCCACTCCGGCGCCTTGCCGGCGAAATGCACGATTTCGGCGGCGACCGCCGCCACACCGGACACTGCCAGCGGCCACCAGCGGGTCTTGCTGGCCTGGGGCATTTCGGCGCTGCCGTCGTCCTCGTCGGCCAGCGGCTCGGCCTTCATGCCCAGGCTGTCGATGGCCTGCTCGATCTGGCCGGTGCCGTCGTGGGTGTGACGCACGCCCAACACGCGGTTGATCAGGTTGAACTCCAGTTGCTCGATACCGGCCAGCTTGCCCAGCTTATCCTGGATCAGCGTCTGCTCGGTCGGGCAGTCCATGGCCTGGATGCGGAAGCGGCTGAGGCGCGCCTGAGCACTGGCCTTCTCGGTCAGCTGCACCAGGGCAGGCGCAGCATGGGAGCCGCAGCAGCTGTGGGCATGGGTGTCGTGGCTGTGACCCTTTTCACCATGGTCGTGGTCATGCTTGTGTTCAGGGCTGACTGGCTGGTTCATGGAATCATCCTTAAAAAAGGGCACTAGCTCCCTGTAGGAGCCGGCTTTGCCGGCGAAAGCGTCCGCCCAGGCAAAGGTGTCGTTCCTGCTGACGTCTTCGCCGGCAAAGCCGGCTCCTACAGAGAGGGTTGTTGCCAAGTGAACACCCTGTAGCCACTATAGGGTCAAGCCCCTTGCTGGAGATTAGCCATGAAGATCGGAGAACTGGCCAAGGCCACCGACTGCGCCGTGGAGACCATCCGCTACTACGAACGCGAACAACTGCTGCCCGAGCCTGCCCGCAGCGATGGCAACTACCGGCTGTATACCCAGGCCCACGTCGAGCGGCTGACCTTCATCCGCAACTGCCGCACGCTGGACATGACCCTTGATGAAATTCGCAGCCTGTTGAACCTGCGCGACAGCCCGGAAGCGTCGTGCGGCAGCGTCAATGCGCTGATCGACGAGCATATCGAGCATGTGCAAGCGCGGATCGACGGGCTGGTGGCGCTGCAGGCGCAGCTGGTGGAGTTGCGTCAGCAGTGCAATGCGCAAGGGGCGGAATGCGCGATTCTGCAGCAGCTGGAGACGAATGGGGCGGTGTCGGTGCCGGAGGTGGAGCATTCGCACGTGGGCAGAAGCCACGGGCATTGAAAATGCCTGGGGGCGCTGCGCCCCCTTTCGCGACACAAGGCCGCTCCCACAGGTTCTGCACTGTACCTGTGGGAACGGCCTTGTGTCGCGATGGGCTGCAAGGCAGCGCCAACATTCTGAAAAGCTACACCGCCATCGGCGCGGTCATCGGCGCATGGTGCTCATACCCTTCCAGCGAGAAGTCGCTCGGTTCGATCTTCTCCAGCCACTCCGGCTCGTACTTGCCGGTCTTGGCGAACGCCGGCACGCGGTCGCTGATCACCAGCTTCGGCGCCGCCAGCGGCTCGCGCTTCATCTGCTCGTTGAGCATGTCCAGGTGGTTCTCGTACACATGGGCATCGCCAATGAAGTAGGTGAACCAGCGCGGGGTGTAGCCGGTCAGGCGCCCGAACAGCGACAGCAGTGCCGCGCCTTCGGTGAGGTTGAACGGCGTGCCCAGGCCCAGATCGTTGGAGCGGATGTAGAGCGTCAGGGAGATCTCCTTGGTCTCGACATTCGGGTGGAACTGGTACAGCAAGTGGCACGGCGGCAGGGCCATTTCATCCAGCTGGGCGCAGTTCCAGCCGTGGAACAGGATGCGCCGGCTGCCCGGGTCGTTGGCGATGGTGTCCAGGCACTGGCGCACCTGGTCGATGGCCTTGTACAGGATGACGAAGGCCTGGCCGTCCTCCTCGTCCTGGGCGATGCGACGGAAGCCCGCCTTTTCCGCCATCTCGATGGCGGCCGGGTTGCTCAGCGGGATGCGCTTGTAGCCCGGCCACTGGCGCCACTGCACGCCGTAGATCTCACCGAGGTCGTCATGGCCCTGGCGGAACGGGTTGGCCAGCCACTGGGCGTTCTCGTTGGCGTTCTGGTCCCAGACCTTGCAGCCCAACTCGCGAAATTCGCCGGCATTCTTCACACCGCGCAGGAAACCGACCATCTCGCCGATCGCCGACTTGAACGCCAGCTTGCGTGTGGTGATGGCCGGGAAGCCTTTCTGCAGGTCGAAGCGCAGCATGGCGCCCGGCAGGCTGATGGTGCGGATGCCGGTGCGGTTTTCCTGCAGCGTGCCGTTGTCGATGACGTCACGGACCAGATCTAGATACTGTTTCATGGCTTACCTGTAACAAGAACGGCAGGGGGATCGCCCCTGCCGTGGGAATCAAACGGTGGCCTTGGCCGTCGGTTTGCGGTTGTAGGCCAGCCAGATCAGGAAGATGCCGCCGACGATCATCGGCACGCAGAGCAACTGACCCATGGTCAACCAGCCGAAGGCGATGTAGCCAAGCTGGGCGTCGGGTACCCGCACGAACTCCACGATGAAACGGAAGATGCCGTAGAACAGCGCGAACATGCCGGAAACGGCCATGGTCGGGCGCGGCTTGCGCGAGTACAGCCAAAGGATGACGAATAATGCCACACCTTCGAGGGCGAACTGGTACAGCTGCGACGGGTGACGCGGCAGCTGCGCAGGGTCGCTGAACGGTGGGAAGACCATGGCCCAGGGCACGTCGGTGGCCTTGCCCCACAGTTCGGCGTTGATGAAGTTGCCGATACGCCCGGCGCCCAGGCCGATCGGCACCAGCGGCGCGACGAAGTCCATCAGCTCGAAGAACGACTTGTTGTTGCGCTTGCCGAACCACAGCGCCGCCAGCATCACGCCGATGAAGCCGCCGTGGAACGACATGCCGCCCTTCCACACCTCGAAGATCAGCGTCGGGTTGGCCAGGTACTGGTGCAGGTCGTAGAACAGCACATAGCCCAGGCGCCCGCCGACGATCACCCCCATCGACAGCCAGAACACCAGGTCGGAGAGTTTCTCGCGGTTCCAGGTCGGGTCGAAGCGGTTCAACCGGCGCGAGGCCAGCAGCCAGGCGCCGCCGATGCCGATCAGGTACATCAGGCCGTACCAGTGGATTTTCAGTGGACCGAGGGCCACGGCCACGGGGTCTATCTGCGGGTAAGGCAGCATTGTCTTTCCTCTAGTTTCAGATAAGGAAGCTGAGTCCGACGCAGAACAGCAGCGCGGCGAACAGGCGCTTGAGCACGCGCGGCGACAGCTTGTGCGCCAGACGCGCGCCGAAGCGGGCGAAGAACATGCTGGTCACGGCTATGCCGACCAGCGCGGGAAGGTAGACGTAACCGATGCTGTGGGCTGGCAGATGCTCTTCATGCCAGCCCAGCCACATGAAGCTAAGGGTGCTGGCCAGGGCGATTGGTAGACCGCAGGCCGACGAAGTGGCCACCGCCTGCTGCATGGGCAGGCTGCGCCAGGTCAGGAAGGGCACGGTGAGCGATCCACCGCCGATCCCAAAGATGGCAGAGGCCCAGCCGATCACGCCGCCGGCGGCGGTCAGGCCGGGTTTGCCAGGGATGCCGCAGCTGGCCTTGGGCTTGAGGTCCAGGGCCATCTGCGCGGCGATCACCAGGGCGAACACACCGATGATCTTCTGCAACACCGGGCCCTGGATCAGCGAAGCTGTCTTCGCGCCGACCAATGCGCCGAGCAGGATGCCCACGGTCATCCAGGCGAAGATCGGCCACTGCACCGCGCCTTTGCGCTGGTGCTCGAGCACGGCGTTGATCGAGGTGAAGACGATGGTCGCCAGCGAAGTGCCGACCGCCAGGTGGGTCAGCACCGAAGGGTCGAAGCCCTGCAGGGTGAAGCTGAACACCAGCACCGGCACGATGATGATGCCGCCACCGACACCGAACAGCCCGGCCAGCACACCCGCGCAGGCGCCCAGCAGCAGATAGAGAGCGAATTCCATTCGTGGCCCCAGTGGAAAACAATCCGGCATGGTAACGGAAGCCACGCCCGGCGCTCTAGTGAAGTCTGTGTCAGGTGATGGCTAGCGGTCGACGGCGCGGGTAGAGTGGCCGAAAACACAGGGGACAACCTATGTGCCTGATCGTATTCGCCTGGCGGCCGGGGACAGCCCGGCCGCTGATCGTCGCGGCCAACCGCGATGAATTCCATGCCCGGCCCACCCAGGCCCTGGCCGCCTGGGAGGATGCACCAGGGGTGTATGCCGGGCGGGACTTGGAAGCCGGCGGGACCTGGCTGGGGGTCGGGCCAAGGGGGCGGTTCGCGGCGCTGACCAATATCCGCGACCCGCGCCAGCCCTTGGGGCCGCGCTCACGAGGTGAACTGGTCGCGGCTTATCTGCGGGGCGAACTGGGGGTCGAGGCGTACCTCGATCAGGTGGCCAGCCGCAGTGAGCAGTATTCCGGCTTCAACCTGCTGGTTGGCGATGGGCAGCGGTTGGGTTACCTACACGCGCGTGAGGCCGGGCCGCGCCTGCTCTCGCCCGGCGTATACGGGCTGTCGAACGCCGGGCTGGACACACCTTGGCCGAAGCTGGTGAAGGCGCGTAACGGGCTGGAGGGATTGCTAGCGTCGGACGATCCACAGCGACTGCTGGCATTGCTGGCCGACGTACAACCTGCGCCGGACAGCGAATTGCCCGAGACAGGCGTAGGGCTGGCAACCGAGAAGCTGCTGTCGAGCGTGTTCATCGCCAGCCAGAACTATGGGACGCGGGCGAGCACGGTGCTGATCGTGGATGACCAGGGGCGACGGCGGATGATCGAGCGCAGCTTCGGGCCGTTTGGTGGGCACCTCGGGGAGGTCAGCCTGGAGGTTTGAGGTGTTGTAACGGCCTGTTCACCAGCCCTATTGATTTGGCCTGGCCTCTGTAGGAGCGGCTTCAGCCGCGATCACCCGCAAAGCGGGTGCCACACACCGCGGTGCCTCCATCGCGGCTTAAGCCACTCCTACAGAGGACGCTGTGCCCGGCAGCCCAGACGCAGCGAATCAAAGGGTATTGTTCGGCCCGATCATCCGCGCCAGGCCAAGGTTCTTCAGCGCCAGTTGCAGCGAGCTGTGGATAACCTGCGGGTTGTCGTGGCTCATGGCGTCGGCCAGCAGCTCCTTGGCCTTGCTCTTGTTGATCTGACGCAGCATCCACTTCACCTTAGGCAGGTTGGTGGCGTTCATCGACAGGCTGTCGAAGCCCATGGCCATCAGCAGGATCGCGGCGGCCGGATCACCGGCCATCTCGCCGCAGATGCTCACCGGCTTGCCTTCTTCATGGGCCACGCTGACCACCGTCTGCAACGCCTGCAACACAGCTGGGTGCAGGTAGTCGTACAGGTCGGCGACCCGCGGGTTGTTGCGATCGACGGCCAGCAGGTACTGCGTAAGGTCGTTCGACCCGACCGAGAGGAAGTCCACCTGCCGCGCCAGCTCGCGGGTCTGGTACACGGCGGCGGGGATCTCCACCATCACCCCGACCGGCGGCATGGGCACGTCGGTGCCTTCGTCACGCACCTCGCCCCAGGCGCGGTGGATCAGGTGCAGCGCTTCTTCCAGCTCATGGATACCGGAAATCATGGGGAGCAGGATGCGCAGATTGTTCAGCCCCTCGCTGGCCTTGAGCATGGCGCGGGTCTGCACCAGGAAGATTTCCGGGTGGTCGAGGGTGACGCGGATGCCGCGCCAGCCGAGGAAGGGGTTTTCTTCCTTGATCGGGAAGTACGAAAGCGACTTGTCGCCACCGATGTCGAGGCTGCGCATGGTCACCGGCAGCGGGTGGAAGGCCTGCAGCTGCTCGCGGTAGATCGCCAACTGCTCCTTCTCGCTGGGGAAGCGCTGGTTGATCATGAACGGCACTTCGGTGCGGTACAGGCCGACACCCTCGGCGCCGCGCTGCTGGGCCCGGGCCACGTCGGCGAGCAGGCCGGTGTTGACCCACAGCGGCATGCGGTGGCCGTCCGGGGTGATGCAGGGAAGCTCGCGCAGGGCATCGAGGCCGCGGGCCAGCTGACGTTCCTCCTCGACCACGTCGCTGTACTGCTTGCGCAGCACCTCGCCGGGGTTGGTGAACACCTCGCCCTTGTAGCCGTCGACGATCATGTCGATGCCGTCGGCCTTCGAATACGGCAGGTCGACTACGCCCATGACCGTGGGGATACCCATCGCCCGGGCAAGGATTGCCACGTGGGAGTTGCCCGAACCGAGTACCGAGACCAGGCCCACCAGCTTGCCTTCCGGCACCTCGCCAAGCATGGCGGGGGTCAGTTCCTCGCTGACCAGGATGGTGTTGTCTTCATAGACCAGCGACTGCGAACGGGCCTCCTGGAGATAGGCCAGCAGGCGCCGGCCTAGGTCCTTGACGTCCGAGGCACGCTCGCGCAGATAGTCGTCGTCCATCAGCTCGAAGCGGTTGACGTGCTCGCCGACCACCTGGCGCAGGGCGCCCTGGGCCCACTGGCCGGTCTTGATGACCTCGACCACCTCGCCACCGAGGGCGGCGTCCTCGAGCATCATCAGGTACACGTCGAACAACGCACGCTCTTCGGGGCGCAATTGGGTGGCGAGCTTGGCCGACAGCTTGCGCATGTCCTCGCGCACGCCTTCGAGGGCGTTGTTGAACAGCTTGAGTTCGTTGTCGATGTCCTCGACGGTGCGGTCCGGCACCACTTCCAGGTCGGCGGGCGGCAGCATCACCACGGAGCGGCCGACGGCAGCGCCCGGCGAGCCCGGAACCCCGACGAAGCGGGCCTCCTGGATGCCCTTGCCCTGACGGCCCAGGCCACGGATGGAGCCGGTGGCCTCGGCGTGGGCAATAACTCCGGCGAGCTGGGCGCTCATGGTGACCAGGAAGGCTTCTTCGCCTTCGTCGAACTGGCGGCGCTCCTTCTGCTGGATGACCAGCACACCCACCACGCGACGGTGGTGGATGATGGGGGCACCGAGGAAAGAGGCGAATTTTTCTTCGCCGGTTTCGGCGAAGTAGCGGTAACGCGGGTGGTCGGCGGCGTTCTCGAGGTTCAGCGGCTCCTCGCGGGTACCGACCAGGCCAACCAGGCCCTCGTTGGGGGCCATGCTGACCTTGCCGATGGAGCGCTTGTTCAGGCCCTCCGTAGCCATCAGCACGAAACGGTTGGTTTCCGGATCAAGCAAGTAGACCGAGCAGACCTGGCTGCCCATGGCCTCCTTGACGCGCAAGACAATGATACCCAACGCCGTCTTGAGATCTTTGGCGGAGTTCACTTCCTGGACGATCTTGCGCAGCGTATTGAGCATGGCTCGGGGTCGGACTCCGTCGTCAGTCGCGCGTCAGCAGGCGCGGGGCTAGCTCTTTCAGGGCGCGTCGGTATACCTCGCGCTTGAATGTCACCACCTGGCCCAGCGGATACCAGTAGCTGACCCAGCGCCAGCCGTCGAATTCCGGTTTGCCGGTGAGGTCCATGCGTACCCGTTGCTCGTTGCTCACCAGGCGTAGCAGGAACCACTTCTGTTTCTGGCCGATGCACAGCGGCTGGCTGTGGGTGCGCACCAGACGTTGCGGTAAACGATAACGCAACCAGCCACGGGTGCAGGCAAGAATTTCCACATCGTCGCGTTCAAGGCCAACTTCTTCGTTCAGCTCGCGGTACAGGGCGTCTTCCGGCGTCTCGTCAGGGTTGATGCCACCCTGGGGGAACTGCCAGGCATCCTGGTTGATCCGCCGAGCCCATAGCACCTGCCCGGCATCATTCGTGAGAATGATCCCGACATTGGGGCGAAAACCATCCGGGTCGATCACGGCAGCAACCTCGCAAACGCATGTCGCCGCATTGTTCCACAAAGCCTGAGCACGCAGCAACGCGCCCGCCAAGCTTATGTGCAGCGAGGTGAAAACTCCGTATTCTGCGGGGCTCCCGGAAGCTGATGCGAGACAACCCATGCGCCTGGCGTTATTCGACCTGGACAATACCCTCCTCGGCGGCGACAGCGACCACGCCTGGGGTGACTACCTGTGCGAACGGGGTATCCTCGACCCGGTCGCGTACAAGGCACGCAACGATGCCTTCTACCAGGACTACCTCAACGGCACCCTGGACATGCAGGCCTACCTGGCCTTCTCCATGGAGATCCTCGCGGCCAGCGAGCCCGCGCAGTTGGAGTGTTGGCACCGCGAGTTCATGCGCGATTGCATCGAGCCGATCATCCTGCCCAGGGCCGAGGCCCTGCTGCACCAGCATCGCGAGGCCGGCGACCAGCTGGTGATCATCACTGCTACCAACCGCTTCGTCACCGCGCCCATCGCCCGCCGCCTGGGGGTACGCACCCTGCTGGCCACCGAATGCCAGACGCAGGATGGGCGCTACACCGGGCGTAGTACCGATATACCGTGTTTTCGTGAAGGCAAGGTGACGCGGTTGAAGCGCTGGATGCTGGAGAACGGTTTCGATCTCGAGGGCAGCTGCTTCTATAGCGATTCGCTGAACGATGTGCCGTTGCTGGAGGTGGTGGAGCGGCCGGTGGCGGTGGATCCGGATCCGAAATTGCGGGCAGAGGCCGAGCGCAGGGGCTGGGAAATCATCACACTGCGCAACTGAACCGACGCGCCCTGTAGGAGCCAGCAAGGCTGGCTCCTACAGGTTCGGCGCCGCCTCTAGACGGGTTTGGCCCCCATCAGGCCGGCGATGGAAAGGAAGCACACCCCGCTGAACACCGCCAACGCCAGGGTGAACTTCAGCCCTACCGCTTGCGCCTTGCGCAGCCGGTTCAGGCGCACCAGCAACCACCAGGCGGCGAACGCGCCGAAGGTGTAGATGACGCTGGAGGCCAGCACCCAGGCCTGCCCCAGCGGCCAGCCCACCAAGTGCACCAGCCACCAACCGGTGAATGGCATGCTCACCAGGCACAGCCCCATCAGCAGCCATACGAACACCAGTGGCCGGCGCAGCAGCTTGCCGTAGGCGTCGGCATCGCCCTTGCGCCGGGCGATGACAGTCCAGGTCGCCAGGCCCAGGGCGCCCAGCAACAGCAGGGCGGTGGCGAGGATGTGCAGGGTCTTGAGAAGGGTCAGGTGTTCCATGTACGGGTGTCCTTAGGCAGGCCGTTGTGCGTCGCCGGCAATGGGTTCATCAGCCCAAGAATAGCCGGTAGGCCGGGTTCTCGGTCTCGTCCCAGTACGGATAGCCGATCTTGGCCAGCGCCGCCGGCACCAGGTGACGCTCCTCTTCCGGCACCTGCAGGCCCGCCACCACGCGACCATCGGCCGCACCATGATTACGGTAGTGGAACATCGAGATGTTCCAGCGCCCGCCCAGCTTGTTGAGGAAGTTGAACAGTGCGCCCGGCCGCTCGGGGAATTCGAACCGCAGCACCATCTCGTCGCTGGCCCCCGCCGAGTGGCCGCCGACCATGTGGCGGATATGCAGTTTGGCCAGCTCGTTGTCGGTCAGGTCGGTAACCGGGAAGCCCTGCTCGGTCAATTGCTGCACCAATGCGGCGCGCGGGTCGGTTTCGGGATGGGTCTGCACGCCAACGAAGATGTGTGCTTCGTCCGCAGTGTGCTTGCGGTAGTTGAACTCGGTGATCTGGCGCTTGCCGATCGCCTCGCAGAATGCCTTGAAGCTGCCCGGGCGCTCGGGGATGGTCACGGCGATGATCGCCTCGCGCTTCTCGCCCAGTTCGGCACGCTCGGCCACATGGCGCAGGCGGTCGAAGTTGACGTTGGCGCCCGAATCGATGGCCACCAGGGTCTGGCCCGTCACGCCCTTGAGCTCGACGTACTTCTTGATTCCGGCAACGCCCAATGCGCCGGCAGGTTCGGTGATCGAGCGGGTATCGTCGTAGATATCCTTGATTGCCGCGCAGATTTCGTCGGTACTGACGGTAATCACCTCGTCCACATGATGGCGGCAGATATCGAAGGTGTGCTGGCCGATCTGCGCCACCGCCACGCCGTCGGCGAACAACCCGACCTGCGGCAGCACCACGCGCTCGCCCGCGGCCATGGCGGCCTGCAGGCAGTTCGAGTCGTCCGGCTCGACGCCGATCACCTTGATCTCAGGGCGCAAGTACTTCACGTAGGCGGCAATACCGGCGATCAGCCCGCCACCGCCTACCGGCACGAAGATCGCATCGAGCTGGCCTGGGTGCTGGCGCAGGATCTCCATGGCCACGGTGCCCTGGCCGGCGATGGTGTGCGGGTCGTCATAGGGGTGGATGTAGACGAAGCCTTTCTCGTCGACCAGCTTCAGCGAGTACGCCAGCGCCTCGGGGAAGGAGTCGCCGTGCAGCACCACCTTGCCACCGCGCGAACGCACACCCTCGACTTTGATCTCGGGGGTGGTCCTGGGCATCACGATGGTCGCCTTGATGCCCAGCTCACGGGCCGCCAAGGCCACGCCTTGGGCGTGGTTGCCCGCCGAGGCGGTGACCACGCCGCGGGCCAGCTCTTGCGCACTCAGTTGCGCCAGCTTGTTGTAGGCCCCGCGGATCTTGAACGAGAACACCGGTTGCAGGTCCTCGCGCTTGAGCAGGACCGTGTTGCCCAGGCGCTTGCTCAGTTGCCCGGCGCTGTGCAGCGGAGTTTCGACGGCAACGTCATAGACGCGCGAGGTGAGGATCTTCTTGACGTACTGTTCGAGCATCGGAAAGCATCACTGGGCCGCGGGACAAGGCCTGGGAGTCTAACGCAGCGTCACGTCGGGCAGCCACAGCAAAGCCGTCGGAGCCGTTATACTAGGCAACTTTGAAATCCGCCCTGCCCCTCCCGGAGCCCGCATGACCCAGGACCAACTCAAACAGGCCGTCGCCCAGGCCGCCGTCGACCTCATCCTGCCCAAGCTGGATGAAAAAAGCGTCGTCGGCGTTGGCACCGGCTCCACCGCCAACTTCTTCATCGACGCCCTGGCCCAGCACAAAACTGCCTTCGACGGCGCCGTCGCCAGCTCCGAAGCCACCGCCCAGCGCCTGAAAGGCCATGGCATCCCGGTCTACGAGCTGAACAGCGTCAGCGAGCTGGAGTTCTACGTGGACGGCGCCGACGAGAGCGACGCCCACCTGAACCTGATCAAGGGCGGCGGCGCGGCCCTGACCCGCGAGAAAATCGTCGCGGCGGTGGCCAAGACCTTCATCTGCATCGCCGACGCCAGCAAGCTGGTACCCGTGCTGGGCGCCTTCCCGCTGCCGGTCGAGGTCATCCCCATGGCCCGCAGCCACGTGGCGCGCCAGCTGGTCAAGCTGGGCGGCGACCCGGTCTACCGCGAGGGCGTGGTGACCGACAACGGCAACGTCATCCTCGACGTGCACAACCTGCAGATCACCAACCCGGTGGAGCTGGAAAGCCAGATCAACGCCATCGTCGGCGTGGTCACCAACGGCCTGTTCGCGGCGCGGCCGGCGGATGTGCTGCTGCTGGGTACCGCCGAAGGCGTGAAGACCCTCAAGGCCGAGTAAGCAACACTGCCTCTGTAGGGGCCAGCCTCACTGGCGAACCGCGTCCGCCCCGGCAACCGAGGGCCTGCTCGTTCGCCAGCAAGGCTGGCTCCTACAGTGTCATGGCTGCTTGAACACGTAGAACAGGTTCGGCTCACTGACCAGGTAGATGGTCCCGGCATCGTCCATCGCAATCCCTTCCGCCTGCGGCACTGTCTGCTTCAGCCCCTGCATCCCCTTGCGCAACGACAGGGTGCTCAACGGCCGCCCCTTCACATCCAGCTCCAGCACCAGCCGCGACTCATCCGACAGGGCCAGCAGATGCCCACTGCGCTCGTCGAACTGCAGGCTGGACAAGTCCCGTACGAACAACCCCTTGTCGCGCTTGCGGTCCTGCACCACATGCACAGCGTAAGGCTTGTCCGGGTTGTCATGGGGGAAACCATGCACCTCGTAGATCATCATCGGGTCGCGCTCCTTGGCCACGAACAGGCGCTTGCCCGTCGAATCGTAGGCCAACCCCTCGAAGCCCTTGTTGCCATTGAGGCCGATGCCCAGTGACAGCTGCTCGGCATCGTTGGCATCGAGGAACAGGGTGTCATCCTCCAGGCGCACGCGGATCAGCCGCTGCTGGCGCTCATCGGTAATCACGTAGCTGTTGGGGCCCACGTACTCCACGGCCTCGGGGTCGCCGAAACCGGTCAGCGGCACGCGGCGCAGGATGCGCCCGTCCAACGACAGCTCGATCAGCTCGGAACGGGCGTTGGTGACCGTGAACAGGCTCTTGCGGTCCGGGTCGTAGGTCAGGGCCGATAGATCGTCGTCCAGCCCTTCGATGGGCTGTGCCTCGACCGCTACCCGATAGCGGTCCAGCCCCATGCTCTGCTCAGCCGGCTGCCACCAGGCCCGCAGGTTGAACCAGCCGCGCTCGAACAGGCGGAACTCCTGGGCTGCCGCACCCAGGACGAGCAAGGCGGCAAGCACGGTTAAAGCGAGGGTGAGGCGGTAACGACGGCGCATGGAGGCAGACTCGGCAAAGGGGACGCGAATCTAACCATCAACAACTGAAGCAAACCTTAATGCCGTCGTCGAATTGCCCCGGTGGCAGTGTCAGTGCTTCCTGAAACGATAGAACAGGTTAGGTTCGCTGACGAAGTAAAGGTTGCCCTTGTCGTCCATGGCCACGCCTTCGGCGCGTGGGATGGTGTCCTTCAGGCCATTGAAGCCACCCAGCAGGGTCATGAAGCTGACCTGCTCACCTTTCTCGTCCAGTTCCAGCAGCATGTTCGAATCCGCCGACAGCACCAGCAGGTGCCCCGTGCGTGGGTCGACGCTCAAGGCCGACAGGTTGCGCAGGTCAAGCTCATCGCTGGGCAGTACTTGCTTGTCCCCGATGAGCGGGCCATGCCCGTTGGTGCTCCAGGCGTACAGCGTAGGCGGGCGCTCCTCGCCGATGAGCAGGCGCTGGCGCATCGGGTCCCAGGCCACGGCCTCGAAACCTTTGTTGCTCTTGACCGACTCGCCCAGGTCGTAGCTCTTGAAATCGGTGCGTGATAGCGAAGTGGTAGTAGCGTCCACCTTGACCAGGGTCAAGTCGTGGCGGCGCTCGTCGGTGATCGCGATCTGCCCGTCCTCGAGCACGGCGACACCCTCGGGATTGTCCCAACCCTGCAAGGGGATCTTGCGCAGCACATCGCCATCCAGGCTCAACTCGGCCAGGAACGGGTGTTTGCCCATGACGGCGAACAAGGTGCGGGTATGCGGGTTGAAGGCCACGTCCGAGGCTTCATCCTCCTCCATGCCCGCCAATGGCTTGGCATCGATATCCACCACGTAATCTGGCAACCAGATGCTTTCCTGGCGCTCGGCAGAGGTTTCGAAGCGCTCCTTCAGCCACAGCAGGCCACGGTCATCCCAGTGCATGGCCACGACCACGCCATAGCTGATCACCGCCAAGGCGGTAATGCCGATCAGCCAGCGCAGCGACGCGCGGCGTTTGGGTGCAGGCGGGAGGGATGCACGGGTAGAAGTGGCCATTGAAGGAAAGTCCTGAAAGCGAGCGGTGAGGTATAGCCCAATGCCGACGAAAATGCGCAGGTTTGCGCATTATCCGCATCGATTGTGAAAAAAATGGCAACGACCACCCGCGGTCAGGGAAACGGCGGCGGTATCACGCCGCCGCGGCAAAAGGTCAGAGCACGCGCCCTTCGAAACGACTTGCGCCCAGAAGTTCCAACACTAGCTCGTCACCCACGTTGAGCGGGCCGACACCGGCCGGAGTGCCGGTGAGGATGACATCGCCTGGCTGCAGCGAGAAATGCCCGGCGATGTGCTGGATGATCGGCACGATCGGGTTGAGCATCATCGCGCTGCTGCCGTCCTGACGCACTTCACCGTTGATGGTCAGGCGGATACCGATATCGGTGACATCCTCGAACGTACCAGCCGAAACGAACGGCGGCAGTACACAGGCGCCATCGAAGCTCTTGGCCAGCTCCCACGGCAGGCCCTTTTCCTTCAGTTTCGCCTGCACCTCACGCAGGGTGAGGTCGAGCGCCGGCGCGTAGCCGGAAATGGCGTCGAGCACCTCTTCCTCGGACGGCGCAGTGGACAGCGGCTTGCCCAGCAGCACGGCGATTTCCGCTTCGTAATGCACCGAGCCACGCTCGGTCGGGATCTTGAAGCCGCCTTCCAGGGGCACCACGCAGCTACCGGGCTTGATGAACAGCAGTGGCTCGCTGGGGATGGGGTTGTCCAGTTCCTTGGCGTGCTCGGCGTAGTTGCGGCCGATGCACACCACCTTGCCCAGCGGGTAATGGATACGGGTGCCGTCTACATACTGGTGCTGGTAACTCATGGCCGACTCCTGTGAACACTGCTTTTTATTCGGGAGCGAAGATCTTACCCGGATTCATGATGCCGTTAGGGTCGAACACGGCCTTGATCGCCTTCATGCAGGCGATTTCATCCGCCGAGCGGCTGTAACCCAGGTAGTCGCGCTTGGTCATGCCCACGCCGTGCTCGGCGGAGATCGAGCCGTTGTAGCGCTCGACGATCTCGAATACCCACTTGTTGACCTTTGTGCAGGAGGCGAAGAAATCGTCCTTGGTCATGTGGTCGGGCTTGAGGATGTTCAGGTGCAGGTTGCCGTCGCCGATATGGCCGTACCAGACCACTTCGTAGTCTGGGTAGTGTTTGCCGACGATGGCATCGATATCGCGCAGGAACGCCGGCACTTTCGACACGGTGACCGAAATATCGTTCTTGTAGGGTGTCCAGTGGGAGATGGTCTCGGACAGGTACTCGCGCAGCTTCCACAGGTTCTTCAGCTGGGTTTCACTCTGGCTCATCACCCCGTCCAACACCCAGCCCTGTTCGACGCAGTGCTCGAAGGTGGTCAGCGCCTCGTTGGCCACCTCCTCGGTGCTGGCCTCGAACTCCAGCAGTGCGTAGAACGGGCAGTCAGTCTCGAAGGGCGCCGGCACATCGCCACGGGCGAGGATCTTGGCCAGGCCCTTGTCGGAGAAGAACTCGAAGGCCGTGAGGTCGAGTTTGCCCTGGAAAGCGTGCAGCACCGGCATGATCGAGTCGAAGTCCGGCGTGCCCAGCACCATCGCGGTGAGGTTGCGCGGTGCACGGTCCAGGCGCATGGTCGCCTCGACCACGAAGCCCAGCGTACCCTCGGCGCCGATGAACAGCTGGCGCAGGTCGTAGCCGGTGGCGTTCTTGATCAGGTCCTTGTTCAGTTCCAGCAGCTCGCCCTTGCCGGTGACCACCTTGAGCCCGGCGACCCAGTTACGGGTCATGCCGTAGCGAATCACCTTGATCCCGCCGGCATTGGTGCCGATATTGCCGCCGATCTGGCTGGAGCCGCTGGAAGCAAAGTCAACGGGGTAGTACAGCCCCTGGTCTTCGGCAAACTGCTGCAGTTGGCGGGTGATCACCCCGGGTTGGCAGACCACGGTGCGGTCGAACTCATTGAAACCGAGGATCTGGTTCATGTAGTCGAAGGCCACCACCACCTCGCCGTGGGCAGCGACCGCGCCGCCCGACAGCCCGGTACGCCCACCGGACGGCACCAAGGCAACCTTGTGCCGGTTCGCCCAGCGAACGATGGCCTGCACTTGCTCGATGGATTTAGGGAAGACGATGGCGCTGGGCGCGGGCGGATAGTGCTTGGTCCAGTCCTTGCCATACGTCTCGAGCGAGGCGGCATCGGTGAGGACCTTGCCAGGGTCGACCAGGGTCATCAGCTCATCAATTACCACGGACTGGGTCATCGCTGGAACTCTCGACTTATTCATAGTCACCCTGAGCACGCTTCACCTGTCGGGATAAGCTCAGATCAGGTCGCGTATGCTAGCATAGCCCTCCCGCTGTTCGTGCTAAGGCCGACGCCGCGCCGCTTCACCCTCCTCGCCATTTTTCTCCGGGATACAGGTTTACGCAGATGAGCAAGACTTCTCTCGACAAGAGCAAGATCAGGTTCCTTCTTCTTGAAGGCGTCCACCAGAATGCGGTGGATATCCTCAAGGCTGCCGGGTACAGCAACATCGAGTACCTCACCGGCTCGCTGCCGGACGCCGAGCTGAAGGAAAAGATCGCCGATGCCCACTTCATCGGCATCCGCTCGCGCACCCAGCTGACCGAAGAGGTCTTCGACTGTGCGAAGAAACTGGTCGCGGTAGGCTGCTTCTGCATCGGCACCAACCAGGTCGACCTGAACGCGGCCCGCGAGCGCGGCATCGCGGTGTTCAACGCCCCGTACTCCAACACCCGCTCGGTGGCTGAACTGGTGCTGGCCGAAGCTATCCTGCTGCTGCGCGGCATCCCCGAAAAGAACGCCTCCTGCCATCGCGGTGGCTGGATCAAGAGCGCGGCCAACTCCTTCGAGATCCGTGGCAAGAAGCTGGGCATCGTCGGCTACGGCTCGATCGGCACGCAACTGTCGGTCCTGGCCGAAGGCCTGGGCATGCAGGTGTACTTCTACGACCCGCTGACCAAGCTGCCACTGGGCAACGCCACACAAGTCACCAGCCTGCACGAACTGCTGGGCCTGGCCGACATCGTCTCGCTGCACGTGCCTGAGCTGCCGTCCACCCAGTGGATGATCGGCGAGAAGGAAATCCGCGCGATGAAGAAGGGCTCGATCCTGATCAACGCCGCCCGTGGCACCGTGGTCGAGCTGGACCACCTGGCCGCCGCGATCAAGGACAAGCACCTGATCGGCGCCGCCATCGACGTGTTCCCGGTCGAGCCGCGCTCCAACGACGACGAGTTCGAAAGCCCGCTGCGTGGCCTGGACAACGTGATCCTCACGCCACACATCGGTGGCTCCACCGCCGAGGCCCAGGCCAACATCGGCCTGGAAGTGGCCGAGAAGCTGGTCAAGTACAGCGACAACGGTACCTCCGTGTCGTCGGTCAACTTCCCGGAAGTGGCCCTGCCGGCCCACCCAGGCAAGCACCGCCTGCTGCACATCCACGAAAACATCCCGGGTGTGCTCAGCGAGATCAACAAAGTGTTCGCCGAGAACGGTATCAACATCTCCGGTCAGTTCCTGCAGACCGACGAGAAAGTGGGTTACGTGGTAATCGACGTGGACGCCGAGTACTCGGACCTGGCCCAGGAGAAACTGCAGCACGTGAAGGGCACCATTCGCTCGCGCGTACTGTTCTGAGTTTCACTGCGGCATGAAAAAGGGAGGCCCTGGTGGCCTCCCTTTTTTCATTGTCGCGAGCTTGTAGGAGCGGCTTCAGCCGCGATCACCCGCGAACGCGGGTGCCAAGCACCGCAGCGCCTATTTCGCGGCTTAAGCCGCTCCTACAGGTTCAGCGTCACTTGACGTTGACGGTGATCTTCTTCGACTTGACGCTTGGCTTGAACGGCACGTGGTACTGGTCGCCCAGCACCAGCTGCAGGGTGTGCTTGCCCGGCGTCAGGGTGATGGTCGCCTCGGTCTGCGCCTTACCAAAATGCAGCACCTGCGGGCCGGCTGGTAATGGCGCGTTGTTTTCCGGCATCAGGCTGGTCGGCAGTGGCATGTCGGCGGCTGGCGCCTTGTCGACATCCACCAGCAGGTGGTGATGGCCGGTATGCGGAGTCTGGTCGCCCGCAGGCTTCAGGCCCATGCCCTCGATGCCGAACTTGACGGTGAAGGTCTTGTCGACCGTGGCACCATCGGCGGGGGAAACGATGAAGACCTTGGCGCCTTCCGGTGGCTGCTGGCTCTTCAGGGCATCCGCGGCACTGACGAACACCGATACTCCCATCAGCAGACCGGCGACGGCAGCACGCGACATTAGGCTTTTCATTCACTTCTCCTGTGATTCACTTCAATTGACCGCTATCACTAAAAGGAAGCAAGGCGGTACTTCACCATAGTCCACCCACACCGGAAGAGGTTCAAAAACAGGCGCGGAAATATTTCACGGCCGCGTCAAACATTGACCGGGTCTTGAGGTCTGAGGCTGCGCTCGACCGAGGCAGGTAATAAAGACCCGGCGAATGGAAAATCTTCTGCCAAACAAGTAAGGGGCATTCATGCGTTTGACCATTGGCGTGCTGCTGGCAGCACTGTTCACTCCACTGGCCCAGGCCGAACTGATCGATGAAATCAACGACCGGGGGGAGTTGCGCATTGCCGTGCAAAGCGATGCCGCGCCCTACGCCTTCAAGCAGGATGAGCACCTGACGGGGTTCGATATCGAACTGGGCCAGGCCTTGGCCCGGGAACTGGACCTGCGCGCCGAGTTCATCGAGACGCCCGCCGCAGAAGCACTGGCTGGGGTGGAAAGCGGCAAGTTCGACATCACCGTCGACAAGCCCGATACGCAAAACAAACTTGCCCCCGCGTTGAGCGCCAGCCAACCGTTTGGTGCCCAGCACCTGGTGATTCCATTCCAGAAAGATAATCCGGCGTTCGAGAGCGCGGTGAACAATGCCTTGCAGCGGCTCAAGGATAATGGGCGCATTGCCGAGCTGGAAAAGAAATGGCTCCAACAGCAGTAACGCCACCGATCCCGTAGGAGCCAGCCTTGCTGGCGAACAGCCCTGAAGGCGATGTGAAGCCGTTCGCCAGCAAGGCTGGCTCCTACAGGTCCGCGTGGTTCAGCGCTTGCTCGGCCTGGTCCAGCTCCAGTTCGCTGAACACCAGCACCCCTTCACGGCGCAACAAGGCGGTCGTGACCCCTTCCCCCGGCACTTTCACCCCCGTGAAGCTGCCGTCATAGGTCAACCGGTTGCCACACGACGGGCTGCCGGACTTGAGCACCGCCACACGAATGCCATGCCGCCGTACCAAGGCCAGGGCCTGCCGGGCGCCGGCGAGAAACGCCTCGCTGACATCTTCACCCGCCACCGTTACGACCGGCGCCAGCCCATCCAGCACGGCACCACCCTGCCCGCCCGGAATCTCCGCAGGCGGGCGCGGCGTCGGCAAGCCACCGGCCACCTCCGGGCACAACGGCACCACCCGCCCTTCGGCCTGCCAGCGTTGCAACAGGTCGGGGTGACCGCTGGCGCGCCCGTCGTAGCGCACCGGCTGCCCCAGCAGGCAGGCGCTGACCAGGACCTTAGAACGGATCGTTGCCACGGCGGCGGAACCAGCCCGTCAGCGACAGGCGCTCACGCCCGGCCGGGAGGACTTCGTGGGGGATGTCGCCCGACAGGAACACCACCAGGGTGCCCGCCAGCGGCGGCACGTCATGCTCGACGTCACCCTGGAGGAACATGCGCAACTGGCCACCGTCGGCGGGCTGCCAGCCTTCATTGAGATAGAACACGGCCGAAACGGCGCGCCGGTCGTCGTCGCGGAAGCGGTCCAGGTGGCGGCGATAGAAAGCGCCTGGAGGGTACAGGGCGAAATGGCACTCGAAGTCCTCGAGCCCCAGGTACAACCCTTGGTTGATGGCTTGGCGCAAGCTGTCCATGGCCCCCAGATAGTGGTCGCAAGCCTCGGAGTCACCCGGGTCGATCCACTGGATCTGGTCACCGCGAATGGCCTCGCGCACTTCCTGCGCGGCACCACGCCCGACCCCGGCCGGGTTGAGTTCGCCTTCGGCGTGGCGGTGCCGGCATTCGAGTGCCAGCGCGCGGGCCAGTTCGTCGGGCAAGAAGAGCGGCTGCTGCGACCAGCCACGGGTGGCCAGGTCATCGACGATCGCCGACAGCATCGAATGTTCAGGAGGATTGTGCATGGCGCATCATAGCCATTCGGCATGCGCTCGCACAGCGCCGCTTGGTCGAGAACTGCCGTTGGCGTCTCGACAAAGCCCCGCCGAGCCACGGACAATAGCGGACTGCCGACAGGAGTCCTGAATGCGCCGTTTGTTTTCCCTGCTTCTGCTGATGATCTGCACCATGCCTGTCTGGGCAGACAGCCTCGATCAACTGTACAAGGCCGCCGGCTGGCCCGACCAGCGCGCCCACTTCAACGATGCCGTGAGCGCCGCCCAGCAGCGCTACCGCAACAGCCTGCCGCCCGCCGTCTACCAGGCACTGGTCAGCAACAGCAACCAGCGTTTCCAGGCCCAGGCCATGGATCGCCGTGCCTTGGCGCAGCTGCGCGCAAACTTGCAGAACGCCACGCCGGCGCTGAACTTCTTCCAGTCGCCGCTGGGGCGCAAGGTGGTAGCCGCCGAACTGCTGGCCACGCGCAAAGACCAACTGGCCAAGAACGCCAAGGGCCTGCCCAAGATGCAGGCCAGCGATACCCGCCTGCTGATCGTCGGCCACCTGGCCCAGGCCCTGCCGGCCCGCGAAGCCGGCGCCGAGGTCAGCCTGGCGATCGCCGGGGTGGCGGCAGACAGCCTCAGCTCGATGATCCCCGGCCTGTTCGGTGCCGGCCAGGCCCAGGGCCTGCTCGACGGCCAGCGCCAGCGCCTGATGAACCAGGTCGGCGAAGACCTCAACAACACGCTGCTGTATGTCTACCGTGACCTGTCGGATACGGAACTGGAAGAATTCGCCACCTTCGCCGAGTCGCCGCAAGGGCAGGCCTACTACAAGGCCGCCGTGGCCGCCGTGCGCGCCGCGCTGGCGGTCGGCCAGAACGCCGCGGACCTGAACTGATCAGCCCAGGCGCTGGCCGATGAAGTCAAAATAGCGCTGGCGGATACCCGGCAGCTCGTTGGCCAGGTGGTGCCGCGCCTCGGGCAGCAGGAGGATCTGCGGCTCACTGAACTTGGCCTTGAGCACCTTGAGGTTGTAGGGCCAGTCCACGGTGCCATCCGCCTCCCCTTGCACGATCAGCAAGCGCCGCGTGCTGCGCGGCGCGTCCTCTATACGCCGGACCCATTTCAGCAGCGCGCCGACCCAGGCTGTCGGCAAACGGCGCGGCTGCAGCGGGTCGGCTTCCAGAAACGGCAGGAACGCCGGGTCGTTGGTGTTCTCGCTGAAGCGCCGCTCGATGCCGTTGACGAAGTGGCGCAGCACACAATAGCTGAGCTTCGACCAGTGCCAGGCGCGCGGGCGCACCAGCGGCGCCAGCAGGATCACCTCGCCGTCGGCCGGGCTGCGGCCGTCGCAGTGCAGCAGGTGATCGACCACGATGGCACCGCCGGTGCTCTGCCCACACAGGTGCCACGGGCGTGGCAGGTCGAGCTGGCGTGCCTGCTCGAACAAAGCGTCCAGTGTCTGCTGATAAATGTCGAAGTCTTCGATGCTGGCCCGCTCGCCGCTGGACAGCCCGTGCCCGGGCAGGTCGCAGCTGATCACGGTATAGCGCTGCTTGAGTGCCCAGTCGATCACATGCCGGTAGAGACCCATGTGGTCGTAGTAGCCATGCAGCAGGAACAGGGTCGCTACCGGCTGCTCCGGCAACCAGACCTGGCCAACCAGGTCGAACCCGGCTGCCTGGAAGCGGCCAAGCCAACTGGCCACCGGCAGGTCCAGGCCATAGAAGCGCTGGTAGTCACGGCCTTGGGCGGGCAACGACTGGCGCTCGGTGAGGGGCGACAAGCTGGCGCGCAGCGAGTCGGGTTGGAAGGCGGCGGGCATCGGGGACATCCACACTGAAGCAAGTATTGACCTGTGATATTCAGGTCTCGCTGTCATCGTGGCAAGCTTGTGCGGTTATCAGGCGCTGCGAATAAACCATGCCCCGACGTTTCAAGCCATTGGCCGGTATCACCGCCACCCTGCTCTGCGCCGTCGCGCTGTGGTGGGCCTACGACAGTTTCCAGAGCCGCTACCTGCGCCCGTTCGACAACCAGGCCACCCTCTTCGACGGTAGCCAGTTGCAGCTGCCACCCGAGCTGTCCGGCCCCGGCCCGATCCGCGTGGTGCACTTCTGGGACCCAGCCTGCCCGTGCAACGTTGGCAACCAGCAGCACCTGGGCGAGCTGGTCGCGCAGTTCGCCCCACGGGGCGTGAGCTTCCACGTCGTGCAAAAGCCCGGCAGCCACGGCCAGCTTCCCGCCAACCTCACCGCTCTAAAGCCACTGGCCAGCCTGCCCGGCAGCGAACAGCTGCCCGCCACGCCCGCCGTGGCAATCTGGGACCACGAGGGCAACCTGGCCTACTTCGGCCCCTACAGCGAAGGCGCGGTGTGCAACTCGAGCAACAGTTTCATCGAGCCGATTCTCAACGCATTGGAGCAAGGGCGCCGGGTACAAGCCTCCAACACCCTCGCGGTGGGCTGCTACTGCCCCTGGGCCGGCTGACGCACCCGCGCCGGGTTGCCCACCACTACCGCTCCCGCCGGCACATCGCGGGTCACCACGCTGCCGGCACCGACCACGGCGTTGTCACCGATGGTCACGCCGGGCAGGATGATCGCCCCGCCACCGATCCACACGTTGTCGCCGATGCTCACCGGCCGGCCACTCTCAAGACCCGTGCGCCGCAGTTCAGGGTCCATCGGGTGATCGGCGGTGTAGATCTGCACCGCCGGGCCGATCTGGCAGTCGGCGCCAATGCGCACCGGCAGCACATCGAGGATCACGCAATTGAAGTTCATGAAACTGTTGGCACCGATGCTGATGTTGTAGCCGTAGTCGCAATAGAACGGCGGGCGGATCACCGCACCGTCGCCGACCTGGCCGAAATGCTCGACCAGCAAGCCATGGCGCGCGTCGTTGAGCAGCTCGACGCTGCTGTTGTAGCGGTGCATCCAGTGTTTGTTGGCGATCTGCTCAGCCTGCAGCTCGGGGCAACCGGCGTGGTAGAGCTCACCCGCCAACATCTTCTGTTTTTCGCTGAGGGCCATGGAAACTCCTTTCAGGGGCTATGCTCAGTTCGCGAATCCGCCGATGATCGGACCACATTTTTCGCTGGCGTGCACAAGGAGTTTCGATGAAGCGCAGCCTGACCCTGCTGGCGGTGGTGATCGCCGTGGCCGCCGCTGGCACCGGTTACTGGTACGTGCAGGGCAAGCAGCCCCAGCGCGAGGGCGAGGTGGCCGTCAGCGGCTTGCAGGCGCCAGTCAGCGCACGCTACGACGCCCGCGGCGTGCCGCACCTGCAGGCGCAGAACGAACAGGACCTGTACCGCGCCCTTGGCTACGTGCACGCCCAGGACCGCTTGTTCCAGATGGAGATCATGCGCCGCCTGGCCCAGGGGGAACTGGCCGAAGTGCTGGGCGAGAAGCTGGTACCCACCGACACCCTGTTCCGCAGCCTGCGCATCCGTGACCAGGCCGCGTTGATGGTGCAGCGCCTGGACCACCAGTCACCGGCCTGGCAGGCCCTGCAGGCGTACCTCGACGGCGTCAACCAATGGCAGGCGACGCACCCCAAGCCCATGGAGTTCGACGTCCTCGGCATCCCGAAGCGCCCGTTCACCGCCGAGGACACCCTGAGCATCGCCGGCTATCTTGCCTACAGTTTCGCCGCAGCGTTTCGCACTGACCCGGCGTTGACCTACATCCGCGACCAGCTCAGCCCCGAGTACCTGAAGATCTTCGACCTCGACTGGAAGCCCGACGGCGACATCGCCACCCCGCTGGCCGCCACTGACTGGCGCAGCCTCGAACAACTGGCACGGCTGAGCCACGAGGCCCTTGGCGATGTCGGCATCCCGCAGTTCGAGGGCAGCAATGCCTGGGCCGTGGCCGGTAGCCACACCCGCAGCGGCCGCCCGCTGCTGGCAGGCGACCCGCACATCAGCTTCGCTGTGCCGGCGGTGTGGTACGAGGCCGAACTGTCGGCGCCGGGTTTCAACCTGTATGGCTATTTCCAGGCCCTCAACCCATTCGCCCTGCTCGGCCACAATCGCGATTTCGGCTGGAGCCTGACCATGTTCCAGAACGACGACGTCGACCTGATCGCCGAGAAGACCAACCCGGCCGACCCTGATCAAGTGATGGTCGATGGCCGCTGGCAGGCGCTGGAGAAGGCCGAGCAGCAGATCGCGGTCAAGGGCCAGGCGCCGGTGACCATCACCCTGCGCCGCTCGCCCCATGGCCCGATCGTCAACAGCGTGCTGGGCGACACCGCCGGCCCGGCGCCGATCGCCATGTGGTGGGCGTTCCTCGAAACTGAAAATCCGCTGCTCGACGGTTTCTACCAGATCAACCGCGCCGACACCCTCGGCAAGATGCGCGAGGCGGCGGCGAAGGTCCAGGCGCCGGGGCTGAACCTGGTGTGGGCCAACGCCCGTGGCGATATCGGCTGGTGGGCGGCGGCGCGCCTACCGATCCGCCCGGACGGGGTCAACCCGGCGTTCATCCTCGACGGCAGCAGCGGCCAGGCCGCCAAGCCCGGCTTCTACCCCTTCAGCGTCAACCCGCAGCAGGAGAACCCGGCCAGCGGCTATATCGTCTCGGCCAACTACCAGCCACCGGCCTCGATAGCGATACCCGGTTACTACAACCTGGCCGACCGTGGTCGCCAGCTCGATCGCCAGCTGAGCAATCCAGACATCAAGTGGGACATCCAGAGCAGCCAGGCCCTGCAGCTCGACACCAGCAGCGACTACGGCCCACGTACCCTGGCGCCGCTGCTGGGCACCCTGCGCACGGTCGCCAGCGGTGACGAAGAGAAGGAACTGGTGGAACAACTGGCCGCCTGGCGCGGCGACTACCCGCTAGACTCCACCAGCGCCACGCTGTTCAACCAGTTCCTCTACGAACTGGCCTTCGCTGCGTTGCACGATGAGCTGGGTGACACCTGGTTCCCGGTGCTGATCAGCACCCGCGCCATCGATGCCGCCCTGCCGCGCCTGGCCGCCGACGCCGACTCACCCTGGTGGAACACCCGTGGTGGCAACGAGCGCACCGACCGCGCCGCCATCGTGCGCCAGGCCTGGCAGCGCAGCCTGAAGCACCTGCGCGAGACGCTCGGCAAGGACCCGGCCAGCTGGCAGTGGGGCAAGGCCCACACCCTCACCCACAACCATCCGTTGGGGATGAAGAAGCCGTTGAACCTGCTGTTCAATGTCGGCCCGTTCGCCGCGCCGGGCACCCATGAAGTGCCGAACAACCTTTCGGCGAAGATCGGCCCGGCGCCCTGGCCGGTCACCTATGGGCCTTCGACCCGCCGGGTGGTCGACTTCGGCGACCCGGGAGCGGCATTGACCATCAACCCAGTCGGGCAGAGTGGCGTGCTGTTCGACAGCCACTACAAGGACCAGGCCGAGGATTACATCGAAGGGCGCTATCACAAGACGCGGATGGGGGTGATTCCGGCGCAGAGCACCTTGCGCCTGGTGCCTGGCAAATAACGCCCACCGCGTCACGCGATCCCTGTAGGAGCGGCTTCAGCCGCGATCAGCCGCACAGCGGGTGCCATACACCGCGGTGCCCGCATCGCGGCTAAAGCCGCTCCTACAGGGGGCCATGGCTCAACCCTGCCACTTGCCGCCTTCGACGATGACGCTCTCCGGCTTGGTGTCATCGCTGAGTTCTTTACGCACGTACTGGTCGTACAGCTTGAGCAGGAACTTCTCCTCGCCCAACTTGGCCAGCTCGGCGTTCACCCAGTCGCGCAGCTCGGTGTTGCCCTTCTTCACCGCCGGGGCGATCGGCGCCTCGTCACCCAGCAACTGCGGCAATACGCGATAGCCCGGGTTCTGCTTGGCCCAGCTGAACAGGATCAGGTTGTCCTGGGCATACGCCTCGCCACGGCCGCTGGCCAGGGCAGCCAGGGACTCGGTGTTCTTCTCGAACTTCAGCAGTTTCCAGTCCGGGTGGTTCTTGGTCAGCCAGATATCGGCGGTGGTGCCGGTGGTGACGATGATGGTCTTGTCGGCCAGGTCGTCGAGCTTCTGCACCGGGCTACCGTTGGCAACGATGGCCTGCACCGCCACGCGCAAGTTGGGGTTGGTGAAGTCCACCGCTTCTTTGCGCTCGGGGGTGACGGTCATGTTGGCGAGGATCAGGTCGACCTTGTCGCTCTGCAGGAACGGGATGCGGCTGGCGGGTTCGACGGCGACGAACTCGACCTTGTTCTCGTCGCCCAGCAGCTCCTTGGCGAAGCGCCGGCCGATATCGGTGTCGAAACCGACGTAGCGGCCGCTTTCGTCGACGAAACCGAACGGTGGCTTGTCGGTGAACACCCCCACGATCAGCTTGTCGCGGGCCTTGATGGTTTCCAGGTAGCTGGTGGCCGGCGAGGCGGCGGCGGGCTTGGCCGCGTCTTCGGCTTTGTTGCAGCCGGCCAGCAGGGCCAGACCAAGCAGTGGAGCGAGCAGTTTGGCGAACGGTGCGGTCTTCATGACAGTTCCTTGTGCAGTGACTTGGGCAGTGACTTGGGCAGGCTTTCGACGAACGAGAACTTCTCCAGGAACTGCTGCGCACGTGCGCTTCGCGGTTGGGTGAAGAAGCGCTCGGGGTCATTCTGTTCAAGGATCCTGCCGGCCTCCATGAACACGATGCGGTCGGCCACCGCGCGGGCGAAGGCCATTTCGTGGGTGACGATGAGCAGGGTCATGCCGTCGCGGGCCAGGCCCTGGATCACCTGCAGCACCTCCTTGACCATCTCCGGGTCGAGGGCGGCGGTGACTTCGTCGAACAGCATTACCTGGGGGTTCATGCACAGCGAGCGGACGATGGCGATGCGCTGCTGCTGGCCACCGGAAAGCTGCCGGGGGAAGGCGTCGCGCTTGTCCAGCAGCCCCACCCGCGCCAGCAGCGCCTCGGCCTGGGCCTGGGCTTCACGGCGTTCGCGCTTTTGCACCTTGAGCGGGCCCAGCAGCAGGTTGTCGAGCACGCTCATATGGCCGAACAGGTGGTAGCTCTGAAACACCATGCCGACCCGCTGGCGCACCTGGCGCCAGTCGGTGCGCGGGTCGAGCAGTTCCTGGCCGTCGAGGCGCAGGCTGCCGCCCTGGGCCTCCTCCAGCCCGTTGAGGCAGCGCAGCAGGGTGCTCTTGCCGCAGCCGCTGGGGCCGAGGATCACCACCACCTCGCCGGCCCGCACCTGCAGGTCGACATCCTTGAGCACCTGGTGCTCGCCGAAGAATTTGTTGAAACCCTGGAATTCGATCAATGCGTTCATGGCTGGGCCCAGCGGCGTTCCAGCACGCGCGAGGCGGCGGAAAGCGGATAGCAGACGAGGAAGAAGAACAGGAACAGCGCGCCGTAGATCAGCACCGACTCGTAGGTGCGTTCGATGATCTGCTGGCCAACCTTGATGACGTCGACCACACCGATCAGCACCGCCAGCGAGCTGGTCTTGATGATGCGCGTGTAGAGGTTGATGGTCGGCGGGGTCATGCGCTTGAGTGCCTGGGGTAGCAGCACGTAGCCATACAGCTGCCAGCCGCCCAGGCCGATCGACAGCCCTGCCTCGCGCTGCCCGCGGGGCAGCGATTGCAGGGCGCCGCGCACCACCTCGCCCACCTCGCTGGCGCCCCACAGGCCGAGTACCAGCACCGCACACCAGAAGCTGGGGATGCTCAGGCCGAAGAAGATCGGCAGCCCGAAGAACACCAGGTACAGCCAGACCAGCACCGGAATCGCCCGGAACAGCTCCAGGTAGACCTGCAACAGGATGTTCAGCGCCCGATTGCCGAGGGTGGCCAGCACGCCATAGAGCACGCCGCCCAAGGTGGCGAACAGGATGCCCAAGGCCGAGATCGCCAGGGTCTGTACCGCGCCTGCAGCCAGTTGCGGCAGCGACACCAGCAGCAGCTCAATGCCCGAACTGGCCATGTTGCAGCCTCCTTTCCAGATAGCGCAGCAACAGCGACAGCGGCAGGAAGATCAGCACGCAGAGCAGGGTCAGCACGGCAAGCATCTCGTAGGTCTTGTAGTACAGGGCGATGTAGTTCTTGGTGGTGTAGAGGATCTCCGGCACCGCCACCGCCGAGACCACGGTGGTTTCCTTGAGCAGGAACACGAAGTTGGCGAACAGCGCCGGCAGGCTGAGGATGCCGGCCTGGGGCAGGATCACATGACGCAGCAGCTGCCCTTCGGAGAGGCCGATGGAGCGCCCGGACTCCAATTGCGCACGCGGCACGGCTTCCACGCCGGCGCGCAGCACCTCGGTAAGGTAGGCGCCGCCCATGAAGGTCATGGTGATGATCGCCGCGGTGAAGCCGGACACCTTCAACCCCAGGCTCGGCAGGGCGAAGTAGACGAAGAACAGCTGGATCAGCAGCGGCGTGTTGCGGGCAAGCTCCACGTAGCCCTGGACCAGGCGACGCAGGTAGGGCGTGCGCAACACCAGGATGGTGGCGTTGATCAGCGCGACCAGCATCGAGGTGGCAATGGCGATCAGCCCGACTTGCAGGGTCACCCCCACGGCCTTGAAGAACGCGGGCAATGTGCTAAGCATGAAGGCGGTGTCGAAGCTCATGGAAAGGGCCTCGGCACGGGGGTTTGAAGGTATGGCATGGGAAGGTTCCAGCTCGGCGCGAGGGTCGCTCGACGTCCTTGTACAGAGTGATGGCGCTGTGCCGGTAAGCACGATTTGCAGACTTTAAAGGTATAAAAAAGCTTTTATAAATACCTTTATCGCATATCGATATCACCCTTCGAAATTCTCGGAAATTTCCTTCATTACAAAGGGATCTTTCTGGGTAAACCCCTTTCAAAAGAGTTTCAGACTGCGACCTGCATGCCCCATCAGACCTACAAGGACGATAAAGATGAACAGCCCCTGCTCTCCCGCCTCGAATGAACAACTGCTTTGGTTGCTGGCATTGCGCCGGGCACTGGCCAGCCAGCGCTGACCCCCACCTGTGGGAGCGGGTTTAGCGGCGAAAGAGATACCGCGGTGCCTGGCACCCGCTTTGCGGGTGTTCGCCGGCAAAGCCGGCTCCTACAGGTTTGCGGTTGGGCAGACCCTGCCAATAAAAAAACCGACGCAATTTGCGTCGGTTTTTTGTTCAGGTTTAAGTCGTGCCGCGTATCAGAACGCCGGCAGTACCGCGCCCTGGTACTTCTTGGCGATGAATGCCTTCACCTCGGGGCTGGTCAGCGCCTTGGCCAGTTTCTGGATGGCCGCGCTGTCCTTGTTGTCCGGGCGGGCCACCAGGAAGTTCACGTACGGCGAGTCACTGCCTTCGATCACCAGGGCGTCCTTGGCCGGGTTCAGGCCAGCTTCCAGGGCGTAGTTGGTGTTGATCATGTCCAGGTCGACCTGGTCCAGCACGCGCGGCAGCATGGCCGATTCCAGCTCGCGGAACTTGAGCTTCTTCGGGTTCTCGGCGATGTCTTTCGGGGTGGCCAGGGCGTTCTTCGGATCCTTCAGGGTGATCAGGCCAGCTTTCTGCAGCAGGAGCAGGGCACGGCCGCTGTTGCTGCCTTCGTTGGGGATGGCGACGGTGGCGCCTTCCTTCAGCTCAGCCAGGCTCTTGACCTTCTTCGAGTAGCCACCGAACGGCTCGACGTGCACGCCGATCACGGTTTCCAGGTGGGTGCCCTTGCCTTCGTTGAAGTTCTTCAGGTACGGCAGGGTCTGGAAGTAGTTGGCGTCCAGGCGCTTCTGGTCGACTTGCACGTTGGGCTGGACGTAGTCGGTGAAGACCTTGATTTCCAGGTCCACGCCTTCCTTGGCCAGGGTCGGCTTGATCAGTTCGAGGATTTCGGCGTGCGGCACGGGCGTGGCGGCGACCACCAGTTTTTCAGCGGCGTTGGCGAAGCCCGTGAACGACAGGGCGGCAGCCAGGGCGGTGGTCAGCAGGGTCTTTTTCATGGTGATCCTTGTTCTATAGCTGGGCCATCGCAGATGGCGACGTCGGGTGCCCATCCGTTCGGGTGGGCGTGAAACGGACAATACCGATTATTTTTATTCCGTAACAATATCTTTTGATTAGCTGCTTATTCCAAAAACAACTGGCCATCATGGCCTTTGGTCATGAGCGATAGCGCGCCGCTCTAAGGCGCGGTTTCATCCAGTCGCGCCAGGGCTTCGTTCAGCAGCCGGCGCAGTTCACCAAGGGTCTGCGCTTCGCCGCCACGACGAAGCTGATCCAACTGTCGCGCCAGGCTGGCCAGGGGGGCGATGTCTGGCAGATCGAGGTGCTCCGGAAGGATTTCATCACCGTCGCTGACCAGCAGAGCAAAGTGGATGACGTTCTCCAGCTCGCGGGTGTTGCCCGGCCAGGCATGGGCTTCCAGCGCCTGCTGCGCCGCCTCGCTGATCAGAGGCACCGAGCGGTCCAGGCGCACGCTGTAGATACCGACGAAGTATTCAGCCAAGGGCAGGATATCGCCGACCCGGTCGCGCAGCGCCGGCAGTTCCAGCTCGCCCTCATGCAGGTAGTGGTACAGCCGCTCGTTGAAGCGGCCGGCCCGCACCGCCTGGGCCAGGTCGATGCTCGACGCGGCGACCAGCCGCACATCCACCGCCTGGGCCTGGGTGGCACCGACACGGGTCACTTCACGGTTCTCCAGCGCCGCCAGCAGCTTGCCCTGGATCGCCAGGGGCAGGTCGGCGATCTCGTCCAGGTACAGCGTGCCGCCGTTGGCCGAACCGAACCAACCGGCCCGGCTGCTGGCGGTGCCGCCCTGGGTACCGGCGCTGTAGCCGAACAGTTCGGCGTCGGCGTAGGTCGGGCTGATGGCCGCGCAGTTGACCGAAACGAACAACCCACCACGATCACTGGCGCGGTGGATCTGCCGGGCCAGCAACTCCTTGCCGGTGCCTGTCTCGCCACGGATCAGCACCGGCAACGGTTGCGGCGCCAGGCGCTCGAGGGCCCGGCGCAGCGCCTGCGAGCGCTCGTCGACGAACACCAGCGCCTTGGCGCGGATGCTCAGTGGGCTCTTGTCCAGCTCGGGGAAGGTCAGCAGCGGCTGGCCGAAAGGGCTGTGAAACGTCATGGAATACTCCCGCCCCGACCGCAAGCGGCCGAGGCTCAAGGCAATGCTGTGGATAAGTGCCGAATCAGGCGCGGCGCAGCGCGCGCTGGTCGATCCGTGCCTGCAGGCGATAGAGGTAGGCGAAGCCCTGTTCCCAACGCTCATGGCCGGACTTGACGTTGATATGCCCGGCATTGGTCAGCAACCCCGCCTCGGCCCCCCAGGCACTCGCCAGGTGCAGCGCACGGGGCACGCTCACTGCCGGGTCGTTGTCGGAGCTGACTACCTGGCTGGGGAACGGCAGCGCCTGCAACGGAATCGGCGCGAAGTTGCGCAGGGCCGGCGCGCAGGTCGGGCGTTCGACGTCGGCCGGCGCCACCAGCAGCGCGCCACGCACCCGGCGCAGCAGCTCGGGGCTGGCATGCGCGGCCCAGTGGGCGACGGTAATGCAGCCCAGGCTGTGGGCGATGAGAATCACCGGCGAGCGTTCGGCGGCAATCGCCTGCTCCAGGGCCTGCACCCAATCACGCCGCTGCGGGGTCAGCCAGTCGTGCTGCTCGACCCGGGCGCTGTTGGGCAGGCTGCGCTGCCAGTGACTTTGCCAATGGTTGTCTGGCGATCCTTGCCAGCCCGGCACAATCAGGTAACGAATCGACTCATTGCGCATGGGGACGCCTCCAAGGTGTTTGCGTGCTTGGGGGCCAGTATAGGGAGGGGAGATCTAGCGTAAAGGAATAAGAAGCTATTTATTAATAACCAAAAAGCAATTTTTCTCTACGCGCTGGGTGGGTCTTGATGGCGACCAGGTGCTCGCCTGAGGATTTGTAGTGATGCGCAAATCGAGCGCCGCGCGGGCGGCGCTCTATCTGATAGGCGCTGAAGATTCTGTGGCTGGCCCTCTCACCCACAACGCCAATCAGAAATGAATCCCCAACCCCCCACGAACCACCAAAAAATCAGATTAAACCCCTTCCTTGTAGTCCATTTCCCAAACATACTCCCGCCGCCTTTTTTCCGTTGCGGCTGCTCTGGGAGCGCTCTAGTCTCGGCAAGTCGTTGCATATCAACGACACAGCTTTGACAGGCTGCGACGGTAAGTCATATGCGGTTCGTCTTCATGGCGGCTGTACGTGCGGGCACGCTTGCGTGCGCCGGAACTTATGATTTCCGCCGGTCTGTCAACCCACGTACAGCTGCCACCCTCTGTTTGACAGCAGGCAGGTGGCCGGCCCGCAATGGTAAATCAAGATGTTAAAGATCGTCCCCGACCCACCCCACAACCCTCACTCCCTCGAAGACACCCTCATCCAGGCCACCGAGTACGCCCTGTGCGCCTTGACCGTAGCCCATCAGGCGGTACTGGCCCAGCCCAAGTCCCCCGCCACGATCCTGATGATGGCGTCGATGCACGAAGTCGAATCGCTGCGCGTGCTGCTCGAATCGGCGTTGATCCAGGTGCAGATGCCCAAGGCCCCACAGACGCTGCACTAGCCCGCGCCCGGCCCTGTTCGCCGGCAAGCCGGCTCCTACCGGCGGCTGCGTCCACACCCGTAGGAGCCAGCCTTGCTGGCGAAAGGGCCCGCCCAGGCCCCGAAAATTCCAGGGAGACAAAACAATGACAACAGACGAAACCACCCCCAACACCACGGTAGGCAAAACCAAATTCTACCAAGGCTAAGGCCAGACCGCCCCGCTGTTCTGCATCGAACCCGGCATCTTTCGAATCAGTTTGTACAGACAACTCTTGCTTGCTGCGCCAAATGATCGGCGGCCAAGTAAATCCTATCACTACCTCTACTATCATATAACTCTGCACAACATGTCATTGCCCCCCACATATCCAAGAAAATTTCTGCCAAACCTTTGGGGATATGATCCTTCCCCTCAAGATCGAGGCCTATCCGCTCTAGCAAATCCATCAAATCCTGATATAGCTCCTCATTCACTCCCTGTCTCTCACGGATCTGCAAACTAAAATCCAGCCACTTAGAGACAAAAACATCAATCAAATCATTATTCATAACCACCTCTCTATGGCCTGACCAAAGTAACTGCGGATGCCGGCACGTGACCTACAATCAATATCTCCCCTGACTTCCTTGCAAAATTTCGAGCAGTAGCCCCTCTCAATTTACCGCACTCACTATTCAGATCCACAGAGTCACTCACCTGAGCAAGATCAATTTTGGCAATTCGCTCAGTTCCGTTACCATATTTCATTGAATTACTTACCGCCTGATCGTAGGTTTTGGAGGCCGAAATATACTGTGTTTTTACCGTTGGTTTCGAAGCATTTAATACATGACCTTCAACAGTGTAGTTACCTGCTGGATCTTTCGCGCTCAAGCCAACACTCGGATCTTCATCATCCCTCAACACACGATACGCATAACCTTCCTTACACTTGCAACAGACCTGATGATCAACTGATGGCGCGGGGTCTGACTTCTTACGCCTCTTGAGCCCAGATGGATCAATCCAGCCAGTACTATTGGGCGCATATTGATATACATTCACCCCCCCTGCAAAACCAATAGGATCTTTCGAAAGAAAACGCCCGTTGCTGGGGGCGTAATATCTATATCGATTATAGTGTAAGCCCGTTTCCAGATCGTGGTACTGACCCTGGAAGCGAATCGGGTTGCCCAGGCCATGCTGCTTGGCCCATTCCGACCGCTCCTCTTGGATTTCACCCCAGGCCTTGTACTGCCCGGCCCAGGCGACATTGCCCTGCTCGTCGGTCAATTCCATCGGCGTGCCAAGGTGGTCGCAGTGGTACCAGGCAATCGCCTCGAACGCCTGTGGTTTCACCTCGGTGTGCCACAACGGATCCTGATCGAAATCGTACTCACGCTGACTCCAGTCCGGCTGCTTGTGCAGGCGGATCGGGCTCTTGCGCAGAGCCTGGGCGACCGGCACAAAGCTGCCCGGCTCGTACAGGTAATGCACGGTGCGGCCGGTGTCACCTTCATCACGCGGCGGTGAACTCTCCCAGGCCAGGGTGTCACCGTCCCAACCAAACAGGGTGAAGCCACAGCCGAGTTCACGCTGGCGCTTGGCCCGTTGCAGCTGGTTCCAGCCGGTGCCCGCTTCCGGGCGGTCCCAGAAGTGCGCCACCGAATGCTTGTGCAGACGCCGGCCCAAAGCATCGTAGCTGTAGTCGACCTTGAGCTTATCGTCGTTGTAAGAGGCCAGCCGGTCGAACAGGTCCCAGGTGAAATGGGCGTGGGCACCGTTGTGCAGGCGGTGCACCAGGTTGCCGCGTTCGTCGTAGCGGTAATGGGTCCCGGCGTACTCGCGCAACAGGTTGTCCATCAGCTTGTTACGACGTGGATCAGCTTCCAGCGGGCGATTCAGTTCCTGAGTTTTCTGGTCCAGCAGGTTACCGGCCGGGTCGAAGGCGAAGGTTTCCACGCCCAGGCGGCTGGTAGCCTTGAGCAGGCGGCCGACGGGATCGTATTGATACTCCAACGGCCCCCGACGGCTGTCGTGGATGTTGGTCAACTGGCCCGCGGCGTCATAGCGGTACTGACGCTTGAGCAAGGTGGACTGGCCGTCATGGCTGCCCAGCAGTTGTTCCTGCAAACGCCCGGCCGGGTCCCAGGCCTGGGTCTGCATCAGCTTATTGCCCTGATGCCGCACGATTTCGCGGTGTAGGTCATCGCGCTCGTAGGCCAGCATCTCGTGCTGGTCGAGGGTCATGCCGAGCAGGTGGCCGCTGCCGTAGGTCAGCCAGCTGACCTTGTGGCCGTCCGGGCGGATCGTTGCGGTGCGCTGGTTGAGCGCGTCGTACTCGTGCTGCCACACCGCGACCATCGGCGTGCCGGTGGCCAAGTAATACTGATGCTCGCGGGTCAGGTTGCCCGCTTCGTCGTGGAACCATTGCAGCTTGCTGGCGGCGTTGACGGCCTGGATCAACTGGCCGTTGCCGTCGTAGGCGAAGGTTTCGCTCTGGCTTTGGTTGCCCAGGCGGGCCGTGCGTTCACTCAATCGGCCCATCGGGTCGAAGGTCAGCTCGATACGGCGCTGGCCGACTTGGGTCGAGGCGAGGCGACCGCTGTACGGGTCGTACTGATAGCGGGTGACCAGGCCATCGAAGCCGGTTTCTTGCAGCAGCCGGCCGACCGGGTCGTAGAGGAAGGTGGCCTTGCTGGTGTTCTCGTTTTCCAGCCCGATCAAGCGGCCGAGCTTGTCCCAGCGGTAGCGCAAGGTGTGCTCATTGGCGTCGACGCGTTCGGCAAGCATCCCCGCAGCGGTATAGGACCAAGTGGTGCAGCGGTCGAGCGCATCAACGTGGGCCAGCAGGCGACCTTCGGCGTCGTAGTTGAAGCGTTCCTCGGTCTTGTCCGGGTGGGTGACCTTGGCCAGTTGCCCGGCCTTGTATTCATAGGCGGTCTTGTTGCCCGCCGCGTCGGCGAACTCGATCAGCTGGCCGGAGGTGTCGTACGTCCACTGGCTGGTCTTGCCGGAGCAGTCGGTGTACTCGAGCAATTGCCCGGCGTCGTTGTAGGCCAGTGTCTTCTCGTTGCCGATGGCGTCCTTGATCGCCTTGACCAGCCCAGCCAGGGTGTAGGCGAACTCAGTCTTGTTGCCCAGCGGGTCGACAGTCTCGACCAGGTTGCCGCGCTCGTCGTAGTCGCGCCGCCACAACCCACCCTCGGCGTCGCTGATCTTGGTCAGCTGGTCCTGGTCGTCGTAGGCGTAGTGCACCACGCTGTGGTCGGCACGAATGTGCTTGAGGCGGTTGCTGCGCTCATCGTAGACGTAGCGGTCCTGGCTGCCGTCGGGGTGGACGTGGCGGATGACGTTCTTGCGCGCGTCACGGAACAGCCATTCGGAATTGCCGTCCGGGTGCTTGATGCGGTAGGTATAGCCCTCGGCGTCGTAGTAGTGCCAGGTTTCCTGGCCATGGGCATCGGTGACATAGGTCAGGCGGATGCGCTCGTCCCACTGCAGGCGGGTCTCGAAGCTGCCGTCGTCGGCCCATTCGTGGATGGCCTTGGCGTTTGGGCCGCTGCCGTCCCATTCGAGGTTGATGCCGCGGTTGGTGCGGTCGGTGTAGCGAGTGACCAGGTGGTGCTGGTACTGATAGCGCCAGGCGGCGCCGTGCTCATCCTGGGCGGCGATCAGGTCGCCCTGGTCATCGTAGTGGTAGGCGCACAGCTGGCGCAGCGGCTTGCCATCGACCACCTGCCACAGGCCCTGGAGGTGGCCGTGGTCATCGAGCAAGGTGCCCAGTTGCAGGTGTACCTTGGTCGGGTCGTCGTCCTGGTAAGTGTTGATGTCCGACAGCACTGGCCGGTCGTGATGGCGGTGCTCATAGTGCAACATCGCGCCGGCGCCGCTGCGCAGCTTGATGTGCGTCAGGTAGAAGCGGTCGCCATGGCGGGCATAGGTTTCCTGACGCGTGAGGCCGCGCAACAACACCAGTTGCTGTTCGCCGGTACGCACCAGGGTGAGGTACTCCACCGCGTCGTGGTGCGGCTTGCCTTGCTTGGGCAACGGGTACGCATGGCTGCGGCCGTCCATGTCGTGGAACACCACGCCCTGGTCGACCACGTCGATGCAGGTGGTGAACTCGGTGACCCAGCGGGCGCCGAGAACGCCGTCGTCCAGCTTGTCCAGCCGCGAGTTGTAGGTCCGCGTCCAGGTGACCGGGAACGGGCCGGGCAGGCTGAAGTCGGTGTGGTGCAGCGACTCGCTGCCCAGGGCGAAGTTGATGCGGTTGCAGGTGCTGGTGCAGACCTCGTTCTTCTGGTCGTTGGCCGCCTTCGTCGCAGGGCCCTGGACCGTGGTCGATTCAAGGCGCCCCTCAGCGGACTGGTGCTTGGCTTCTGTGACCTTGTCCTGTTTGATCGCTTTGGGCACGGCTTTGGGATTTCGGGCATGCCAGATCACGCTGCTGTTGTGCAGGATGCGCCGCATATTCTCGATCGAATGCGGGTTGGCAGCGCTGGACAAGCTCAACAGCTTGCCGCTCATTTGCGGCCCGAGGGTGCGGAATTGCTTGGTGTAGGCCAGCACTTCCGTCTGCACCCGAGTAGGCACGGCGTTGCTCATCAGCGTGTTGGCCGCGCCCTTGCCCATCGCCGAGTAAGCATTGCTCAGCGCGCCGAAGGCGTTCTCGAAGGCCACCGACGGGTCGGACTTCCAGGTTTCGCTGACCTTCTGCGCCAGTTGCGCGGCCTTGTCCAAGTCGCCCTTGCTGTCGAGTTTGCCGAGGACGATGGCGTCGATGGCGTCGGCGGTGTTGTTGATCAGCTTTTCGCCGGTCTTGGCGGCTTCGGTGAGGATCGGGGTGAGCTGGCCTTCGGCGTCGGCGAGGAACTTGTCCAGCTCGCCGAGCAGGTCGGCGTTGAGGTGGCCGACGATGATCTCGACCAGCGCGTCGCCGAGGACCTGTTTGCGCTCCTGGCGGGCCAGGGTCAGCATCGGCCGCAGGCCCTTGCGCGCGGCGGCCATGGTCGGCGGCGCGGGGATCACGCCGATCAGGTTGATGCCCAGGCTCACCCAGTCCCACGGGTCGGGTTCCTTGGCCCTGGCCAGGGTGACGATATCGCCCACGGCATCCACCAGGGCGATGATGTTGCCGATTACCGGCAGCACCTCGGCGGTGTCCTTGAGCCGTTCGAGGTTGACGTAGCCGCCGCTGATCTCGCGCAGCCAGGCGTCGAACACGGCGGCGCCGCGGCTGACGTCGGCCATGCCGATCTGGTCCAGGGGAACGACCGCCGCCTGGGCCGGACGTGGTTTTTCAGAGGTATCGGCGGTCATGACATCAGTTCACTTGGCAGAAGATCGGTAGCAGTGCTCAGGCTTGGGGCCTTGAAAGCGGGGAGTTTGGGCATCGCCGGCAGCTTGGGCAGGCTTGGCAGGCTGGCCATGGCCCCCTGCGCGGCGCTGCCCGCCTTGCCAGCGGCGCCCAGGGCGTTGGAGGCGGCCGGCAGCGCCGAGCTGGCGGCACTGGCCAGTTGCGGCAGGCCAGCAACACCGCCTTTGAGCGCGCCTTGCACCTGCTGCGCACTCTGCATCGCGCCTTGCCCGGTCTTGAGCAGGTTCATGCCGGTCTTGGCCGCATCCATGCCGCTGCCGGCCAGTTGCTTGGCTTTGTCGAACAGGCCGCCTTCGCCCTTGGGCAGCGGCAGCTTGTCGACCAGCGATTCGAGCTGGGTCGACAGGCTGTTCGGGTCGGGCGGCTGCACCGGCCACTCGACTTCGCCGATGTAGCTGCTCGGCGACCACGGGGGCGTCGGGTCGCGGCCGAAGGTGACCCAGGCTGGGCCCGGCGCGGCGCCAGACACGGCATTGAAGCCCTGCCCGTCCAGCGAGCCCTTGAGCACCGTGCCCAGGGCGTCGGTAACTTCGTAGTCGCCGGCCTTGATGCCCTTGGTGTTGGCGTACAGGTTGAACAGCTCCAACGCGCCCTTACCGGGCTTGGGCGGCTCGGGGAAGGTGCCGGCCATGCTCGCCGCGCCGATGTGGGCGAACTGCGCGGCGTGGGCGGTGTAGTTAGCGCTGGTGACGTGGGTGATGCCGCTGGCGTTGTAAGTCGTCGCGCTGCCACCGCCCTGCACCACCAGCTCGGTCTTGGCCTTGAGGATGATGCGGTCGGCGTTGGCAGTGATGTCGAGCTTGGCCAGCAGGTTGATGCTGTCCTTCAGCGCACGGATGTCGATGTCGCCCGAGGCCGAGACCAGTTTCCAGCCCAGGCTCTGCACGAAGAAGCGCATGCCCTGGCTGGCACTGGCCAGCAGGCGTTTGCCGATGGACAGGCTGGTGTGGCCGGTGCTGCTCAGCGCCAGGTGGCTGCCGCTGGTGATGTGGTTGGGGCCGGGGGTGGTCAGGGCGATGCCGGCCGGGCTCGAGACCACGAGGTGCGGCTGGGTGAATTCGGCGAACTCGTTTTTCGTGAGGTCACCTGGGCCGCTGCCGAGGATGCCCATGTGCTGCTTGTGCAGGTCCTTGGCCACGGCGTCCTGGTCGCCCGGTTCCTGGGCCTGCATCTGCTTGGCCAGCTCCGCCAGGCTGTCCTGCTGCTCGCTGGCGGTGGCCAGGCGTTCGGCGGTTTCCGGCAGGTCCTTGTGGTGCTTGGCTTCGTTCGGGCGCGGTTCGGTGGTGATCAGCAGGCCACCGGCGGCGCGCACGGCGCCGTGGCGGTCGGTGCGCAGCTCGAAGCCTTCACCGCGTGGGGCGCCGCCCGACGGTCTGGGGTGCGTGAGATAACCGAGGTTCAGCGCACTGGCGCCGTGGTCGCTGCGCAGGGCGATGCTGATTTCGCTGGTGGTGTCGTCGATGCGCAGTTCGTTGTTGCGGCTGCCCTTGTATTCCTTGCTCTTGATCGTGGCCAGGGTCTTGAGGTCAGGCAGCTTGTAGTGCGGCATGTTCACGCCGTGGTACAGGCAGCCGGTCACCAGCGGCTGGTCGGGGTCGCCTTCGAGGAAGCTGACCAGCACCTCCATGCCGACCCGTGGCAGTTGCAGGCCGGCGATGCCCTGCCCGGCCCAGCTGCTGGCCACGCGCATCCACACGCTGGACTTGTCGTCCGAGCGGCCTTCGCGGTCCCAGAAGAACTGCACCTTGATGCGGCCGTACTCGTCGCAGTAGATCTCCTCGCCGGCCGGGCCGCTGACCACGGCACGCTGCTCACCCAGCACCTTCGGTTTCAGGTGGTTCAGCGGCGGGCGGTACGGCTGCTCCCACGGGGTGACCACGAAGAAGTTGCGGTAGCCCTGCTGGAAACCGTCGAAGCGTGGGTCGATGTCGCTGGTGATGGCTTCTTCCAGCACCTGGGGCTGGCGGCCCTGGTGCTGCACCTCGGTGAGCAGCCAGAGGTCGTTCCACGGGGCGTTGGGGTGTGCACTCAGAGTCAGGAAATGGCCACTGGCGAGCAGCGGCTGGTCACTGTCGCCGCTCGCCTGGCGGTAATCGCTGCGGTGGCGTTCCAGGGCGCGGTTGGCCAGGTGCTTGCCGCGCGGGCGGTCGAGGAAGCGGCCGGGGTAGTCGTAGTCTTCCAGGGCCGGCTCGTCATGGCTGTCGGCCTCGCCTTCGAGCTGGATCAGCGGTTTCTTGAAGTCGTAGTCGCGGCGCGTGACGCTGCTGGTACGGGTTTCCAGGCGCAGGGCGAAGCGCTTGATCATGGGGGTGTCGGCGACCAGCCCGGAGTCGTGCTGGAACTGCACCGGGGCCAGTTTCGGGAACACCGTCTGGTCGTCGCCGAACACCAGTTGGTGGCCGTCGGCGCTGTGGCGGAAGTGGTAGTGGATGCCCTCTTCTTCGCACAGGCGCTGGATGAACTGCAGGTTGGACTCGTCGTACTGCACGCAGTACTCGCGCTGCGGGTACGTCGCGCCCAGTTGGAATTGGTAGGCGTTGGCGAGGATGCCATGCTCCTCGAGCACCTGGGCGATGATCTCCTGCACGGTCTTGTGCTGGAACATGCGCTGGTTGATGCGGTGGGCCAGGTAGGCCAGTTGCGGGCGTAGCGTGACCTGGTAGCGGGTCAGGCGCTTGCCGGCCTCGCCTTGCGCGGCGCGGTAGATCAGGCCGTGCAGGCCGCGGCCGTCGTCAACGAGCTGGAGGAACGCGGGCTTGTGCAGCAGGCTCTCCAGGTCCCGCGAGGGGTGCTCGCTGACCAGTTCCAGGTCGATGGCGTAAGGTTGGCTGATGGCCTCCTTGCCGTCGAAGGCAAGCACCTGGAAGTCGTGCTCCAGGCCGTCGATGTGCAGGCTGAAATGGGTCTGGTTCGCGGCGGCAAACATCCCTGTCCCTCTGTTGCGAAAATTCGATGGTCAAAACGACCGCAGCCCGCGGCGCGAACGCGGCGGGCTACGGTGGAGTCCAGGCTTAGCCCGCGACCGGCGCGCGCCAGTCGTCGGAACCGGAAGTACCGGACACTTCGTGGGTCCAGGTGATCTTGCGGTAGGTGAAGTGCACGTCTTCCAGGTGGGTGAAGTGGGCGTTGCCCGGGTCCTGGCAGTTGTGCATGTAGTCCTTGATGTCGACGATGATCGCGTCTTCCAGGACGGTGGTGTAGTAGTGCTCTTGGGTGCCCTGGGCCGAGGTGCGGTACCACTTGATCTCGACCTTGGTCATGCGCTCGCCCGAGGTCAGGGCGGCCAGCAGCAGTGGCGAGGCCTTGTCGAAGACCTTGGTGATCTTCACCGGCTTGTGCACGCGCTGGCCGGTCGGTTGGCCGGACTGCGGGTCACGCGGGATGATCACTTCGTGCTCGAAGCCCTGGACCATCACCTGGTCTTCGTGGCCTTCTTGGTAGGTGTTGCCCACCGAGTCGGCGGTGAACGCGCCAGCGGTGATCAGACCTTGTTTTTCGCCGGTGACGGCCATGTAGGCGGGAGTTGCCATGTGTTGCTCTCCTTGCTGGATAAGTGCCTGTTCTGGCAGGAAATTGCCAGTTGGCTAGCAAGAGAGTTATCAAAAGTCATGCCAGAAAATATTTTCCTAATATTTTCATGTACTTATACGCATTACTCATCCATTTGGATGCCTTCAAAAGAAAAAACCATCCAAAAGTTGCGCAACTTTTTGCGCAGTGGTGGCAAAAAGTTGCGCAGTTGGCTGTAGGCCTTGCTGCGCATGCTCTACATCAATGTATTCACACACTTATCCACATTCGAGTGCGCAACTTCTTGCGCAGTTGACCCATAAGTCAAAATTTCCGAGCAAGACCAAAATGAGTGATTCCAGGAAGCTGGACCAGGCATAAAAAAGGGGCCATCCCCTGCCAAGAGATATGGCCCCAACGCACCTGCGAGAATCGCTTGCCTGAAGAGGGTCTTGCCGGTCAGCGCGCGGTGATCACCGCCAGCTTGCTGATGCCGGCCCGTTCGATGGCCGCCATCGCCCGGGCGACCTCGCCGTAGTTCACGCCATCGTCGGCCTGCAGTTGCACGCGCAGCTCGGCATCCTTGCTCTTGGCGGCCTTGAGGTTGGTCTCCAGCAGGTCCGGCTGGATCTCGTCCTTGTTGATGAACAGCTTGCCGCTGCCATCGATGCTCACCACCAACGGGTCCTTCTGCTCCACCGGGGCGACGGCCTCGGTCTTGGGCAGGTTGATGGGGATGGCGTTGGTCAGCAGCGGCGCGGTGACGATGAACACCACCAGCAGCACCAGCATGACGTCCACCAGCGGCGTGACGTTGATTTCACTCAACACTTCATCGCTGTCCTGGGTCGAGAAGGCCATGTCAGGAGGCCTCCTTCACAGGTTGGGTGAAGCCGGTGTGCTGGCGCTGCACCGCAGGGTGTACCAGTACGCGGAAGGCACTCTTCTGCGCCAGGCTGTAGAAGTCGTGGGCGAAGTCGTCGAGGTCCGCCGCGGTCAGCTTCAGGCGACGGAGGAAATAGTTGTAGACCAGCACCGCCGGCACCGCGACGGCAATACCCACGCCGGTGGCGACCAGCGCCGCGCCGATCGGGCCGGCCACGGTTTCCAGGCTGGCCGAGCCCGCCGCGCTGATGCCCTTGAGGGCTTCCATGATGCCCCACACGGTGCCGAACAGGCCGATGAACGGCGAGGTGCTGCCGATGCTGGCCACCACCGCCAGGCCGGTTTCCAGCGAGCGGCGCTCGCGGACGATCTGCTGGCGCAGGGCGCGCTCCAGGCGGTCCTGGTGGTTGATGGCGTGGCTCAGGTCACTGGCCTGGCCGGGCTCGCCGACCGCAATCGCCGCAAAGCCTGCCTGGGCGACGCGGGCGGCCGGGCCAGGCAGGTCGTGGGCGGGCTCGGCGGCGGAGTCGAGGCTGGACGCGGCCCAGAACTGCTGGTGGAAGCGCTTGTCCTGGTTCTTCAGGCGCACGAACTGCACGACCTTGGCCAGGGCCAGCGCCCAGGTGGCGACGGAGAAGCCGACCAGCAGCCAGATGACCGCGCTTTCAACGGATTCGAGGGGGGATGCCAACAGGCTCATGATGTAGTCCTTCCTTTGAGCGATCGCGGGTTAACGAAGCTTGAAATCGATGGGTACGCTGACCCAGCCCACCTGGGCGACGTCGCCCTGCTTGGCCGGCACGAAGCTCCAGCGCTTGACGGCGGCCAGCGCGGCGGCGTCCAGGGCGTCACGACCGCTGCTCTTCTGCAGCTGGATCTGCCCTGGCTTGCCGCTGGGCAGCACCTCGACCCGCAGCAGCACGGTGCCTTCCCAGCCACGGCGCAGGGCCATCTGCGGGTACTCCGGCGCCGGGTTCTTCAGGTAGGCGGCGTTGGCCGAAGCCGGGGTGACCGGCGCGGGCGCGGGTGGCGTGGGGGCCGGCGCCGGGGGTGCGGGCGCGGCCACCGGAGTTGGCGGTGGCGCCTCGACCGGCTTGGGCTGCGGCTTGGGCTGCGGCTTGGCCACGGGCTTGGGTGCAGGCTTGGGTTTCGGGACCGGCTTGGGCGCGGGCTTGGCAGCCAGTTCGTCGACCACCGGTGGCGGTGGTGGCGGCTGGACCACTGGGGCCGGCGGCGGCGGTTCGACCACTGGCGGCGCCGGGGCGGCGAATTCAATAGTCATGGGCGGAATCTGCGGCGCAACGACCGGCAGCTCGGGCGTCGGCTGATGGCTGACCCAGTACGCCGCGACACCGTGCAGCACCAGCACCAGCAGGCCGAGCGCCAGTTTGTCGCGGCGTTTCAAGCCACTGACCGGCGTGCGTTGCAGGCGCTGTTGCGCGAGCGGCAGGCGCAGGGCGCGGCCAAGCTCGACGAGCGCCCCCGGCGCGGGGCGCCAGGGCTGGTCGTAGGCCCGGGCGGCGGTCTGGACATTACCCATTGCTTGAGGCTCCTGGGGTGTTGATTCAGGTGTGTGGCTGAATCATCGGGGGCCCAGGCTTAGCTCATAAAGGAATGTTTAAAGTTAAACCTATAACCGAATTGCATATTTAATGAGGCGAGTTTCTGGAGCCCTTGTCGGTAAAGGGCTCCAGCCAGGGTGTTGCCGGTCGATGCTTTTCGGGCATGAAAAATATGTGTGACAGGCATCGGATTGTTGCGAGGGCTGCGCCCTCGTTCGCCGGCAAGCCGGCTCCTACCTGTATCGCGACAATCCGGCAGCCAAAAAAAGCCCGGGACCATGCCCGGGCTTTTGCTTCGGCGAATCAGATATCCGCCACCTTCTGCCAAACCTTCGGCCGAAAGAACAACGTTTCCCCCCGCGCCAGCCCGGTGAGGCTGTCGTGATCCTTGACCACCTCGGCCTCGATCAGCTCGCTCTGCCCTTCCACCTTCAGGGTCACCCGGGTGGTCGCGCCCAACGGACGAATATCGCGCACCTCGGCGGCGTGGTGCCCTTCGGTCTCATGCCGCGACAGCGACACCTCGTGCGGGCGGAACAGCACGTGGTGCCCTTCGCTCAGCGCCAGGCGGTTGGAGTCGCCGAGGAAGTGGTAGACGAAGTCGTTGGCCGGCTTCTCGTACACCTCGCCCGGCGAGCCGATCTGCTCGATCACGCCCTTGTTCATCACCACGATGCGGTCGGCGACTTCCATCGCTTCTTCCTGGTCGTGGGTGACGAACACCGAGGTCAGGTTGATGTCTTCGTGCAGGCGCGCCAGCCAGCGGCGCAGTTCTTTGCGCACCTTGGCATCCAGCGCCCCGAACGGCTCGTCGAGCAGCAGCACCTTGGGCTCCACCGCCAGGGCACGGGCCAGGGCGATACGCTGGCGCTGGCCACCGGACAGCTGCTCGGGGTAGCGGTCGGACAGCCAGTCGAGCTGCACCATATTCAGCAGTTCATGAACCTTCTCGGCGATCTTGCTCTCGCTCGGGCGCTCGCCCTTGGGCTTCATGCGCAGGCCGAAAGCGACGTTATCGAACACGCTCATGTGGCGGAACAACGCATAGTGCTGGAACACGAAACCGACGTTGCGATCACGCACGTCGTGGCCGGATACGTCCTCGCCATGGAACACGATGCTGCCGTTATCCGGCGTCTCCAGGCCGGCGATGATGCGCAGCAGGGTGGTCTTGCCGCAGCCGGACGGCCCCAGCAGCGCCACCAGCTCGCCGCTGTGGATATCCAGGTTGATGTTGTCCAGGGCCTGGAAGCTGTTGAAGCGCTTGCTGACGTTACGAACTTCGATCGACATGAATCATTCCTCCGCGGCGCTGTGGCGCAGGCGGTTAATACGGTTCTCGCTCCACTGCTTGAGCAGCAGGATGAAGAGCGCCAGGATCAGCAGCAGGCTGGCCACGCTGAAGGCCGCGACATGGTTGTACTCGTTGTAGAGGATCTCCACGTGCAGCGGCAAGGTGTTGGTGACGCCGCGGATATGGCCGGACACCACCGACACCGCGCCGAACTCGCCCATGGCCCGGGCGGTGCACAGCACCACGCCGTAGATCAGGCCCCACTTGATGTTCGGCAGGGTGACATGCCAGAACATCTGCCAGCCGTTGGCCCCCAGCAGGCGCGCGGCCTCCTCTTCCTGGGTGCCCTGCTCCTGCATCAGCGGGATGAGTTCGCGGGCCACGAACGGCACGGTGACGAAGATGGTCGCCAGGACGATGCCCGGCAGGGCGAAGACGATCTGGATATCGTGGTCCTGCAGCCACGGCCCGAACAGGCCTTGGGCGCCGAACATCAGCACGTAGACCAGGCCGGCGATCACCGGCGACACCGAGAACGGCAGGTCGATCAGGGTCACCAGCACGCTCTTGCCACGGAAGGTGTACTTGCTCACGCACCAGGCAGCGGACACCCCGAACACCAGGTTCAGTGGTACCGAGATGGCCACCGCCAGCAGCGTGAGCTTGAGCGCCGACAGCGCGTCGGGCTCGAAGATCGCTTCGAAGAACGTGCCGAAGCCGTTCTTCAGCGCCTGCGACACCACGATCACCAGCGGCAGCGCCAGGAACAGCGCGAAGACGATCCAGGCCAGGGTGATCAGCACGCGGCGCGAGGTGGCACTGCCGCGCCGGGCGGCGTTGGCGGCGGTTGCACCGAGGGTTTGACTAGACATTGCCGGCCTCCTTCAAGGGGTTTCGATGCGCCGCTGCAGCAGGTTGATCAGCAGCAGCAGGATGAAGGAAACCACCAGCATCAGCACGCCGATGGCGGTGGCGCCGGTGTAGTCGTACTGGTCGAGCTTGACCATGATCAGCAGCGGCAGGATTTCGGTCTTCATCGGCATGTTGCCGGCGATGAAGATCACCGAGCCGTACTCGCCCACGCCCCGAGCGAAGGCCAGGGCAAAGCCGGTCAGCCAGGCTGGCAGCAGCGCCGGCGCCAGTACATGGCGGAACACCTGCAAGGGTTTCGCGCCCAGGCAGGCGGCGGCCTCTTCGACTTCACGCGGAATGTCGGCCAGCACCGGCTGCACCGTGCGCACCACGAACGGCAGGGTGACGAAGGTCAGCGCCAAGGTGATGCCCAGCGGCGTGTAGGCAATCTTGAAACCGAGGTCGGTGGCGAACTGGCCGACCCAGCCCGCCGGGGCGTACAGGGCGGTCAGGGCGATACCGGCGACGGCGGTGGGCAGGGCGAACGGCAGGTCGATCATCGCATCGATGACCTTGCGCCCGGGGAAGGTGTAGCGCACCAGCACCCAGGCCAGCAGGGTGCCGATCACGCCGTTGATGATGGCGGCGAACAGGGCGGTGCCGAAACTCAACTTCAGCGCGGCGAGCACCCGCGGTGCGCTGATGATGGTCCAGAACTGCTCCCAGGTAAGCTGCGCGGCATGGATGAACATGGCGGCCAGCGGTATCAGCACGATCAGGCTGAGGTACACCAAGGTGTAGCCCAGCGTCAGCCCGAAGCCGGGTATGACGGGGGAAATACGACGTGACATAAAGGTCCCTGGTTTAACGCACGAAGCCCGGGGGTCATCCCGGGCCGGTGCAGGCTGCTGAGGTTCGCCGGCAAAGCCGGCTCCTACAGGTACGGCTTCCTCACTGTGCCTGGTAGATTTGGTCGAACACACCGCCGTCATTGAAGAACTTGGGTTGTGCAGTCTTCCAGCCACCGAAGTCCTTGTCGATGGTCACTAGGTCCAGCGTGGGGAACTGCTTGGCGAATTCGGCGGCAACCTTTTCGTCACGCGGGCGGTAGAAGTTCTGCGCGGCGATCTGCTGGCCCGCCGGGCTGTACAGGTGCTTGAGGTATTCCTCGGCGATCTTCTCGTTGCCCTTCTTCTCGGCGTTCTTGTCGACCACCGCCACCGGTGGCTCGGCCAGGATCGACAGCGACGGCACGACGATCTCGAACTTGTCGGCGCCACCGTCTTCCTTCAGTGCCAGGAAGGCCTCGTTCTCCCAGGCCAGCAGCACATCGCCCTGGCCGTTGTTGACGAAGGTGATGGTCGAGCCACGGGCCCCGGTATCCAGCACCGGCACGTGCTTGAACAGCTCCTGCACGTAGGCCTTGGCCTTGTCTTCGCTACCGCCGCTCTTCAGGCCATAGGCCCAGGCGGCGAGGAAGTTCCAGCGGGCGCCGCCGGAGGTCTTCGGGTTGGGGGTAATGACCGAGACGTCCTTCTTGATCAGGTCGCCCCAGTCCTTGATACCTTTCGGGTTGCCCTTGCGAACCAGGAACACGATGGTCGAGGTGTACGGGGTGCTGGCCTGCGGCAGGCGCTTCTGCCAGTCCTCCGGCAGGCTCTTGCCAAGCTTGGCGACTTCGTCGATGTCGCCGGCCAGGGCCAGGGTCACCACATCGGCGCGCAGGCCGTCGATCACCGCGCGGGCCTGCTTGCCGGAACCACCGTGGGATTGCTGGATCTTCACCTGGTCGCCCGGGTGGGCGGCCTGCCAGTGCTTGACGAACTCGGCGTTGTACTGCTGGTACAGCTCGCGGGTCGGGTCATAGGACACGTTCAGCAGTTCGTAGTCCTTGGCGATCGCGGAACCGGCAAAAACGGCACTGGCCAGGGCGGCAAGCGCATAACGGCGGATGGACATGGTGAAGCTCCCGATTGGCATTTTTCTAGTTTTGTAAGTGATGCGGTATCAGCCGGACTTGCCGCCGGGCTGCTGCAGGCGGAACTTCTCCTTGCGTTCGATCTGCACCACCTGGGCGTTGTGCACGGTGATCTCCACCGCGCCGAAGCGCAGGTCGCGTAGTGCGCTCTGGATTTCACGCAGAATGGTGGCTTCGTCCTGACCGTCGATGCTGCGCAGAGATGCACTCATGCTCGTTCTCCTGTGAGTTAGGGTGCCGGGCAGAGGTTTGAAGGGGATTTGCGCCTGGCGTGAGAGCCATAGTAGTGAGGCGCTGATATTCTTAAAAATACTGTTTAAGAATGTTTATATAACTGATTTTTCCGACCACTCTGCCGATGTTCGCCGTCAAGCCGGCTCCTATGGGTAGGAGGCGAGCCACTGGTTCAATGCGGTATTTGTAATCGGATGGACTCGCCCCCGCCGAGGCATCACAGTGCCACGGTGGCGTTCTAAAAAGCCAACGGCAGCGAGGGCGAGACCATGAGCAAGCATAGGACGAAGCGCAATTCCCTGTCTTCCAACGATGTAACGCTTTGCCAACATCTGTCAGTCGACCTGGCCAAGCAAGTCTTTCAGGTGGCCGGAGATGACGGTTCCGGGCGCGTCATCTACGAAGATCGAATCAAATCCCGTGAAGCCTTTCATGCGTTCCTGACCAGGCTGCCACCCACCGTGACGGTCCTGATGGAAAGTGGCCCCGGCGCTCAAGCATGGGGGCGTTTGCTACAGGCGCAGGGAACGCCAGTCCGCATCCTGCCCGCGCAGCGAGTGGCGGAGCACCGCAGTGGTGCCAAGAACGATCGTAACGACGCCCATGCCATCTTGCGCGCAGGCCGGGATACCAGCATTGCTGCGGTGCCGATCAAGAGCACTGCCGCTTTGGCGATTCAAGCCTTACACCGCGCCCGCAGAGGCTATGTCAGGCGCCACACCGCGCTAGGCAACCAGATCCGCGGCCTGTTACTGGAACAGGGCGTCGCCCTGGCGCAAGGCGATTTAGCCGTCAGCCACGGTGTACCGCGCATTCTTGAAGATACGACTCAACCATTGCCAGATCTGCTGCGTGAATTGCTCGATGAACTGCTCGCCGAATGGCGCTATCTGAGTGAGCGTATCGCCATCCTGACAGGACGGCTCGAAACAGCGGCGCAGGCCGACAAGGTCGCATGCCGCCTGATGACGATACGCGGTGTCGGCCCGATCATCGCCACAGCGATGCTGGCCAAGCAGCCTGAACCCTCGCGTTTCCCCAATGCTCGACAGTTTGCCGCTTACTTTGGCCTGGTGCCCGACCAGCACAGCAGTGGAAAGAAGGTCAGGCTAGGCAAGATGAGCAAGCGAGGTGACGGCTACCTGCGCAGCATGATGATCCAGGGTGCGCACGCGGTTCTTAGCCATTTGAAGCCTGATTCCGATCAGCCAGACGATCGCCGCCTCTTGCGATGGTTAACTCGACTTGGTCGCAAGGAGGCGGCGATCAGACTGGCTAATCGAAATCTGCGCATCATCTGGGTGCTGCTACAAGGTGAGCAGGTCTACCAACGCCAACCGAACGATCGTCAGGAGCCCGCCATGAGCCACTGACTTACGGTGTTACGCCACCGGGGTGCCGAGCGCCCCAGCCCCTGCTAGTGAACATCGACCCTAGGTAAGACCGTCGCGGATTAATGCCTACGCTCCTACCGGCCCAAGAGGCCTAAATGTAATGGGCATGCTGCGAGCTCACCCCGATGTTGGCCAGAAGCACCAAGCTTCCTCGAATAGGCCTGATACATAGATGCAACCGGGTAACCTTGTTCGAAAAGCAGGTAGACAATGTAGGCGAGTCCATACATAGGAGCGGATTCATCCGCGATGCAGGCACCGCGACACTCGGCACGGGCGGCGCCCGTGATCGCGGATAAATCCGCTCCTACAAGGGTTTGTGTTCCGGTTCGCGGATCTTGTACCAGGCCACATACAGCGCCGGCAGGAACAGCAGCGTCAGCAGCGTTGCACTGATGATGCCGCCAATCATGGCGTAGGCCATCGGCCCCCAGAACACTTCCCGGGCAATCGGGATCATGCCCAGGCTTGCCGCCGCCGCCGTCAGCAGGATCGGCCGCCGGCGGTGGTTGGTCGCCTCCACCACCGCATCCCAGGGCGTGTAGCCCTGCTCCTCGAACTCGTCGATCTGGGTCACCAGGATCACCGAGTTGCGGATGATGATCCCGGCCAGGGCAAGGATCCCGAGAATCGCCACGAAGCCCATCGGTGTGCCCGTGGGCACCAGCGCCAGCACCACGCCGATCAGCCCCAGCGGCGCGACGCTGACCACCAGGAACAGCTTCTGCACGCTGTGCAGCTGGATCATCAGGAAGGTCGCCATCAGGAACAGCATCAGCGGGATCACGGCGGCGATCGGTCCCTGTGCCTTGGCGCTCTCTTCCACCGTACCGCCGGTGGCTACGTCGTAACCCACCGGCAGCTTGCTGGCGAAGCCGTCGATGCTGGGCTTGAGATCGGCCACCAGGTCGGTTGGCTGGATGTCACCCACCACCGACGCCTTGATGGTGATGGTTGGCTTGCGGTCGCGGCGCCACACCAGTGGCTGCTCCTGCTCGTAGCGTACGGTGGCGAAGGCCAGCAATGGGATCGAGGCGCCGCTGGGCGTGACGATCTGCAGGTTCTGCAAGGTATCCGGCGAGCCGCGCTCGCTGTCTACAGCACGGGCCACCACGTTGACCAGGTAGATATTGTCGTTGACCTGGGTGACCGGCACGCCGCTGACGATGCTGTTCATCACCTTAGCCACGTCCTCGGACGAAAGGCCCAGCTGGCGCGCCTTGTCCTGGGCGATCTCGATGCGCAGCACCTTACCGGGCTCGTTCCAGTCGTAGATCATCTCACCGATGTGTTCGTTGCTGTCGAGCAGGGTCGCCAGCTCGATGGCATGCCGACGCACCTGGTCGATATCCTTGCCGCTGACCCGGTACTGGATCGGTCGGCCCACCGGCGGGCCCATCTCCAGCGACTGGACGTTGGTACCCACGCCGACGAACTCCTCGTGCAGCAGTTTCTGCAAGCGTTCCATCATGCCCGCGCGCTCTTCGAAGCCTTTGCTGACGATCACCAACTGGGCGTAGTACGGGTTCTGCAATTGCTGGTCGAGGGGCAGGTAGAAGCGGATCGCGCCCTGGCCGATGTAGGTGCTCCAGTGCACCAGGTCTGGGTCGTCCTTGATTCTCGCCTCCAGGCGGTCGACGACCTTGCGCGTCTCCTCGATGGAGGCATTCTGCGGCAGGTTCAGGTCGACCAGGATTTCCGGGCGATCCGACGACGGGAAAAACTGGTTCTGCACGAAGCGCATGCTGAAGATCGACAAGGCGAACAGCAGCACCGTGCCAATGATGGTCAGCCAGCGATGGCGCATGCACCACAGCAGCCCGCCCTCGAACGCCCGGCCGACGCGCCCGGGCTCGGCCTCATGAGGCTTGAGCTTGCTGCTGCTGAGTATGTGCACGCCCAGCACCGGGGCGAAGAACACCGCCACCACCCACGACACCAGCAAGGCCACGGCAATGACCGCGAACAGGGTGTAGGTGTACTCGCCCGCGGAACTGGCGTTGAGGCCGATTGGCACGAAGCCGGCCACGGTCACCAGAGTGCCGGTCAGCATGGGGAACGCGGTGGAGGTGTAGGCGAAGGTGGCCGCCTGCTCCTTGCTCTCGCCCATCTCCAGGCGCGTGACCATCACTTCGACGGTGATCATCGCGTCGTCCACCAGCAACCCCAGGGCAATGATCAGCGCACCCAGCGAGATCCGCTGCATGGTGATGTCGCTGTACTCCATGAACACGAAGACCATGGCCAGCACCAGCGGGATCGAGCAGGCCACCACCAGGCCCGCGCGTATGCCGAGGCTGACGAAACTCACCGCCAGTACGATCACCACCGCCTCGAACAGCGCGCTGGTGAAACCGCCGACCGCCTGCTTGACCACCACCGCCTGGTCGGACACGTTGTGCACGCCGACGCCCACCGGCAGGTCGCGGACGATGCTGTCCATCCGCTTTTTCAAGGCCGCGCCGAACACCTCGATATTGGCGCCGGCCTTCATGCCGATCGCCAGGCCGATGGCGGTCTGGCCATTGAAGCGAAACATGGGCGAAGGCGGGTCGACGTAGCCGCGCTCGATGTCGGCGATGTCGGCCAGGCGGAAGAAGCGGTCGTTGATGCGCAGGTTCACAGTCTCCAGGTCCTTCTCCGAGGCGAACTGCCCGGTGGTGCGCACCGAGATACGCTCGGGCCCCGCCTCGATGACCCCGGCCGGAGTCACCGCGTTCTGCTGTTGCAAGGCTTGCATGGCCTGGCGCTGGTCGATGCCCAGCGCGGCCAGCTTGCGGGTGGAGAAGTTCAGGTAGAGCACTTCATCTTGTGTACCGATCAGCTCGACCTTGCCGATGTTCGGCACCTCGCGCACTTCGGCCCGCGCCACCTCGACATAGTCGCGCAGCTGGCGCAAGGTGAGGCCGTCGGCGGTGAAGGCGTAGATCGAACCGAATACATCGCCGAACTCATCGTTGAAGCCTGGCCCCTGGATACCCGCAGGGAACTGCCCGCGAATGTCCTGGATCTTCTTGCGCACCTGGTACCAGATCTCGGGGATGTCCTTGGCCTTGGTGGTGTCGCGCAGGTAGACGTAGACAGTGGACTCGCCCGGGCGGGTGTAGCTCTTCACATAGTCGAGCGAGTCGAGTTCCTCGAGTTTCTTCTCGATGCGGTCGGTGACCTGGTACAGGGTCTCGTCCTGCGTGGCACCGGGCCAGCGGGTCTGGATGACCATGGTCTTGATGGTGAAGGACGGGTCTTCCTCACGGCCGAGGTTGACGTAGGAGAAGATCCCCATCAGCAGACCGACGAACATCAGGTACCAGACGAAGGACTGGTGCTTCAGCGCCCATTCCGAGAGGTTGAAGCTTCCTTTCATTGCGCGTCCTCATCGAAGGTGACCTTCTGGCCGGGCTTGAGGCTGTTCACACCGGCCGTCACCACCCGCTCGCCGGGCTGCACGCCGGAGGCCAGGACGATGCTGTCGGCAGTGCGCCCGATCAGCGCGACGTCACGGGTGGCCACGGTTTTCTGCTGTGGATCGACCACCCACACCTGGGTCTTGCCATCGCGTTCGAGCAGTGCGGTCAACGGCAGCTGACTGCGTGGGCTCACTGCCGAAGACAGGGTGACGCTGATCGCCGTGCCCAGGTGGAAGGCATCCGGGGTACTGGCCAGGGTCAGCCGGGCGCGGCGGGTACGGGTGGTGGCATCGGCCTGGGGCTCCAGCTCGCGTAGCGTGGCGGTGGTGTTGATGCTGGGGTCAAGCTGCGAGGCGACGGTGAAGGTGAGGGCCTTGTTCAGTTGTTCCGCGAGCGGGATCGGCAGGTCGATCACCGCCTCCTTGACGTCGGGGCGGGCAAGCGTGACCACCGCCTGACCGGCGCTGACGGTCTGCCCGGCCTCGGCCTGCCAGGCGGTGACCACCGCCGCGTGGTCGGTGCGCAGGGTGCTGTAGTCGAGCTGGTCGCGCGCCTGGCTGACGGCCGAACGCGCTTGCTCCAGCGCAGCGCCGGTGGTCTTCAGGTCGGTCTGGGCGATGTCCAGCTGGGCCTGTGCGCCAACGCCACGGTCATACAGCTGCTGCTGACGGCGGGCATTGGCCTGGGCGTTGATCCATTGCGCCTGGACCTTGGCCAAGTCGCCTTCGGCGGCGCGCAACTGGTTCTGCTGGTCGGTCGGATCAAGAGTGGCCAGGGTATCGCCAGGGCTCACCCGCGCACCCACATCCAGCCAGCGCCGGGCGATGCGCCCAGACACCCGGAACCCCAGGGTGCTTTCGTAGCGGGCCTGGATGGCGCCGGCAAAGCGGCCCAACTGCGACTGCACCTGGGGCTCGACCAGCGTCGACAACACCGGGCGCACCGCCTCGGGCTGCACCTCTTCGCCGCCGCAGGCGGCCAGCACCAGGCTGGTGGACAGTATCAACAGCTGGCGCTTCATGGCGCGGCTCCTCCGTCCCTGGCACTGACCTTCTCGACCTGCATGCCCGGGTGCAGCAGTTGCCCACCGCCCACCACCACGGTTTCACCGCCCTTGATACCGTCGGCGATCACCACTTTGCCGGTGAGGTAGCGCGCCACCTGGACCTTGCGCAGTTCGACCTTGTCGCCCTCGCCCACCACCCATACCGCCGGTTCACGCAGCGCCTTGGTCAGCGCCGCCCACGGCAGCTCGATGCTCGGCCGGCCCTGGGTATTGCCGGTAGCGGTAACCGGCGACCCCAGCTGCATGCCCGCGGGTACGTTGCGTAGCGCCACCTTGACCTGCACGGTGCCGCTCTCGGCGGACACCGTCGGAGTGATCTCGCGGACCCGGCCCTCGGCCTTGATCGCCGGGTTGTCCAGCAGGCTGACAACGACGCCCTCGTCGCTGGGCGCTTTCACCAGCAGCGCTTCGTAGACATTGAACACCGCGTCGCGGTCGCCATCGACGGCCAGGCCGAAGATCGGCATGGTCGCCTGCACCACCTGGCCGACCTCGGCCTGGCGCGCGGTGATCACCCCGTCGGCCTCGGATACCAGCGCTGTGTAGCTCAACTGCTCGTTGGCGTTGGCCAGTTGCGCCTGGGCGGCCTTGAGCGCGCTCTGGCTGCTGCGCAGAGCCGCTTCGGCAGAGTCGTATTCGCTCTGGCTGGTGTAGCCCTTGGGCAGGAGCTTCTGCTGGCGCACGAACGCGGCGCTGGTCTGGGTGACCCTGGCCTGCTCGGCGAACACTTCGGCCTTGGCGGAATCGACCGAGTTCTGAAGGTCCTTCGGGTCCAGGCGCGCCAGCACCTGGTTGGCCTTGACGTGGTCGCCGACATCGACGCTGCGCGCGATGATCTTGCCGCCCACGCGGAACGACAGGTCGGTCTGCACCCGTGCCTGCACATCGCCGGTCAAGGTGACCTTGGCGGCAAAATCGGTGGGCTGCACCTGTTGCACCACCACCCTGGGCAACACCGGACCGGTTTGCTCCTTGCCACAGCCCGTAAGCATGAACAGCAGCCCCAGGCAAACGACCATCGGCGGACGTATTACCGTCATGCAGGCTCCTTGCTTCGACAAAGGGTGAGAGGGATGCGTTTGAAGCGTAGATCAGGGAAGGACAAACGGCACCGATGTCGGCCCAACAAAGCTAAGCGCGATCGGCGATACTGCCAGCCTGACGCTCAAGGACACCGCCGATGCTGACCACCCTGGCCATTGCCAACTACCGCTCGATCAACCAGCTGGTGATGCCGCTCGGGCGGCTCAACGTGATCACCGGTGCCAACGGCAGCGGCAAGTCCAACCTGTACAAGGCCTTGCGCCTGCTGGCCGAGACCGCCCGCGGCGGCGTGGTCAACGCGCTGGCTGCCGAGGGCGGGCTGGAGTCGACCTTCTGGGCCGGCCCCGAGAAGCTCAGCCGGCGCATGCTCAACGGCGAGGTGCCGGTGGAAGGCGGGCCACGCCAGCAAGCCAGGCGCCTGAAGATGGGCTTCGCCGGAGCGGATTTCGGCTACGCGATCAGCCTCGGCCTGCCCGAACCCAGTCGGTCGAAGTTCGCCCTGGACCCGCAGATCAAACAGGAGACCATCTGGGCCGGGCCCCTATGCCGCCCGGCCAGTCAGCTGGTGCAGCGCAACGCAGGCATGGTCAAGGCCCGTGACGGGCGCCAATGGCAGGTGCTGCACCAGCACATGACCGAGTTCGACAGCCTGTTCGACCAGGTCGGCAGCCTCCAGGGCTCCCCCGAGGTGCCGCATCTGCGCGAGCAGATCCGCAGCTGGCGCTTCTACGACCATTTTCGTACCGATGCCGAGGCCCCTGCCCGGCAATCACGGCTGGGAACGCGCACGCCGGTGCTGCATCACGACGGCCGTGACCTCGCGGCCGCCCTGCAGACCATCGACGAGATCGGCGACCTGCAGGCGCTGCAGGACGCAGTGGGCGATGCCTTTCCCGGCGCCCGGCTCGCGGTCGACGCCCAGCCCGGCGGCCTGTTCGGCCTGCGTTTCCACCAGGCCGGGCTGCTGCGGCCGCTGAGCGCTGCCGAGCTGTCCGACGGAACCTTGCGCTACCTGTTGCTGGTGGCTGCCCTGCTCACACCGCGCCCGCCGAGCATGATGGTGCTCAACGAGCCGGAGACCAGCCTGCATCCGGACTTGTTGCCGGCACTGGCGCGCCTGATCCGCCGCGCGGCGCGGGAGTGTCAGGTATGGGTGGTGTCGCACGCGCCCCGGCTGGTGGCGGCGCTGGAGGAGGATGACGACTGCAATTCGATCCACCTGGAGAAAACCTTGGGGCAGACCGGTATCGTCGGGCAGGGCATGCTGGATGAGCCGGCCTGGAACTGGCCGGATCAAGGCTGAACGAACGCGAACCGTAGGAGCCAGCCTTGCTGGCGAACCAGGCACCGGCTGTGCCGGCTCCTACAGTAATCGCGTCGGTGGATCAGACCTGCGCGGTGGCCTGGGCTGGACGGCGGACCTGGGTGGTCTGCACGTTCGCCGCGGCACCTTCTTCGATAGCCTGCTGGATCGCCCGGCGGCGACGTTCCTCAGCTTGGCGGCTGAAGTACCAGACCAGGAAGGTCACCAGCGACACCGACAGCAGGATCAGG